>JAHEFF010000067.1 GCA_024640315.1 Woeseiaceae bacterium
GCGGGTTGCCGAAACAGTAAATCGTGAGTTCGGATGGGCTGCGGGTCCGGAGGCGGGGTCGTAATCCTCGCCCCGCCAGTTTTTGGCGGGCTCGCCATATTTCTTGTCTTCCCACCATGGCTCATTGTCTTTTGTGGTGGCGACGTTCGTGAAGATGGTTTCGCCATGAATCATGTCGAACGCGTTCTTGTTCGTCTTTTCGTTGGTCCCCGGAACGACACCGAAATAGCCGGCTTCCGGATTGATCGCGCGCAATTTGCCGCCTTCGTCCTTGTGCAACCACGCGATGTCGTCACCCAGTGTCCAGACTCGCCAACCCAGATGCGACTCGGGCGGAATCAACATAGCCAGGTTGGTCTTGCCGCAGGCAGACGGGAAAGCGCAGGCAACGTAGTGAACTTCACCGTGCGGGTTTTCGATACCAACAATCAGCATATGCTCAGCGAGCCAGCCTTCGGTGCGTGCCTGGTAACTCGCGATTCGAAGTGCATGACACTTTTTGCCGAGAAGCGCATTGCCGCCGTAACCGGAGCCAATGCTCTTGATGGTGAGTTCTTCCGGGAAGTGCATGATGAACCGGCGCTCGGGATCAAGGTCGCCCGTCGAGTGCAGTCCTTTAACAAAAGTGCCTTCTTTTTCAATGCGTTGCAGTGCAGGCGTTCCCATACGGGTCATCATTCGCATGTTGACCACGACGTAGGGACTGTCAGTAATTTCTACACCCAGCCTCGCATACGGCGACTTGAGCGGACCCATGCAATAGGGGATGACATACAGCGTCCGGCCCTTCATGGCACCGTCAAACAGGGCATCTATTTTCTCGTGCGCATCGGCCGGTGCCATCCAGTTGTTGTTTGGTCCCGCGTCTGCCTCTTCCTGCGTACAGACGAACGTCAGGTGTTCGACCCGGGCGACATCCGAGGGATCTGACAAGTGGAGATAACAGTCAGGATACGTTTCCTTGTTGAGCGGCGATAAAATGCCCGATTCACACATTTCCGCCGTTAACCGGGCGTTTTCGGCTTCGCTGCCATCGCACCAGTAAATGTGGTCGGGTTGCGTCAGCGCTGCGACTGAGTCTACCCATTCCTGCAGGGCGGAAAGTGTGGTTGTCATGTTCAATCTCTGAAAGTTGTGAGTATTTGCCGCGCCTGGTAATGGGCGCCGTCAGGGTGCGCAATTATACCTAGCAGTCGGCGATGTGCACCCCCTGTGTCCCGATTCGGGAAAATCTCTGATATGGGGAAAATAGACCATAAAAAGACCAGGGGACATGGCACTTGTTGACCGGGCCCGCCATCTTGATCAGCCGCCAAAATGCTTGAAATCAAGGATTTCCGGCTGTGACGGACTTCACGATGACCCTGTGAGAAGGGTCTCAAAACCTACCTAAATCCGGCCCTCGACATGGCAACTGAGCGGGGTTTGCCGGAGATTGTGGGGAGACCGCTTAAGCGGCGCGTTTGCGCATGCTCCTGCGGCATGTGCATGGCGGGCAGGCAGGGTTGACTGGCAATGGCAAATTTTTGGTTTTGCACAATAAAAAATCGACGTTTGCGAGTTTCCAGATCGCGATTGATTAACCGGGTTTGAAAACAGCGCTAACGAGGGGATTGAAATGAAAACTTTTCTGCAATTGATTTTGATGGCTTCGGTACTTTTCGCCGTGGCTGCGATGGCCCAGGAAAAGGGTCACCTCAACGTGCGCACGCTGGTGCAAAAAGAAGAAGTATCGGTTAACGCAACAGGCGAAACAGAGCGACACCTGGTTGCCCCGGAAGCCGTGGTGCCGGGCGAGGACATCATATACACGATTACCTTCACGAACGTCAGCGACAAACCCGCGGAGCACGTGATCATTACCAACCCGATTTCGGCAAGCCTGACCTATGTCGCCGGATCGGCGTTCGGGCCGGGCACCGTGATCGAGTTTTCTGTTGATGGTGGGCAGACGTTTGGTGCGGCGGATGAATTGATAGTCGGAACCGGCGGCGTAGAACGCACAGCGCAAGTCGAGGACTTCACGCACGTGCGCTGGGTCTTGCAGGACGGTCTGGAAGTCGGCGCGAAGGGAATGGCGAGATTTCGTGCCCGACTGAATTGATATCTGTGAATTGAAATATGTAACAAACAGGCAATCTGAATCTGCAGCTTTTGATTAACGGCGATTAGCACTCGCTTGAAATCATCGCAAATCGCTAATCTGTTTTGATTTGACGAATGCAATTTGCCGCAGGCACGGTATATTGCCGCTGTGCAATCCCTTACCGCGTTTTTCGGGCCCGATAGCCCCCTTAAATCCTATCTCCCCGGCTTTCAGCCGCGGGCGGGTCAGGCGTGGATGGCCGAAGCGGTTGAGGAGGCTATTGCAACCTCGGGGAAGCTGGTCGTCGAGGCCGGTACCGGCACGGGCAAGACTTTCGCCTACCTTCTGCCTGCGTTGATGAGTGGTCGCAAGACGATCATCTCGACCGGTACCAAAGCGCTGCAGGACCAGTTGTACCATCGGGACTTGCCGCTGATCGGTAAGGCGGTTGGCCGTCCGGTTTCGACTGCGTTGTTAAAGGGCAGGGCGAACTATCTTTGTCTGCAACGCCTGGACACTGTTGCTGACCAGTTGGCATCAGGCAGCGTGATGGATGATCTTCACGAAGTCCGCGGGTGGCGCCACAGAACGCTGACAGGCGACCGCGCGGAACTCATTGAGGTTGCGGAGGATTCCGGGATCTGGCCACTGGTAACGTCGACGGCAGACAACTGCCTCGGATCCGAGTGCCCTGTTTACCAGAAATGTCATGTCGTCAAAGCGCGTCGTGCAGCGCAGGAAGCCGACCTGGTCGTTGTCAATCACCACCTGCTGCTGGCCGACCTTGCCATGAAAGAGGAAGGTTTCATCGAGTTCCTGCCCGGAGCTGACGCCATCATTCTCGACGAAGCACACCAGATACCGGATCTTGCCGCCCAGTTCTTTGGCACCAGCCTCGGAAGTCGTGAACTTGAGCGTTTGTTTGACGAGTTGCGTGGCGCAACCTTGCCACTCAAAGACGCGGAATTTCAGCGCCGCCTCGACACAGCCCACACTGCGCTGAGGGTCCTGCGCGCGGAATCACCGAGGGAAGAGGGTCGCCACGAACTTTCGGCTGTAATGGATAGCCTGCGCACGCCAATGACGACGCTGTCGGCGGCACTGAAAGAGCTGCTCGAGGGTGTCAGCAACCTGACTCATTCGTCGGTCGAGCTCGAAAAACTTTACGACCAGCTATTTTCTTCAATTGAACGCCTGTCGCATCTTGCCAGTGATGAATCCTGGGACGGTCTTCGCTGGCTGGACGTCAACCCCAGGAGCATCCGCCTGAATCTCACTCCGCTGGATGTGGCCGATACGCTAAGCGGGCTTTTCAACACACAACGCCAGGCGTGGATATTCACGTCAGCGACATTGGCTGTCGGTGAGGATTTCAGTCACTTCACCGACCGCATGGGATTGGGAGGTGCGACCAGCCTTACATTTCCAAGCCCCTATGCGCTGGAAAAGAATGGCATGGTCTGGCTGCCGCCGGGCCTGCCTGCTCCGTCTGAAAGAACGCACACGGGTGAAATGCTCGAAAACGTCCTGCCGCTTCTTGATCTGACGGACGGTGGTTTATTTTGCCTGTTTACGAGTCATCGCGCGCTGAATGCAGCGAGGCAGTGGTTCAAAACGCGCAAGAGCCGACTAAAAGGTCGTCCGTTATTGATCCAGGGCGACGCACCGCGCGACGACCTGTTGCGGCGGTTTCGCGATCACGGAAATGCGGTTCTGCTTGGAACCGGCAGTTTCTGGGAAGGTGTGGACGTCCGCGGGAGAGCTTTGACCATTGTGGCAATCGACAAATTGCCGTTTGCCTCACCGGCGGACCCGTTGATGATGGCCCGACTCGAATTTATCAGGCGGCAGGGTGGCAATGGCTTTACCGGTCACCAGTTGCCGGTGGCAGTATTATCGTTGAAGCAGGGTGCCGGCAGATTGCTACGCGACGATAACGATTACGGTGTGATTGTGCTCTGTGACCCCAGGCTCACCAGCAAAAGCTATGGCAAGGTATTCCTGAAGAGCCTGGAACCCATGCGCTGCACCGATTCTGTAGATGAAGTCAGGCAGTTTCTCGCGGCACACGAGGCTGCGGCGGATGAGGCAGAGAGGCAGGCAGGATGAATCTGCTGGCGCTGGATACATCCTCAAATGCCTGCTCGGTCGCGCTCAAAGTGGGTAATCAGTTGCTCGAAAATCATGTCATCGAGCCGCGCGAACATACGAAAATTCTCATGCCCATGATTTCAGGATTGCTGGAAGATGCCGGCGTGGCTTTGTCCGGTCTCGACGCCATTGTGCTTGGCAATGGCCCGGGTTCTTTTATCGGCATGCGCATTGGTGCGTCGGTTGCGCAAGGGTTGGCGTTCGGCGCCGGGCTCGGAATTATTCCCGTGTCGTCGCTGGCCGCTGTTGCAGCCGAGGCAATGGAGTCAGACGACGCGGATTGCATTGTGGTTGCGCAGGACGCGCGCATGAATGAAGTTTACTTCGGCAGTTACCGGAAAGGTGCTGACAAGCTTCCGCAGCGGGAGGACCAGGAACGAATTTGTTCGGTCGGTGAGCTTCCGCTCACCGGGCGTGCTTGTGCAGCCGCCGGCGCAGCCTGGGAACGTTATCCTGAGCTTATGCAGGCGAATCGGGCTCGCATCTCTCACCTGGTGCCTGTTTCCTGCCCGCGTGCACGCTATGTGCTGCAAATTGGCGAAATGTCCGGGGCGGTGATTGCGCCGGAGTCGCTCGCACCCGCCTACCTGAGGACAAAAGTGGCGGAAAAGCCATCGCCAGGAAACTGACGCATTGCGGCAAACAGGCTGGTATTTCATCGGGTACCAGGATTTTCAGCGATTCTTTGGTAACAGAGCTGTAATATTTGACTGATCTAATGCGCGCTATTCCGAGGCAGATTTTGGGCAAGGTCGTTTGATTTCGGCCGCGCCCGGGCAAGTACCTGGCAGTGACCAATAGCAAAATTCTAATCGTTGAAGACGAACGCGCGATCCGCGAGATGATTGCTTTTCATCTTTCTCGGGCGGGTTACGACACTCTTGAGGCCGAAGATTGTCGAGAGGCTCGTCAGTTACTGGCGGACGAAAGACCCGAATTGGCGCTGATCGATTGGATGTTGCCCGACATGAGTGGTCTTGAGTTAACCCGCTTGTTGAAGCGAGACAAGGAATTCGAGGATCTGGCAGTTATCATGCTGACCGCCCGTGCCGACGAGCACGACAAGGTGACAGGCCTGGAAGGCGGTGCGGACGACTACGTCACCAAACCATTTTCTCCGCGGGAATTGCTGGCCAGGATCAAGGCGGTGCTGCGTCGCTCAGGATCGGTCGAAGGCGAAATCGTCACATCAGGCGATATCGAACTGGATGCGGCGGCCCACAGGGTCAGCGTGAAGGGCAGGGAAGTTCACCTTGGGCCTACTGAATACCGTTTACTCAAATTCCTGATGACCCATGCGGGTCGTGTCTACAGCCGGAACCAGTTGCTGGACCGAGTCTGGGGCGCCAACGTATATGTCGAGGAAAGGACGGTTGATGTACACGTAAGGCGGCTCAGAAAGGCGCTGACCGCGCACAGCGCTGAGCATTATATTCAAACTGTTCGTGGAGCCGGTTATCGTTTTTCATTACTCGATGCCTGAGGCATCGCACCGCGTCGTTCAGGAATAATGGGTTCAAAAGCCAGACAAAATGTCATCATTGGCCAGCTTCTCCTGCTTGCTGCGGGGGGACTGATCGGCTGGCTATACGACCAGGTATTGTGGGGATTGCTTGTCGCTGCACTGATCGGGTTGGGCTGGCAAGTCCGCCAGTTGCTCAGGTTTGAGGCGGCCCTGCAGAGCAGGCATTTTGGCAGCCTGAAGTACGGCGACGGTATCTGGTCGCAACTGTATTCCCGGTTTACTCATCAACGACACCTGGTCAAGTTCTACAGAAAGAGTTATCGCCGGCTGCTGAAGGAAGTGCGTAAGTCCACAAACGCAATGCCGGATGGCGGCATCATTCTGAACGATGACTATGAAATAGTCCTGTGCAATAAGGCGGCACAGAGTCTTGCAGGGTTCAGGCGCAAGAAGGACCGTGGCCAACGAGTTGATAATATTCTGCGAGACCCGGCGTTTGGCGCATATCTGAGGTCCGGCGATTTCTCCGATGGCATCGAAATACGGTCCCCGGTGTTCGAAGGTGGCTGGCTGCTTTGCCGAATCGTGCCATACGGCGCTGCCCAGAAATTATTACTGATCCAGGACATCACGGAACGTCGCAGACTTTCCGCTATGCGTCGTGAATTCGTAGGCAATGCATCGCATGAACTTCGTTCACCATTGACGGTGGTCACTGGCTACCTGGATACGCTGGCAGAGGACGAGGAGGTGCCGGCAGCCTGGCAGAAGCCGCTCGCCCAGATGCAGGCTCAGGCCACGAGAATGAACAAGATTGTCACGGAGTTGCTGGAGCTGTCACGTCTGGAAGGCGCCGGCGCGGCCCGGCAGGACGAAATAGTCGATATCTGTGGTCTTCTCGCGTCCGCCAAAAAGTCACTCATCGGGCAGGATAATATCGCGAATGTCACGATTGATTGCGAGTCCAGGGCGCGGTTGCTCGGTAGCACTGCGGAGATCGAATCGGTCATTGTCAATCTGCTCTCCAATGCAATTCGCTATACGCCCAAAGACGGATCAGTCACGTTGTCCTGGACAAGCAGCGAGGATGGAGCGAGCCTGTCGGTGACGGACACCGGTATAGGCATCGAACCCGAACACATACCCCGGCTGACAGAGCGATTCTTTCGTGTTGATCCAGGGCGTGCTCGTGAAGACGGCGGTGTCGGGCTTGGCCTTGCGATTGTTAAGTATATTCTCGAACGCCATGGCGCCTATCTGATAATAGAAAGTTCGCCGGGAGAAGGGAGCACTTTCACCTGTCATTTCCCGGCTTCGCGCCTTGCGGCAACCGAGCCGGTGCCGATAGCCGGAAATCCCTGAGTCCTGCCAAAGCAAAGTACGGTCTATTTGTGCTGACCGCGATTCGTGGTCAGCACCGGGATTGGTCACAAACTTATGAATGAAAGCGATGCAAACCAGGGCAGACCGACAGAATATCCCAGCTTTCGGTTCGACTTCGAGTGCAGGTTCTGATTGAACCCTGAACCGGTCTGTCATTATATTGTCACACTAATACGGCATCTTCGGGCAGAGTGAGAAATGGAAGCCAACGACATCACTGATCACATATCAAAGCGGTACAACAAGGACCTCGAGAACCTCAGGAATTCGGTCCTCACGATGGGCGGTTTGGTTGAACAACAGCTTTCGAAAGCCATCGCAGCAATCGTCAGCGGTGACAGCGAACTTGGCCTGAAAGTCGCCAATGACGACTACAAGGTCAACAAGCTTGAGGTCAATATTGATGAAGAGTGCAGCAGGATTCTCGCCACCCGTGCACCGGCGGCCGGTGATCTGCGGCTGATTGTTGCCATTATCAAAACGATTACGGACCTGGAGCGCATTGGCGATGAAGCGGAGAAAATAGGCTTCCTGGCGTCACAGCTCGCCGTGATGGACAGGCCTTCGGATTCGTACCGCGAACTAAAAAATCTCGGCAATCATGTCCTGCAAATGGTCAGGGACGCGATGAACGCGTTTGCCCGTCTCGATGTACAGGCCTCATATGCCGTGGTCAGGGAAGACGAAGAAGTCGATCGGGAATACGATTCAATCACGCGGCAGGGCATCACGTTCATGATGGAGGACCCGCACAATATCAAGCGGGTCATGAACGTCACCTGGGTAGCCAGGGCGCTGGAGAGAATCGGCGATCATGCGAAAAACATATGCGAATATGTTATTTACATGGTCGAAGGACGTGATGTCAGGCACACAGACATTGTAGAATCCGCCGACGACTTAACCAGCTGATTAATCACTATGACAATTCCAGGCCGTCGCCAGCTTAATTTTGCCGGCTTCCTCGCTTGTGCCGGCATGATGGCATTTGCCCTCTATGCCCAGCATATCCTGTTGCTTGATCCTTGCCCGCTGTGCGTTTTTCAGCGAATCGCAGTCATTTCGCTCGGCGTCGTCTTCTTGCTTGCGGCACTACAGAATCCTGCAGGGAAGGGCCGCTATGTTTATGCGGCATTGATTGGACTTGCTGCCGCCTCAGGTATGGGCGTTTCCGGCTGGCATGTCAGGTTGCAAAACCTCCCCGCCGACGAAGTCCCGTCCTGCGGCCCCGGGTTCGACTACATCATTGATGCGTTTCCATTGGCGGACGCGGTGAAGATGATTTTTTCGGGGTCCGGTGAATGTGCGGACATTAGCTGGCAATTACTGGGGCTGTCCATGCCAGCGTGGGTATTCATTTCCCTGGCAGTCATTGGCGTTTTCGGGCTCTGGAATAACCTTCGCAGGACTTAGCTGGCTACTGGCGCAGCAGCAACTCCATAATCCGCCGGTAGATTGAAGTGAGGCGGGGAATGTCCTGAACTCGCACGTGCTCGTTCACTTTGTGGATACTGCTGTTTACCGGGCCCAGTTCGATAACGTCGGCACCCGCCGGGGAAATGAATCGGCCATCGGAGGTTCCGCCACCAGTTGACATTTCCGGTTCGCAACCGGTTTCCTCCCTGATGGCTTGAATCGCAGCTTGCGTCAATTCTCCGGGCGACGTCAGAAACGGCTCACCGGACAGCTGCCACTCGAGTTCGTAGTCAATTCCGTACCCGTCGAGTATCAGCGCGAAGCGTTGCTGAAGCCCGATGTAATTCCACTCTGTTGAGTATCGAAAGTTGAAGCGCGCCCTGAGATGTGGCGGTGTCACGTTAATCGCGCCAACGCCGCTTTCGATATCAACAACCTGAAAGCTGGTCGGCGGAAAATACTCATTGCCATAGTCCCAGACCGTCTCATGCAGCTCGCTAAGAACCGGAGCGAAGCGACGAATCGGGTTGTCGGCAAGTTCGGGATAGGCGACATGTCCCTGGATGCCGCGGATGACGACTTTGCCATTCAGTGAGCCGCGTCGTCCGACTCGCACGACATCACCCAGCGTCCCGGCACTCGATGGTTCGCCAATCACACACCATTCAATCCTCTCGTTGCGTGCCACCAGTGTTTCGACAACACGCCGAGTGCCGTCACGGGCGATGCCTTCTTCGTCGCTGGTGATCAGGAACGCCAGGCTGCCATCGAAAACGGGGTTGGCAACAACAAATTGTTCGGCTGCGATTACCATCGCTGCAAGCCCGCCTTTCATGTCAGCCGCTCCACGTCCGAAGAGGAAGTCGCCACGGATACTCGGCTCGAATGGTGGGCTCTCCCATTGGTCCGGCGCGCCGGGCGGCACGACATCGGTATGACCGGCGAAGCACAGAACTGGCTCTGTGTTGCCAAAGCGGGCCCAGAGATTAGTGACTTCGCCGAAAACCATACTTTCACAATGGAAACCGACCGCCTCCAGTCGGCTGGCGATCAGCGCCTGGCAGCCAGCATCTTCCGGCGTGACGGAAGGTCTTTTTACGAGCTCGGTGAGGAGCCTGATGGACGGATCATCCATAAGCGTGGGTAAACCAGGGATATGCCCTGATTTTTGTGAAAAGCTCAATTAAAACAGTCACTTATTATCCGGCAATTTTGCAACAATATCGTAACATTGTGTGTTTAAGCTGTCTGCCATCAAAGCCGTTTGATCTGGAGGGAATGACAGTGGCAGAGAGAAGCATGAGATCGGTGTTTGTTGCAAGCGCACTTGTTGGCGCACTGATCTGCGGCAATGCATTTGCACAGGCAGGGCGTGACTACGTCTACATAGTGGGTTCGTCAACAGTTTATCCGTTCGCGACTGTCGTTGCCGAGCGATTTGGTCGCGGCAGTGACTTCAAGACACCCAAAGTGGAATCGACCGGTTCCGGTGGCGGTCTTAAGTTGTTTTGTGATGGCATCGGGGTGGACTACCCTGATATCGCGAACGCTTCGCGTGCCATAAAGAAGTCAGAGGTGGAAGCCTGCCGCAAGAATGGTGTCGATGAGATCATCGAGGTGAAAATTGGCTACGACGGGATTGTCGTCGCGAATGCAACGGCCGGTATTGAAATTTCGCTGAGTCGGCAGGATGTATTCCTTGCACTCGCAAAGAACATACCTGGAGATAAGGAAGGCGAACTGATCGCGAATCCTCATCAGACCTGGCGTGATGTCAATTCTTCGTTGCCAAACCAGAAGATCGAAGTTCTCGGGCCACCGCCAACATCAGGCACCCGGGATGCCTTTGTTGAGCTTGCAATGGAGGGTGGCTGCAAAACCATTCCCTGGATAGCTGCGCTGAATAAAACAGATGGTGACAAGTACAAAGCGGTATGCCATACGATTCGTGAAGACGGAAAATTCATCGAAGCTGGCGAGAATGACAACCTGATCGTCCAGAAGCTTGAGGCCAATCCGTCCGCATTCGGGATCTTTGGATTCAGCTTTCTTGATCAGAATGCCGAAAAAGTAAAAGGTGCGAAGATCGATGGAACCGAGCCGACTTTTGATGCTATCGCTGATGGCAGCTATCCGGTATCGCGGCCGCTCTTCTTCTATGTGAAGAAAGCCCATGTCGATGTCATTCCTGGTCTCAGAGGCTTTCTTCGCGAGTTTACGAGCGAGAGGACCTGGGGCGAGGAAGGCTATCTTTCAGATCGGGGTCTGATTCCGATGCCAACGCCAGAAAGAAGGTCAGTCGCCGCGGCTGTGAATTCGCTAACGCCGTTTTCGTTCGCGAACGAATAGAGACACAATAGAAGTCCGACACGGGTCACGGCAGTCAGCACTGACTGCCGTGTCTCTTGTTGAAGTTCCACATTAATGGGGTTGTAAACCGGGACATGCAAACTACGACGCTGACGTTGGTGATCATTGCGATGGCGGCCGGCGCATTTTATTTCGGTCGCGAGCGCTCGCTGGCTGTTGCGACCGGTCCTCGCAAGCTGCTCAGCCTGCATTCGCTTCCCGGATACTACGGCTATTACGTTGCAATCTGGGCCCTGCTACCGGCGCTGGCTATGCTCCTGGTGTGGACGCTGATTGAGCCGCGTGTCATCGTCAGCCTCATTGTGCGGTCACTTCCGGATGCACAACGCCTGATGTCGGCTGGCGAATTGAATTTGCTGGTAAACAATATTCAGAATCTCGCGACTGGCGACGTCGTATCCGGAGATGTCGACACTATTCTGCAGGAAGCGTCTGTCCGGTATCTCGAATTCGCAAAGACGAGTCGACAACTGATGGCTACGCTGGCCATCGGGTTGGCAACCCTGGGCGGCGTTTTCGCATGGCGAAAGATCACACCTGATTTCCGCGCCAGGAATCATGTTGAGCGTGTCATCAGCGGCTTGTTGATTGCTGCGTCCAGCATCGCGATTTTTACGACTGTCGGTATCGTCATGTCGGTGTTATTCGAGGCGATTCGTTTCTTTCGCGAAGTACCACTTACCGAGTTCCTTTTTGGGCTCAACTGGAGTCCGCAGACCGCAATCCGTGCAGATCAGGTTGGGTCGTCTGGCAGTTTCGGTGCAGTGCCGCTTTTCACCGGCACGCTGCTGATTACCGGTATTGCGATGTTCGTGGCTGTGCCGGTGGGGATGATGACCGCTATATTCCTTGCCGAATATTCGTCCAGTCGCATCAGGGCGATCACAAAACCGGTTCTGGAGATCCTTGCGGGCATTCCAACAGTCGTTTACGGTTTTTTTGCCGCGCTCACAGTGGCCCCGACGGTGCGCCATATCGGTGAATCCATGGGTTTTGAAGTAGCGTCGGAGAGTGCGCTGGCGGCCGGCCTTGTCATGGGCATTATGATTATCCCGCTGGTTTCGTCGCTTTCCGATGACGCAATCAACGCGGTGCCGAGAGCGATGCGCGACGGTGCTCTCGCGCTTGGTTCAACCCGGTCCGAAACGATGACCAAGGTCATTCTGCCCGCCGCATTGCCTGGAATTGTTGGCGGAATACTTCTCGCGGTATCGCGAGCGATAGGCGAAACGATGATTGTGGTGATGGCCGCGGGACTGGCGGCGAACCTGACCGCGAATCCGCTTGAGGCCGTTACGACTGTCACGGTGCAGATCGTCACTCTGCTGGTCGGCGACCAGGAGTTTGATAGCGCCAAGACATTGGCTGCATTCGCCCTGGGATTGATGCTCTTTATTGTCACTCTCGGACTCAATGTCATCGGCCTTCACGTTGTGCGCAAGTATCGTGAGGCGTACGACTGATGGCTGGAAGCACGGCGGAAACACTCAGCAAGGTTGAAGCAAGCCTTGGTCGGCGCCGTCGAAAAGAGACGATCTTCCGCGTATCCGGAGTTGCGGCCACGCTGGTTGGAATATTCTTTTTGATCACATTTTTCTGGACCCTCATAGCACAGGGGGCCAGCGCATTTGTGCAGACATTCATCGAGCTCGAAATCAAATTCTCGGAAGATGTTCTTGCCCCGGGCGGCGAGCTGGATCTGGAATACGCGGATTTCGACGGTATTGCACGTGACGCACTGCGACAAACTTTTCCTGAAGTCACCAGCCGGAATGACAGGCGGCAGCTCAATCGCTTGCTCAGTGTCGGCGCCGGATACCAGATCAGGGCGATGATTAATGACAGGCCGGAGCTGCTTGGGACCAGTGCAATCATCCAGGTTCCTGCTGCCGCAAATGTCGACATGTTCGTCAAGGGAAATATTAGCCGGGATGTGCCGGAAGAACAGCGACCGCTGACCGATCAACAGATCGCCTGGATCGATGCTTTGGACGCGGATGGCAGGCTGACTGGCAAATTCAACGTTGCATTGTTTACGAACGGAGATTCCAGGGAGCCAGAGCTGGCGGGAATTCGTGGCGCATTGATGGGATCTTTTTTCATGCTCCTCATTACCGTCGCAGTATCATTTCCGATTGGAGCCGCCGCCGCAGTCTACCTGGAAGAATTTGCGCCGAAGAACCGCTGGGCCGACCTCATCGAGGTCAATATCAACAATCTTGCGGCCGTTCCGTCGATAGTATTCGGCTTGCTCGGCCTTGCTGTATTCATTAACTGGATGTCGCTACCACGTTCCGCACCGCTGGTCGGTGGCCTGGTTTTGTCGTTACTGACATTGCCGGTCATCATTATCGCAGCGCGGGCGGCGATCAAGGCTGTGCCACCGTCGATACGGGAAGCAGCACTGGGCCTCGGCGCATCTAAAATGCAGGTCGTGTTCCATCATGTATTGCCGCTGGCGTTGCCCGGGATGCTGACGGGAACAATCATCGGCATGAGTCGTGCACTGGGTGAATCCGCGCCGCTACTGATGATTGGCATGGTCGCATTCATCGTCGACGTACCGGCAAGCGTTTCGGACCCGGCAACGG
>JAHEFF010000025.1 GCA_024640315.1 Woeseiaceae bacterium
CAAGGATCTGCTCGAGACCGGTGCGAATGTCGCGACTGGATCAGACTGGCCATCGGTGGCTGAGAGCATGAACCCATGGCCGGCGATCGAGGCCATGGTGACGCGACGAAATCCACACACGAACGGCGATGAGGCACTCTGGCCCGAGCAAGCCATCACGCTCGAGCAGGCGCTGAAAATATTCACGCTGGACGGAGCATTGGCGTATCGGCTTGAAAACATCACTGGTTCGATTGAGCCTGGCAAATCGGCAGACCTCATCGTTCTGAATCAGAACCTGTTCGAGGTGCCCGTGGACGAAGTCAGCGAAACAATTGTCGAAAAGACATTCTTCGAGGGAGTACTCGTATACACGGCCACTGACCAGGCCACCTCCCGCTGATCAGGCGACTTCCGCCCTCACCGGTGCGAATGCAGTGGTCGCGACCCGACAGCGCGCGGCTGTCTGTTGGATCGTCAATGAGATCGTTTCGTCCGACCCTGCCGGGTGGAACGCCAGCAGGACGGTGATTCCCCGATCGGGGTCAACCGGTTTGCGGCGAGTGCCGGCATCGCATTGCACGAGGAAGTGATCGTCCTTGAACGCGCCGGCATCAGACAATGCACACATGAAGGCATGCACCTTATTTACAATTCGTTCGCGAGCCGCAGTTGAATTCGGATCGAATACTGCCCAGCGAGTGGCGCGATCAATTGCATTGGTGATCATAAGGCATAGTCGGCGTGTCGTCAGGCTGCCAAATTCGTCGCCAACCTGCGTGCCATGTGCAAGCGTGACCGAGCCGCAAAACATTGTATGGCCCGGATTCTTTCCCGCGATCACGTTTAATCCTTCCTTGACGAGAAGGTGCGCGTCGCTGCTGAATATGTCGATGGCCGGAACCAGCTCTCGATTCAGCGCAAAGCCACGCTGATCGAGGTCTTCCCACGGCCCGTGCAACCTGTCCAGTTTACATAGGAGGCCGGCGAGTGCGCCGCCGATCGCGATGGGCCGCGCTTTCTTGTCGTCGCGCACAATAGCGCGAGGAAAATACGATATCGCGTCGGAGTTGGCATAGCCTGCCTCGCGAATACCGCGAATCGCATCGTAGGTGCTCTTCCACTCCTCTGGCGGATCCAGAATCAGCATTGCGCCACGCTTGCGACAGTAAAGTTCGGCCGCGAGGACTGCAGCCGGACCTGGCACGCGACCTATCTCGGGCGGCGGCATGTAAAGCACGTCGATTTGCTCAACCTGGTTAAGCGCGAATATTCCTGTGCCACGACTGGCCGAACCAACCAGATCATAGTCAGAAAGCGCGAGCCCATCCGTGCCGGACTGGGCCGGCTGTATGTACTCGGTACGAGTCGCAATGGGCCGGTGGGTAGGCAATGGCGATTGCATCCGGACGAGCGATGAAGAAAGAAGCACACCCTCGACATAGCGATCACTATCGGCGTCGCAGGTCAGTCTCCTGAAAATCTCCTGATCCAGCACAAGCCCGGTATCCGGCGCGACCCGCTGTAGCGTCAGGTTAAAAAGGCTCTCGTCGTCCTTGTCTATGCCGTCGTAGTCGACCGCGGCCCGGATCTGCTCGGCAGAGCCTGGCTCGACGGCACGTAGCACCAGCGCGCCATGCTCAGCCGGCAGGCAAATCATGGCTCCTCGAGCGTTGTTAGCGACACGAATAACGTAAACCTGTCTGCCGCCGTGCTCGAAAAATTGCTCGACCGCTGATCCCAGGCTGCTGCCCGGCCAGAATCCGCCGAAACGCCGGCCAAATTCGGCGAAGTTCCTGATGAGAATGGGAGTATCGAGGGGGCCGCGAAGCGCACGTCCTACAAATGCAGCCGTGGTTTCCGCTGACGCGTCAATGGGTTGATCCATCGGCGCTATTTCGGTGACCGTAATTCCCCGGTCTGTAGCATCTGACAAACCTATCTCCGCGATTCTTGGTCAGATATTCGTGAGCGCATTCTAAAGACTCGGGTGTGAAGATGCTATCGTTGTCAGGGTTTTTGACATTGGGATGTCATGGTTCCATACGATTACCTCAAAGAGAAATTTCCAAAACTCGGCGCTCAGTTGCCAAGGGCAGCTCTCGCGACGCTTCCAACGCCCGCTCGCGAGCACGACCTGCTGCTGAACGGCAAAGCCGGGCGGATAGCGATCAAGTACGACAATCTCACTGGCAGTATTTATGGCGGCAACAAGGTTCGCAAACTCGAGTACATATTTCCCCGCGCAGCAAAAAAGCACTGCCTTCGGGTCGCAACGTTTGGCGCCGCCGGTTCGAATCATGCACTGGCAACCGCGCTCTATGCACGTGAGGCTGGATTTGACTGCACCTGCTTCCTGTCGCACCAGGCAAAGACGCCACTCGTTGTGGAAACCCTGAAACAACACCTGGCGATCGGCACCGAGCTCGTTCATTACGGCGGCAGCTATCGAAGCCGAATGCAAATCCTGCGTGAACACTTGTGGGGCCGGCATGCCTGGATCATTCCGATGGGAGGATCGTCCTGGCTCGGAACGGTGGGTTTCGTTGCGGCCGGCCTGGAGTTGGCGACGCAAATTGCTGCCGGCGAGATACCGGCGCCCGACAGGTTATACGTCGGTGCCGGAACAATGGGTACGGCCGTTGGAATCTCGCTCGGACTGGCGCTGGCCGGACTCGACACAGAAGTGCACGCCGTTCGCGTGTCGGATGTATCGATTATGAACGAACGTGCGCTTCGAATACTCCTCAATAAGACCGCCATGATGATGCACCGGTGTGATGAATCCGTCCCGGCAGAACTGGCGGGACGCGCCAACATCAAAATCAGGGATGAGTTTTTCGGCCCCGGTTATGCACAAGGCACAGATGCAACGGAACGAGCGGTGGCGTTCGCCAGGGACGCCCTGGATTTGACCCTCGAAATCACCTATACCGGCAAGGCCATGTCGGCGCTGCTGGCAGACTGGCCGGACATCAGGTCGGCCGACCTGAACGTCCTGTACTGGCACACCTTTAACTCGGCACCGATCGAGGGACCAGATGAAAAGCAAATTGAAAGCGCCGTCTTGCCAGACGAATTTGACAGGTATTTCGCGGGCTAGCTCTTCAGCTCATTCGCGCGACGTGACTTTTCTTCATTTCTTCGGGCAGATTCTTCGCGCGCCTCTTTTTCTTCCTGCTTCTTGCGCGCAATTTCGCTCAACATGATGTCCAGCCACTCACTCATCCGCCACCGTTTGCTCGTTCGCATTTCCCTCATCATCGAGCGGCGCATCCAGGATAGCGCGAACTTCGTCGAGCGTCGGCATGTTCGGATCCGGTTCAACGGTGTTCCTGACGATACGCACGCGCGCGTAAATGTCCTGCATATTTTCAACTGACAGAGCGATCGGCACGCCGGTTCCCGTAGATGCCAGGACGGGCAATTGATCAATATTGACCGGCGTTTCGTGCAGGCTTGACAAATTTTCTACCCGTTCGAGGGCTTCGACCAGTCGCCCGTCCGGGCTGACCTCGTCGTCTTCAAGTGGCGTGTGCGCCTCGAAAAAGATCTCGCCATCGCGCCAGCCGGCGAGAAACGGTTCATTGATGATATTGACCGGCTCACCGACGCCAACCAGCTCATAAAGTAATTCGATGTTTTCCGGGTAGAGCCGCACGCAACCGTGACTGACCCGCATTCCCACACCATAGGGCTGATTCGTACCGTGGATCAGGTATCCGGGAATATCGAGCTTGAGCACATGCTGGCCCAGCGGGTTATCCGGACCCGGGGGGACAATTGCGGGAAGCGGATCACCGATTTCCTCATGCTCCCTGCGCACGGACGCGGGCACGTACCAGTGCGGATCACGCGCCTTGGAAATAACGGCAGATGAGCCCAACGGCGTTTCCCAACCGACCCGACCGATGCCGATCGGATAGGTCATTACGATTTGTTCCTCACCATCCATCGCCTGCGGAAAATAGAACAGGCGTTTGGAAGCGATATTCAGAATAAGTCCTTCCCGCGGCACGTCCGGTATTACGAACTGTGTCGGCAGAAGTATCGGCGTGCCCTCCCCCGGCAGCCACGGATCAACGTCCGGGTTGGCCTCGACCAGCTCGTCATAGCCAAGCCCGTACTCACGGGCAAGATCGGAAAACGTGTTTTCTTCGCTCGCGAACACGAGCTGCGGTTCACCGATGACCGACTGTTCGGGCGACGCGATAACGAAGTAGTTCCGGCTTATCGGGTCCAGCCGTGGTCGCTCCTTCAGTGGTGGAAGCTTGGCGACAGCTGGCTCTTCATTGTGATTCGGCGCCATGGAATCATTGAATGCGGTACAGGCAGATAATGACGCCATGAGCGCAATCAAGGTTGCTGCCCTGTGGAATTTAGCGATTGTATTCAAAGTATTGACCGGCCCAAGTCTCTTGCTGTGCGAATTCTCGCAGAAATAGCGGACAGACTCTATATGTCACTTCCGTCCTGCGCGGACGAGCAGTGGCCAGCTGACAATTCGCCTGCTGTCGCCCCACCGCGATTTGAGTTCGTCGGGAAGAGTACGCCAGGACAACCGGGAGGAAACGCGGCATAACTACCTGCCTGCCCGGAAAAATGGTCCTTCCATTGTCTCAGCGCTGGCAGTCCGGCTCCCGGCCTTCTGCCTTGGCCTGGTTGTAGACGACAAGCGCTTCCGGCAACTGGCTGATATGTGCCTCGAGGCGACTCTCGTCTGACGGGTGAGTCGACATCATCTCCGGAACTTTCGTCTGGTTTGCGGCAGCCATGTTTTTCCAGAGATTGACGGATTCACGAGGATCGAAGCCGGCACGGGCCATGTAGATCAGGCCGATTTCGTCAGCTTCCGTTTCATGCAATCGACTGAATGGCTTGTTGAGTCCGAGGTCCTCGGCTGATTTCATTGCGCTATAAATACCCTGAGTGCGATTGTAATAGCCGCCGCCCAGAATCAGCGCCGCAATGTCAATTCCGACATCGGATATTTCAGCTCGTGTCGCCCTTTCATTCGTGTGCCGGGCGGTCGCGTGCGCCATTTCGTGTCCCAACACGGACGCCAGCTGGTCTTGATTTTCGACCATGCTAAGCAGGCCTGCATAGACGCTGATCTTGCCACCCGGCATCACAGTCGCATTCACGACCGGCTGATTAAAGATCGCCAACTCCCAGTACATTTGGGCTGCGTCATCGTCCATCACATCAACGAGCGCGTTTGCGACGCAGGCAACATAATCGATTGTCGCCCGATCCTGGACCAGGGGCAGGTTCTCCCGCATCATCTCGAAATTTCGTTTGGCGTCGAGCTCCAGCTGCGCATCGGACTTCATGGTCAGCTGTGCCCTGCCGGAATCGGTGGTGCTGCAAGCCACCAGGAAGAACGACATAAAAGCCAGAAAAATCAGGCGCTTGGATATAAGTGTCACGTTTAAATGCTCCGCAATCTGCATTTCTTACAAGTTTAGCAGGCCAATGCATTTAAGACCTGTCGCCCGCCCGCGGGTTCCCCGGTTAACGAGGCAAACGATCTTCGAATCGCCTCCGCCAACCCAGGGCGTCCACCCGCTCCATCGCGGCATCTGCGCCTGCCATCAGTCGTTTCTGCAGCGGCTGCTTGATCTTGTAGGACAAGCGGAAAAGATCGAAATCCCTGGCGAGATCTGCCAACAATTCGTCACTGGTTTTGAGCTCATCGGCAAGGCCCAACTCGAGAGCACGTGTCCCGTACCAATGCTCGCCTGTCGCTATCTTGTCCATATCCAGGTCAGGTCGGTACCTGGCGACGGCACCTTTGAACAACAAGTGCACGTCTTCCAGTTCCTCCTTCAGCTTCGCCCGGTCTTCGTCGGTGTTCTGGCCGAACATCGTGACGCTGCGCTTGTACTTGCCGGCGGTAATTTGCTCGAAATCCACGCCGTGATTGTCCAGCATGCGGTTGAAATTTGGAATCTGGGCCAGCACACCGATTGAACCGAGGATGGCAAACGGCGCTGCCAGGATCCTGTTGGCGACGCAAGCCATCAGGTAACCGCCGCTGGCCGCCACCTTGTCGACGACGACGACAAGCGGAATTTCACGGTCGCGGATTCTCACAAGCTGGGACGCAGCAAGCCCATGCTCGTGCACAACGCCACCATAATTCTCCAGCCTTACAACAACCTGATCATCCGGGTTCGCAACCTCGAGGATGGCGCTGACCTCTTCTCGCAATGACGGCACCGCGCTGGCCTTGAGATCGCCTTTGAAATCGATGATATAAGCGCGCGGCCGGGGCTTATCTTCTTTCGCTTCGGCTTTGACACGTACCTTTTCGGCCTTGGCTTCTTTTTTCCAGTCGGCTTTTCTCATGACCGCCTGTTTCAAGGCACTGGCCATATTCCTGTACTTCTTATTGAGGTCTTCAACTTCGAGGCCCTCATGGTGCGCGGCTTTTTTCCCGGCAGCCGCAGCCGTACCGATGATCACGACGACGGCCACAACCAGCGTGACAGTCTTCAGGAGAAACAGGCCGTATTCAGCGAAAAATTCGGTCATGAGATTATTTTGTATCCAGATTGTTTGCGGAACGCATCAAACAGCGATGCCGACATTGTTCTTCTGCAGCACTTGATCCGCTCGATAACTCGACCTGACCAATGGTCCGGCGACGACTTCGAGGAATCCTTTTTCGAGACCTTCCTGGCGGTATGCATCGAACTCGTCGGGCGTTACGTAGCGTTCGACCGCCAGGTGATTCGGCGTAGGCCGCAAATATTGTCCCAGCGTCAGGATATCGACACCAACAGCCCGCAGGTCCTGCATTGTCTGCATGATTTCGTGATTCTTTTCACCCAGGCCAAGCATCAGGCTGGTCTTCGTCAATACATCCGGTCGGTATTGCTTGGCGTGCTCCAGTACGGCCAGCGTCGTCTCGTAACTTGCACGTGGATCGCGAACCGGATGAGTCAGGCGTTTTACGGTTTCGACATTTTGCGCAAAAACCTCCAGGCCGGAATCCACCACCTTTTCGACGTCCGACATCACTCCATTGAAGTCCGGTGTCAGCGCTTCAACGGCCGTTTCCGGATTCATTTTCTTGATTTCTTTCACACAGCTCGCATAGTGCCCGGCGCCACCATCAGGCAGGTCATCCCGATCCACTGACGTGATAACGATATAGGACAGGCCCATCAACTCTACGGCCCGAGCCGTATTCAAAGGCTCATCGGGATCCAGCCACCCATGTGGGTTACCGGTATCGACCGCACAGAACCGGCAAGCTCTCGTACATACCGAACCCATTACCATGATTGTGGCCGTGCCGTTGTTCCAGCACTCACCGATATTCGGACACATCGACTCTTCGCACACCGTACTCAGCCGGTGCTCTCGCACAGTCTGACGAACACCGGCGAATCCGGCACCCGATGGCATTTTGGCACGCAGCCATTTCGGCTTGTTGCCGCGTTCGACGCCCGGGGTATCACGGCGTACTTTCACGCCGTTTTTGATCGCCGAAAAGCCTTCATCCGTACGATACTTCCGGCCGCTCTCGACAACCGGGATGCCGCGGAAATTGGTCTTGAGTGTGTCTTTCTCGCCCATGGACAGGATGCGTAGCCAAAGAGCGGCATTCTCTCATAAATCGCTCAGACGTAGGAGCGTTCCTCGCCCCTTAAGAGAGGCTCAGGCCACGGCGCGGAACAAAAAAATCCCCGGACTAGCCGGGGAGAATCAGGGGGAAAACTGAATTTAAACGCCAGAAGTATCAATGCAACCTTGACCAGCTAACGAGCTGTACAGCGCTCTGTTGCAGGTCGAAATTCTTTGCCAGTACCGCCTCGATGTCCGTAATGTCCGAGTTATTGTCCATCGGGCGTGAAAGTTCTACGACACCACTGAACTCGTTACCGCCGTGGTAATCCCCGTCGGTGAGCTTGAACTGTGTGTAGTACTTTGCAGCCATGGTTGTGAAGATTACGCCCGGGTCGCTTTTCGATCTGTGAGCCATGCCACAATTTGTCTGTGTGCTGCAGCCAACGTGCCGAATAGTGACCGAATTCACAAACTCGCCATTTTCAATCGCCCGGATGCCCCAGAAAAGGCCGATTAGGCGTAGAATGTACGAATACGACATAACCCGAGCCGGATTAAGTGAGGTAATGCACAGAATCCGGTTTATGTGATATGTAATATTTTGTTAAGCGCTTGGGTGCGCCTAATTTCTTTTTTTTGGATTTAAGCGGAACTACAGAATGGCTTCGAAAACCAGTTTTGTCAGACTACTGCTGCTCGCCGTCTTCCTGATCGGCTCGGGCAGTGCCGCGGCTCAGAACGAGCTGCGAAAAACCTTTTTCAAGGAGGCCGATGCAGCAAAAGCGGCTGCCGATGCCCTGGATGCCAGCTTGCTGGCACCGCGGAGTTACAGCGCCGGCGTCGA
Organism: Woeseiaceae bacterium; assembly: GCA_024640315.1. GTDB lineage: Bacteria > Pseudomonadota > Gammaproteobacteria > Steroidobacterales > Woeseiaceae > SZUA-117. The sequence continues at coordinate 8,402 of JAHEFF010000025.1, forward strand.
CGATTACGAAGCAGCTGAGCTGGCTCTCCAGCGCGGACGCAATATCGAATTCGTGCGGCGAAAGGCGGGCGAAGCTGAGGAAAACTTCACGACGGCGGCCGAGACCGCTGGACTCGCGAAGACTGCGCTCGCACAGGTCATGAAAAGCCGCCAGGATGCGGCCAATGCCCGAGCTCCAGAGCTGGCGCGCGACGTCTGGGACAAGGCCCAAAAGGAATTTGGCAACGCGATTCGATATCTCGAGCGCGGCGACCTGAAAAACGCCAAGAAGAACGACATTGAGGCGACGACTTACTATCGCGACGCGGAACTCATCGCGATCAAGGCACAGTATTTGAGCGAAACCCGGCGCCTCCTGGACGAGGCTGACCGCGCACGCGTAGGCCGGTATGCGCCGGTCACGCTCGGCAAGGCCCAGCAATTGCTGGCAGATGCCGAAAGGGAACTCAGTGAAAACCGTTACGACACCGACCTCCCGAGAAGTCTTGCGCGTCAGGCCAACTATGAGGCCAAGCACGCGATCTACTTGTCGGAAGTTGTCCGCGACGTGCGTGATGACAACCTGACGGTGGAGGACCTGGTACTCCAGTGGGAAGAGCCGCTGGCGCAAATTGCGTCAACCGCGGACATCGTTCCTGCGATGTCAGAAGGTCACGATGAACTGGAGCGGGAACTCATTACCTACATAGAAAATCAGCGTAACCACATTCAGAGCCTGGAACAGGAAAATGACGCGAATATTCTGCGGCTGGCAGATATGGAAGAAGAGATTCGCACTTTGGATGAACGTCTGGGCGGCGCAACCACCGAACGCGCGGCGCTCGTACAGCGGCTTGAACAGGAAGAACGCGTTAAGGCGCAGTTCGAACAAGTCGAGAAAATGTTTGCGAGAAACGAAGCTCGCGTCTTCCGCGAAGGTAATAACATCATCGTTCGCCTGGTGGGCCTGACATTTGACAGCGGCAAGTCGCAGATCAAGCAGGATGATTTTGCCCTGCTGGCGAAAGTCGAAAAAGCGATTGATGTCTTCCCTCGCAGTGAACTCATTATTGAAGGCCACACGGATTCCTATGGCGGCGATGCATCGAACCAGCAGTTATCACAAGAACGTGCAGAGTCAGTTCAACAGTACATGATCAACGCTATGCGAATTCCGAGCTATCGTCTGATCGCGACGGGCTTTGGCGAAACGAACCCCGTGGCTAACAATGAGACCGAATCCGGGCGTGCCCGGAATCGCCGGATCGATATTATTATCAAACCCAATTTCGAATCCGCCTGAGGCTTATTTCAGATAACTGTTAATCGGCAGCGGTCTTCGCGCGCCACCACTCACTGATTATTCGAGCGGTTACCTCATTGATGAGGTAACCGTACTCGACGTGCACATTTAACGATCCGTCCATGTGGTAGTAGTTGAAGACCTCACGGTCATCAATATCCGGGACCAGCCCGAATTTGATCATCCTCGCAAAATCGTTTTTCAGTGTTCTGTCAACGGCGGTCAACTCACCTATCGCGGCGATGTTAATCCAGTTATCGATGTTTGATGGATATCGCGCTTCACCCGGCTTGTCCACGCCGAGCAAATGACGCTGGACAATATTCTGTCCCAGCGGGCTTCCGGTCGTTAACAGCAAATCGACCCGTGCATCGTGGCCCTCCTCGCGCGACAACTGCCAAAGCGAGTCGTATGCGATAACGGAACCCATGCTGTGCGCAATCAGCAGAACCGGGTGCCCGTTCGCTTTTGCTGCACGAATAATGATCTTCAGCTTCTCCCGAGCGGACTCTCCGCTACCGTCGCGGTTATGCACGTAGCGATAGAAATCACGCAAATGAACCTCGACCTCATCAGTCGCGACCTTTGGTATGAGGAAGGGCAAATAGTCCGCAGCATGAAAGATCCAGCGCAAGAAACGTCGCTTCCATGACGTCGCAGCCAGGATATCGGCCTCACTCGCCTGCGTCTTTGACAAAACAGTGTCGATATCCGCGATGTCGAGATTGATATCGCGATGCTCGCCGTAGAAATCGTAGGTCCAGCTGACCAGCTGAAACGCCTTGCTATCAGCTACCTCCGCAGCAACTTTCTCGTCGATACGCCGAATTCCCTCGTACAGGCAACGCAACAGCTGCGCCTGGTGCGGCGCCTCTTCCGGCTTGGGTTTCAACCCCGGTATATAGACGATTAGTGGGGCAACAGCCATGGCGGTTACGACGCGTCTTCGAGTAGTAAACGAAGTTCTGTAATCGTAGTGATGACAACATCCGGCTTATCAAGGTGCGCCGGCCACTCTTCGTCAGTACGGTTGATCCAGGCAGTGCGCATGCCCGCTTTTTTCGCACCGTCGATATCTGTTTCCGGATGGTCGCCAACATGCAGAATTTCCTCCGGCGCAACGCCTGCCTTGGCGACGGCAGCATCGAAGATAGGTCGCGCCGGTTTCGCAACGCCCGCATCCACGGCAGTCACAACATCATGAAACAGATGGTCAATGCCAATGGTTTGCAGATTAGCGTTCCCATTGGTGACGGCAATAATGGTGAACTTTGCATACAGGTGCTCGAGGTCAGGTAATACATCGGCGTAGAGCTCAACCGAATTTCGCGCGTCGTCGAATACCCGGAACGCCGGTTCAACAAGGGCATCGTCGTATCCTGCCTCTATGGCGACGCGTTTGAGCACCTTCTTCCGCAGATAGCGGAAATCGTGGGACTTGTGCCTGTACTGATCGATCACTGAATTGCGCAATTCGACCATGTCGGCCGCATCGAATCTGTCCGGAATCAGTGGATAGTTCTCGGACAACCACGCCCACAGCGCTGCCTCCGCATTACGGATGACGGGGTTGATATCCCACAGGGTGTTATCCAGATCGAGGGTGATGGCGCGAATGCGATGCACTGGGATTTCCGGTTGAAACTCTGCGGTCATTGTCGTCTTATAACGAGTGACAGTTCAACCGACTTACGGGCAGGATCGAAGAATGAAATACTTACATACGATGGTCAGGGTCACGGATCTCGACGAATCACTCGACTTTTATTGCAACAAGCTGGGGCTGGTCGAACTCCGACGTAAGGAAGTGGCGGCAGCCCGGTTCACCCTGGTCTTCCTGGCAGCGCCCGGGGATGAAGAAGCACAGGTCGAGCTGACCTGGAACTGGGATCCGGAAGAGTACGGCGAGGGCCGCAACTTCGGCCACCTCGCTTATGCCGTAGACAATATCTACGAGACCTGCCAGCGGCTGATGGATGCCGGCGTCACCATCAGCCGACCGCCGCGCGATGGCTGGATGGCATTTGTCAGGTCACCCGACAATATTTCGATCGAGCTTCTGCAAAAAGGTGACGCGCTGGCGCCAAAAGAGCCGTGGGCTTCCATGGAAAACGAAGGAATCTGGTAGAAACCCGGCCTCAGGCCGGCGACAAAGGCGGCAGCACATCTGCCGGTTTTTCCGCTTCTTTTTCCGAGAGTACGGAGAAGGACCGCAGCGAACTGGCAAGCTCGTCGCCGCTCCAGGACCGCTCGCCGGGGCCGTAACTCGCGCTGCACAAAGTCTCGAGTTGCGTTGACAGAGGAAGTGAAACCCGCTTCGCGATATCGCCAACACTGCGCGGGGTATTTTCAGGCCACTGCAGCCGGCCCCAGGCCAGCAGGTTCGATTTGATAGCCGCCGCGTCGCCTGAAACAGCAGCCTTCCGGGCCGCCTTCAGGAATTTGGCCTGCTGCTTGTGAATCGGTGGGGCTTCCGGTTCTTTGGACTCGCTGCTGGTCGGGCGTCGCGACCACCACCAGGCAATGATCGTCATCAACCAGATGCCGGCAAGACCGGCGCTGACGTAGCGCCAGAAATCGACGTAGACCAATTGTATTTCACTTGCCGGCTTTGCGTCGGCCTCGGGTTCCTCGAGCGGCTCGGGCGCGGGAAGCGGCGCGGCCGTTGCGGAAGGCAAAATGGTCAGGGTCGAACCAGGCAGGCTCGCGACCTGCCATTCAGCAGCGTCGATATTCCACCAGGGAAGCTCGACGGCCGGCACTGTCACGTTACCAGCCGACAAGCCGATCATCGCGTACTGGTCTCTGCGAACGGCACGGATACCTGATGCTTCGGCCGTATCACGAAACTCCGGCTTGTCTGGATATAGCTTTATATTGTCCGCTGAGGCCGGCTCGATCACCGGGATTTGGGTCGAGAGCTGTCCCAGGGCGGTCACCGTAATATGCCGCGTAATGGGTTCGCCGGCTGGCAGACTGCCCGGCTCTCGCGACCAGTCCTCGGCCAGCGTGACTGATTTGGCGGGAAACCAGGCAGCATCGGGGTAATCTGCCGGCGGCGGCGGAATCGGATTCACTGTGACCTCGATAGCATCGGACTCGAAGATCTTTCGTCCGGTGATGCGGCCATCCCGCAATACACGCGCTTCAAATCGTGCCGGAGCGATAGAAATATTGCCGCTCTCCTGCGGGAACAACGCGTAAACACGCTCAACGACGTTGTACGCCTTGCCGTTCAGAATAGACTCGTAACTGCGCTCTTCTCCGGCGGATTCGATCAGCACCTCGACACCGCCCATGCTGGGCTCGCTTAGCCGCGGTTGTCGTGTCGCAACTGCGCGGTAGACCTTCACCCGGTACAGCACCTGCGCCTGCACGAAACTCTCTGTGTGATCAACTTCGGTGGTTACGAATATGTCGGCCTCGCCGGGTAATGTAGTTGACGGCGGTGTAACACGAATCGGCACAGGCTCGCTCTGTTCCGTACCTATGCGAACGGGTGGAATCAAAATGTCGCCCTCGCGCTTCGCCATCAGTACGTAGGTCCAGGTTCGCGAACGGCTGATCTGCCCGTTAACAATCGTCGTGTTGCTTAGCTGGCTGCGAGTACCGACGAAAAAATCTGCCTCGAGATCCGTAGCATCCGGCTCCACATCAATCGCAGTATCCACCGTGATTTTCAGCGTGAACGACTCGTTCAATTCGACGTTGGCGCGATCGACACTGGCGATAACCGCTGCCTGAACCGAAATCGCCGGTAACAGGAACGCCAACAGACATGCGGCAAACGTCTTGTGCCATCCATCGCTCACAGGAGTAGCTTGCGAAAACTGTCGCAGGCGCGGTCGGGACAAGGCGAAACGATGCGAAAAAGCGCAGTGTATAAGTGACTGCATAAGCATCTTGAGCATCGTTGCAGCGCCGTATCGGGTCGCCTGGGGCCGTTTCCGCAAGTTACTGTCTACCATGGTTGTACCTCATCGTCGGGCCACAGGTTGTTGCCATCCTGATCTCTGCCCTGACGCTGATATTGATAACGAAATTTCCTGCGCAACAGCCCACCGGGATCGTTCGGGATCCGCCGCAGCCATTGCTCCATCGCTTGCTGTTGTTCCTGGGCGCGACGCATCGCTTCGGCTTGTTCCTGCGTCATGCCTTGCTGTTCCTGTGCTTCGGCGGACTGCTCCATCGCCTCCTGTGCCGCACGTTCCAGCTCGGCTTGCATCGCTTCCATGTCTTCCTGATTCGCCGTTTCTTCGTCGCGAACTGACGACTCGCCTTGCTCGCCTTCTGCCCCCGGGTCTCCGGTCTGCCCTTCCTGACCCGCCTCATCGGACTCACTTTGGCCTTCTGACTGCTGCGCACCGCCACCGGCCTCATTGGCGTTTTCCTGGTTGCCCTGCTCGCCGCCCTCTGAGTCCTGCTGTTGTTCCAGCATATCTTTCAGGAGATCGAGATTATAAATTGCGTCCTCGTTCGCGGGGTCCAGTTCCAGGACTTCTTCATATGCGCCGATGGCCGACTCGAACTGTCCGAGTTTTGCCAACGCATTGCCAAGATTGTAAAGACTCTCTGTATCTTCCAGGTCGGCGAAACCGGCGGCACTGCCACCGTATTCGCCGGCACGATAGTTTGCGACCGCACGCCAATTAGGATCTTTGAAAAGTGTTGCCGCATCGGCGGCACTTCCATCCTCCAAAAGGCGCCGGGCTTGCTGGTCCTTCGTCAGCCAGAGATCTTCCCAGGTAAACGCATGTGCCGGTTCCGCAACCGGAAGGATAAATACGACCAGCACAAGTACCAGGCCCTTGCGAAAAGCCAGTGCCGCAATTGGCACGAGCAACAGCAATAGCCATGGACCTTCTTCCTGCCACTGGTCCGTCGCGAGCGACTCGTCAGACGCGGCGCCCGAACCAACATCGTCTGACAACAGCGTGTCCAGGTCCGAATCATCTGCTGTCAACACCGCGAAACGACCGCCGCCTGCGGCAGCCAGGTTCCTGAGGCCGGTCGCTTCGAGCCGCGGTACGGCGATATTGCCGGACCGGTCAGTGACGAATCCGCCACCAGCACGGGGAATAGGTGCGCCGTCCGGAGTGCCTACCGCCAGGACAGACAGTGCAAATCCGGCTTGATTCAGTTCCTCCGCGGCGCGCTCAGCAGCTCGAGACGTGCCACCGTCAGTGATCAACAGGACTTCGCCAAGAGCGACACCCGCCTGCTCGAGTAATTGCTGGCCCTTGGTAATGGCTGCCAGCGGATAGCTGCCGCGGCTCGGCATGATGTCAGTGCTCAGACTGTTCACCAGCGCCGCAACAGTGTCCGCGTCATTGGTCAATGGCGTGACTGTAAACGCATTCGACGAGTAAACGACCAGTGCAGTCTGACCGCTGCTGCGTCTTTCGAGGATATCGAGAATCTTGAGTCGCGCACGAGCGAGTCTGCTCGGTGTAAGGTCCTGAGCGTCCATCGATCGCGACAGGTCCAGCGCAATTACAATGGCTTGCTCTGAACGAAAGACGGGCTGCTCGACCCTGTTCCAGGTTGGCCCCGCCAATGCCAGCGTAGCCAGCGCACCACCTATTAGTGTCAGCCACCAGCGGTAGGTTAGGCGGCTGACCTGTGTGCGGGACAATATGTACGGTGCCAGTGCCGGATCAATGACAGATTGCCAACTGCCCGGCGCAAGCTGCCGGCGCGCCAGGAACAGCGTCATTCCGGCAACCACCGGCAACGCCCAAAGCCACTCAGGCCGCAGAAAATGAAATTCAGCTGGCATTGACGTTCGCCCTGCTCTGTCGTGCAAGCCGCAGCCCTGCCAACAGGTTTAACAAACCCAGAAACATGGCCAATACAAATGACCCCGCCAGTGGCCAGTAGAAAAGCGACTTGACGGGCCGGAATCCGGCTTCCGGCTCGGCGACCGGCTCCATCTCGTCCAGCAATCGATAAATTTCCTGCAGGCCAGCTGTGTCCTTGGCGCGAAAATAGCGCCCGCCGGTCTGGTCTGCAATCTTTGTCAGCGTTTCTTCATCGAGATCTGCCGACGGATTAACACGTCTCATCCCGCCAGTAATAGACGAAACAACCATTTGCTCTGCGCCTATGCCGATCGTGTAAATGCGCAGGCCAATTTGTTGTGCAAGTTCCGCCGCCTTGAGCGGGTCGATTTCGCCGGCGGTGTTCGCGCCGTCGGTCAGCAGGATAAGAACCTGCTCGCCAGCTTCTTCACCCTGATCATGAATCCGTTTGACCGCAAGGGTGATGGCATCGCCAATTGCTGTCTTCTCTCCTGCGAGCCCGATGAAGGCTTCCAGAAGCAACGTATTGACCGTCTCACGGTCCAGTGTGAGCGGCACCTGGAGATATGCCCGCTCGCCGAAAAGAATCAGTCCGATCCGGTCACCTTCGCGTCGGCCAATGAAATCTCCTGCAACCGCCTTGGTCGCCGTGAGGCGGTCTACGCGACGGCTACCGAGTTCGAAATCCTTCGCATCCATGCTTCCCGACAAGTCAACGGCGAGCATCAGGTTTCGACCGGATACCGGCACGTCCAGTTCATCACCGATACGTTCCGGCCTGGCAGCAGCCAGCACCAGCAGAGCCCATGCGACTACAGCAACCCAGAAGCGCCAGTTCAGCAGCTGCTCGACTTCTGAACGATCAGTGAGTACGGCAAAACCACTGAAACTCGGCACTTTGAGACCGGCATCCTGGGTGCCGACGACCGGCGGCATCAGAGCACGCACCAGCAATGGCAGCGGCAACGCCAGCAACATCCATGGCCAGGCCAGCGACCACATCAGGCAAGGTCCTCGGCAAGCGGCGTTTTCAACCGCTTCCTCACGGCTTCAATCATTCCCGCGCAATCAGCTTCGTTATCGACACTTTCCGGCCTTACATAAGGAAGTGATTCGATCTTTCTCCCAGGACCTTCGGTGAAAGGCCGTTCCTCAAGACCACGATCGAGCCATTCCAGCCAACGGTCGCCCGTCAGTCCGGCGACTTCTGCCCGCGGCGCGTAGGCCAGCATTGAGCGGCGCAACAATTCGGACAGCTCTTTCGCCAAGGCCAATGCGTCGGCGCCCTGCTCGTATTCGCGACGAAGCCGGGCGAGCTCGCTCAATGCAATTCGCCGCGCGGCGTTCCAGCGCCACTTCAGGAACTGCTTGTACGCAAGATAGAGCAAGCCTGCGAAAGCGAATGCGATCAGAATCCACCAGCCGGGCGCCAGCGGCCACCAGCCAACGGCTTGTGGCAGGTGCAGGTCGCGCAATGGAATCTGTTCGGGGTCCATAAATAAATTCTTTGCTATTGGATGCGCTTGCCGAGCGCCTGCTGCAGGGAGTACACCGGGTCATCTTCTGTCGATAGTGGCATCAGATGAATGCCATAGCGGTGGCAGAAAGCTTCCAGGTCTTGCACTCGTTCTTCGAAAGCATGGCGGTAATCCGAGCGTGCGCCACGAGCATACGTATCTATCGCCATTTCCTCCTCGTGGCTCACCAACCGGTAGCGGCCCGGCGGGGGCAATTGTCGTTCAAGCGGATCACTCAGAAACACGGCCAGCACCTCGTTGTGCCTGGCGATACCCGTCAGATACGACTTCGCCGCGCGCGACAGGCCGATAAAGTCACTGACAATGATGACGAGACTGCCCGGGTGCGCCACGCGTCGCAGCATCGCCATCGCCTGGGTCAGCGGCGGTTCTTCGTCCAGCGCGCCCTTGTCTGCGCTGTTGGCCCAGTCAGGATGAGTGACGAGCTCGTGTACATATCTGAGCGCCGCCTGGCGGCCGAGACGCGGCTTCAGTTCCCGATGTCTGGAGTCGCCAAACACGAGCCCGCCAAGCCGATCGCCGCGATGATGTGCCGCCCACGCCAGCAATGCCGCTGCGCGCGCAGCATTCACAGACTTGAAACAGCCTTTCGTCGCGAAATGCATGTTGCTGCGCAAGTCCGTCATGATCAGCACCGGCCGTTCACGCTCCTCACGAAACAACTTCGTATAGGCCTCCGAGCTCCTGGCCGTAACCCGCCAGTCGATATTTCGCGGATCGTCGCCAGGCTGGTATGGACGCGACTCGTCAAACTCCATGCCGCGACCCCTGAAATGAGAAACGTACGCGCCCGTCTGCAATGAGTTGACACGCATCACGTCGAGCGCAATCGCCCGTGCCGGCCCACTTAAGCGAATCAGGCTCGCCTGACTGACGCTGACCGGTGAGGCATCCGAAGGTAGCTTGTCGTGTCGCATTAAGAAATGTGTACCTTGATCATTTGGCTAGGGAACGCCGACCCCGTCGAGTACGCCTTCTATGACCGAATCCGCGGTAATGCCGTCGGCCTCGGCCTCGAAGCTCATGACCAGTCTGTGGCGTAACACATCAGAAGCGACAGCCTGGATATCTTCCGGGCCGACATAGTCGCGACCGTTCAGCCAGGCATGCGCGCGTGATGCGCGATCAATGCCCATGCAGGCACGCGGGCTGGCTCCATACATCACCTGCCCCTCAAGATCCTTGTTCACGGCACCGGGGTTTCGCGTCGCCACGACGACGTTGACGATGTACTGCTCCAGTTCGTCAGACAGGTGCAGGTTCAGGATTTGCTGACGGCCTTCCATGATAGTCGCCTCAGACGTTAGCTCCGGCGGCGAGAAAGCGTCGCGTTTGCGTGCCTTCGCCTCGTCACGATTGAGGACGAGAATCTTCCGCTCATCCTCTGGTGTCGGATAGCCAACCTGAACATGCAGGAGGAAACGATCAAGTTGCGCCTCGGGCAGCGGGTAAGTGCCTTCCTGCTCGATCGGGTTCTGCGTCGCCATGACCATGAAGAGATCAGGCAATTTGTAACTCCCTTCACCCACGGTGATCTGTCGTTCTTCCATTGCCTCGAGCAGTGCGGACTGTACCTTTGCCGGAGCACGGTTAATTTCGTCCGCCAGGATCAGGCTGTGAAAAAGAGGTCCCTCGCGAAACTCGAAGGTTCCATCCTGTGGCCGATAGATGTCGGTGCCTGTCAGGTCGGCAGGCAGGAGATCCGGCGTAAACTGCAGTCGGTGAAAACTGCCCTCGATGCTTTCGGCAAGCACCTTGATTGCTCGCGTCTTGGCCAGCCCGGGCGCGCCCTCAACGATCAGGTGACCATCACACAGGAGTGCAATCAGCATCCTGTTGATCAGATGCTCCTGGCCGATGATCAGGCTCGCCACGTGGGCTTCGAGCTGTTGGAATTGTTCTGAGACGCTCATTATTCAATAACTCCGAGGGCAAAAACGGCGTGCCATTGTAGTGGTGATGCGCAGTGAGTCCAACTGGTCTCAGTACATTTGTTTCGCTGTGTGCTGGTCAGGGCCGGACTTTTCGCGATAATGTGCCGTCAAATGGCAGTCAGACCCGCGCACCGGCAGAATATTGCAGAAATTCCACCTATATCGTTTTCGCGGCAAAAATCCCGCGATCCTCGGCCCAGCCTGCAGTTTGCTCCTGATGTCCGCCTGCAATACACCGAATCCGCCCGTGACCGAGGAAATCTCCTGGCCCTGTGATGCCGACGGGCGACTCACCGTTGAGCTTTATGGCGGGATTCGCGAGACGCTCAACTGGCAGGCCGACGATCTGAATTGCGACGGAATGCCTCGCCCGAATGGCGAAGGTGCGCGCCTGAGGCTGTCCGGTCCGCATGGCGACCGGACCGTCGCCTTTATCCTGGGTATCCCTGATCTCAAGCGAGGCGATACAGGCAGAGAATTTCCAACCAATGTGACACTGATCGAAGAAGGGACAGGCCGCTTCTTCAGCACGCAGGACACCAGTGGTTGCTGGACCGATATCGACAGTCATGTTCCGGTCGATGAAGAAAATCCGGTGGAGTACAGGATCAGCGGCACCCTTTACTGCATATCGCCACTGGCCGAGCTCTACGGAAACTCGAGCATTGGCTTCACCGAATTGCAGTTCGTGAGCCGGCTCAGGTGGAAGCCGCCCGAATGACATTGCTACGGGTCATCGTAATTCTCGGTTGCAGCTTGCTGCTGTCAGGGCAGTCCGCCGAGGACGGCGACCTCGATTCAGCCTTTCGCAAGGACACACTCATCGTCTCCGCTGACAAATATGCCTGCTGGCTCTTCGACGTATATATTGCAAGTTCGAACGCCCAGCGCAGCCGTGGCCTCATGCATGTGCGCGATCTGCCGGAATTCACTGGCATGATTTTTATCTATAACCAGGCACGCATCCTGTCGATGTGGATGAAAAACACGTACATCCCGCTCGATATGCTGTTTATCCGCGGAGACGGCGCGGTCGCGTCGATTGCCACGCACACCACGCCCTTGTCACTTGAATCCGTCACGTCCGGCGAACCTGTCAATATGGTGCTCGAACTCAACGCAGGCCTCACGGAAAAGCTTGGCATTGGCACGCAGAGCCGCATCGTATTCAACAACCTGGAGTAAACCGTATTCGGCCTGATCTCCCTGCCGCTAGTCGCACCGGGTCTCGCCATCCTGCAATTGACGTGGGTTCAATAAAGGACCGAGGCGATGGATTCGGCCAGGTACTCGACGTTGCCCTCAGTGATGCCACAGACGTTGATGCGGCCGGAATCGACAAGATAAATGCCGCGGTCTTGCTTCAGACGGGCGACCTGCTCCGGCGTGACGCCCAGGTAGCAGAACATGCCGCTCGTATGCTCAACATGCGAAAAGTCATGTTCGGGTGCAGTTTTCTGAAGCGCCTCGACCAACAACTTGCGCATCCCGTTCATACGACCGCGCATTTCCGCCAGCTCCGCCAACCACTCTTCACGAAGATCTGCGTCGTTAAGGATATGTGCGACGACGGCGCCGCCATGATCCGGTGGCAACGAATACATCGTTCTTACGACATACAAAGCCTGGCTATCCACTGTTTTTGCAGTAGCCTCATCACGCGCGACAAATGAAAGCGCGCCGACGCGATCACGATACAAGCCGAAATTCTTGGAGCAGGATTGCGTGACTACCATCTCGGGCACACGGTCGTACATGAGACGAACGCCGTAGGCATCCTCATCCAGACCTTCAGCAAAACCCTGGTATGCAATATCGATGAAAGGAATCAGGCCACGCTCGGTAACGAGATCAGCCAACTGGTCCCACTGCGCAACGGAAAGGTCCATGCCGGTCGGGTTGTGACAGCAACCATGCAGGAGAATCAGCTCGCCTTCTTTGGCGGCAGCCAATGCTTCGAGCATCGCGTCGAAAAGAATGCGATTGCTGTCGGTATCGTAATAAGGATAGGCACGCAGCTTGACGCCAGCTTCGCCGAGTAAGGGCACGTGATTATTCCAGGTTGGATCACTGACCCACATCACTGCATCCGGGTTTGCCCGAACGACCAGTTCAGCTGCCACCCGAAGTGCGCCAGACCCGCCAGGTGTCTGCACGGTCGATATTCTGCTGTTGTCCTCTGCGCCTTCTGCAAAGAGCAACTTCTCGATGGCATCACAAAAAACGATGTCACCGCGCGAACCCAGATAGGCCTTGCTGGCCTGGCTGCCAACCAGCCAGTGCTCTGCTTTCTTTACCGTTTTCAGGATTGGCGTTTTGCCGTCGGCATCGCGGTAAACGCCGACCCCGAGGTCGACTTTTTCCGCACGAGCGTCGTTTTGATGTTCGGCGATCAGCTTGAGGATTGCGTCGGGCGATTTCGGCTCGAGTGTTTCGAACAATGTAATAACTCCGGAATATTCAGGCCGCGCATTGTACACGGACAGGAAAAGCGGACTATAGAGTGTTGACCGGAATCTTTATGTACGTAATTTCATTATCTTCCGGTTGCGGCAGCCGGCCTGCCTCAATATTGACCTGGATAGAGGGCAGGATCAGGGCCGGCAAGCCGAGGGCCGCATCACGGGCCTCACGCAACCTGACATAGTCCTCGCGGCTGGTCCCGCCGCCAACATGAATATTTTCTTCTTTCTGCTGGCCAACAGATGTTTGACAACAGAGGCCCCGCCCGTCCGGCGGGTAATCGTGGCAGAGATAAAGGGTCGTCTCGTCAGGCAGTGCAAACAACTTCTGAATCGAATCGTAAAGCACCCCGGCATCGCCGCCCGGGAAATCACAGCGTGCGGTTCCCAAATCGGTCATAAACAAAGTGTCGCCAACAAATGCCGCATTGCCGAAAAGGTAGGTGACGCCGTCATTGGTGTGACCTGGTGTACGCATGACGCCGCAGGTGATCTCACCCAACGCAAATTTCTCATCGTCACCAAACAAGTGATCGAACTGATGGCCGTCTGCTGCAAATGGTGCCTGCAGATTGAAGACGGGCCCGAAGTGCGCCTGCACATCGCGAATGCCCTCGCCGATCGCGATCTTGCCACCGAGTCGGGCCTTGACGAACTGGGCGGCCGAAATGTGATCGGCATGAGCGTGCGTCTCCAGAATCCACTCGAGGGTCAGGCCCTCTTTTTCAATGTACGAGACAATTTCTTCGGCAGCTTCCGTGTCCGTTCGTCCCGAGACAATCGAGAAACCGAGGACGGGATCAATAACCGCAGCGGTTTTCGACGCGGCGTCACTGACAACATACGAAAAGGTGCCACTTTGCGCATGGTAGAAATGCTGGATATCAGGGTTCACTGCGCTCCAGTTTGCCTGAAGCACGATACTGCTGCCACCAGCGACCCGTTACGACAAACGCCGGAAAAATAAAAAATTGCTCCGTAAACCAGCGGCGCAGAAAATTTGCGGGGCCGCTGAAAGGACGTGGCGGCTCTTTTTCCAGCTTGTGCCCACGACCCTGAAGCGCCATTGCGACGACAGCAAGGCCCATGGCGATCAAGGCGGAAACCCGGTCGTCGTTAGCGATAGAGATGAGCAGCAATACGAATGAACCCACGAACAGCGGGACTGCGAACAGGTGGATTAGCAGATTGGATCGCCGGGTATGAACTCTTGAATATTCAGACCAGTCAACTTGCACCGTCAAATACGCCCCGCCCGGATCCGGGCGGGGCGGCAAGCGATTAAGCTTTCGGCGCCCAGACCGAACACCAACCCGCACTGTTTACGAGTTTGCCGGGGAAGATCTGGCAGGGACGCCAAGCGTCTCCGTCTGCACCCTGGATGAGAGCGCAATTAGCGCAATTCTGATCAGCCGCGGGATTTGCGCGCGATGCCGGATCAACTGCACTGGCGTCATGCGTGTATTTCAGCGACTGCGCAACCGGATCGCTTTCCTCGATCTTCGGCATGTCCTGGGCCTGTGCTTCTCTGCCCGGACGCACAACCAAACCTGCCGCCGCGACGGCGGACAGCTGCATGAACTGACGTCTTGCAATCTTGCTCAAGGGACTCTCCTCATATTTCTCAGAAAATTCGTGGCCCGGTACCAACAGGGGCGACGGGTATATTAATCGATCTTGAACGATCAGCGTAGCGCTTTCCCTTGTTGCGAATGGTTCGCATTCCCACTAAATCTCAACAATATGCGCCTGCTAATCGATCGCGAAATTATACCGATCCAACCTGAACGGCAGCCAAACAGATCGACCATGTGCAGCGCTGAACGGTGGTTTAGCCCGGCAGCGCGCGACCAGCCGGCCCCAAAATGTGAACGCAATCACAAACACATGCTCAAAACAGTTCCGGCTCCCGCTACTCCTGCATAATTGGCGCCATATCCGGCACGGGCGACTGATACACACGTGAATAAAGACAGGCTGGCGAACCTCGGGAAATTGACTATGCTGCTGGCGCTCTGGCTAAACGCGTCGGCGTCTGCCGGGCCCGTCACTCACTACTACACGGTAACCGTTGACTATTCATTGACCTGGCTCTGGGTTGAGGCTCGATTTACACACCCGGTCGACAGTATCGCCGCCCGCTCGAAGAATGCCGCAAAGTATTTGCTTGACGTTCGCGGGTGCGACGAAGATCCGGGAATCCGCCTGCGAAACCGGCGCATGATGCTCCCGGCGGATGGCATCCGGTGCCTGAATTACACAGTCGACCTGAAGCGCGTGGCCAACGAATTTCGCGAAAGCAGCGACCTTTCCAGTAACAACATCGTTGCCTCACCGGCATATTGGTTATGGCGCCCCGAACTCTTCGGTAATGCACAGATACAGGTTGACTTCCGCCTCCCGGAAAATATGCAGGTATCCGTCCCGTGGCAGGAAGCTGACAGAAGCATCAACCGATACGTTCTCAGTCACTCGCCTGAAAGCGCCTACTCACCCGCGATATTCGGTCAGTTTGACTACCGGGAGATAGAAGTGCCGGGCGCAATCCTGCGGGTAAGCCTTCTCGATGTGGAAGCAGACATAAACAACGACGCCATATTTGATTTTGTGCAAGCGACTGCAACGGATGTCAGTCTTGCATACGGGCGTTTTCCGAACCCGTCTCCGCAGGTGATGGTTGTCCCGATCAGCAACAGCCGGTCTTCGGAACCGGTGACGTTTGGCAGGGTCGTTCGCGACGGAGGCGAAACCGTCGAATTGTTTATCAATGCGGAAGAGCCGCTGAAGAACCTCCTCGGCGACTGGAAAGCAACGCATGAATTCAGTCACCTGATGCTTCCGTACCTGCGCAGTGAGTATCACTGGATTTCAGAGGGATTCGCGCAGTATTACCAGAATGTATTGCTGACCCGTGCTGGCGAATACGACGATGAGTACGCGTGGCAGAAACTTTATGCCGGGTACGAGCGCGGACGAAAATCACGGCCGGAACTTTCGCCTAACGCGGCGGCCGCAGGTGCAGCACGATCAGCGCGTATGAAAGTCTACTGGAGTGGCGCTGCACTGGCGCTGATGGCAGACGTCACTCTCCGCGAGCGCTCCGGTGGGGAGGAGTCACTCGACTCGGTCCTTGGGCGCTTTCAGGAGTGCTGTCTGCCGTCCCAAAAAGTATGGACCGGCCCCGAGTTCTTCGCCAGGCTCGACTCTCTTGCGACCGAGCCGGTTTTCATGCCGCTTTACCATCGCTACGCCGACACGGCCGGATTCCCCGATACGAGCGAGGTGCTGGGGCGCCTTGGCCTCAGGGTCAGCGACGACCAGGTAACCATCAGGCGAAAGGCTGAGCTGCAGGAGCTTCGGAAGGACATTCTCCGCACCTACGCCCCAGTCGCGCAGTGGCGTGGACAGCTCGCTACCAACTGAACGCATTCCTGACATCGCGATATACTGGCCAGCCAATTTGAGGCGTTACCATCATGACCGGCGGCAGCCGCAAAATTGAAATCAGCAGGGTCGATATCTCGAAAGGAATCGTGGTATCCGATGTCGTTGCTGTTGAGGAGCCGCTCGAAATCCAGGTGGCCTCATCAACTGCCAGCGGTGCGGCGGCCAAATCTGTTTCGATCACAATGCGAACGCCAGGCAACGATCCTGAGCTGGCATTGGGATTCCTTTTTACCGAAGGCATTATTCGTTCAATGGACCAGGTCGTTTCCGTTTCCCACAGAGGCGAGCCTGTGCCTGATTCCGGCGCTCAGAATATTGTACGCGTGGAGATTGCGCCGCATGTTGATCTGAACCTGGACAGGCTCGAGAGACATTTCTACACAACCTCGAGTTGTGGGGTTTGCGGCAAAGCATCACTGGACGCGCTGCGGCTAACCGGGCTGGACTCGCTGGAAAAACATGCTTTTGTGGTATCTCCGGAAACTCTGCTGGCGTTGCCGGCCGCCGTCCGCGAACATCAACCGGTCTTCGCGGAGACCGGTGGTTTACATGCAGCGGCGTTATTTGGTCCGGATGGTGAAATTGAGTTCGTCCGGGAAGACGTCGGGCGGCATAATGCGACGGACAAGGTCATCGGCGCACTTTTTGAACAAGGTGAATTACCGGCGAACGGCATGGGTCTGTTCGTATCGGGCCGGGCAAGTTTCGAGCTAATGCAGAAATCACTGGTGGCGGGAATACCATTGCTGGCAGCGGTCGGAGCACCATCAAGCCTCGCCGTCGACTCTGCAAATGAATTCGGCATGACGCTCGTGGGATTCCTGCGCGACGGTACCTTTAACATTTATGCAGGCGCTGAACGGATAAATTAAAACTATGGCAACGAAGTACGACAAAGCAATCGCGTCAGAACTCATTCAGCAATTCGGCGCCAGGCCGGAGATGCTGGTGCAGGTGCTGCATGCCTTCGTCAAACGATACGGCTTCATCAGCAAAGAAGCGATTCGCCAGATTGCCGCTGAATTGAATCTCTCCCGGGCAGAAGTGCACGGCGTCGTCAGCTTTTATCACGATTTCAGGACTGAAGCGCCGGGCGAACATATCCTCAAGATCTGCCAGGCCGAGTCTTGCCAGGCGATGGGCAGCCGCGAACTGACTTCGCATGCAGAGAGTACTCTGGGTGTTGCTATGCACGGAACCACCAGCGACGGCAACGTAACGCTGGAACCGGTTTACTGCCTGGGAAATTGCGCCTGCTCTCCGGCGGTAATGGTCGACGACAAGGTTTACGGCAGAGTTGATACCGAAAAGCTCGACGGACTCATCAACGAGTGCGGAGGCTAAGCGATATGGCAAACCCTGTGACTGTATTTGTTCCGCGAGAGACTGCAGCAGTGTCGCTCGGCGCTCACGAAGTCGCTGAGAAAATATCGTTGCTAGATGACGTCAACGTCGTCCGCAACGGATCCTGGGGCGCGAGCTGGCTCGAGCCAATGATTGAGGTCGTTATCGGCGAACAGCGCATCGCCTACGGGCCGGTTACCGTTAACGATGTCGACAGCCTTGTCGACGCGGATTTTCTAAATGGTGGCGAGCACCCGTTGCGGATTGGCCCGACCACCGAGATCCCTTTCCTGATCAACCAGGAGCGCTGGACCTTCTGGCGCTGCGGGCTGATTGATCCGCTGTCGATCGAAGACTACCTGGCGCACCAGGGCTTCGCGGGTCTGCAAGCAGCGTTCAAAAAAGGACCTGGATTTGTCCTGGAGGAAATCAAGGCCTCCGGACTCCGCGGGCGTGGCGGCGCAGGTTTTCCTACCGGCATCAAGTGGCAAACTGTTGCAGATGCCGCAGGTGAGCAGAAGTACATTACCTGCAACGCAGACGAAGGTGACAGCGGTACATTTTCGGATCGAATGCTGATGGAAGGCGATCCATTGCAGCTGATCGAAGGAATGATTATCGCCGGCTTTGCCGTGGGGGCAAGCAAGGGTTACATCTACCTGCGCTCGGAATACCCGTTGACCCATCGCGTTCTGACGAAAGCACTGGTGGTCGCGCGCGACGCCGGTTGGCTCGGCCCGGATATTCAGGGCAGCGGCTTCGACTTCGACATCGATATTCACCTGGGCGCAGGCTCCTATGTCTGTGGTGAAGAAACCGCAATGCTTGAGAGCCTCGAGGGCAAAGCAGGCGTTATCCGCTACAAACCGCCGTTGCCCGCCATCAAGGGGCTGTTTGGAAAGCCGACCGTCGTTAACAATGTTGTCACGCTGGGCTCAGTCCCGCTCATCCTTAAACAGGGAGCAAAGAAATACGCCGATTTCGGCGTGGGCAGGTCAAAAGGCACCCTCGCCTTTCAACTGGCCGGAAATATCAAGCGCGGAGGCATGGTCGAAAAAGCATTTGGCCTGACTCTACGGGAACTCATTGAAGATTTCGGTGGCGGCACGGCCAGCGGACGGCCCGTGCGCGCGGTGCAGGTAGGCGGCCCGCTCGGCGCCTACCTGTCGGCAGATCAGCTCGATACGCCCCTCGACTATGAGGCATTCAGCGACATAGGCGCCATGATCGGACATGGCGGCATTGTGGTTTTCGACGACACCGTTGATATGGCGGCGCAGGCACGCTTCGCGATGGAATTCTGTGCTGTTGAGTCCTGCGGCAAGTGCACGCCCTGCCGCATCGGCTCGGTCCGCGGCGTCGAGGTCATCGATCGCATCGTGCAGAACGACGATCGGGAGAAAAATATGATTCTTCTCAATGATTTATGCAATACCATGATCGACGGCTCCCTATGTGCAATGGGCGGCATGACGCCGTTTCCGGTCCAGAGTGCGTTAAATTTATTCCCGGAGGACTTCACTAAATGAATCCGACCAGAGAGACAGATCTCGGCACGCCAGCGAGCGTAAGCCAGGAAACCGTTGAAGTAGAAATCGACGGGCTCCCCGCCCGCGTTAAGGCCGGCACGACAATATTGCGGGCAGCTCGCGAGTCGGGCGTGGATATTCCGAAGCTATGTGCAACAGACAACCTGAAGCCGTTTGGTTCCTGCCGCCTGTGCCTCGTCGAGATCGAGGGTCGCAAGGGCTATCCGGCATCCTGCACAACGCCGGTAGAAGCCGGTATGAAGATCCGCACACAGACCAGCGCCCTGGCAAGCCTGCGGCGGAACGTGATGGAGCTGTATATCTCCGACCATCCGCTCGATTGTCTGACCTGTTCCGCCAACGGCGATTGCGAATTGCAGGACATGGCCGGCGCTGTCGGCCTGCGCGACGTTCGTTACGGATTTGATGGTGAAAATCACCTCGTTGCAGAGATCGACGACAGCAATCCCTACTTCTCTTTCGACCCGTCAAAATGCATCGTCTGCTCGCGCTGTGTTCGCGCGTGCGACGAAGTTCAGGGAACGTTCGCACTCACGATCGAAGGTCGTGGATTTGATTCCAAAGTCTCGGCCAGTGTCGGCGAGAACTTCATAGACTCGGAGTGCGTCTCCTGCGGTGCCTGCGTACAGGCCTGCCCTACCGCTACGCTGATGGAAAAGTCGATTATCGACAACGGCCAGCCGGAGCACAGCGTGCTGACGACCTGCGCCTACTGCGGCGTTGGCTGTTCGTTCAAGGCAGATATGAAAGGCGACCAGGTCGTGCGCATGACGCCGCATAAAGATGGCGGCGCCAACCAGGGCCACAGCTGCGTCAAGGGCCGCTTTGCGTGGGGCTATGCGTCGCATAAAGAACGAGTGCTTGATCCGATGATTCGCGATTCGGTCGACGAGCCGTGGCGCAAAGTTGGTTGGGAAGAGGCGATTCAACACACAGCGAAGCGTTTCAAGGATATTCAAACGAAATACGGCCGCAAGTCCGTCGGGGGTATTACGTCCTCCCGTTGCACCAACGAAGAAGTTTTTGTCGTACAAAAGCTGGTGCGTGCTGCGTTCGGTAACAACAACGTCGACACCTGCGCCCGGGTTTGTCATTCCCCTACCGGATACGGACTTAAACAGACACTCGGTACCTCTGCCGGCACCCAGCCATTCGAGAGCGTCATGGATGCCGATGTCATTATTATTATCGGTGCGAACCCGACCGACGGCCACCCTGTTTTTGCCTCACAAATGAAACGGCGGCTGCGCGAGGGTGCGAAGCTGATTGTCGTCGACCCTCGCAAGATTGACCTGGTTCGCTCGCCTCACATCGAAGCGGCCTATCACCTGCCGCTGCTGCCCGGCACCAATGTGCCGATCGTCAACGCACTCGCGCATGTGGCAATCAGTGAAGGGCTGGTGGACGAGGAGTACGTCAGCGAGCGCTGCGACCTGGAATCGTTTGAGGCCTGGAAGCAGTGCGTGCTGAAGCCTGACAATTCACCCGAGAGTGTGGCCCAAATATCAGGCGTTCCGGCCGACGATATCCGCGGAGCAGCCAGGCTATACGCCAGCGCAAAAAATGGCGCCATTTATTACGGGCTCGGTGTAACCGAACACAGCCAGGGATCGACGATGGTCATGGGCATGGCGAATCTCGCGATGGCCACCGGCAACATCGGCCGTTCCGGCGTTGGCGTCAACCCGCTAAGGGGCCAGAACAACGTCCAGGGCTCCTGCGACATGGGCTCGTTTCCGCACGAACTGGCGGGCTACCGACCCGTTCAGGACGACGAGGTCCGCGGCTCGTTCGAAAAGGTCTGGGGCGTGAAGATTGACTCGGAACCGGGCTATCGGATTCCGAATATGTTCGACGCTGCCATTGCGGGCGATTACAAAGGCATGTACATCCAGGGCGAGGACATTGCGCAATCGGATCCGAATACGCAGCACGTTGAGGCAGCGTTGAGCAATATGGAATGCGTGGTCGTACAGGACCTGTTCCTGAACGAAACAGCGAAATTTGCGCACGTCTTCCTGCCGGGAACGTCGTTCCTTGAAAAGGACGGCACCTTTATCAACGCGGAACGCAGAATCAACCGCGTGCGCCCTGTCATGAAGCCCCGGCAGGGCAAAGCAGAATGGCTTATCACCCAGGAACTGGCACAGGCTCTCGGCTACCCGATGAATTACTCGAGCGAAGCCGAAATCATGGATGAAATCGCGGCACTGACACCAACCTTTAACAACGTGTCGTTCAAATTTCTCGATGAAGTTGGCAGCGTGCAATGGCCCTGCAACGATGGCGCGCCGATGGGCACGCCCATCATGCATATCGATAATTTCGTGCGCGGCAAGGGTCTGTTCGTCGAAACCGAATACGTGCCAACCGAGGAACGCACGAACCGCAAGTTCCCCCTGTTGCTGACCACCGGAAGAACGCTGACGCAGTACAACGTTGGCGCGCAGACACGACGCACGGAAAACGTGGTCTGGTATAAGGAGGACCTGCTCGAAATTCACCCGCACGATGCGGAGACTCGTGGTATCAGCCACGGCGACCGGGTGTCGCTAACCAGTCGGAAGGGTGACATTACCCTGGAAGCCAAGATTACCGAGCGCGTTCAGCCGGGAGTCGTTTACACGACCTTCCATGACCCGGAGACAGGTGCCAACGTCGTTACCACTGAGTATTCGGACTGGGCAACCAGCTGCCCTGAGTACAAGGTGACCGCGGTGCAGGTTGCACCAGCCATGCATCGCTCGAAGTGGCAGGAAGGATTCGACGAAAGAGCGAAACAGCAAGGCAAGATACTGGAGACCACCTAGCCTGCGAGTTCCTCAGGGGACTCGTCGTGGAAGAGCCAGTTCTCCAGTGGTGTCTTGATAAAATTTGCAAACACCAGGTATATACCGACGAGCATGACGATGCCCCAGGGCTGTTCGTACTGAACGAACCACACCGGCCAAATAAACGCGGTGATCGTGTTCTGAATCGATTCGCCGAGATACTTGAATAGCATTTCGGTGGCGGCCTCACTGAAGAAACCGCTGATACTCTCTGCCTCGAAAATGTCGACGAAGAACATCCGGATCTCGAGATAAACAAATGTGATGACGAAGCCACAGGCGTAAAGGCCGCCGCCACGCGCACGCCAGACAGCACGCACGGAACGGCGAAAGATGGTCAGAACTGCCGAAGGGAACGAGCGCGGCTCGTCTTTAAGCACCATCCCGAGTTGTTTTGCTTCCCGCCCTCGATCCGACATGCGCGAAACGAAGGACTTTTTTTTCTTCTTCTTATCGCCTTTAGCGATCTTTCTGAACCCTCGAGATTTTCGTGCCTTCAAGCGTCAGGTTGTACATGAGGCCTTTCGCGCCAAAGATGAAGCCGACAACCGGGTCCTTTATGTTTTTAGTGTTGATTTGCTTGCCTGCACCGAGGTCAATCAAAGCAACGGACCCGTCGATACCCACCTGCCAGCCGGAGCTGGCGCGGAACGCTGCGAGGGACTCTTTCGTCATGAATGCGATGACCATAGATTTTGCCTGGGCACCCAGTTGCAGACCGAAAGAACCCGAAGTTGTGCGGTAATAGGCGGCGGTGCGACCAGCCACGCGTAATGCGCCTTCACCGGTTTCCGCCCCGACTCCGATACCCACCTTGATGACCCGCGGGAAAACGAGATAACCGGCGGCCTGCCTGAGGAACACGTCGCCACCGTTGACTTCCTGCTTAAAGGCCGCAATGGCCTCGGCGACCTTCGCATCGAGCACTGCCGCAGAATCCGCTGCGCTCGCAGATAGTGGCAGCAAGAATGCCACGGCGATTATCGAATACCAGACTTTTTTCATCGTTTAGGATCCAGGATAATTTATGAGGTAATTGACTAATGATAGCTTACGGAGCCAGCAATAGAGTAGATGTCGCATAATACTCAAAGGTTCCTGAAAGATTGCTGAATAAAACCTGTTTTCAGTCCGCCATGCCGGTCATGTAGGCGCCCAGCATTTCACGAATCGTCACTTGCAGCATGGATGCATCATTTTCAACATATTCGAGCGTTTCCTCGTCCATATAGGTGTGCTGGGCGAGTTCGAGCTGTATCGCGTGAATGCACTTTGCGGGATCGCCGTAATGTCGAGTGATGTAGCCGCCCCTGAATCGCCCGTTCAGCACGTTGGACCAGGTTGATGATTCCGCCACCTCTGCTACCGCAAGTGCAAGCTCCGGCGCGCAACTTTGGCCGTCGAATGAGCCGATATTCAAGTCAGGCAACACACCATCAAACAAAGCCGGCACCGCTGAAGCGATCGAATGTGCATCCCACAACAAGGCGTAGCCGAACCGCTCCCTGATCTCGCCAAGCGTTTTCTCGAGCTTTTCGTGATAAGGGCGCCAGTACTGCTCGGTCCGGGAGCCCTGCTCGTCAGCCGAAATAACTTCACCGGCCGCATAAATATCGTCGCCGGCAAAGGTCTTCACCGGGCACAGGCCTGTCGCGACCTGCTTGTCGTACAAGGCAGCATCGTCCGCCGGCCGGTTTAGGTCCACAACGTAGCGCGAGTAGTTGGCGCTAAGAACACTCGCGCCGATTTCGCCTGCAAAACGGTAAAGCCGCCGAACGTGCCAGTCGGTATCCGGCAGCGCGATGCCGGCCTCTGTCATGCGGTCGCGTTGCCCGGGCATGAGCTCGCGCCCGTCATGCGGAATACTGATGAGCAGGGGTGTGTCGCCTGCTGCGTACGAATATATCGCCATCATGCGCTGGGCAGAATTGAGCTGCACTTCGAGAAGAAATGACCTGAGTCGATCAGCGCGGAAACCTCATCAACGTCAATCTTCAACGACCGGTCGCTTTCAAACTTCGGCGAAAATTCCCGGATTTTTTGGAGTGCTTTCTCAAGAACTTGCGAACTCCGGCGCGGATGATGGAAATCGATCCCCTGAGCAGCCGATAACAGTTCGATCGCAACGATACTGTTGACGTTATCGAGCATCGAATGCAGACGGTTGGCAGCGAAAGTTGCCATGCTGACATGGTCTTCCTGGTTAGCCGAAGTGGGAATACTGTCGACGCTGGCCGGATGGGCGAGCACCTTGCTCTCAGAGGCCAACGCGGCAGCGACTATTTGCACCATCATGAAACCGGAGTTCAGGCCACTTTCTTCGACGAGGAAGGCCGGCAATCCGGACATGTGCGGATCGACCAGCAAAGCGATGCGGCGTTCGGAAAGCGAGCCTATCTCTGCGATCGAAAGCGCAAGGTAGTCGGCGGCAAATGCGACAGGTTCGGCATGAAAGTTTCCCCCAGACAGGACCGCGTCATCAAAAACCAGGGGATTGTCTGTCACAGCGTTGGCTTCTATTTCCAACACGCGGGAGACGTGCCTCAATACGTCCAGGCAGGCTCCCTCGACCTGGGGCTGGCAACGAATCGAATACGGGTCCTGTACACGATCGCATTCAAGGTGAGATGCGCGAATGTCGCTGCCACTCAGCAACTCTCGCAGCATGGCGGCAACGTCACGCTGTCCGTCGTGTCCCCTGATGTCCTGGATGCGGGCGTCAAACGGTTTGTCGCTTCCTTTGATGGCATCCGTGGACATGGCACCGGCGATCAACGCCGCCGCCATTAAATGTTCCGTACGAAACGTCGCTGCCAGCGCGATTGCCGTCGATACCTGCGTTCCGTTCAACAACGCAAGACCCTCTTTCGGCGCCAGCCGGACGGGCTTCAGGCCTGCATTTTGCAGTGCATCGGCAGCCGTCATCAGCTTGCCACTGACACGAACGTCGCCAATGCCAATCAGGGCGCCAGCCATGTGCGCCAGTGGGGCGAGATCACCGGAAGCGCCGACGGATCCTTTGGAAGGGATGACGGGATAGATCTCGTGATTAATCAGCCCGCAGAGAGTCTCCACGAGTAATGGCCGAACGCCGGAGTAGCCCTGGGCCAGCGCACGGACTTTCAGCAGCATGACAAGACGCACGATCTCGTCAGGCAGCGCATTGCCAACACCGACTGCATGAGAGCGGATCAGATTTTCCTGCAGGTGATCCAGCTCATCGTCGCTAACCCTGACGTTCGCCAGCAGACCGAAACCGGTGTTGACGCCATAGACCTGGCCTCCGCTCGCGAGAACTTCCAATATTTTCGCCCGCGACGCCTCGATACGTGACCTCGCAATATCGCTGATGCTCAGCCGAACCGGCGCCTGCCATACGGCGCGCAGGTTCTTAAGCGTCAGCGCCTGGTCATTGATCTGCAAATCAGTCATTGCCTGTCTCCGATCATTGGCAAGTCGAGGTCGTGCTCACGGGCGCAGTCAATTGCCTCTTCGTAACCGGCATCCGCATGGCGCATCACACCCGTCGCAGGATCGTTCCAGAGAACCCGACCGATGCGCGCATCTGCCTCTTTCGTGCCGTCGCACACAATCACAAGGCCGGCATGCTGCGCATATCCCATGCCAACACCGCCACCATGATGGAATGAAACCCAGGTCGCACCGCTGGCAGTATTCAGGAGTGCGTTGAGAATCGGCCAGTCGGACACCGCGTCGGACCCATCGCGCATGGACTCCGTTTCCCGATTCGGGCTCGCAACGCTGCCACTATCCAGGTGATCGCGGCCGATGACCACGGGTGCTTTCAGTTCTCCGCTGCGCACCATCTCGTTGAACGCAAGACCCAGGCGGTCACGCTGCCCCAACCCCACCCAGCAAATGCGCGACGGTAATCCCTGGAACTGGATTCGCTCGCGAGCCTTATCCAACCAGTTATGCAAGTGCGCGTCGTCCGGAATCAGCTCTTTCACCTTCGCGTCTGTCTTGTATATGTCCTCCGGGTCGCCGGAAAGCGCGACCCAGCGAAACGGGCCCACACCCCTGCAAAACAGGGGGCGAACGTACGCGGGAACAAAACCGGGAAAATCGAATGCGTTTTCAACACCCTCGTCAAACGCAACCTGGCGGATGTTGTTACCGTAATCGAAGGTTGGTACACCGGCCGCATTGAATTCGAGCATCGCTTTGACATGATTGGCCATTGACTTCACTGCGGCAGCGGCCACTGCGTCCGGATCCGAATGGCGCTTCTCAAGCCATTCGGCCACCGTCCATCCCGCTGGCAGATAGCCATTCGCAGGGTCATGCGCCGAGGTCTGGTCGGTGAGCGCATCGGGATGGATCCCGCGTTTCAGTAGCTCCGGCAATATTTCGACGGCATTGCCCAGCAAACCGATCGACGTCGGCACATTGTCTGAAACCGCCTGCTCGATCATCGACAGCGCCTCGTCAAGTGTGTCCGCGCGTTTGTCCAGGTACCCGGTTTCCAGCCGTTTGTCGATTCGATCGGACTGACACTCAACCGCGAGCATCGACGCACCAGCCATCGTCGCCGCGAGCGGCTGGGCCCCACCCATGCCGCCGAGCCCGGCGGTGAGAATCCATTTTCCGGACAGGTCGCCACCGAAGTGCTGGCGACCCATTTCGGCAAATGTCTCGTAAGTTCCCTGCACGATGCCCTGGCTGCCGATATAGATCCACGAGCCGGCGGTCATCTGGCCGAACATCATCAAACCCTTCCGATCCAGCTCCCGGAAATGCTCCCAGTTGGCCCAGGCGGGCACGAGGTTGGAATTCGCGATCAGGACGCGTGGTGCGTCCTCATGAGTCCTGAAGACACCAACGGGTTTGCCGGACTGAATCAGCAGCGTTTCGTTACTTTCCAGTTCGCGAAGCTTGGCAACGATTGCGTCGAAGCATTCCCAGTTCCGCGCTGCTTTGCCAATTCCGCCGTAGACGACGAGTTCTTCGGGACGTTCGGCCACTTCCGGATCGAGGTTATTCATGATCATGCGCAGCGGCGCTTCCGTCAGCCAGCTTTTGGCCGTCAGTTTGGTACCGGTCGGGGCCTTCACAATCCGTGCTTTGCTTTCGTTCATTTGTTGCTACTCCAGCTAAAGGGCATCGGCGCCGGGCGGCGCAAAATGGCCCGATAGTTCAAAACGGCTGCCCGGATGACAGAGCCGTGCAAATGTGACGGGGCGTCCGTGCGCCCAGGTTCTTCGGGTAACGATGAGGCACGGCTCGCCATCTTTCATGTCCAGGCTTCGCCTTGTTGCGACGTCTACCAGGGTTGCGCGCACAACATGTTCCGCTTCCTGGAGCGGCGAAACCGAACTGAGATAGGCGCTCGGCGTGGTCACCGTGAAGTCCTGTTGCAGGAACTCCGCTGCAAAATCGGGCACAACGTATCTATCTTCAAGCTGAATTGGCGTGCCATTTTCAAAGTGAACAAGCCTGACATGCAAAAGTGGCGTGCCTGTTTCGATATGCAACGCGGCCGCCGCATTCGCATCAGCTGGCGTTTCCTCGTTCTGCAGTACTTCTGCCGAGTGCTCACCACCCCGCAGTGCAATCTCGTCGGCAATATTGCGAACCTCGAGGACGTGCAATGCCGCCTTGAAATCGGCGACGAATGTGCCGACACCGGCAATTCGCTCGACATAGCCCTCATCATTCAGCTCGCGCAATGCGCGGTTGGCAGTCATGCGCGATACACCGGTCGAATCGACCAGCTCGTTTTCCGACGGAACGCGGTCACGCGGTCGTAATTCGCCTGACGATATGCGGCGGATTATCAGTTCCTTTAGCTGCCGGTAGCGGGGAATTGAAGTGCTGGTCACACTACCACCTCATCCAGCTTGAGCTCTCGCGCAAGCTTCGCGTAGGCCACTCCGGCCATTTCGCGATTTTCGTGCCGGCCGTCGGTTACCCGCCATTCGCCATTCACCATGACACGATCGATCGGCAGCGTGAAACCGGAAAAGACCAGTGCATCCAGCAAGGAACGCGTCGTGTGACCCGCAAGCATCGGGCTGTCGTCATCCAGTACGACGAGATCGGCGTTAGCGCCCGTCGCCAGCTCGCCATGCCGATGTCCGCAGGCAGCGGCTCCGCCTGTCACTGCGGACTCAAACAAGCTGCGCCCGGTTTGCGAACGTCGGATTGCCGCGACGTTTCTGCGCTGACCAATCAGGCGTTGGCCATACTCCAGCCAGCGCAATTCCTCGAACGGGTTGATCGAGACGTGACTGTCCGATCCAATCGCGATGTGCCCACCTGCCTCCATGAACGCCTGCAATGGAAACAATCCGTCGCCGAGATTCGCTTCGGTACTCGGACAAAGGCATACGACCGCGCCTGATTTCGCGATCAGCGACAATTCGGATTCATCGATATGTGTGGCGTGAACCAGGCACCAACTGCCATCGACGTCGCAATGCTCCATGAGCCACTCGACCGGCCTGGCGCCGAGAATATTGAGGCACTGGTCAACTTCACGCTGTTGTTCCGCAATATGAATGTGCATCGGCACGCCGTCGCGTTTCGCTACCGCTGCAATCCTGGCCAGTGAGTCCGCCGATACCGCCCGCAAGCTATGCGCGCCAATGCCTGTTTGAAATGCGCCACCGGTTTGTTCAGATGCACTTTCGTAGTGATCAATAAAGTCGTCGACCCGCAGTGCAAATCGTTCCTGATCAGCAGTTGGAAGGGGCTCATCCAGGCCCGCGCGTTCGTATAACACCGGGACGTAGGTCAAGCGGATACCACTGTCTCTCGCCGCCAGAGCGATCGCCTCGAACATTGCTGCCGATGGACGACTGTCGCCCGGTTCGTTGTGCAGGTAATGAAATTCTGCGACTGAGGTGTACCCGGTCGCGACCATCTCGCTATATACCTGGCGTGCGATGACATGCAACGACTCGGCATCGATTTTTCCGGCCAGCGCATACATCTTGCTCCGCCAGCTCCAGAAATTGTCCTTGTGAGCCGGGCTGCGATGTTCCGTGTGTCCTGCAAGTACCCGCTGGAATGCATGGCTGTGCGCATTGGCCAGCCCCGGGATGACGATGCCAGCGAGGAGGTCGCCGCTCTTCGCGTCGGCATCGGACGTGATTGACGCGATGTGGCCAGCGTCAGTCTCAATGCGGACATTCCGGGCCCAGCCCGCTGCTGTCAGTGCCTGTCTGGCGAATATGTCGGTCATGATGGTCGATCCCACAGGTTGTATATACAGGCTAGTGCATGCTACGGTCCAATGCAATTCCCCGATTAATGAGGACGCCATGCAGGACTGGGATCTGTTGCTGACCGATGCGAGCATCGCGACGATGAGCTCGGGCGGCGCGGCCTACGGCATCATCGAGGACGCAGCCCTCGCGGTCGTCGATGGCCAGATCGCCTGGCTCGGCGCCATGGCAGATCTGCCGGCGCTGCATGCCAGGGAAACCGTTTCAATAGACGGCCGCTGGCTCACGCCTGCCCTTATCGACTGCCACACCCACCTTGTGTTCGCCGGCAATCGAGCGGCTGAATTCGAACAGCGGCTCAAAGGCGCCACGTACGAGGAAATATCGCGCAACGGGGGCGGAATCATGGCAACCGTCAGTGCTACGCGCGCGGCGGATGCCAGTACCCTGGCGGGACAAACTGCGTCACGCCTCCAGCTTCTCATGGCGGAAGGCTGCGCGACCATTGAAATCAAATCCGGCTACGGACTGGACATGCAGACGGAAATTCGCATGCTCGAAGTGGCGCGACGTGTTGCCGCCAGCTGCGGGATATCCGTCCGCACTACTTTCCTTGGCGCTCATGCCGTCCCTGTCGAATTCTGCGGAAAAGCGGACGCATACATCGACCTGGTGTGCGAAGAAATGCTGCCTGCCATACACGAGAGTCAGCTCGCAGATGCCGTGGATGCATATTGCGAGCCCATCGCGTTCTCAACGGAACAGGTCGGCCGCGTTTTCCAGAAAGCCAGCTCGCTGGGGCTGCCGGTGAAACTCCACGCGGACCAACTGAGCGACAGCGGCGGCGCTGAACTTGCCGCGAGTTTCAACGCGTTGTCTGCGGACCATCTTGAATACACGCATTTTAACGGCGTCAAAGCGTTGGCCAAAGCTGGTACCGTGGCTGTCCTGCTCCCGGGGGCATTTCTGACCCTTGGTGAGACAAAGCTTCCGCCAGTGAACCAGCTTCGCGACGAAAGCGTACCCATTGCGATCGCAACCGACTGCAACCCGGGTACCTCGCCGGTCTGTTCGATAAGAACGACGATGGCGCTGGCCACCAGCCTGTTCAGACTGACTCCTGAAGAGTGCCTTGCCGGCGTTACCCGCAATGCGGCGCGCGCACTCGGACTCAATGATCGCGGCAGGCTCGAGGTGGGCATGCGCGCTGACATCGCGGCGTGGGACATCGGGCACCCGCAGGAACTCTCCTACTGGATCGGCACGAACGAACTCACCGACCTCTACGTCGCAGGTCGTCGGCCCGGCCAGTGACTAACGTTGTTGAGCTCGCAATGACATCTGTCAATTTTACGTTTCACTGTTCCTGAGAATCGCTTCGACCCCGGCGTAGGTGGATACGCAATACGGCACGAGATAGGTCAGTGGAATTTTCCATGCGCTGGTGGCATCGAGGCTGCCGCCCAGGATGAGATCGCCCTGGTTAATGGCGGTCAGGACCGTACCAACGATCACGCCGACCTTGAGACCACGACCAACGACATCTTTGCGAAATGCCAGCTTCAACCATTCACTCAACGTAACAACCCCGTCGTGTTCACTGTGATTCAGCGCTCGAAAACACTATTCTGCGCGATCTGCACTGATTCTCAAGCGATAGTCTGAATTACGATGAACGAGGGCCTGGCCACTTCGAAACGGTTCGTTATCGTACTTGGCCTGCTCACCGGGCTGGTCGCATTCGCGATCGATATCAGTCTGCCGGCAATTCCGTCGATGGTGCTCGCTCTCGGCACCGACATGTCGATGGGACAGCAGGTGGTCGGGCTTTTCATGGCAGGTATGGCGTTTGGCCAGATTCCATTCGGCCTGATATCCGACAGAACCGGTCGACTGCCGGTTCTTTATGCGGGTATCGGTCTTTTTACGGTTGCCGGCGTCGTCACCTCGACAGGCAGTAATATTGAGGTCGTACTAATCGCCAGATTCGTCCAGGGTTTCGGATCGTCGGCGGGTCTGGTGCTTGCACGGGCAATCGTTCGCGATATATCAAGCGGTGCACAAGCGGCGCGACTGATGTCAGTTATGGTCATGGTATTTACCGCGGCCCCGATGCTGGCGCCCATGTTCGGCTCCTTTCTCGTTCCGATCTGGGGCTGGCGCATGCCGTTCGCCGCAACGGCCATGGCCGGACTAATGGTGCTGTACGGAATCAGGGTCTCCTTACGCGAAACTCACTTACCCAGCGTACAGCATCATGCCCTGCGCCAGTTCTGGAACAGCCTCAGAGAATTCCTATCGCACCGCCAAAGCATTTTCGGCGTACTGATCATCATGGTAACGATCATCGGCATCATGTCACTGATCAGCGGGTCGCCAGCGCTGGTAGTCGAGATCAACGGTTTTCCAGTGAAGTATTTCGGTTTCATATTTGCCTTGACGGGCGTGGCAATTCTCACGGGCTCAGCGATCAATCGACATTTTCTGCACAGATTCGAGGCACTCCACATGATCGGCATTGGAGCCGCACTGGCCGGAATTGCCGGCGTGCAGCTCCTCGTGATGGCCTGGCTGGGGGAGGCTCATTTCTGGTGGATATGGAGCAATGCCTGCCTGTTCATGTGCGCAACGGCGTTTTTATTGCCCAACGCTACGGCACTGGCACTCGACCCGGTGCCGGAAATCGCCGGGGTTGCGTCGTCGATCATGGGAACCATCCAAAGCCTGGCCGGCGCGGCCAGCGCGATCCTGAGCAGCGCGCTTTATACCGGCACAATCATGAATGTTGCGCTGGTGCTCGGACTTTCCGGAATCGCGTCACCGCTGATCTTTCTGCTTCGCAAGCAGATTATAGGCGGCACACGAGTACATCAGGGCAGCTAGTCAGTTTCGACAAGGATTTCGGACACATCCCTTCTGGATTGCGTCGGCAACGTTTTTGGATATCCGTACCAGATCAGTCCGACAACAAATTCTTCAGCGGAATCGATACCGAGCAGGTCGAACAGACGCTGGTCACGCGTGATCCTGCCCGTCGTCCACTTGGCGGCAACGCCCGCTTCAGAAAGATAGAGTGTCAGGTTCTGAATAGCACAACAGCAACTGGCGTAGTCTTCCTGTTGAGTCAATTTTTTTGCGGACTTTTTGCAGGTGACGAGTAACCATCCGGGAATTTCCTTCGCGGACTGTTCCTTGAACGCGGCGAGCTCATCGTCATTCCTGGTTTCCCGGATCAACGTGCCAATGATCGCAATGCAATCGGCGACCTTTTTTTTGCCCAGCAGGTAGAAGCGCCACGGCTCCGTCAGGTGATGATTGGGCGCCCAGCGAGCCAGCTCGATCGCATCGAGGATAAGTTCGCGACTGACTTCCCGCTTGAGGAACAATTTGGTGGTACGGCGCGCCCGAATGCGCTCTGCAATGACACGAAGGTTTTTCGTTTCGCCATCAGGGACGAACTCGCTCATGCGCGCTTGATGATCATTGCGATGCCCTGACCAACCCCGATACACATGGTGCAAAGGGCATGTGTGCCACCGCTGCGCTTCAGCTGGTAGGCGGCAGTCGTGACCAGGCGCGCTCCTGACATGCCCAAAGGATGACCCAGTGCAATGGCTCCTCCGTTAGGATTTACGTGATCAGCATTTTCGTCGATGCCAAGCTCGCGAAGAACGGCAATCCCTTGCGCGGCAAATGCCTCGTTCAGCTCGATAACGTCCATCTGGTCCAGGTACAAGTCAGCAACACCCAGCGCTTTTCTCGATGCAGGTACCGGGCCGATGCCCATGATGCGCGGCTCGACACCTGCGGCCGCCCATGCGACCACGCTGGCGAGTGGCTCCAGATCATATTTCTTGACCGCATCATCCGAGGCAATCAACAGGGCACATGCTCCATCGTTGATGCCAGATGCGTTCCCCGCTGTGATGGAACCGTCCTGCTTCACGATAGGCCGCAATTTTTGCAGACCTTCAATCGTGGAGCCGGCGCGCGGATGCTCGTCGGTGTCCACAACCAGGGCATCACCTTTTCGCTGCGGCACTGTCACAGGAACGATCTCATCCCGTAGTCGCCCTTCGGCAATTGCAGCAGCGGCTTTGAGCTGACTGCGCAACGCAAACTGGTCCTGATCTTCGCGTGAAACCTTAAAATCCTCGGCAACATTCTCAGCGGTCTCAGCCATTGAATCGACGCCGTACTGCTCCTCAAGCTTCCTGTTCACGAAGCGCCAACCAAGCGTTGTGTCATAAATCTCGGCGTTGCGGCTAAACGCAGCCGTCGCTTTAGCCATGACAAAAGGCGCCCGGGACATGGACTCGACGCCGCCGGCAATAATGACGTCCGCCTGGCCAACCTGAATGGCATGAGCCGCATTGCCGACCGCGTTCATGCCCGATCCGCAAAGCCGGTTGACAGTGGCAGCCGGTACACCGGGAGGCAATCCGGCGAGCAGCCCCGACATTCGCGCCACGTTGCGGTTGTCCTCGCCGGCCTGGTTCGCACAGCCGTAGACGAGATCATCAATATCTTCCGGATCAAGACCGGCATTTCGCTCGATCAGCGCGCGTATTGGAATAGCGCCCAGATCATCTGTCCTGACAGACGATAGTCCGCCTCCGTATCGGCCGATTGGTGTTCGCACCGCGTCGCATATCCAGGCTTTCTGCAAAACAAATCTCCCTTCGGGTTTTCAGACTGACGCCGGCGCCCGTCTACTCTTGGTCCAGCGCTTTGTTATAGGTGCGTCCCAGGTACGCACCCGCCATCGCCCAGGCAGCCGCAATAATCGCTGCGATCACGGCAACGCCGCCCAGGCCGAGCGCAAACGTCTCGCGCAATGCAGTGTGGAACCAGGCCGTGACCATATCTCCACCTCGATAAACAACGATATCAATTACAGGCTTGGCCTTGTAGCGGGTTTCGTCATCGACCAGTGTAAACAGCATCTCCCTGCCCGGTTTTGTCACAGCATAGTTTCCGGCACGCCTCGCGACCTGCAGGCTAATGAGAATTCCCAGCAACGGGACCATAGCAACTAGCAGCCAGCCCCCTACCATCAGTATGGGTATCAGGGACAGCGTCGTTGCCATACCGAATCGCGTCGTCAACCGACTCGTGGCGAACAATGCCGTCACGATAGCCAGCGCATTCACAACGAGATCGATACGACCGAGGATCAAGGCGCGCTCGGGTCGCTCGTACACCGCCAGCATTTCCCGCATCTCCATGTAGACGAACGTACTCATAGTCACGTACATCAGGATGAACACGCCGATGCCGAGCAAATACGGGTTCCTGACAAAAAGCATGAAGCCGGAAAATGGGTTCTTGCCGAGACGTTTTGCCTGGCTGAGATCGGCTTTCAGATCAGCATTGCCGAGTTCCGTGACTTTCAGTTTGTTCAGCTCGCCGATAATCGGCACGGGGATCAGGAGCATTACGGCAGAGATCAACATCAGGTTCATTACGCCGATTCCTTCCGCAAAGAAACCGGGAATCGACGGACCGACGATCGCCCCTACACTTGCGCCGCTTGCAATAATGGCGAACAAGCGAGGGGCCTGCTCCTTTGAAAACAGACCAGACATGAAACTCCAGAAGACCGAAACGTGGAAAAGGCTGAACACGCTAAGCCAGACGTAAAATGCCTTGTCTACGAGTGTCGGGTCCGGCGCCATTCCGGATCCCAGGTAAAAAGCCGCGAATGTCGTAGCGAAGAAAATGTAAACGCCAGGCACGACTTTGCTGAAGCTGACCCGCGAGATGATGAAGCCGTATAGCGATACCCCGATCACGCTGAAGAAAAAAGTCATCGTCCACAGCCAACTGGTCTCTGCGCGCGTCCAGTCACTCGCCATGGCATCCCGAACAGGACGAATGATGAAATATGCTGCCATCAATATGAAAACAAACAGGAACGACAGGACAGTCGCCCTGACTTCGTTGGGCTCGACCTTGGCCGCTGCTTTCAGAATTCTCGAGATCGGACCATTGGACTTGTTATTCACTATTGATCGCCCCGTCGGTGTAACCGCCTTCCAGAATTGGAGACTGCCACAAAAATGCGCCGCCAGACCAATTATCAGTTCTGGCGGCGCGAGTTGTCCCGGCTGGGAGTAAGAGTGCCGGGTATGACTACTTCAGGGAACTCAGTCGGCGACCTTGCTGGCCGCTTTCAGCAAATCTTCAGCCGGAAGACGAATCTTGTAGTCCGGTTCAACAAAGGAGTAAGTCACCATGCCGTTCGTGTCGATGACATAGACGGCAGGCACGGGCAAGACGCCGTGATTCTTCATGGAAGAGCCGTCGATATCCTGGCCCCTCGCTTCCCGTCCCGAGATCGTCGAATCGGCTGCTTTAAACGCAATGCCCAGCGCCCGGGCAGCTTCGATATTGGCATCCGACAGAATCGTGTAACCAAGGCCGTTGATTTCGTCCCGGGTTTCGCGCTTCAGACTCGCGTAGAGCAACTCGGGTCGATCTCCACTCAGGAAATAGACGTCGATACCCTTGTCCCTCAGCTCCGGTACCACGTTGCGCAATTCTGACAGGTGCATATTGCAGTACGGACACCAGCCGCCGCGAAACGTGATCAGGATAGCGGGCGCGTCGAGATTTTCCGGATCAAATACAAATGGCTCGTCGTCGACCGTGCGAACCGTGAAGCGCGGTGCCATTTCGCCGGTTTGCAGCGGCTTAACCTCGCTGGCGCTGGCCGCAATGGCCACCAGCTCGGCCGCGAGGACACGGATCGGGTGTGACGCGATAAAAGTGGTGATAAGTAATGCAACAAACGCCGCATAAACGAGCTTTTGCCCAATTCTCATAGTGGATTCTCCCATCCAGATACACAGCTGACCTGTAATAGCAGGAAAATATTACGCCTGCCGGAGTCGCTCGTCAGATTTATGGCGTCAGACCGCTTTTTCGAGAAGATCGGTGTCGTTGATGTCTTTAACGCCCCTGCAGCGGGCCTTGGCCCGATACATGGCGGCGTCGGCTGCGCGCATGAGTCCGGTCAGGGTGTTGGCGTGTTCCGGGTAAAGCGCGAGCCCGATACTTGCTGCGCAAACGAGGTCCCTGCCATTGATCCGATAACTGCGCTCGAGCGTCTTCGCCAGTCGAGTCGCAAGTTGTTCTGCCACTTCGGGCGCAACGTCCGGTACCAGGGCAACAAATTCATCACCACCCGGGCGCCCGATAATGTCGCATGAGCGAAGACTCTTCTGCAGCCGCTCCGCGGCGGTCGTCAGCAGTTGGTCACCAACCTCATGGCCGTACTGATCGTTAATCAGTTTGAAGTCGTTGAGGTCGATAAAGAGCAACGCTCCTGTCGCGTCATCAGCACTTGCAGTCATGCGCTGTGCAGCGTCTCGTTCGAATCCACGACGATTAAGCACGCCGGTCAACGGGTCGGAACGGGCAATCGACTCCATCTGCTCTTCCTTGGCCTTGCGATCCGTGACATCGACGAAGGTTAGTGCGACATCCTCGCCAACCGGCTCGCTGATGACTCGAAGCCACTTTCCCTGGCCTCTCGCTTCAAGTCTCGTTTCAGTGTCGATGACCTGCCCGCTCTGCGCCGCCTTGATGAACTGCTCGATGAGCGCATCCCTGTCCTCGTCTTCCATCCCGGTCATTGCGAGTTTCAACAAATCCTCTGCGTTGGAGTCGATCATGTTGTCGGGGTCCGAATCAAGGTAACGCCCTGCGGCCGCATTGGCGAAAATGCAACGCAGCTCCTTGGTTGCGTCGGGGGCGTCATCAATCATCCAGCGCAGGCGAATAACGCCGTTAACGGAATGGTCGATGAGTGTTCGCAGTAGTTTTTCGCTGTTCTGAACTTCGCGTTGTGCTTTCTCGACATCGCTGACGTCACGAAACATCACGACGTTGGCGTTTCTCGCCGCCGCGTTATTTGTAGCAATCGGCGTAACCTGCACGTGCAGGAAGCGACCCGAATGGGTAAGCATCTTTTGCGGTTGACCCGTATCGATCGCGATGTGCACTTCCATCGCTTCGTCGCCGAATACCTTGTCCAGCGATTCACGCAAGGCATCGGATTCTTTCAGGTTCAACAAAG
>JAHEFF010000095.1 GCA_024640315.1 Woeseiaceae bacterium
ATTCGCGTTTTACCAACGGCCCCGTTGTGCCGATTCCGTCGGGGCTGCCTGAGATTCCGGCTGACAAGTTGACGCCCAGAGGGCCGGGTGAGTACTACGCCAACATTACCTATATGGACGCGCAGCTGGGTCGCCTGTTGCAGTGGCTGGACCGCAACGACCTGGCTGACAATACCGTCGTCGTATTCTCGAGCGACAACGGGCCGGTTACCTCGGCATGGCTGGCCTGGTACGAGGTGAACGCTTATGGCAGCACGGGCGGCTATCGGGGCCGCAAACATTACCTCTACGAAGGTGGCATCAAGGTCCCGGCGATCATCCGTTATCCCGCGATGGTCGAGGCTGGCGCGATAACCGACGAACTGGTTATAGGCACCGACCTGTTCGTGACCCTGGCGCACCTTGGCGGTGGAACGATACCGACGGACCGACCGATCGACGGCATCGACGTGCGCGTCGTTTTGTCCGGCGGAAACCTGGAACAGCGGACCGTCTTCTGGGCGCTGGACTCCGTGTCGGATCTCGAGTTTGCGGTTCGCACAGGCGACTGGAAGTTATTCATCGATCGCGAGGGCAACCCGCGCGATCTCTACAATCTTGCAACGGATCCACTGGAGTTTTTCGATGTGAGCGAGAAAAATCCGGACGTTGTTGCCAATCTGATATCACGATTCGAGGCTCAGGAATATTTGCCGAATGGGGCAGACAATGATGAGTGATCACAATATCAGCGATATCGGCTTGCACGCGTCTGGTAAGGATCGTGTCGACTGGGCACGAAACAACATGCCAATTCTCGGGGCCATAAAGGAACGCCTGGCTGTTGAGCAACCGTTCAAAGGTCACAAGATCGGCATCTGCCTGCACGTAGAAGCCAAATCCGGTGTCTGGATAGAAACGTTGATGGCGGGCGGTGCCCGGATCGCAATTACCGGCAGCCCGGGGTCGACGCAGGACGACACCGCAGCCTGGCTGGTCAAAGAGCTGGACGTGGAAGTATTCGCATGGCGCAGCGAGACATTTGACGAGCACATGGACAATGCAAGACGCGTGCTGGCCACCGAGCCTACCATCATCGCCGACAACGGCGGCGACCTGCATTTCTTGCTCGGCGACGACGATGCGTACAAAGGCCTGCGCGACTCGATAATCGGCGCAACCGAGGAAACGACTACCGGTGCCAACCGCTTGAGAGAAGAGCTGCCCGCGTTCGACTTCCCGACGATCATCATCAACGACACGATGGCTAAGCGCATCGTAGAGAACCGCTACGGCGTGGGTATTTCCGTTGTCGACGGCATCATGCGTACCACCAATATCATGCTGGGTGGCAAAACGGTTGTAGTAGTCGGCTACGGATACTGCGGCCAGGGCGTGGCGCAGCGACTCCGGGGATTGGGCGCCCATGTTACGGTGGTGGACACAGAACCTCTGGCGCAATTGGAAGCGCACTTCGAAGGCTTTACTACAGGTTTGTTGAAAGACGCTCTCCCCGGAGCCGATATCGTGATTACCGTCACAGGCCGCGATTCGGCGATTCAAAAAGAACATTTCGAACTGATGAAGGACGGCGTTGTGCTATGTAACGCCGGGCAGAACAGCGCCGAGATCGACATCGAATCGCTGCGCGAGATGGCTGCAACACAGCGCACATTGCGACCCGACATCGAACAGTTAACGCTGGACTCCGGTAGGAAATTCTTCCTGCTGGCGCAGGGAAATCTGATAAATCTCGCGGGTGGCGACGGCAACCCGATTGAAGTGATGGATCTCGGACTCGCGTTGCAGACGCTCAGCTTGGAGTGTATTGCGCTCGGTGCCGGGACGCTCAGCAACGGTCCGCAGACCGTGCCGCACGACATCGAGCAGGCGACCCTGAGAGCCGCGCTCCAGGAGTGGGTTAAATAAGCCGGGTGCTGCGTGGTCGGTCAATCGAGGCGCGTGAAGCCTTCCTCGCCTTTGCGGACAAGAAAACGTGCCAGGTCCAATGCCGGCGATTGTTCGTCTCTTACGTCTTTCATCGCGCGGGCAGTCGTCTTCCACTCTGTATCAGTCACGTCATGTAACAGGTAACCCCGTCTGTCCGGGTCGTAAAACTTCACCTGCGGATTGTGCGGCAGATTATCTGTGACGGGTTTGGCCAATTGTTCGGGCCAGTTGGCGGAAATCGAAGAGGCCACAAATTCGACGACCGGTATGCGCTCATTGCTTTCCTCTACAAGTCGGCCGTCAACAGCCCAGAAGGAGTGCACATCACCGCTCAGGATGATCGGGTGTCCGATTTCAGCGCTCTCGAGGGCTTCTGCGACTCGCTTCCTGTTCGCCGGATAAATATCCCACGCTCCGATATAACGCAATTCCTTGCCATCGTGATGGTATCGGAACGGCAGATACGGCCCTGGAGAGGCGATAACGTTCCACGTCGATTTATTCTGAACGAGAGTTTCGGTCAACCACCGTTCCTGCTCTTTTCCGAGCATGGAACGGTCCTCATCGAACACGGCGGTACAGCGCTCACGGTAGTTGCCGAATCCGTAATCCGGGTAGTCATTGTTGTTGCATATTTCCTTGGCGTCCCGGAACTGACGACCGTCCAGCAGGCTGATCTGTATCAGGTCACCAGCAGAGATCTTCCGATGCAGTTCGAAGTGATTATCACCGGGAGCCTTGTACCCGCGCACGGGCATATGCTCGTACCAAGCCTGGTAAGCGGCCGCTCGTTGCGCGTATTTGTCCGGGTCATCGTCTTCAATGGCGTCGTGATTGTCTATGGTCGTGAAAAATGGGATCTGCTCGTGGGCGCGTTGCAGCTGCTGGTCCGTCTTGTACCTGGCGTGTCGTCGCCGAAAGTCGGCCACCGTGACGGGCGCTTTCTCCGTCTCATGTTTCCTGAAATCGTCGACACCGAATGACGTGTCGTAAAAGTAGTCGCCAAGATGAATGATAAAATCCGGTTTATCCCGGATCATGTGCTCATAGGCAACGAAATAACCATGCGTGTAGTTTTGACAGGAAGCGGTGATGAAGCGAATTGAATCCGGGCGACTGTTCCTGTGCGGCAGCGTTTTGGTTCGGCCCATCCGCGATGAATGCGATGGTACGGAAAAGCGATACCAGTACTCGCGGTCAGGCTCCAGTCCATCGAGCTCGACATGCACTGAATGTGCCAGCGCGGGCGTTGCGATTGCCTCGCCGCGGCGGACGGTACGCGACATTTTCGGATCGAGCGCCAGTTCCCATTGAACCGGAACGCTGACAGGCGGCATGCCGCCATCGGCCTCGAGGGGGTCGGGCGCGAGCCGGGTCCACAGGACGACGGAGTCATCCATCACATCGCCGGATGCGATACCCAGGGTGAAGGGACAGCGGGGATACTCCATTGCGGATGACAGTGATGTCATGATCGGACTGCTGCTCAGTCCGAGAATTGCCCTGATCAAAAAGCCCCTTCTGTTCATAACTCTATAACTCTGGACTCAGACAGACGAAGTAAATATGCTGCAGTTTCTGTACAATCCGTCCCGCCAACAAGGCTAGTATCTAACAAAACTTATCCGGGGAAACCTAATGTACCTTCGATCTACTCTCCAACAACTGACAGCAATCGGTGTCGGCGCAATTTCCTGTTTCCTGGCAGCTCCAAGTGTACAGGCTCAGACAGTGCTTGAA
>JAHEFF010000096.1 GCA_024640315.1 Woeseiaceae bacterium
GGATACCAGTACAGTGACAAGCCGGACCTGAAGGCGCATGCCGGGATTGCGCGACGGGCGGCAGCCGAAGGCGTCGTTCTTCTGAAAAACAGCGACGACGCGTTACCGCTAGGCAAGGGCGTGCGCAGGATCGCCGTACTGGGTAACACCTCCTACGACTTCATATCGGGCGGGACGGGCAGCGGCGACGTCAACGAAGCGTATACGGTGTCACTGGTCGACGCGCTGGAGTCGCGGAATTTCGTACTTGAGGAGCAGCTGGCCGACAGCTACCGGACGTATATCGCAGGCGAGAAGGCCAGGCAACCGAAAAAAGAACGTTTCTTCGATGTCTTGCCGCCTATCGTGGAGATGCCCGTCGACGCAAACCAGTTGAGCGAGGCCGCGGCCAGGGCGGACATCGGCCTGCTGACCATCGGCCGCAATTCGGGCGAATCCAGGGATCGCGCGATCGAAGGCGATTTCAATCTGACCGACTTCGAACGGGACATGATTGACAATGCGTCCAGGGCATTCCATTCGCAGGGCAAGAAGCTGGTCGTGATCCTGAACATCGGTAACGTGGTGGAAACGGCCAGCTGGCGTGACAAGGTTGATGCGATCGTGTTGCCCTGGCAGGGCGGTCAGGAAGGTGGTAATGCCGTGGTTGATATCCTGACGGGAGAAGTAAACCCGTCGGGCAGACTGGCCACCACGTTTCCTGAGAAATATTCGGACGTGCCCTCGGCAAACAATTTCCCGGGAGAAATTACCTCAGACGAATTGGTTACGGGCATCGGCGGTTTGAGAAAGGGAAACCCCTCACGCGTGAAATATGAGGAGGGTATCTATGTCGGTTACCGCTATTACGATACGTTCGATGTCGAACCAGCCTTCGAATTCGGTTACGGGCTGTCGTACACAGAGTTCGATTACGGGGACATTGCACTGGACTCCACCACGTTTGACGGCAGCATCTCGGCAACCCTC
This sequence comes from Woeseiaceae bacterium, assembly GCA_024640315.1. Lineage (GTDB taxonomy): Bacteria > Pseudomonadota > Gammaproteobacteria > Steroidobacterales > Woeseiaceae > SZUA-117. The sequence continues at coordinate 970 of JAHEFF010000096.1, forward strand.
ACGGTGACAAATTCCGGCGAGGTGGCGGGAAAGGAAGTCGTCCAGCTATACGTGGCGGCGCCGCCAGGAACGCTCAAAAAACCCGTCAAGGAACTCAAGGCGTTTGCTAAAACCACCGAATTGGCCCCGGGAGAATCGCAGCAACTCACATTTACGTTTCAGCCGAAGGATCTTGCTTCATTCGATACTCCACGAGCCGCCTGGGTGGCCGCAGAAGGAGACTATACGGTGAGCATCGGCGCTTCCTCGCGCGATATCCGATGGAGCGCCACGTTCAAACTCGACGAGGAGATCGTCGTCGAAGAGACCTCAGTTGCGCTTACACCATCACAGGAGTTAAACGAACTCCGATGAAATTGGACCCGTAACGCTCAAAAAACACCCTTCAGTACAATCGATTTGAGCTGACTCATTTCCTCGAGAGTGGCGCTGACGCCCTCCCGGCCCAGGCCGCTCATTTTGTAACCGCCAAACGCAAGCTCTGGTGGCCGGTAGTTGCCGGACCCGTTAATCACCACACCACCGGACTCCAGGCGCGCAGCCATTTTCATAGCTTTCTTGTAATCGTCGGTCAAGATGCCGCTCATCAACCCGAAGATCGAAGAGTTTGCAATCTCGACAGCCTCGTCGGCGCTGTCGAATCCTATGATCGGAAACACCGGCCCGAAAATTTCCAGGTCTTTTGCCACGTCCATTTCGGGGGTCACGTCGACCAGCACCGTCATCGGGAAGAACGTATTGTCGTAGCGACTGCCACCCAAAATGCAGCGTGCGCCCTGTTCGATCGTGTGTTTCACTTGCTCTTCGACGTCGGAGGCCGCCTTTTCATTGATCAAGCAGCCGATGTCGGTCTGCGGATCTTGCGGATCACCGATACGAAGCTCACCCAACTTCTCGACCAGCAGCTCCGTAAACCGATCTTTGATGGAGTTCTGGACGATGAGTCGCTTCGATGAAGCACACGTTTGTCCGGCATTGAAAGCCCTCGAAACAACCGCCTCATTGACGGCATTTTCCAGGTCGACGTCGTCGAATATGATCAGGGGGTCGTTGCCACCCAGTTCGAGGTGGATGTGATGCAGGTTCTTTGCCGCCTGTTCCGCCACAATGATGCCGACTTCGGTGCTTCCCGTGAGAGTGATCGCATCGATGCCGGGGTTGGAGACCAGGTGGTCCCCGATCACCGCGCCGCTGCCGGTTATAACCTGGGCTACGTTGCCCGGGACGCCAGCCTCCAGGAGAAGCTCGGTCAGGCGCATGACGGTCAGGGGATTGTAGGAGGCAGGTTTGACGATGATCGCGTTACCCATGGCCAGGGCGGGCGCAATCTTTTGAGTATAGAGAGAGGCAGGGTGGTTGAACGGAACGACACAGACAACGATCCCGAGCGGCTCCCGTCTCGTAAAAATGACATCCTGCTCCATGCCGGGTTGAGCGTCGGACAGGCAATCGCCGTAAAGATGAGCGGCACGCTCTGCATAGCCGCGTACCATCATGCCTACCCTCGACATTTCGCCTCGCGCGCTCTTGATTGCTTTACCCGTCTCCCTGCAAAGCAACAGGGACAGCTCTTCTTCATTCCCTTCTACAAGCTCTGCATATTTCATCAGGATTTTGCAGCGCTGATGTAACGGAGTGTCGGCCCATTCAATTTTGCCCTTCTGCGCGCACCCCAGAGCAGATTCGATGTCTTCTTTTGATGCACTGGGTACGGTATCGAGCAATTCACCGGTCGCCGGATCGTGTATTTCTATGGTCTTCCCACTCTGAGTAGATACCTTGTTGCCGCCAATCAGCATTTCCACGAGAGCAACTCCTCTCATTCTCGATGAATTTTATAATTCCGGTAGTTTAGTGCGGTCGAACGCCGACAGGCAAAACTTTCCATCATGCGATGCCTCGAGCTTTGCCGTGAAGATGCACAGCCGATCCGGCGCCGGGAGCCCTGAATGGTCGCACGATTTTCGCGAGTGAATTATGGCACGCTTCTGACAGAAAGCCGATTCAGGTAGAGTTGTCCCGCCGTTCGTTCGATTGAGGGAGCTTGCGAGTGGCATGAAACGTTGCAGATGAAATCAGGTTGATTTGGTGATCAAAGGCGTGTCACATGGCTGAGATTATTCTCGTCCGGCATGGTCAGGCATCCTTTGATACCGGCAATTACGATCGGCTCAGCAAGGTGGGCTGGTCACAGTCAGTGTGGCTGGGCGAACATCTAAGGCAACTGGGTCGGGACTGTGACCGTATAGTGACGGGAGATATGGCACGTCATCGTGATACAGCAGAAGGCGTACTCGAGGGTCTCCAGTCCCGTGTAGCGCCGGAGGCGCACGCCGGTTTGAACGAATACGACTTTCAGGGCTTGTTGACGCCTCTGAGGGAACGCTTCCCGCAGGAATGGGCCGACACGGGACATGTACGGCGCGATTACTACCACAACATGAAACGTGCGCTGGGCTACTGGACGGATGGCGTGATCGATACCGACGGAAGGGATTCGTGGCGCGGATTTCGCGAACGCATTGCCGTCGCGCTCGAATTCGTCTGTGAGGGCAAATACAAGCGGGTGCTCGTGATCACGTCCGGGGGACCGATATCGGTCATTTTGGGCCGTGTCCTGAACCTCGACAATGAGCGTATATGCAATATCACCGTGCAGATAAAGAACAGCAGCACCACCACGCTGTTGTA
>JAHEFF010000068.1 GCA_024640315.1 Woeseiaceae bacterium
ACCTTCCCTTTGCACTGGCTTTGGGTGTGGAGCAACAGTGGGCGGAGCAGTTCGCGAGAATTTTTGCGAGTTTGCAGGGTCCAAACGGCACGGCGTGGCAGCCGGCGTGGTATAGCGGTTCGTGGAATAGCTTCAACCTCGGCAAAGCTACCCGTAGTATGTCGAATAGCCTCGGCGGCGCAATCAGCTCCTCGGTCACCCCACCGGGCTCATCTTCCAGCGGTGGTGGCGGCTTCTCTGGAGGCGGCGGCGGCGGTGGTGGCGGCGGCGGCTGGTAATAAAGGAAAAGGAACTTGAACCAACACATCTATCAACGACGACCTGTCGGCGACAGCGCGATCCCCAACGTAATTTTCATCCTGTTGATCATTAACGGGCTGATGTTTGCCTTGCAGCAAATGCCACAGTTAGATCAGCCGATCTTTTTCAACTTCGCTTTGTGGCCGCTGCAGTCGTCGTTTCCCGGGTTTCAACCGTGGCAGTTGCTGACCTATGGCTTCTTGCACGGTGGCCTGACGCATATTGCGTTCAACATGTTCATGTTGTGGATGTTTGGGCGCGAACTGGAACTGCTATACGGGCCGCGAAGGTTTCTTATCTACTACATTACCTGCGTGGTTGGCGCTGGTATTGTCCAGCTGATTGTTGCGATGCTGCAGGGTGGAATTTATCCAACTGTCGGCGCGTCTGGCGGGGTATTCGGCCTCCTGCTGCTGTTTGGCATGACCTTCCCGAACCGCATGATCATGTTGTTGATCCCGCCGATTCCGATGAAAGCGAAATACATGGTTATTCTGTTCGGCGTGATCGAACTTTCCCTCGGGCTCAGTGGCCGCGCGCCGGGCATTGCGAACTTTGCACACCTCGGCGGTATGTTGTTCGGCTTCATCCTGATTCAGAGCTGGAAAAGCGCGGCACGGAGATAGTCAATGTCCGGCATCATCGCACTGATACTTGCCACAGCCGTATTGATCCTGATTCCAGGACCCAATGCGGCGCTGATCGTTGCGAACAGTCTTCGACACGGTCTCAAGTTCGGCGTCATCACGACGCTAGGAACGACCGCAGGAATCGCCATTCAACTGTTTCTCGTTATCGCAGGCATGGCAGCTTTGATCGAGCTGGCCGCATCCGCCCTGATCTGGATCAAGTGGCTCGGCGTGGCCTATTTTGTTTACCTGGGTTTACGCACCTGGAATGAGCCTGCCGATGACCTCGCGCAGATTTATGCGCAATCAGAATCCGGTACCTTTTGGCGCGGCTTTGGAATTGCAGTCATCAACCCGAAAACACTCTTGTTCAACGCAGCATTCCTGCCGCAGTTTGTCGGCGGGACCAACGGAGCTACCGGGGAGCTATTCGTGTTGGCCATGATCTTTCTCACGGTCATTTTCATTGGCGATGTTTTGTGGGCGATTTTCGCCGCATCTGCACGTAAGTGCTTGAATCAATGTGGCAATCTACGTAACAAGGTCACCGGTGGATTCTTGTTCGGCGCAGGCGTCGGGCTTGCTCTTTCTCGGCGCAGTCTGTGACTCCCGACTGCAACTGTTCGGCGATTTGCAACATCAATTACAGTAGCCAAATTCAAGCACCGCATTCCTGAAATTTGAGGGCACCGATGACGATTAAAAGACGAGACTTCCTTGGCCACGTGGCGGCGGGAAGCGCGATAGTAACGATGCCGACATTCCTGTCCGGTTGTAGTGTGAACCAGGCGACGCAAATGGCCGCACCGACGCCGGAGAATCCGTTCATGACCTGGTTCGGTGTCGATGAGGCCACCATCGCCAGGGTCATGGCTGAATTAACCGCCAACGGGGCGGACACTGCCGACCTTTATTTTCAGCATCAGCGGACGAACAACCTGTCGATGGAGGACGGAATTGTCAGTCGTGCGAACTCAAGTATTTCCCAGGGTGTTGGCCTTCGTGTTGTTATCGGCGAGCAAACGGGTTACGCCTTCACCGAAGACATTACGCTGAACTCGATGCTGGCTGCCGCAAGGACCGCAGCCGCAATTGCGAATGGCACGGCTGTGGTTGCCCCGCAGGCTTACAATCCGAAGAAAAGCGGTGACCTGTATACGACCGAACTGCCATGGGCTGACGTCGGCATCGACAAGAAACTGCCGATTCTGAAACACGTAGATGCGCAGGCTCGAAAGGGTGATCCGTCAGTGAAGAAAGTGTCGGTTTCCTGGGCTGACGCTGACGATCGCGTAATGATAGCCACGCTCGACGGCCACCTGATCATGGACCACCGTCCGATGACTCGCCTGACGGCGATGGTGACGGCGACCCGGGACGGCGAGATTCAGTCCGGCTATTCGAACATCGCCGCGCGCCAGGATCTTTCCTGGTACACGGAAGAACGTCTTGACAAGATGGTTGAAGAAGCCGTCGATCGCACACTGATTCTGTTCGAAGCAATCCGGCCGCCGGCCGGTGAGATGCCTGTCATCCTGGCAGCGGGCGCCTCCGGAATCCTGCTGCACGAAGCAATCGGCCATGGCATGGAAGCAGATTTCAATCGGAAGGGCACGAGCATTTACTCGGACATGATCGGCAAGAAGGTTGCAGAGTCGTTTGTCACTATCGTTGACCAGGGCACGATTCCGAGGGAACGTGGCGCGCTTAACTACGATGACGAAGGCAATGAGTGTGGTCGCACAACGATGGTAGAAAACGGCATCCTTCGTTCTTACCTGCATGATTCGATCAGTTCGCGCCAGTACAAGGTTGGCGCTACCGGTTCCGGCAGACGCCAGTCATACCAGTATTCACCCATGCCACGGATGACGTGCACTTTTATGGAAGACGGTCCGCATACAAGGGACGAAATCATTGCAGCAGTTGACCACGGGATCATTGCCGAGACGTACACGAACGGCCAGGTGCAGATTGGTGCCGGAGATTACACTTTCTATGTAAAGAACGGCTGGCTGGTGGAAGGCGGAAAGATTACAGCGCCAATTAAGGATGTGAACATTATTGGCAACGGCCCTGAGTCGCTGAAACGCATTACGATGGTGGCAAACGATGCCAAGCTCGACACCGGCGGCTGGACCTGCGGCAAGAACGGCCAGCAAGTGCCTGTTTCCCAGGGTATTCCTACAGTCCTCGTCTCCAACATGACAGTGGGAGGCGAAAATGTCAGCTGACCTTCAGGACCGTGCCGCACAGGCGGTTGAAATATTGCAGGCAGCGGGGGCAAGTGACGCGTGGGCCGATGCGTCGCAGAGTCGAGACGTCGAATTCAACTATCGCGACGGCGCGCTCGAGAAAGTCAAAGATACGACTTCGCAGCTACTGGCCGTACAGGTTTATGCGAATGGCCGATATTCCAGCCACCAGACAACCGATCTGAATCCGGATCGCCTGGCAGGTTTCCTGGAAGAAGCCGTTGCGATTACTGGCGCGTTGGAGCCGGATGAACAGCGCAGGCTCACGCCCGCAAGGCTGTTTGCCAATCGACCGGATATCGACCTCGACCTGGTCGACAGCACAGTGGCGACGCTTGATCGTGATCAGCGGATGGCATGGTGTATTGCGCTCGATGACGCAGCGCGGCAGCACGAAAGAGTGATCTCGGCGACGTCGGCGGTCTATGACGGTACTCAAACCCGGGCATCAGTCAGTAGTAACGGCTTCAGTGGTGTTCAGGAGTCGACCTATTGCTGGCTGGGAGCAAATGTCACACTGAGTGACCGTGGTGAGCGCCGTGCCGCCGATGGATTTTTCGCCGGCTCATCGCACGTTGGCGACGTGCCGGACGCTGATGAAGTGGCTGCTGTTGCGTTGCAGCGTGCACTGGTGCGGCTCGACTCAGAGAAAGGCCCCACGATTAAGTCAACGATGGTGGTCGATTCTCGGGCAGCAGCGTCTTTGATTGGAAGATTGATGGGCCCGGCGAATGCACGCAGCGTGCAGCAGGGTCGCTCCTTCTGGACCGACCTGATTGGAGAAGAAGCATTCAGCCCGGCATTGACGATTGTCGATGACCCCCTGATCGTTCGAGGCCTCGGTTCGCGACACTACGATGGCGAAGGTATTTCGGCGCAGGTGTTGCCGATTGTCGAGCAGGGCGTTGTAAGGAATATCTATGTCGATACGTATTACGGACGTAAAGCCGGCATGACGCCGACGACCGGCAGCGCGTCGAACCGCCGCATTCAGCTGGGCGAACAATCACTTGCAGAATTGCTGAATGATGCAGGCGAGGGTGTTTACGTCACGTCATGGCTCGGTGGAAATGCCGACGGCACGACCGGAGATTTCTCGTTGGGTCTGCGCGGCCACATGATCGAGAATGGCCAGATTGGTCGTCCGGTTGGTGAAATGAACGTCACCGGAAACTTGAAAGACCTGTTTACGCGTCTCGAAGCCGTTGGCAACGATCCTTATCCGTACTCGACTACGCTGGCTCCGTCACTCGTCTTCAGTGATGTAGATTTTTCCGGATGAATTAGATATTTGTGCGAGTCTTTGCTCGCTCCATAATTTTATCTCTAAGTCGCCTCAGCGCCTTTCTGCTGTCATTGTCGAGATCGGCCGGCATCACCGGGAAAGCCGCCAAGGTCGCGATGTCATTCGCATCAGCCATATTGACGTTCATTAGCTGTAATTCGTGCTCTATTCTGTCCAATGTCAGGTCTGACAATTCGTTCTCCGCATGAGTAAACGCCTTTGACTGTAGGCCGCTGGCAACTTAATTACAACGACCAACGGGGTCGGACCGTTTTAAGTAGATGAATCACCGGGATATTGGTATCTCAGGAAGCAAGATTGGACGCTTAAATCGATGTTTTGGCTGTCAAATCGGCCAATTAAGCTACCGCGCCACGAACAGTCCGCGACTGTCTGTCGATTTCGAAGTGACCCGGGTCTTGCAGGATGAATACAAACTTAAACGCCAATTCCGGTACGAAAATAGCCGATTAAGGGCTATATCATCGTTGCCACGCAGCCGTTCGTCGTGCCGCATCAACAACATATGGCGGTCCGACCCCAAATTCCCCGAGGCTGAGTCGGGATAGCGGTTTCCGGCCCAATACGGATGTGCATGTTTTATACTTTGCGCCATGATGTTCAGTTCCTTCTCAGGTTAATGACTGGATTGATGCCGCCACCACGCTATTAGGACCTACAAGTTTATGAGTAACGACAACATTCAAGAGCTCCTCACCAAACTGCACGCTGAAGTCAGGAAAACAAAATTAGACGCTGACACTCGTTCCTCACTGCAAGAGCTGGACTCGGATATTCACGATTTGCTCGAGTCATCCGAGCCAGAGCCAACGATCGGCGCCGTCCTGGATCGGGCGAAGCAGCTGGAGGCGGAATTCGCGGTCAGTCACCCTACGGCTGAGCGGTTCATGAGAGAAGTCATCGATACGCTCGCCAAAATTGGCGTTTGAGAGTTCAATAGCGCTGAGCAGTGCCCGTGGTTACGGTACGCAATACTTAAATTCGGTTCACTACCAATTGCGAATTCAATTGATAGTGAACTGCAGGGGAGAGTCCGAATGATATACGCACGGATCGTTCATTCATGCCTGGTCATTGGCATGACTGTCTCACTTTCGATGCAACCGGTCCGGGCGGCGGATGAAGAATCGCTCGCCCGGGCGAAAGCGGTTTTGCAGGACGCCCCTATCGTCGATGGTCATAACGACCTTCCCTGGGTGATTCGCGAGAAACTCGGCGGCGACGTAGAAAACTACGACATATCGGTACGCGCGCAGTTCGACACCGATATTCCGCGCCTGCGCGAGGGTATGGTTGGCACTCAGTTCTGGTCTGTTTATGTGCCGAGCTCTTTGTCAGCCCAAGAAGCAATGCAGGTTCAGCTCGAACAAATCAATATCGCACATCGAATCATTTCGATGTACCCGGATGACCTCATGCTTGCCACCAGCGTCGCAGACATTGACGCGGCTTACGAACAGGGAAAGATCGCTTCGCTGCTCGGCATGGAAGGTGGTCACACGATTGTCAATTCACTCGGCGCGCTGCGCAGCTACTATGACCTTGGTGTGCGTTACATGACGCTGACCCATTTCCACAACACTGACTGGGCCGATTCGGCCACCAGTGATCCCAGGCATGAAGGGATCACTGAGTTTGGTCGCGAAGTTGTTCGGGAGATGAATCGGCTCGGTATGATGGTTGATCTCTCGCACGTTTCGGCGGCCACCATGAATGACGTGCTGGATGTCGCAGAAGCACCGGTGATTTTTTCACATTCCTCCGCACGAGCGCTGACCGATCACGCCCGTAATGTGCCGGACAGTGTCCTGCAAAGGATGGCGGAGAACGGCGGCGTCGTGATGGTGACGTTCGTTCCGCCGTATGTATCCGACGAGCGGCGCAAGTGGGAGGACGGCATGATTCCGCTGCTCAAGAACACAACCACGGACGCGGAGTGGGAAGAAATCGGGCGTGTGTATCGGGAAGAGAATGGCACCCCGCCAGCAGCAACGCTTGCCGACGTCGCGGATCATATTGAGCACGTCGCCAGGATTGCCGGCATCGATCATGTCGGCATCGGTAGTGACTTTTATGGCGCCGCCGGCGACGAACTGGTGCAGGGTCTTGAAGATGTCTCGAAGTTTCCTGACCTGGTCGCCGAACTAGCCGGCCGCGGCTGGAGTGATGAGGACCTGGCGAAGCTTGCCCGAGAAAATCTGTTGCGCGCATTTGCTGCAGTCGAAATCACCGCAGCCAGGTTGCGGCGGTCACGAGCGCCATCACTTAAGACGATTGAAGAGCTCGACGGTTATCACAGTCCCGAATCGCAATAGCTAGTCGCCTGTTTTCATCAGCTCTTCAAGCGTAGGAGAGGTGTCAGGGCCTCGCTGCCAGCTCATACAAACCTGTTCACGCAGTTCATTTGATACCGGACTCAGGCCGACAGACCCGGGGTGCGTGAAAGTGCAGGACGACCTGAAACTGTGACCGGTATGGTGGGTGCGACCTGGTATTTCGGTAATGATGGGCTGCATGAGTCGATCGAACCGATGCGGTGCAAGGCCGGGCAGTTTACGTGCAAATATCAGGCGCTGGGGCTGGCTGCGCGGTCTCTTCAGCAGCATTGTTACCCGGGCGGCCCGCTATTTAGGCGTGCACATCCACACAGTGCAGGCATGCCTGCTCACGGAGAATCCTCAATACCCGGCAGCATTTTCTGAGTTCACTTTTCGGCAGATCCAGCCCGCGGAGTTATTGAAGGCTAGTGAAGACCCGGAATTAGACCTGAGTCGCCGCTTTGTTCGGGCAGCAATTGATCGTGGCGATCTTGCTTTCGGGGCGTTCGTCGGGAATGAGCTCGCGGGCTATGTCTGGAGAGCGCTGGATTCCGCTCCGCACGTTGAAGGATTGTGGGTCAAGGCCGATAAACCATACAACTACACGTATAAAGCGTTTGTTCATCCGAACTATCGCGGTAGACGCGTTAGTCCGGTGCTTCACCTTTTCTCGGATGTTGCAATGATTGGGCACAACTACAAGTATCGAGTGGGTTTTGTCGCAGTGAACAATTTTTCGAGCCTGCAAGCGTGCAGACGAATGGGATGCGAAACCATCGGGTATGCAGGATATCTCCATTGGTTTGGGCGTTACTTTCCGTTTAGAACGCGGGCAGCCGGGAGGATCGGGTTTGAATTTTATGAACTATTCCGGAGTGCGAGTGTTAAGGATAATAATGAGTTGAGACACAGTGCGGTGGCCGATAGCGCGGGAGATATCAAATGAAATTCATCCTATCCACGATTGCACTAACCACGTTGATTGCTGGACGGCCGGCATTGGCGGACGAGCAGGAGGACATGGCCTCGCTGCGGGCACTGGATCAGGCGTATGCGACAGAGTGGATTGATGGCGATGCCGATGGCGTGATGGCGCTCTTCACCGAAGACGCCACCCTGGTGCCGCATCATGGCGATGCGCCAATCAAAGGACATAAGGCCATTCGAAATTTCTGGTTCAACCCGGACTACGCACCGACAGTGGTCCCGGAATGGCGAAGGGAAGCGGTCGAGATCTTCATATCAGGTGACATGGGCGTAATACGGGGCAGGGCGCGACTGGTCTGGGAGTACGAAGGCACGCGCACGACGATCCCGGAGGGGAACTACGTCATGATTGCCGTACGCGGTGATGAAGGTTGGCGCATCCGATTGCTGACCTGGAATGATGATCCGCGTAGATGGTTGCAAGAGCCTGTCGACTGATTCCAGTCATTCGCGACTTTCGCCGCAGGCGCTGCCGCGGGCGGCGCACAAATAGCTAACGCTTACTGCGGCAGTACGCCCCGCTTCAGCCACCTTGAGCCCGCACCCTGTGTGGGTTGTACGATACCCTCACCACCGAATTCGGAAACCGGGACGCCGCGCCGATTGTCCGCTGGATCGGCGCCGACGACCTCTACGCGACCCAGGCCGTGAGTGGCCGAGGTAATCTTATTGCCGCCCGGCACACCCTCCTGCAGGTACCAGCGCAGGGCGTCAATCGGGTGCACGAAATTGTCCGGCGCCACTTTAAGAAGTACCGGTGTGCGTGTCGGATCGAAGATGTTCTCCGAATTCACTGGTGCCACGATGCTAAAGGTGTCGGCGCTGCCGTTCATGTCAAGCTGGCGATTGCCGAATACATCTGTCGGGCCGGTCGTTTCCTGCGTGCCGGCCACGAATCGCACATTGAAGGCTCCGGACGTGCGGCAGACCTCGTCAATGGGATTGCCATGCGGATAGCAGGAGGCCAGGGTGAACACCTTGCTGCGATCCATGTCTGTCGGTCCGCTGCCAGGGTCGATGGTTACACGCTCGATACGCTTGCCGCCGTTGAGAGCGTTTTGCGCGTTGTCTTCGAGCTGGATGTCGAAATGCATATTCCGGGTGAAGCCCAGGAACCAGCCCCCGCTCTGACGGTAGGGGTTGGGGTCGAATACGTTGCCAAGAACATCTTCCCAATGGTCTATAAGTCTCCCGCCACTGAAGTCGGCCAGGGCCAGCGCAGCGCCCATCGGGTAGTAAGAATAGAGATCTCCGATAGTGATATCACCGCTGAATCCGTCATCTGAACCCAAAATGGTTACATCGAAGCGGAAGCCGTTGGTCGTTGAAAGCGAATTGCCGTCATTAAGGTCGGAGTCGATGAACTGCGCGAGCTCCAGGAAGGCGTCCACGTTGGCATTGTTGACGATGGCTTCCAGTGCATTGAATCGACTGATCGTTGGATCCGAGTGACCGACGACGTAATCGAGCGGTTCACACAGCGTATGACCCTTTCCGAATGGGAAGGAATTGGTGCCGAATGTGTGACACTCAAAGTCCGGTCCGGAGACGAAAGTCTTTCGCTCCCGATCGACCAGGGCTTTGATGACCGGATCTTCCGGAACCTCGCTGTTGGCTTCGATCAGGTCCCACTCCCAGTCGACAATCCTGCCTGAATCTCCGGCCACTGTGACATCGAGCCTCCCGAGGAAGTCGTCTTCACCGGCCTCAGTTACTATGCTGATATCACCTTCGCCATCATGGTCTATCACGATGGCTTCGAGTGTCTGCTCGTGGGAATGCGCGCTGAACATCACGTCGATACCCGGAAACTCGCGGACCATCTGCACGCTCTTCGTCAGGCCGAGTTCAGACAGGACGACAACAAGATCAGCACCGTCGGCCCGTGCTGCGGCAATGTCTTTGGGCAGTTCGGTGAATCCCATGGTGAATCGGAAGCCGGTGTTGAATGCCTGGGCCTGGTGGGGTACCGAGTCACTGGTGATACCCATCACCGCAACCTTAACGCCGCCAACGTCCTTAATGATGTACGGCTTGTGCACTCGTGCACCCTGCACGCGGGCGGCCTCGTCATAGTCATACAGGTTAATGGCCACCGTTGGGAAGTTGGCCTTGGTGACATGGCAATCAGACCAGGGCTTTGGGCCGCCCGGCTGATTGCAGCGCTGACCCTCGCGACCCGGGCGACCATCCATCCAGGCAATCGTGGTGCGATTATTCGGCGAGAGTTCGATCGTGGTGTCCGGCGTGAAGCGCTGGCGATAAACTCGCGGACCCCATCCGAAATCCCAGTTACCGGGCAGAAATGCATCAACGTCGAGTGCATTCATCATCGGCATAATCGCATCACCCAGGGTAAACAGCATTTCCGCGCTGCCATGTGTGGTGTCGCCGACGACCAGCAACAGGTTATCGGGATTGTCCGCCCGGACCTGCCTGATCAGCGTGGCCAGTTTGGCCACTCCACCACTGTCGGGGTCCAGCACGTCGTCTTTCAATACCGATGCATGCGGTGTGATATGGCCATGCACATCCGAGAGTTGCATCAGCGTGATGGTTTTGTCGGTCGCGCCGACGCTGCCGGCTGCAAGTAGTAAGGCAGGGCCGAGGATCAGGTATGAATATGTGGAAAGGGTTTTCAGGTTCATTCAGTCGTTCTCAAAATTGGATTTGTGTTGTGACGTCAGCCAGGACTTCTGAATCCTCTCGGATCCTTCGTCCGTAAGCACAATCAAGGCACCACCGTTGATTTCGCGAAGCTGCGCCGGGTAGCCAAAGGCAGGCGCCTGGCTATGATCGACTTGTTCTGGTTGGCCCCTATTTTTTTGGCGTTCCCGGGCCGACAAAAAACCAAACGATCAGGCCGATGAGAGGAAACAATGCAACGATAACGACCCAGATAATCTTCCTGGTAGTGTCAGCAGAGCTTCCCAGTATTTGAATTGCTGCGTAGACAAGCGCGATCAGGTGGATTAATGGCCAGAACCCCATGTCGGTCATTCTACTCTCCCCATCCTCACTGTTATTCGATCTGAATGATACGACAGAATTCAGGCGACATGCAGACCCTGCGCGATCCCCTTTAGCATTGATTTCATGCGAAAGCGCACTTGAGAATGTCGTGATGGGTCATCGGCTGCTTTGGGTTGCGATATCAACTGGTCGATGCAACACATCGAGCAAATCGCTCAGCGCGAATTCAGCCGAATGTCCGCTAGCGGCTGAACCTGTACAATAGTATTAGATTGCCGGCATGTCTGCTTTCGACCCAAAGTGGATGTTGACCAGTCTCCTTGGGGGCCGCTAAACAGCCAAATCAGGATTCTTGTACCTAACGAAACCAGACCATAGAGAACATAAATGAATAATGCAGAATACCCGGCATGCCTTCGTGAGTTGCTTGACAGTGAGATCTTTGGAGAGGCGCTGTCCCTGGCACTGATTGAGGTTGCCAAAAACGACCGCGAGAAGTTCCAGTTCGCGACGTTCCAGGATATGCGCGGAAACGGACTCACCACAGAACTCGGCTGAATGACCAATCGTGGCTCTTAACAGAGGCATTCACCGGCTGAAACCGCAACCTGAAGCGGACCTTGGCATCGGCACAATATGCCCCTCCACTGACATACAAATTAACTTTCAGCGAGAAAACAATTGAACAGAGCATGTTGGGCAAGCCCGGTTTCATCAGGCCTGTCAGTGATTAGAAGTTATTGCCGTGGCCTCAGTCTGGTATTCGCCCTGTGGTTGGTAACCAATGGCATCACAGTAGCTGCCGCTGCGCCGACTGCTGACTGGTCGGAGCCATTGCAATTGCTGGGCCGCGAAATCGCTCCGGGAACACGCAGTAAATTTCCGTTCAGTCCGGACAGATCGTTCGAGGCCTCTTACTTCAATATCCCGGTGTTCGTGGCCAGAGGCCAGACTCCGGGGCCGACCTTATGCCTCGCAGCAGGCGTACATGGGGATGAATTAAACGGCGTGGAGGTAGCGAGGCGGGCCTTCGCACGGGTCAACCCAAAGGAATTGCGGGGCACTTTGATCGTGCTACCGATAATCAATGCCGAAGGGTTTCGCTCCGGCAATCGCTACCTTCCCGACCGCCGCGACCTCAATCGAGCATTTCCCGGCAGTACGGGTGGCAGCGTCGCGAGATTGATCGCGCATGCGATATTTACCAACGTGGTGAGCCGCTGCGATGCGCTGGTTGATCTCCATACGGCGTCGAACCAGCGAACGAATCTCCCACAGGTCCGCGCGGACCTGTCTGATCCGGCGATTCGAGAACTCGCAATTCATTTTGGCACGGGAATCGTTGTCGGTGGGTCTGGACCCGACGGAAGCCTGCGCGGCGAGACGGCGAAAGCAGGTATACCGGCAATCATTTATGAAGCCGGGGAGCCATTCCGCTTCCAGGAGGACGAGATCGAGCGCGGCCTGCACGGAGTTGAAAACGTCATGGCGTATCTCGAAATGACAGAGCAGGTTGATCGGGAAATTCCCGATAATCGTGTCTACCAGCACTCAAGATGGATTCGAACCACCACCGGCAAAGGTGGCTTCTTCTTCCCGACTGCTGAACCAGGGGACATTGTTCGAAAGGGCGTCTCGCTTGGCAAGATCGTCGATCCGCTCACCGATGTATCCTTTGAAGTAATCTCTCCAATCGCAGGTGAAATAGTCGGCATGGCCGTTCCCCAACCGGTGTTATCGGGATACGCGCTGTTTCACGTGGCCTGGCATGATCCCGATTGACAAGATGAGCGGCATCAAATGCCAGTAGTGCCCCTTCCATGCCAAGCAGGAATTCACTATGGTCCTGGCCGTGTCTTAATGGACCAAACCGGGCAGGCTATGTGTCTGCTTTGCGCCTAATTGCAGACATTCGCCTAAACCCAGTCTGAGAGGCTGCTGTTGACCCCAAACGGAAGATCCGCTTAATCTGCTTAATCCGGTTCCGCCTGGGCAACGAACAATGTGATAAGCGCGAATGATCCCGCGAGGCGAAACGCCAGTGCAGCCGCGCCCTCA
>JAHEFF010000026.1 GCA_024640315.1 Woeseiaceae bacterium
CTGAACTTCCCGGTTACCCATCCGTACGTGTCACAGGAAGCTGCCGATTTCGTCACCAGCCAGGGTCAGGATAACTTCTGGCTCCATCGCGCCTCCACCGACCTGCAGCCGGGCAACCAGTCCAGCGGCAAGGTCAACATGTTCCGTGGCGTGCTCGGTCTCCGTGGCGACTTCATGGCCGCCGATCGCGACTTCACGTGGGACGTTTCCTACAATCGTGGTCGGTCCGACATGTCGACCACTGACCAGGATCTCGATAGCCGGCGGTTCTTCTATGCACTCGACGCGGTTAACACACCTGACGGCATCCAGTGCCGCGTGGTCGCCGATCCCGCGAGTCGCCCCCTTCCGCCGTCCGATCCATTTGGTACGACATTGCCGTCGAACATCTGGGACGACTGCGCTCCGTTGAACATCTTCGGTCAGGGCTTGGCGAGCCCCGAAGCGCTTGCCTACATCAATGTGCTGGAGTCGGCGACTTCCACGATCGACCAGGAAGTTCTTGAAGCGAATTTTGGCACGTCGAACCTGTTCGAGCTTCCGGCCGGCGGTTTAGGTGTCAACCTTGGTATCTCGACTCGTACGGAATCGTCAGCATTCGCACCCTCCGGGTTCACGCAGGGGCAGTATGGGCGTAATACCGCGCTGCAGCCGGTCTCCGGCCAGTTCACCTCGGATGAGATTTACGCCGAGTTCTATGCGCCGCTTATTTCGCCAGACATGGACATTCCGTTGGTATCAGCCCTGGATGTCGAAGGTGCCTATCGCTACATTGATAACGACTTTGCGGGCACTGATGACGTCTGGACGATGGGTCTCAGGTACGCGCCGATCTCACAAGTCGAGCTTCGAGGCAATGTCACACGTTCCGTTCGAGCACCGGCAATCCAGGAACTGTTCCTGCCGCAGTCGGGCACCGGTTCGTTTGCCGCCGATCCCTGTGACGCAACGCTTGTCGATAGCGGTCCGAACCCGGCCGCACGCCTGGCGAACTGTGAAGCGGGTGGCAGCGGCCTGCCGCCGATCGATACATCGACATTTGTATCGTCGGTACGCAACGCCTCGGTTCAGGGTACGACGGGTGGTAATACCGCCCTGTCGAACGAAACCGCGGATGCATGGACGGTGGGTTTCATTTTCCGTCCAGACTTCCTGGATGGACTGCAGTGGTCGATCGACTACATCGATTTCGATATAACCGAAGCGATCACCTCGTTTACGCTGACCCAGGTTATGAACGCCTGTTACGACGCGGATTCCTTCCCGAACCCCTTCTGCTCGCAGTTTTCGCGTCAGGCGAGCGGGCAGTTGCCGCCTACTAACGCGTTCAACGTCGGCTTCGTGAACGCCGGCCAGCGGACGTACAAGGCCTACGTATCGGAGGTCCTTTATGGATTCGACGCGTTGGGTGGCGCATGGGACATCTTCGGTAGTCTGCAGCACATCACTGAGTCGACCCAGTCGCTTCTGGGCGCGACGACGGACTTCAAAGGTGAAATCAACAACGGTGCGCCGGAATGGCAAGCCAACGTTCGCGTACGTTATTCGCGCGATCAGTGGTCGACATTCCTGCAACCGCGCTTTATCGGCAAGGGAATCTGGGATAACGACGCCGCACCGGACCGCTACAGCATCCCGGGAGAGGGCAACGTGTGGATTTGGAACGGAGGTTTCCAATATCAATTCACGGATTCAATCAGCGCGCAGGTGAACATCAACAATATCCTGGACGAGTTGCCGTCTCCACATGTGATGGCGACAGGTAATGATGGTTTTTACGACAATGTCGGTCGTTTCTATCGTCTGAGCCTGCAGATTAGTCTGTAACGCCAAGCGACAATTCGGCTGCAATGGCCGAGACAAGACAAGCGGTGCCGGGCAAATGCCCGGCACCGTTTTTTTTGGCGCCTGCCGCAACGTGGTTCACCTCGCCGCATGCAGGCGGGCGAGATTTTCGCTTGCGGAATATTGCAATGAAGTGGGAACATTGAGTGTCAGGTACTGTCCAATGCCCAGCGTCGGTCGTGGTTGTAGGGGGTACGAAAATGACCAGCAAGTTATCTGTTAATCCCGTTGCGGGCCGTGTGGCATGGTCGTTCGCGCTGCTTTTCTTGTGCATTAATACGTCGACAGCCGGCGGACAAAGTGGCGAAGGCAACGTTGTGGTTGGTCCGACAAAAAATACCAAATTGCAGGATGGCGTCAATGCGTTGAACGCAGGCAAGGCCGAAGACGGTATCGAGCTGACATTGGCCGGTCTGCGAGAAGCGCGCTCTCCGCGAGAGCGGCGCACAGGATTGTCGAATCTTTGTGCAGGCTACCTGATGCTCGAACAACTCGATCAGGCGCTCCAGCACTGCAACGACGCACTGGAGCTCAACGACAAGAACTGGCGCGTTTACAACAATCGGGCGTTGATTTATGTACTGCAGCGCCGTTTTGATGACGCGGAAGCTGACCTTGCAAAGTGCGACGAGATACATCCAAGGTCCAGTGCAACGAGGGTTGTCCGCCAAATGCTGTTGCACGCGAAAAACCCTGTCACGCCAGTAATCACCGTGGACGATCGCCGCGGCGCTGCGATCACCGGGCTGGACAATGAATAAGCCGGCATTATCGGTCCTGCTGCTCCTGATTGGCGGTGGTGCGCTTGCACAGGGCAAGGTCGCAACCATCGATACTGTTGATGGCCCCGAATCTCTTGCCGAAGCCGAGCGGAACCCGCTGCAAACAGTGATACCGGAGTATCCCCGACAAGCGTGGCTCGAGCAGATAGAGGGTGATGTTCAGGTTTGTTTTTTTGTTACACGCGGCGGCAGGCCGCGCAACATTGCCGTCCGCCACAGCGATAACAAAGTCTTTGAGCGGCCAGTTCGCGAAGCCGTCAAGATATCCTGGTTCGAAGCGATCCCGCGATCTGAGAAGGTACCGCAGCACCGGACTTGCAGGATGTTTCAGTTTCGACTCGAGTCTTTGGAGACAGACGAAACAGAGGACGGGAGCGGAGACACAAACTGATAGCCCGCAGGCACGTCGGCCGACTACAGGACGTGGCACTGTAGACGGCGGTTCGCTATCTTCACAGGTTCAGGATTTGCACTGTTAGCACGAGATCCGCTTAAGACAGCGGGTCTTTTTTTGTTTCTGAGGATTACCACAGCTAAACTGGGTTCGAGAAACGGGCCGCACGTACTTGAAAGCATCACTCCAAGCACTTTTCCGCGACGCAGTCGACAGTCTGCGAGATTTGCTACCTATCGTCGTCGTGATAGGCGTATTCCAGGTGTTCGTTATTCGGCAGCCGGTCGAGGGGCTTTGGACGCTGGTTACCGGCGGACTGTTGGTTGTCGCCGGCCTCGCGTTCTTCATCTTTGGCTTGCGTCTCGCATTGTTTCCAATTGGAGAAGGCCTGGCCCACTCGCTGGCCAGTAAAGGCAGTGTCTTTTGGCTCGTTGCGTTCGCCTTTGTTCTTGGATTTGGCACAACCGTCGCTGAGCCGGCATTGATTGCCGTTGCTGCTGAAGCGGCGTCCGTCGCCGCCTCTGCCGGTGTCATATCGAACAGCGAAGCTGCGATGAACGAATATGCTTTTGGCCTCCGCATGACCGTCGCGTTGGCCGTAGGCGTAGCGCTCGTCATTGGTGTGTTTCGGATCCTTGCCGGCTGGTCCTTACCCGCGCTGATCATCGGTGGTTATGTGCTGGTTGTTGTACTGACTACCGTGGCGCCTCCCGAGATCGTCGGCATTGCTTATGATTCCGGCGGTGTCACGACGTCGACAGTCACCGTGCCGCTGGTCACTGCCCTGGGCGTGGGTCTCGCAAGCTCCCTGAAAGGACGGAATCCCATGCTCGATGGTTTCGGTCTGATCGCGTTCGCGTCGCTGACGCCGATCCTGTTTGTGCTGATTTATGGCATCTTCGTCTGATGGAAGTCGTCGTCGACATTCTGAAGTTTATTGGCGGCAGCGCATTGGATGTCCTGCCGATTGCGGTTTTTCTTTTCGTTTTTCAATGGCTTGTTATTGGCGGCAGAATGCCGAACGGCAAGCAGATCATCGTCGGTTTCGTATTTGTCGTGGTAGGGCTTGGCTTGTTCCTCGTCGGCCTCGAGCAGACTCTGTTCCCTCTGGGTCGACTGATGGCAGGACAGCTAACCGACCCGCAGTTCTTATTCGAGTCAGTTGGCCGGGTCGCCACCGAACTCACCTGGCAGGACTTCTACTGGGTCTACCTCTTTGCCGGCGCGATCGGCTTCAGTACAACGATGGCGGAGCCGTCACTGATCGCGGTTTCAATGAAGGCAAACAGTGTATCCGGTGGCGCGATTGGCGTAGTTGGATTGCGTGTCGCTGTGGCAATCGGCGTAGGTGTTGGCGTAAGCCTGGGTTGTTATCGAATCATTACCGGCCTGCCATTACACTACTTCATTGCGACCGGATATTTGGTCGTCATTGTGCAAACCATGATGGCACCGAAACTCATCGTCCCGCTGGCCTACGACTCAGGCGGAGTAACTACCTCGACCGTTACGGTGCCGCTGGTTACGGCACTGGGGCTGGGTCTTGCCGAGGCCGTGCCGGGGCGCAGCGCACTACTGGATGGATTTGGCCTGGTGGCCTTTGCGAGCCTGTTTCCCATTATTGCGGTGCTCGCATACGGTCAGCTAGCGGTTTTAAAAGAGCGAAACACAAAACGGGAAGAAGACAATGCACTTTAAACTGATCATTGCTTTCGTCGAAGACAGTAAAACAGAAGCCATCATGGACGCCGCCCGGGATGCAGGCGCGACGGGATGCACCATTATCAACAACGCGCGCGGCGAGGGTATTAAGGAGAGCAAGACCTTTTTCGGCCTCACGCTTGCGACCCAGCGAGATGTATTGCTCTTGCTCGTTGAGCAGCATTTAAGCCGGCACATTCTCGAGCACATTGCCGAAGTCGGCGAGTTTGACGAGAAGCCCGGCACTGGGATTGCCGTCTTGATTGATGTCGAGGATGCGGTCGGTATCATGCATCAGGCGCAGGAACTTGGAGAATTAGTGGAGGAAAACCTATGAGGATTCCAAACTGGGGGCCCGTTAGCAGTTGCATGCGAAAGGACGTGACCGAAATCGATGGCCGAATGGATGTGATGTCGGCACTAAAATTGATGAAGGAGGTCGGCGACACCAGTCTGATCGTAAAGCGTCGGGATGAGAACGACGAGTTCGGGATGCTGCTGTTTTCGGACATTGCCAAGAAAGTGATTGCGCAGAACCGGGCGCCGGAAAGGGTGAGTGTTTACGAAATCATGGCCAAGCCCTGCCTGACCGTAAGGCCGAACATGGAGATTCGTTATTGCGCGAGACTCTTCGAGAATTTCGGTATCAGTCATGCGCCGGTAGTCGAAGGCGACAAGATCGTTGGAACGGTTAGCTACTATCGGCTGGTGTTACACGGCCTGCCGGATCTCGAATGAGTCAGTCGTCTACGCCAATGCATAACAGGTCTTCGGCCGTCACTACCTCGCCGTCATAGTGTTTCCGGACGAGTGCGACATTGGCATCGAAGTCTCTGAGGCTCCTCGCCATGAAGTGGCTCAGGACCAGCATGCCGGCATTTGATGCCGCCGCGATCTGGCCGATGCGACTTGGCGGCGCATGCAGATTGCGCCCGTCGCCGGCAATATTCTCCGGAACGACCATGTGCATAACGAGAACGTCTGCGTCACGTGCAAACTCGATGAATTCATCGTCGTTGCCGTTCTGATCGCTGGCGAATACCAGCTCCTTGTTTCCGACCCGGACCCGATATGCAATGGCGGGAACGATGCCATGCGGTACGCCAGTCGCTGTAATTTGAATTGGAGCATCGCTATCGCCGGATACGGGAATGGATTCGCGGCTCCCTGGGTCCACAGTAAGGGCTTCGAGTAGAACGAGACCGCCGCTTCCATCGAGGTATCCGGACAAATAACCATAGGCCCCATCTTGACCTATTGTGCTCTCCAGGTAATCGGGAAGCCCGGGGAACGGTCCGCCGCCGTTCGGTCCGCTGATGCCCAGTGCTCTTTTCCTGGCGGAGAAATTGCCCGATTTCAACAGTGCGACCAGGTCGGCTGAGTGATCCGTGTGAAAGTGACTGATCGCAATATGATCCAGCTCTGCGAAATCGGCGCCAGCTTCGCCGAAACGCAGGAATGCGCCGCCGCCAGCGTCGATCAGGACTTTGGATCGGCCGTCGACCCATACGACATAGGCTGATGAGGCCCTGCCGTCATCCGCAATTGGGCCGCCTGAGCCCAGAATCTGCAATGATATGCCGGCGGATTCGTCACACCGGTCCGCGGCCCCGGCACATGCGCTTAGCGCGAACAGGGCGCCGCAAAGAATTTTTGTGAGTAGTTTCCCGATTCGAGCCGCCATCAGACCGGAAATTCGAGCGGCAAATGAGCTGCCGCCCAGGCGACGAGGCCGCCCGACATGGAACTCACCTTTTTGTATCCCATGGCCTCCACGCACTGAGCTGCCAGGGCGGATCGGCCACCGGTGCCACAGTAAAGGACAATTGACTGATCCGCATTGTCCAGGTTCTGGTTGGATTTGGCAGTATCGACCAGTTTGTGGATCTCGAATTCGAGCATGCCCCGGGGCAGGTGCACCGCACCTGGAATATGTGCCTTTTGATATTCAGCGGGCTCGCGAATATCGATCAACAGGGTGTCGGAGTTCAGGCACTGTTCGACTTCGGTAACCGAACACTCAGTAATGGTCGCTTTGGCGACAGCAACCAGGTCAGCAGGAGAAACAAGCATGGTAACGCTCCCCGTTATGAAGGTTATTCGGGCGCCGGAGTCGTCTCTGGCGCGTAAGGGTTGGGCGGCATCAGATCGGGAGGGATTGCAGCGCGCCGTCGGTCTTCGGAGGGTGGATAGTTCTCTGCCAGGTATGTCACGATTTTTTCTTCGACAGCGGGCTCAAATTGCCACAAATTCTGCTTTTTCTGCATCCAGCGGATCATGGCCAGCCATTGGGCTGCCGTGCCACTTTGCTGGGTAATGAGTTTCGCTGAATGGCAGGCAATGCAGTTAGCGCGTACAAGTTCCCAGTCACCAGTCTTCCTGAAACCGGTGAATTCGTCGATCTCGGAATCTTGCGCGGGAGCGGCCGACGCGAACAACACAGACGCGGAAACCGCCAGCAGATATCGGCGGCGGGACATCAGGCGACCTGCACCGCGATGCGGTGGCAGGCGTTGTTCAGATATCCTTTGGGATTCCATCCTGGCAGCACCATAGGTTGCGATCGCCCGGCGCTGTCGGTTGCTCTCGCCCATATTTCGTAATAGCCGGCCTCCGGGAATTCGATCTCCGCCTTCCAGTGTTGCCAGGCGAAGCGATTCGCCGGGGCTTCGAGACCGGCTTTTTGCCAGGTCGAGCCAAAGTCGATGGAGACGTAGACGTCAGTCACGTCGAGGTCGCCCGCCCAGGCGTGGCCACGGATAGCGAGATGCTGTCCGGCGGCGTGCTGAATTCCCGACCGGGGGAAAGTGATCAGTGACTTGACCGGCATTGACTCGATGATGCACATCTCGTCATCCGGCACGACGCTGCCTGGTGCGACCGGCTTGCAGGGCACCCGATACGACGTGCCAGTCATCTTCGGTCCGTCGTGAATCTGATTCCTGACGACGATCTTGTTCAGCCATTTTCCTGCCACTGAACCTGGCCACCCGGCGCACACCAGGCGCAACGGATAGCCATTCATGTGAGGTATGTCCTCACCATTCATGGCCCAGGCAATGAGGGTCTCGTCTTCCAGCGCCTTATAAACAGGTATTCCGCGGGAGATCGGTACTTTCGTTGGGTCGCCGCTAAGATGGACATCCGCGCCATAGTAGGCCACGTAGACCGCATCGCTCTTGATGCCGATGACGTCGAGCACGTCCTTCAGGCGAACGCCGGTCCACTCCGGACATCCGATCGCACCGACAGACCACTGATTGCCCGATGCGGGAGGGACGAATTCATTGCGCCCGTTGCCCCCACATTCGAGCTGCAGCTGATAGGTGTATTGCTTGAACCGTTCTTTGAGTTCTGCAACGGTAAACGACATTGTCTGTTCAACGGACTCGCCGCCGAATTCGAGCGTCCATTGATCCGGGTCGATATTTGCGATGGCGGGCGGAGTTCCGTTGTTGCGAACGAACAGGTGCTTCGCCGGTGTCACCCTGTCATCGAGAAGATGCGCTGGCGTTTCAGCGTTAACCGGTCGGTCATTGAGAACAATGAGACCTTCTTTCCCGGGAATCCGGAAACCCTGATCTGACTGGGCCAGCGCTGCTGGTATCAGGCCACCGGGCATCAGGTGGGCGAGCGGAATAGACGCGCCGACCGCTGCAGACATCGCAGCCAAACCACTTCCTTTAATGAATCCGCGCCTCGTTACGGGATCGCTTTTGCGGCCCCAGACGAGATCATCGGCCTCGATTGGGTCAGTTGCATAAAGTTTGTGGATTCCACGTTCTTTGTCTGACACTGAATTGCTCCGGTTCACGTTTTCCCTCAATACAGAGGCGTCATCAAAGTACTGCTCACATCACCGACAAGAGCGGCAGGAAACGGGTCGACAGTCAGCGGTTTCAGGCTGACGTTTATCAGTGGATTGATCGTCAGCACGGCAGGGTATGGCAGGTTAGCGAAATGAGGCGCTGAGAGTTTAATCCCAGCGCCCGTTGTATTTTCGAAATTACGCAGCTGTGTGTTTGATCAGAAACCTGTAAATCGAGTCATCAACCGAGTGTTCGACGAGTTCATTTCCGGTCTGCCGACAAAAGGCCTCGAAATCAGCAACTGAACCTGGATCCGTTGCGAGAATCTCCAGAATTCCCCCGGACGGCACTTCTTTCAGCGCTTTCCTGGCCTTAAGGATTGGCAAAGGGCAGTTGAGCCCTTTTGCGTCGAGTGTATGGTCAGCCATTTGCTCTTGCTCCAGTTAGGTTGATCGGCACGATCAAATGAAAAGGTTGATATCGGACTGCGTAGCGCACTCGATATAAGTTGCAGCTCCGCCGATTTCAATACCGTCGATCATGTCGTCTGTTGAATACTCAAACAGGTCCAGCGTCATCTGGCACGCGATCATGCGTACCTCGGCTTCGACCGCGAGCTCACGCAGGTCCTCGATTGATGCAACGCCTTTCTTCTTGATCAGGTTTTTCATCATCACCGAGCATGCTGCATCGACGCCGGGAATCGCCGTCATGATGTTTGGCAATGCCATGTGACCACCCATCATGGGCATCTTCATGGCAGTATTGCCGGCTGCCGTTACCTGCAGGTCGAGTTTCTTGAACAGCAATGGCAAGCCATAAAAGGTGAAAAACATCGTCACCGGCAAGCCCATTGCAGCCGCAGTGGTTGCCAGAATGAAAGGCGGATATGCCCAGTCCAGGCTGCCCTTGGTCACGATAATGGACATGCTCTTGGTTTCCGGAGCTGCGACGGGCGCCTGGCTCGCGGTGCCCTGAATCTGGGTGGAAACGGCTTCAGCTTCGCTGGACATTATTTGTTACCTCTCTTTAATTAGAGTTTAGTGCCGTGTAAATCGCATTAGAATATCAGAATTGTCTTTATTAGCAAAATAGAATATTCTCGATCGACTCATTCGCCGGAGAATTACCATAATCAGTCGGGTCGGTATGCACCAATCATCCCCGGAGATTATCGCCGCAGCTCGCGCCGGTATCGCGCCGCTGTCCACGGCCCCGGAATCTGCCGGACCGTTATACGTTGGCAGCGATATTTATCGTCGCGCCGCATTTGGCAATAACCATCCTTTGAAGATTGTCCGCCACTCCGCCGTTCTCGATCTTGTCGGAATGCTGGGTTGGCTTGACGAAGACTCCTTCCGTGCGAGCCAGCCGGCCTCCCTCGACCAGCTTCTCGAGTTTCATGATCGGGGCTACATTGAAGCCCTGCAATACGCAGAGTCCACAGGTCAGGTAACGCCGGAAATACGCGAGCGATACCACATCGGGACCCTGGAAAATCCGCTGTTTGAAGGTTTGTTCGAGAGGGCATCCATGACCGTTGGCGGGTCCATCCTGGCGGCGGAACTTGCTTGCCAGGGGCATGTGATTTTTCATCCGTCCGGCGGCACCCACCATGGGCGGCCGGACCGGGCAAGCGGATTCTGCTACTTCAACGACCCCGTCTACGCCATCCTGACCTTTCTGCGTGAGGGAAAGGGCCGGGTGCTGTACGTCGATCTGGACGCCCATCACGGAGACGGTGTCGAAGCCGCATTCGTTGAAGAACCGCGGGTGATGACCGTATCCATACACGAGGAAAACCGGTGGCCATACAGTGGTGCAGCCGGTGCCGGGGGCGGGGCCCGAAACCTGCCGGTGCCAAAGGGTGTTAATGACAGCGAACTCGACTTCCTGATGCAACATGCTGTGTTGCCGCTTGCGGAGGATTTCTCGCCCGAGGCCGTGGTTGTCTGTTGTGGCGCGGACTGTCTTGCGGGAGATCCGCTGTCAGGCATGATGCTGAGCAACGTTGCGCTTTGGAAGGCAGTTGATCAGTTGCTCGAGCTGCGCCAGCCAACGGTTATTCTTGGCGGTGGCGGCTACAATCCATGGACCGTCACTCGATACTGGGCTGGTTTGTGGGGCCGGATCAGCGGACAGGACATGCCTTCGCGCCTTCCCGACGAGGCAGTTGAATTCATGCGCGGCATGGAATGTGACCTGATTGACGAAGAAGATGTGGATGAGTCATGGCTCACGACCATGGCGGATTCTCCCTATCCCGGACCCGTTCGGGAGGCCGTAAAATCAGTCGCCTCGATGGTCGCACCGTAGCGATCGAAATCGGGTCAAAGGATATCGAATATGGCATGGCTTGATGCACTGGCTGGAATTGAAGACCTGGAGGACGCAGAGTTTGACGCATCCCTGGTTCACGATCTTGAGCTGCGGGCAACAGGAAAGGAACCTCGGCCGATCCGGTTCTCGACACCGACTTTTAAGGAATACTCGAGCACCGAGCTGAAAGGTTGCGGCAAGAATAGTTTTCCGGCGTTCTCTATTACGGCAGGGGCATGCGGGCTTAACTGCGATCACTGTCAAAAGAAAATTCTCGAGCCCATGATTCCGGCGACGCACCCGGCGATGCTGGACGAGAAGGTCCGGCACCTGGTTGAGACTGAAGGGTTGAACGGTTTTCTGTTGTCGGGAGGATCCAACAAGCGAAACGAAATTCCTTACGGTCGATACCTGCCGGTTGTCGAGAAACTCAAGAAAGACTTCCCGGATTTGCGCATTGCGATTCACAGTGCGTTACTGGACGAACGACGCGCGAAGGCGATGGAATCAGCTGGCGTGGACACGGTCATGATGGACGTCATCGGGGCTGCGGAAACCATTAAAGAGGTTTACAATCTTGATCGCCCCGTCGACGATTTCGAGGAAACGCTGGCGGCGCTCTGTTCGACGTCAATGGAAGTGACACCACATATTGTTATTGGTCTTCACTACGGGCAAATTCTGGGCGAGGCCAATGCGCTGGATATCGTCAGTCGCTACCCGGTGACCGCGTTAGTGCTCGTTGTAATCATGCCGTTCTACGCAAAACCCGGCACTTTTGTCACGCCCGACACAACAGATGTGGGTCGGATGTTCGCCGAAGCCCGCGCAAGGCTCCCGGATAAGCAGGTATTGCTCGGTTGCGCCCGACCGCCTGGAATGCACAAACGGGTGACCGATGCATACGCCATCATGGCGGGGCTTGACGGAATCGCATTTCCCGCGGACGGCGCTGTCTCAGTTGCCCATACGATCGGACGACCTTTCGAGCAGGCGCATTCCTGTTGTTCGATCAAGCTAGGCAGTGATTTCGGTGCAAAAGTTGAGCGATCCTTCGCAGCGTAGATCTACGACACAAATTTAGGAACAAGAACTAATGAGCTGTATTGAGCATAAGACGACCCCGGCAAGCGAAAAATCCGCGCAGGATCATAATCCTTTCGACGCCATGCAGCCGCGCACGCCGCTCAGGACTCCCGCGGAAAGAAAAAATGGTCGGCACGTGAAGGCAAACGATATCCCGCCACAGGGTGTGTACCTTCCCAATAACAACATCATGGCGCCGCACATGAAGTCACCGGAGTATGTACAGCTCTCGACAGCGGCCGCCATTACGCTGGGCATCATGGGTGGTCGTATGTACGGCTGCGAATGCACGCGGTGTCTCAATCTCTTGCTGACCTATCCGGAAGGCTGCCGCGCAAACTGCGCCTATTGCGGGCTTGCACGTCATCGCGAAGCCGACCGTGATTATGCTGACCGCAACTTTATTCGTGTTGACTGGCCTGCGGTGCCGATGGCTGAAATTATCGACATCGTTGCGAAAGATCCGGAGTCGAGCCCATTTCACAGAATGTGCATCTCGATGATTACGCACCCGCGTTCCGAGGACGATACCTTTACTGTACTTAAGCAATGGACGGATCGGATCGACCCGGACGCAATTCCGGTTTCTATTCTTTCGAACCCGACCACGATGACCCGGGATGACGTGCAGAAGACGAAAGACCTGGGCGCTGATATTTTTACCGTGGCATTGGATGCAGCGACCCCTGAGGTTTTCGACCGCACCCGTGGGAAAGGCGTGCAATCACCTCACAAGTGGTCCAAGTACTGGGAAATCCTCGAGGATGCCAGGGATATATTCGGCCCGCAGAAATTTGGCGCCCACATCATCGTCGGCATGGGCGAAACAGAGTACGAAGTACTGAATCTTGTGCAGCAGCTCGTCGATATTGGCGGCCACAGCCATATGTTTTGTTTTTTTCCCGAGCAAGGCTCTTTGATGGACCATTTGCCGGCGACGCCGCGAGACCAGTGGCGGCGAGTGCAGCTTGCCCGTTACCTGATTGATTACCGCGGCGTTCGCGTCGACCAGATGCGTTTTGATGAAGAAGGTCGGGTCGTTGCATACGGAATTCCTGAAGCGGAATTGTCCGGCATCATCGATGAGGGTATCGCGTTTCGAACGTCGGGTTGCCCGGGTAAATTCCAGGACGATATTTCTGCTTGCGACCGTCCGTATGGCGATTCGCCGCCAAGTGATATCGCAAGCTATCCGTTCCAGCCGAAGAAAAAGGATCTCAAAAAGATCCGCAAGCAGCTCGAAATTCCGGTTCGAGTCGAATAAGTCACCGTTAGGCGGCGCCCATGGAAAAAGAATTCAGAATCATCGATACCGGTGTTCGTGAAGGACGCGCCAATATCGCGTTTGACGCGGCGCTGATCGAGGAGCGCCAGGCAGAAAGGGTGCCGGATACCATTCGCTTCCTTCGCTTTCCGCCGACGGCGCTGATCGGCAGGCACCAGGATCTGAGCCGCGAGGTCGATCTTGAGTATTGCAATGCAAACGGCGTCGGAACGGTTCGCCGAATAACCGGCGGCGGGGCAATTTACCTGGATGAGGGTCAACTCGGCTGGGAACTGGTCTTCCACCGGTCATCGCTTGGCATCGCCGCATTGCCTGATATTGCCCGCGAAATCTGCAATGCGGCGGCCATGGGGTTAAGTGAGCTCGGCATCGACGCGAAGTTTCGGCCGCGAAACGATATCGAGGTCGATGGGCGCAAGATCAGTGGCACGGGCGGCTTTTTTGACGGCGATATTCTCATCTACCAGGGCACAGTATTGGTCGATATGAACCCCGAGCACATGGTCCGGGCCCTCAAAATTCCGGAGAAGAAACTGGCGAAGCGCAACCTGGATTCCGCGGCGGAGCGAGTGACCACGCTAAAACAGCTGTTGGGTAATGCGCTGCCCGATCTGGATACGATTAAAGAGGTACTGATCAAGGGGTTCAGCGATGGCCTGGGTATCAATGGTGTTCCCGGCGAAATCACCGATGGTGAAGAGGAACTGGCGAAACATTACTTTGCCGAGGAAATTGGCACCGATGATTTCGTTGCAGAAATTGACGATCCTGCCTCCGATAGCGAGGTCCTTGTCGGCAGCCACACCAGTTCGGGAGGAACGATAGATTCCTTCGTCAAGCTTGAAGGCCCTACGAGGAAAATCCTGCAGCGAGTCCTCATTAGTGGAGATTTCTTCGTCACACCGCCGAGAACCGTTTTCGATCTTGAGGCGCACATCGCAGGCACGCGTATCGATGATGTCGACCATGCAATTGACACGTTCTTTGCGGAGAACGACGTTGGCATGCTGAGCGTGCTGCCGGGCGATTTCAAAGCGTCCATAGCCCAGGCGATCCATTCCCGTGGTGAGCAAGATGGGTGAATGCAGCCCTGACGCGTTCGCCATGGCGAACCGGACTGAAACGCCAATGAATGTGGTCGCCGTTATTCAGCATACCTCGGGAGAATATCTGGGCCTGATTGAAGACCACCTGGAAGGGCGCCGGATTCGCTTCCAGTATTTCCGGCCGTTCGCCAGCGGCGGCAAATTGCCGGCACCCGACCTTCCGGCCGACGCCTTGATTTTGCTTGGCGGCGGGCCGTGGGGGTCCGCGGGCTCAAGAGACCTGCCGACGCTGGCCGCTGAAGTTGAATTGACCCGCACGTATCTTGCCGAAGGCACGCCGATAATAGGATTCGGGGTGGGTGCACAAATTCTCGCCATTGCGGCGGGAGGCAGTGCCGCGCCCTCAGATCTCGAGTTCAGCGCGACCACGGCTACGAGGGTCGTCGATGATGCGCTGAATGGCTTCCTGCCCGAGGAATTTCCCCAGGTTATCTATATGCGCGACCGGCCGGTGCTTCCCGAAGATGCCCGGATTCTGGCTGTCGACGAGGGGGGTCGGCCAGCCGTATTCCAGGTCGGTGATAATGCTTATGGCTTTCTGGGCAACCCCGGAATTAAGCTTGGTATGGCTGAGGACCTGATCATGGAATTCGAGGAGGTGCCGGAGGACACGTCCGGTGGACTCGAGCAATTAAGGGTTCTCCAGCCTGAAATTGAAGATAGTCTGGTACCTATTATGACGGGCCTGGTGCAGTGCACGTCGCTTATGTCCTCGCCCAAGGCGGCTGGTATGCCCGGCCAGGAATTGGATACTCAGGTAATTTAGTATATGCTAATGAACTGTTGGACGGCTGGCCGGGATCGTTTCCTCCCGTCGTCCGATAGCTTAAAGGACAATCAATAATGGCTGAAAAACTCATCATCGTAATGGCGAACACCGACCCGCGAAATGGCGAGGAACTGGGCGCCCCAATCTTCCAGGCAACGGTCGCGGCCGCAATGGACTACGAGGTCGACGTCATTTGCACAGCGACCTCCGGTCGACTGATGAAGAAGGGTGTTGCCGAAAATCTGTTTGTGAAGGAAGGCTCGCCGAAATCCGTATACAGCTTCATTCAGGACGCCCATGAGGCCGGAGTGAAGTTTTATTGTTGTTCACCGAACCTCGATCTCTTCGACATGACTCAGGATGACCTGATCCCGGAATGTGAAGGCATTGTCGGCGGCGCGCACCTGGTCGAGCAGGTCATGGAAGAAGACTGCAAGGTAATGACTTACTAGCATGTCCCATTCATCGACCTCCAGAATCCAGCAATATATTGGCGACCCGGTAACGGACCAGCCGCCCGTCGAACGTGAACAGCTGGAAGAAATATTCCAGGATATTCAGGGCGACCTGAGATTTGATCACGAGCTTAATGGTTGCCTGAACTGTGGCATTTGTACTGCCACCTGTCCGGCAGCGCATTACTACGATTTCAGCCCTCGCGAAATTGTGCAGCTCCTCTGGACCGAAAACCTCGAAGGCATCCACGATGCCATGCAGGAAAAGATCTGGTCCTGCGCCCAGTGTTATACCTGCGCGGCACGCTGCCCGTTTGGCAATTCGCCGGGCGGCCTCATCATGCTGATGCGTGAGACGGCAATCAAACACGGAATGGAGTCGGCCAAGAGTGTTCTTCGTCCATTCAGCCGCGTAATGCTGAAACTGATCTCAACCGGTAATCAGTTGTCCCCTGACATGATCAATCCGGAGGGGTTTGCTGACTGGGGGCCGAATATTTCGAAGGTTGATGCACCGCTCGAACTCCTGCGCAAGGCGATTCCAATGCCGACGCTGCACACCACGAAAACCGCGTGGGAAGTCAATCTTAAAACATCTGTCGAGCTTTACACGATCTGGGAAGAAACCGGCGTTCTCGACAGTCTCGAAACAATCGACGAAAACCTGTTCGACGTTATCTGCGACATCATGGATGAAAAGCGTGATGACTATGACGACTGGTTGGACGAGCAAGACGACTAAACAGAATTATTTGGGAGATTTAGATGGCAACAGGTAAGGGTAACGGCGGTGAAGAGCGCTTTACTGGTCATGGAGCGGAATGGACGGATGCCAACCTCAGTAAGGACGAAGCGCACGTAGCAACCGTTTGGGTCGATCAGATTATCAATAAGCGATCGATGCTAACGAACAAGGATCGTGTGGAAGACGTCCGCGACATCATGTGGCAGCTGGAGAAGGATGGTGAAATCCTGGTCCACCGCGTAAAGGACGAACACGAGCCCGTTACGGTCAAGACCCTTTACGGCTGGGACAAACTCATACCGACCACACAGCTATGGCACCACAAGTCCTGCGGCCAGTGCGGCAATATTCCTGGCTACCCGGCCTCGCTGCTGTGGCTGATGAACAAAATGGACATCAAGTACCTTGATGAAACCGATCAGACGTCATGTACGGCCTGGAATTATCACGGTTCCGGCATCGGCAACATCGAGAGCCTTGCGGCAGTATTCCTGAGAAACTTCCACCAGGCTTACGTATCTGCGAAATCGCAGGGATTGCCCGATGGATATTTCTACCCATTGGTTCATTGCGGCACGTCATTTGGCAACTACAAAGAAGTTCGCGGCTATCTTTTGCATTCAGCAAAATTGCGCAATCGTGTTAAGCAAATTCTGGGCAAACTTGGCCGTCTTGTTGACGGCAAGCTTTTGATTCCGGAAGAGGTAGTGCACTACTCTGAGTGGCTGCATGTCATGCGCGACAGAATCAAGGAACACCAGGTCATCGACTGCGATCACATTCGTGCGACGGTGCATCCTGCATGCCACGTCTACAAAATGGTTCCCGAGGATGCGATCTACGACGACGATGTTCTGGACGGAAATCGTGTTGCTGTAACAACCGGCCTACTTGAGACGCTGGGCACTCAGGTCATTGACTATTCCACCTGGTATGACTGTTGTGGCTTTGGTTTCAGGCATATTATCTCTGAGCGTGAATTCACTCGTTCGTTTGCGATCGACCGCAAGTTGCGCGTGGCGCAGGAAGAAGCTCACGCGGACATGATGATCGGCCATGACACCGGTTGCATTACAACGCTGGATAAGAACCAGTGGATTGGGGCAGCAGCCGGAAAACCTGTCGATATGCCGGTATTGGCAGACTGCCAGTTCGCTGCATTGGTTTGTGGCGCGCACCCATACAAGATCGTCCAGTCTCACTGGCACGCATCGTCTACCGAAACTCTGATGGAAAAACTGGGCATCGACTGGCAGGCCAAGAAAGCCGAGTTCGAAGCTTATTTGAAAGAAGTAGAGGCCGGCAGGGGTGAGACCCTTTACGACCCCAGGAAGATGTTCACCTCGGGTCCCGGATATAAACCCAAAGAGCTACAGAATGACTAAACCAATACTAATCATTGGCGGCGGACCAGCTGGTCTTGCTGCCGCACACAGCCTGGGCACCGTGGGCAGGCAGAGCATCCTGGTAGAAAAGGAAGATCGCCTTGGCGGTGCGCCCATAATTTCGGGCTACGCCAAGCTGGTTCCGACCGGTGAATGGGCGAAGGATGCCATCGGTGGAATGGTGAAGAGAGTCGAAGACGACGAGCTCGTGCAGGTGGAAACCGGCACAACCGTTAAGGCGTTCGACGGCAAACCAGGTGATTTCACGGCAGAGCTTTCGAACGGCAAGAAGGTCAATGTCGAAGCGGCGATCATGTGCAGCGGTTTTACCCATTTTGACTCAGTCAATAAGCCGGAGTGGGGCTTTGGGACCTTTGAGGATGTCGTGACAACCACCCAGGTTGAGCAGATGATTTCCTCAGGCAATGGCGTTCGTTGTCCATCGGACGGCAGGAAGCCAAAACGTGTGGCGATATTGTTGTGCGTCGGTTCGAGAGACAGGCAGATCGGGCGAGAGTGGTGTTCAAAAATCTGCTGCACGGTATCTTCAAACATGGCTATGGAAATTCGCGAGGAGCTTCCGGATTGCCACGTCTACATCTACTACATGGACATCAGAACATTCGGTTTGTATGAAACCAAGTACTACTGGCGCAGCCAGGAGGAATTCAAGGTTAAGTACATCAAGGCACGTATTGCCGAGGTCACGTCAGATGGCGACAAGCTGATTGTCAAAGGCGAAGACACACTGGTAAAGCGCCCGATTACGATCCCGTTCGATTTGGTTGTACACGCAGTGGGCATGGACCCCAATGTTGATAATCGTGAAATATCGACCACCATGGGCATCAATCTCGAAACGAACGGATTTATTGATGTGGCGAATCGCTACGGCGAGATGGGCGCAACCTCACGTCCGGGTGTTTATGTTGCTGGTGCAGCAGCTGGCCCGGAAACGATCGATGACTCGATCGCCCAAGGACATGCAGCGGCAATGGCTGTTCTGTCCGGTATGAAAGCGTCGGCCAAGTCGGCCTGAGGTTTCGTCCGGCATGTCACTGCTATCCGCAATTCTGCCAGCCAAAGTCGAGCGCCCGGTGCTCGATCTTTCGGGCGACGCGCTGCGACTGGCGTTACAGGCGATGATTGCGGGCAGTGAAGACCACGGTGGAATCGAACGATACATCGATGCGGTCAAGCTCAAGAGCGAGTTGTTCAAGCAGGCGCTCGTCGAAAATGACGCTGGCAATCTGGATGTCGAGACTTTCAAGGGGCTGTGCACGTTCATGGCGACGGTGCGCCGGCGAATCGGCCCCTGGCTGAACGAGAACGATTTCCGGCAGATTAGCGAGGGCTTGACGGAGCTTTTTTCTGACAGCCTGGCCGTCGATGAGCGCATTGGTCGGTTTTGCGACAGGTTTCCGGACGACAAAGCGCACCGATGGGTGAGAGACCTGGCGACAGAAATGCTGCACTACACGGATCCGGAGCGAATGCCGCTGATGAATCGTTGGGTATGGGACGCAAAGGCCAACACGGGTGTCCTTCGCGAAATCTGGCACTCCGATGATATTGACCATCTCAAGATTCCGGTTGGTGACAGTTACGGCACTTTTCTCATGTTACGGGAGGAGCTGAGTCAGTTTCTAAGCGATAACGGCTTTTTTCGTGACATGCTTTATTACGTCGACGTGCTTTGCGCACAGGTTTACGCGAACTACATCTGTGAACAGGGCGGCAGTTATCTGCGTGTCGATTTCTCGGCCCCCGAAGATCCGATGCAACACACGAGGCGCCTTCTTGGCCTGGACGGAGTTCGTCCCGGGGACGGCAAGACCAAACTCAAGTCTATCGATGGCGAAGCATTCGTTATCGATGATGGACATCTACTAAACCAGGCAGAAGAAACAGATGCCAATTCATGAAAAATCTCTGATACGCCCCGAGAATCTCACGACGCACGATGAGTTGGTGCTCGATGGCGTCGACGTGTCGGGGCACTGGAGCACCTTTATCGAGTCCCGGGTAGTCAATGACTACAACGAGGCTATGGAAGACGAAATCGCCGCGCTTCCGGGCGGAGAATATATTCACCGCTGCTGGCAATGCGGATCCTGCACCAATTCGTGCACGGTCCATGCGATTAACCCGGATTTCAATCCGCGCTTCTGGATCTACCTGATCCGGATGGGAATGGAGTCAGAGCTGCTGCGTGACAAGGACATCATCTGGCAATGCGTCTCATGTAATAAATGTACCTATGCCTGCCCGCGCGACGTCGTTCCTGAAGGTGTCATGAAAGCGACGGCTCACTGGCTGGAAATGAAAGGTCACACACCGAAGTCACCTTCAATGCATTTTGACGAGGTATTTACCGAGCAGATCGTTGCCACCGGAAAAATCGAAGAGAGCCGCACCATTCGCCGCTTCTTCAAGCGAACCAGCCAGGGATTAATGCAGCCCTGGATGGTCGAAATGGTCAAACGTATGTTGAAGCATCTGCCAATAGGCATGCTGACCCGGATGGGACTCGCGACGCTTGTTGCGCCGCGCACGAGCAACTGGTCAAACGCAGCCAGCGCCATACAGGAATATATCGACGAACAGCATGCGGAACAGGAAAAGGCGCTGAGCCTCCCGGAATTGATCGATGCCGCGCAAAAAGACGCGGCAGCCTGAGGAAGATCACCAGATGACGACAAAAGACAAGTACAAGAAGGTTGCTTATTACCCTGGATGTGCACTTGAAGGCACCGGTCATGCGTATAACCGGTCTACCAAGGCAATCGGCAAGGAGTTGGGACTTGAACTCGTGGAGGTCGAGAACTGGAACTGCTGCGGCGCGATGGAGGTGAAGAACATCGATCCGAAGATCCAGACGTACCTGTCTTCTCGTGTTATGTCTGTCGCTGCCAACGAGATGGACATGGATGTAGTAATGGCGCCATGCAATGGCTGCTATCACAATTTGAAAAAGGCCGAATACGACCTTGCAAACGACGCTGATTCGGCCCAGGTCGTTGACCGATTGTCGAAGAAGGCTGGTCATAAAACCTATGAGTCAGGCCAGGTGGAGACAATTCATGCACTCGACTGGATCAAGGATACGATCGGCGAAGACGGGCTCAGGGAGCGAGTGAAGAACTCGCTGAGCGGAATCAAGATCGCAAACTACTACGGTTGCATGTATACGCGGCCGCGGCACATCTTCCCGGAAAAGGATTCCGGACCGGGGAGCGAGTCAACGTCCAAGCCGCACTTTATGGATGACCTCCTGGAAGCGGCGGGCGCGGAAAATGTCGATTTTCCGCTAAAGACAGCCTGTTGCGGCGGGGCGCATACCTTATCCGACAGTGATACTTCAACGAAGCTTGTTCTCAATATACTGAAGACCGCGAAGCTCGCCGGTGCCGACGTGATTGCGACCGAATGCCCGACCTGTCACACCGGTCTCGAAATGCACCAGATCCGTGCTGAAAAAACACTCGGTGAAAAGGTGGACATCAAGATTCTCTATTTCACCCAGTTGTTGGGCATGGCCCTCGGCCTTAAGCCAAAGAAAGTCGGTGTGCATGAGAACATTTCGGATTCAATGCGTTTCCTCAAGGAAAAGGGCCTGGCATGAGGACGTTCGCGGAATTGGAGTTGGCGCTCGAGTCTGCGACGGGAAACCCGGATCAGCACGCGGCAGCCGACGAGATTCTGAGAATCAGCGAAGAGGTCCTGGAACACTGGATCGTGGCCAAAGGGGCCGTCCCGACTGATGACACTCGTGAAGGATTTCGACTCCTGGCGCTACACCGGCAAGGCACAAAAGGCGACCCGAGTTTCAACGCTTGTCGGGAGACCTGCCGGGAAATTGCGTACCACTTTAACCTTGTCACGCTGCAGCCGAACGATGCGGAAACTACGGATCGATTGGCCATGTTGAAGATGATATCCAATCATTTGTATTTGTTTGTAAGCGGAAAAATGCAAGTGGCCGCACTGGGTGATTTTTGTTGTTCGTCGAAGCCAATCAGGCAGGCGACTGATGTTGACTTACCAATGACCAAGGAGGCATAGCGATGCCATCTGTACGTGGATGTAATCTACCTGATGAGCTGCTTTACGACGTGGATAATCACATCTGGTTCAACGAGCAGGGAGACGGCACCGTCAAAATCGGTATGACGGCCGTAGCCACCGCGATGGCGGGAAAGCTGGTTGCTTTTACGCCGAAACGGGCAGGTCGCTCGGTCAGAGCCGGCAAGTCCTGCGGAACGCTGGAGTCCGGCAAGTGGGTCGGCCCTGCAAAGTCAGCCGCAGGCGGAGAAGTCGTCGCTGTCAATGATGCGCTGGTTAGCGACCCATCCATTGCGAACGCCGATCCCTACGAGGCTGGTTGGCTCGTCATATTGAAGCCGGAGGACTGGGATTCCGTAAAAGGTTCGCTGATCGTCGGTAGTGACGTCACCGCTCCGTACGAAGCGAAAATGGATTCGGAAGGATTCGGTGGCTGCGCCTAGACAGTTTCAGGGATAAATCTTTATGAAAGACACAAGTGAAGTAGTCGGGCCGGAGAGCTTTGCCCAGCTTAGCGAGTTGCATGACATGGCCTCGCACGCTTGCGAACTGCTCAAAGCGATGGCGAACGAGTGGCGGTTGATGATTCTTTGCCAGCTCTCGGAGGGTGAGAAGACCGTCAGTGAGTTGCAGGGCCTTCTCGGACTGAGTCAGTCCGCGCTGTCGCAACATCTTGCGATCCTGCGGCGGGAGAAAATTGTCCAGGCCAGGAAGCATGCGCAGTCCGTAAGTTATTCGCTTGCGGGCGATGAGGCCACCAAGGTGATGCAAACACTGCACGAGGTTTTTTGCAGTTCAGTGACTAGAGCAGACTGATTTAGATGCCGGTGATTCGTTTGACACAGGTCCGATATCACACGGTTTGAGATTACAAAATCCAAACGGCATTGCAGCCGGCAAGGAGAAAGACATGAAGTTGAAGATGAGACGCGCCATAGCCGTGCTGCTGGCATTGGTATTTTCTGCGACCAGCACATTGGCGTTGGCGACTAACGGTTACTTTACGCACGGTGTCGGTGTAGAGTCTAAAGGTATGGCGGGAACCGGTATCGGCTCCAATGCCAACATGGGGACAATAATGACTGCCTCGAATCCCGCGCTCGGCGTTTTCGTCGGTGATAGTTGGGAGGCTGGCTTGTCGTTGTTCAGTCCGCGGCGCAGCTACGAGGCATCCGCACAGTCATCAAACGGTGCACCCATCGATGTTGGTGGAGGCGTGTTTCTGCCCACGCATTCCATCGCACCCGGCGAAATAGACAGCAGCAGCGAATGGTTCCCCATTCCGTACGTGGCCAAGAATTGGAGCCTCGGGAACGGCGGCAACATCTCTGCTGCGTTCTATGGTCGTGGCGGCATGAACACGGATTGGGACGATCCGAATGCATCGGCCACGTCTTTCTTCTGTGGTGTCGATCCGATCACGAACGGGCCGGCTACCGGTCCGGGTCCTTTTTGCGCAGGCAATGCGGGTGTCGACCTGTCACAGGCCTTCCTCAATGTTAATTATTCGGCGATGATCGGCGACAACTTCGCCTGGGGAATCGGTCCGGTTTTCGGTTTCCAGATGTTCGAAGCGAAGGGAGTTGGGACGTTTGCGGCGGTCACCAAGACCCTGGCAACCACCGGTGACATAAACCAGGTGACGTCACTCACCAACAATGGTCATGACACATCCTATGGATTTGGTCTGGCTGCCGGAGTCTGGTGGGGTATCAGCGATAGCGTCAGCGTCGGACTTGGTTACCAGTCGAAGTTATCTATGAGCGAATTCGATGATTATTCGGATCTTTATGCACAAGCTGGTGGATTCGATATTCCGTCGAGCATCAAGGCTGGCATCTCGTTCCTGGCCACTGACAGCCTGCGAATAAATTTCGATATAGAGCACACGGCATTCAGTGATGTGGACTCGGTCGGAAATCCGATGAGCAACCTGTTCGCTTGCAGCATGTTACCGCTGGGCGGCACCAGCGCCGAGCCATGTCTTGGTGGCGAAGAAGGCGCCGGGTTTGGCTGGGACGACATGACGACTTACAAGGTCGGCCTCGAATGGGCCTCCGATGAGAACAACGTCTGGCGCTTCGGCTACAGTTATGGTGAGCAGCCAGTCCAGAAGGCGGACGTTCTGTTCAATATTCTCGCACCGGGCATCATGGAACAACATCTAACCGTTGGCTGGACGCGCCGCCGCGCAAATGGACACCAGTTCACGCTATCGCTGATGTATGCGCCAGAGAATGACATCACCGGCCCAAGCCTGTTCGATCCGTTGCAGACCATTACGCTCAGGATGAGTCAGTTAGAACTCGAGTTCGGGTACCGGTTCGGCTCAGGCAGATAAGGATGAAAAGGTTCGTGGTAGTCGCGCTGGCAGCGCTGTTCGTGCTGCCAGCGCATGCCGCCGACGAGTTCGGCATCTTCGAGAAAATTCACGAGTCATCGGTCTCATTCGAAGAGACGACAGCGGCAGTTGAGTCTGCTTTGCGAACCTCGGGCCTGCTGTTGCACGGGTCGCACGTCGTGCGCGTGCCGGACAACAAGGCCCGGGCAAAAGTCTATGTTCTGACTTCGCCTTCTTTCAGCGATGCAGCCTCAGCCGAATCACCCCTAACAGTGTCAGCCCAGGTCCTTAGGATTGCCGTCTATACCTGGGGAGAAGAGCAAAAAACACATGTCAATATGGCGAACCCGGTTGCTCATGCAATGGTGTTCTACGCAGATTCGCCGAACTACGACGAATTGATTTCAGCTGCACGAAAAACGGCTGATGAGCTTCGCCAGTTGGTGGCCGCCGTGCCCGGCACTGCGGTCAGCGTGCAGGCGGAGCCAATCCGCACCGAAAAGCACTACAACAAATACAAAGGTGACGGGCCGGCAAGGATGATGGCCAAGTTCAGGACCTGGCAAAAAAGCCAGTTGCTGATCGATGAGGACACCGCTGATAACTTCGACGCGGTGGTTGCACGAGTATCCGAGGCACTTGCGGCGGGCACTGTGTCCGACGTGGCTGAAACAACCGGTTGGGAAACAATCGCAAAAATTCAGCTTCGGGACGATGTTGTCTACCTGGGTCTAACCAACCCTTTTATCGAAGACAAGATGGTGCGAATCAACTCGCGCTTTCGCAGCGACGGCAAGAGCGATGCGGCACCCTATCCCGGTGTCGACCACTTGGCGGCCTTGCCTACTGAAGTCCTTGTCGTCCGGGAAGGCGATGCAACGCTGGTCCTGCACTACGGTCAGATGTGGCGCATGCAGCTCTATTTCTGGGATTCAGGCTACCGCGCGTTTACCGCCAATGTCGGTGTACCCAGCGCCATCGCGAATTCCATAGAAGAGGCGCTTACCCCACCCCGGAAATAGGGGCTGACAGCTCGGAACCGGCTTGCCGCGAATTTACCTGATATTTGGCGGTCCAGAGCTACCGCAGAGGGCGTTGAATCAGGCAAAATGCGCCTCATGCCATCGCTGCGGACCGTTCTGCAGCTTAACTCTTATGTAAAAACAAGCTGACATCAGGGCCAGTTAAATGACTGAAAAAAGACTCGATCCCTCATTCCTGAGGCAACAAATTGTCGGTGTAGATTCGACGTTTGAAACGCCATTCGGGCAGCGGCTGATGGTTTATTGCGACTACACCGCTTCCGGGCGTTGCCTGCGATTCGTTGAGTCCTACCTGCAGAGCCTGCAGCGTGTTTATGCCAATACCCACACCGAGGACGACATTACCGGGCGTAGCATGAGTCAATTGCTGCATGAAGCCGAAGAAGCGATCAAGAAATCGGTCAATGCCGGACCCAGTGGAAAAATCATCGCCTGCGGAACCGGCGCCACAGGCGCCATCGACAAACTGCAACAGATCATTGGCGTGTCACTGGCTCCGGCCACTCGCCAGAATATCGACGGGATCGTAAATGACTCCGGGATTGACAGCGCCGAGTTTCAAAAAGCGCTCAGCGAGAAGCAGCCTGTGGTCTTCCTTGGCCCGTACGAGCATCATTCAAATGAGATTTCCTGGCGTCAGTCGTTAGCGCAGACTGTGGAGGTCCGGCTTTGCCCCGAAGGGCATATCGACCTGCAGCACCTTGAAGAACTTCTTCAGGACCCTGCATACGAGGGACGACTGCGAATCGGTTCGTTCTCGGCCGCATCGAATGTAACTGGTATGCGCTCGGACGTCCGCCAAGTGTCCACCCTGTTACACAAGTACGGTGCGATTGCCTGTTTTGATTTCGCGGCATGCGCGCCCTACGTTGACATCGACATGAATCCGGAACCGCTGCAAGAAGGCGATGATCCGGCTATCGACGCCATATTCGTTTCCCCCCACAAATTTCTGGGCGGTCCCGGCTCAAGTGGCGTGCTCGTTTTTAACGAGCGGATCTACCATCGCGAATTGCCACCGAGCGTCAGTGCAGGCGGCACGGTCGATTATGTCGGCATGGATGATCAGGACTTTATCAGTAATATCGAAGAACGTGAAAAGGCCGGCACGCCGGGTGTCTTGCAGACGTTGAAGGCAGGTATGGTCTTTGAGATCAAGGATCGGGTTGGTGTTGATGTCATCAACAAGAGAGAGCATGAGTTAACCCAGCGGGCTATGGCGAGCTGGGGTGAGAATGAAAATATCGAAATCCTGGGAAACCCGGATCCCGGCAGCCGCGTTGGCATCATCTCGTTCAATCTCAGAAATCCAGGCGGGTCTTATTTACATCACAAATTCGTTACCGCGCTACTGAATGATCTGTTTGGCATACAGTCGCGGGCGGGCTGTTCCTGTGCCGGACCCTACGGTCACCGGTTGCTGGACATCGACAAGGAGACGTCCGAGCGATACAGGAACGTCGTGCAGGAAGGCTATTGCGGGATGAAGCCCGGTTGGTGCCGGGTTGGCCTGCACTGGGTAATGGATGACGCCGAAGCAAATTATGTCATTGACGCAGTACATTTTATTGCGAAGCATGGGCAGAATTTTCTTCAGCTTTATGACTTCGATTTG
This sequence comes from Woeseiaceae bacterium, assembly GCA_024640315.1. Lineage (GTDB taxonomy): Bacteria > Pseudomonadota > Gammaproteobacteria > Steroidobacterales > Woeseiaceae > SZUA-117. Next base: position 26,746 of record JAHEFF010000026.1, read on the forward strand.
TGTACCGGCACCTGGTCACATCGCCAGATAGCCATCGAGTTGCCGAAATTTTCGCTCGATGAGGCGCTAACCAAAGTTCAAGGCGAGCCGGCGGTATTGTCGTTGCCCTTGCGGAAACAGCTGTACGATCACTACATGACCGAGGCGAACCGCTGGGTGAAACGGCTCAGCGACGAGCCGATTGGAAAGTTGGATTCACTCGAAGGCGAACTGGGGGAGCTGCAGTTCTTTTCGCTGCCCGCCAGTCCGCGACACTAGATCCTGTCAGTCGTCTTCGACGAGATTATCGGCTACTAGCTCCAGCAGGCTTTCCATGCTCTTGTCCCAGTTGAAATGCTGCTGGGCGTCGTTGAAGCTCTGGCGGCAATTTGAACAGGTTGAAAGCAAAGTTTCGGCGCCAGTATCGTCGATCTGCTCCATCTTGAGCTCGAATACCTTGTAACGCAGCTTGTCGGCCCGATGAATCGTCACCACGCCGCCGCCGCCGCCGCAACACCAGTTGAAATCGCCGGAAGGCGTCATCTCTTTCAGGTCGACGCCCAAAGCCTCCATGACAACTCGCGGTGCCTGGGTCGCGCCGCCACGTCTCGAAACCTGGCAAGGATCATGGAAGGTCACTGACTGGTCGACTTTCTTTACCTTTAAGCGGCCCGAACTGATCACGTCGGCAAGAAACTCGGAGACATGTTGTACCTTGAATGGTAGCGGTTTGCCGTACATGGCAGCACCCTGCCACCGCAAAGCGCCATAGGCGTGTCCACATTCCGGCAATACGACGAGTTTTGCACCGCAATTGATTGCGGCATTTATGAGTTTCATCGTTGAGCGTTTTTGCCACTCGACATTGCCCGACAACATGCCGAAATTGGTTGCTTCATACCCCTCGCTGCGGAAGGTCCACGATTCGCCAATCGCGTTGAGAATGCGCGCGGTGGCACCAATCGAGTTCGGATACTTCATGATTTCGATGGACGACATTGCGACAAGGATGTCGGCCTGATCCAGGTTCAAATTGACTTCCGTGTCGTGTTCGTCGGCCATCCAGTCTGCGCGATCTTCGAATACTTCGGGGGTTGCGCCGAGCGGACTGCCTTCCAAGTCCGACCGTTCGGCGACGGCGTGCAGTTCGTGGGGCACAAGGCCCGCCTTGAACATGCCGTGGCGAGCCTGGCCGACCAGGGTCGCGATGTCGATGCCCATCGGGCACATCAACGAACACCGGCCGCACATAGTGCAGGAGTCATAGATCAGTTCCTGCCATTCCTCCAGCTGTTCTACTGTCACTTTGCGTTTCAGGTTGAACATTCTGTAAAGGAATGCGAACGGGCTGGCTTCGCGCTTGTACGCTTGCTTGAAAACTTCGAGCTTCCAGATCGGCGTGTATTTTGGATCGCCCGTCTGCACGTAATACTGGCAGGCCTCCGCACATTGACCGCAGTGCACACAGGCTTCCATATAGGTGGCCGTTGTGCGATTGATGTCTTTGGCGAAATTGACCATGGCTCGTCGGACGCGTTCTTCGTTCGCAACCTCGCCCTGCAAGTCGTAGCGGGCTTCAGGCTCTTTGATACCGAACCGCTGTTTGTCCATTTCGAGGGGATTTTTTTCAACTGCTTCGTTCATACTCTGGCCCCCCTGCGCGTGAAGGTAACGCCGGTCGTATACCGGGATCCGAAAACGATGATCGAGTGCATCAGCTTGCCGAACGGGAACCAGATGAGAAACGCCTCGAAACTGAGGATATGAATGGCAAGCAGCGTCTCATAGCGAGCGCCTATATGGGCGACAGCTAACAGGCCCGTGAGCACCGGTAAAATGGTCACGAGCCAGGAAAAGTAGTCGTCGAAATTCGACAGCATTTGCAGCACCGGATGCCGCATTCTTCTGACGAACGCTGCGATCAATGCCGCCAGGGTTATTGCCGCGGTCACATGGATAACTACGGTTGGCAAAGGCGACCAGCTCAGCCCTGAAAAGCTCTCTATGAACAGGATGTGAGGAGCGCCACCGAGAAAGATAATCGCCAGTCCAATATGAAACGTGTAGGCAATGATGGTCCCGTTGCGGGTTCTTTCGCGAAAAGCATCGTGATGCACGAAGCGAGAGAATATTGTGCGGAGACCCCCGGCTCTTTCACCGCCCTGGCGAGGTTCCGAGATATCCATTTTCCTGATGGTCAGGAGGAGGTGAACCAGGCGCCATATCAGCCCGGCCGCGAAAATAAGGACTGCGATCTGCAATCCTTCGCCGCGTGCGAATTCGAGGAGTCCCATTATTATATCCCCTTGATTTAGCAGAATATTCCGGGTCGTTGCCAAAGTCGCCCCGACCAAACATTAGTATCCTTGAATATATGAATGAAGTGGATAAGGGGAACTGCCTATGCAGCTTCCCAGGCCACCTGCGACGTAAAATTCTGACTGATCAATGCTTTGTACTTTGCTTCCAGCACGTCTCGTTTGACTTTGAGCGTCGGCGTCAGCAAGTCATTTTCAGTGGTCCATTCCTCGTTGGTCACGATGATGTGAGACATGCGTTCGTGTGATTCCAGGTGGCGGTTGACGTCGATGAGTGTCGCCCGAAGGCTCGCTTCCACGGTTGCTCTCGGCAAATGTTTCGCTGCCTCTGACAGGACGACGACGACCACAGGCGCGGGCAGGCCGGAGCCCATGACGCAAATCTGTTCAAGGAGAGGATTGGCGGACAACATGGACTCGATCGGCACAGGCGTGACATATTTGCCTTTTGCCGATTTGAAGATGTCCTTCACACGACCGGTAATCCGGTAGGCCTGATTCGCCGCATCCCATTCGGCTTTGTCCCCGGTGTGAAAAAAACCGTCTGCGTTAAAGACTTCTTTCGTCAAATCCGGTTGTTTGTAGTATTTCGTGAACAGGCCCGGGCTTCGGATCAGCAATTCACCCTCATCAGACAAGCGAATTTCCGTGCCCTCGATCGGAACGCCGATCGTGCCGATACGTCTTGCCTGGAAAGGCGTATTGCCACAGGACAGGCCGCTGGTTTCACTCATACCCCATCCCTCGCCAATCTCAATACCGAGTTTTTGATACCACTTCAGCGTTAGCGGTGAAATCGGTGCGCTACCCGAACCGAAGCTCCTGCAATTATCGAATCCGAGTCCCCGGCGAACTTTCTTCGCGACAATGCTCCGAACGATCGGGATCGATAGCAGGATCTTCAGTTTTCGTGGTGGAATCTTTGCGTGCACGCCAGCCTGAAATTTGACCCATAGCCTTGGCACGGAAATGAATACCGTGGGTCGCGCCGTCTTGAGGTCATGCTGAAATGTTTTTAGCGAATCAGTGAAAGAACATTTCGTGCCACCGTAAATTGCCGGGCCCGCTGTCACGGTTCTTTCCGTGATATGGGCCAGCGGAAGGTAAGAGAACAAATGATCTTCCGGCGTGATGTTGACGATGTCCCGGGCTGCAATGCTCGCATAGGAATAGGCGCGATAGCTGATCACGACACCTTTCGGCCGCCCGGTGCTGCCGGACGTATAGAGTATGGTCATGACATCTTCGGCAGCCGGTTGATTTACGTCCTCGAGCGGCTCGTTTTCGTTGATGAGTGACTGCCATTCGTGCTGGCAGCCCTCGGTTGGATAGGGGAAGGCAATCTTCACCAGGTCGTCGGGGATGGCCGTACTGGCAATTTGCGGATCGTCCAGCTTGCCGACAAAGGCGGCTTTCGCCTCGCTGTGACCGACGATGTAGGAAATCGTATCTGCGCTGGCCGTTGGATAAATGGGCACGGAAATCATGCCAGCCATGGCGATCGCGACGTCAGCCAGCATCCATTCGGCGCTGTTCTTTGCAAGAATCGCGACCTTGTCTCCCGGGCTTAGTCCCAGGCCCAGGAGGGCGCTGGCCATTCGGCGGCAATCGTCCGCTGATTGTTGCCAGGTGAAAGTGCGCAGTTCACCGTCAACCGGTTGATAAAGGAAAACGCGGTCCGGAGATTTCTCGGCCCAGCCAATCAGGGCCTGATGTGCGGTAAGGACTTCATTCATAATTTATGTGATTCAAGTATTACCTAATTTTCGTCCTGTGCCTAATCGTTGTCGGCGAGTGATTCGGCCAGGAATGTCAGCACAATATTCCAGGTTTCATCGGTGCTGGCACCAACGCGCTCCGCGTTCAGCATTGACGACCCGTGAACGCCAGGGTCGGCGACATAGGTCTGATGTCCTTGCTCTTCAAAAAGCTTTATCTGGCCGGGCACATAGGGAACTTCCAATTCGCGGCTCGGCCTGAGCGCCAGAACCGGCTGCGTGATCTGTCCGCTGTACGATTCCGGCATACAACCTTGCATGGGTTCGCCGGACGCCGCTGAAAACGCGACGATGGCATCGATCTCATCGGGATGATCCAACCCCAGTTTGAATATTAATGCCGCCGAGTAGCTGCTGCCCCAGGCCACCGTCTTCCCGGAGAACCCGTACTCGTTGGCGAACTTCAGTGCGGCCTCGAGATCCGGCATGACATCACAATACGAATAGTCACTACCCTCGACGCCGGCAAGTGTCCGATTGATACCACCGAATCGATCGCCGCCGCGTCGTTGATCTATTGCAACCAGGTTATAACCGGCGTCCAGCAACTTCGGTACAAGTGGGGTGTACTCACCACGCGAGTCGCCGCCGCCCTGGTGAAACAGTAGAATCAGCGGCGCAGTTTCAGGCACGCCCGGCGACGTATAAACTTCTCCGTGGATCGTGACGCCATCGGAAGATTGCATCGTCACGGTGGTCGTTTCGGCATCCGCTAGCCGGATAAAAGTCAGCAGGGTGACCAGAGTCAGTATTCTTATCATTGTAACTCCCAGCAAACCGATAAACTGGTCAGCAATTGCGATCAAGGTATTCTGACCGGCAGAGGTTGACGAGGTTCCGGTAACGCGTCAGGGATATACCTGCTTGCCTGCAAGATAGGTTGCCGTCACCTTGCGATTCTCGATAGCGCGGTCGATTTCGGCAGGCAGTCGCTCGTCGAGGATCACGAAGTCTGCCCATTTACCTTTCGAGATGCTGCCAATTTCGTCGGACCAGGGCGTCATGTCGGCACCCGCCTGCGTATACCCGTTCAACGCCTCTGCAAATGTTAGTGTATTGCCGTCATCCCATGGCCGAACGACGCCATCGATTCGCGTTTCCCGATGCAACGTGTCCGCGATCTGAATCAAAGGATTGAGTGGTGACGTCGCCCAGTCGGAACCGAGCACGAGGTGGTTATCGTTGTCCAGCATCTGTCTCCAGACGTACGCGTTGGGCAGACGATCTCTGCCGATACGATCAATGACGTAGTCACCCACGCAGCAGGTCGCATGGTGCGGTTGCATGGATGCTGCAACGCCGAGCGAAGCAAAACGCGCAACATCATCGGGAGTGACCACTTCAATATGTTCAATTCGGTCAAGGGGCATGTCGGGTGAGCGCGGGGAGCCGGCGAAGGCGTCCAGTACCCAAGAGACGCCTTCGTCACCGATTGCGTGGACGGCGACCGGGAAGCCGGCCTTGTGGGCAGCTGCAACCATCTCGTCGAGATGTTCCTTTTGAATAAACGGTTCGACAAACGCGTCCGGCTTGTCGGTGTAAGGATCTTTCATCATCGCGGTATGTGTTGACAGTACGCCGTCGATCATCATCTTGACGTAGCCGACCTGGAAAAGCGGCCCCATTGTTTCACTATGACCGTCAGCGGCGACAGCTGCCCGCACTTTTTCTCTCTCGTCATTGAGGCGGGCAAAATGTTGCTCCAGATCATCATCGGGGCCGGCGAACATGCCTTCCCAGATCCGCATCGTCAGATCGCCATCTCTCAGAATGCTCAGGAACGCGTCGTTATTGCCACTCATGTCGTGCGCGCCGGTAATTCCCAGGCTGTTGGCGAGTCTGACCGCAGCCCGGGCGCCGGCAACCGGATCCCGCGCCTCTGCAATCCCCGGCGCCCCGTTGAAGAGTCGCATTGCCCCTTCGAGGAAGATGCCAGTCATTTCACCTGTATCCGGATCTACAACAATCTCGCCGCCGGGCGGCACCGCGCTGTCCATCGTGATGCCGGCGAGTTCGATTGCGAGGCTGTTCGCCCAGCTCGAATGGAAATCGATGTCCCTGAGCAATACAGGGTGTTCTGGCGAGACTGAATCCAGCATCTCTTTTGTCGGCAATACACCATCAGAAAGGTTGTGATTCCAGGCGCCACCGAGGATCCAGGCCCCTTCGGGCAAGCTCTGCGCCTTTTCCCTGATAATCTGCAACCATTCGTTCTTGTCTTCTATTTCTGAAAGATCGACACCCGTGGCGAGGCCGGCGCCCCCGATCAGATGAGTGTGGCCATCGATCAGACCGGGAATGATTGATACGCCTCCGGCGTCGATGACTTCCGTTTTGTCATCGGCCAAAGCGGCAATATCGGCAGTGCTGCCGACCGCAACAAACTTCCCGGCGGAAATCGCGAATGCCTCCGCACTTTGCATGGTCGAATCAGCTGTATACACATCGGCGTTGATGACGATCAGATCGGGACCGGTTGAGGAATTTTCCTCGCCGGCACACGACCACATGAGTGCTGAGCAAAACAGGATGCCGCCTATCAGCGACTTCGGGAGTGCGTGTTGAGATCTTGTCATTGTGTCTATATTCCTGAAGAAAGCTGGTGCAGACGGGATATTATAGGGGAAGATGCGAACCGGGCTTGTTTGTTTCAGCCGTTACACAAGTACAGGAAATACAGGCAAAAAACACTATTTGTCTGGCAATTCTGGTCCCATTTTTCTATGGTATGCGGTCTGTCAATCGCAGCATCAATAACTCTAATTCCGGGCTTTGCCGAATCAATGATCTCTTCACTCAAAACCTCCCCAGCGCGGTCGTGGACGATATTTTCGCTGTGTATTTTTTGTGCGCCCGGGTGGGCCCAGGCGCCGGACGACGACAAGCTCGATGAAATCGTGGTGACGGCGACGCGGATGGAAACGTCCGTACGCAATGCCGCGCGGTCAATCTCGGTCGTGGGCAAGGACCGTATCCAGATTGGTACGCAGCAACTCGGGATTGACGAGGCGCTCGCCGGCGTACCCGGACTCTACATGCAAAACCGCTACAATTTTGCCCAGGATCTGAGAATTTCTCTGCGGGGATTTGGCGCCCGCTCGAGCTTCGGTATTCGGGGCGTTAAAGTGATCGTCGACGGCATACCTGAAACGCTGCCTGATGGTCAGGCGGGTGTAGACAGCATCGACATCGGATCGGCGCAGAGTATTGAAGTCCTGCGCGGGCCGGCATCCGCGCTTTTTGGCAACGCTTCTGGCGGCGTTATTTCGATTACCAGTGAGCTGGGGGCTGTTGATCCGTATCTGGAGGGCAGGGTTGCCGGCGGCGACTACGGATATTCCCAGCTGCAATTCAAGTCCGGCGGCAAGCTCGGATCTTCTGACTATCTTTTCAATATTTCGCGGACAGAGATTGATGGCTACCGTGATCATTCGGCTGCCCGCGGGGGCCTGGTCAACACCAAGCTGGGTGTCCCCCTGGGTGAAAACGACAAACTAACGTTTTCGCTGGCCCTGACTGACCAGCCGAAGGCCCAGGATCCCGGTGGCATCAACGCAGCGCAGGCGGCGCTCGACCCGTCTTCAGCCCGTGACGTAAACGTTCAGTTCGACGCCGGAGAATCTCTTGAGCAACAACGATTCGGTGTCGTCTATGAGCGCTTTCGTCCGGCTGGAAACCTTACGCTTCGCAACTATTACGCCTGGCGTGAGTTTGCAAACAAACTGCCATTTACTGGCGGTGGCGCCGTTGACCTTGACCGTTTCTTCTATGGAATTGGTGGGCAATACAGTCTAGGCGATAGTTTGCCTGATCCTCTTAGCCTGACGTTTGGTGTCGATCTTGACCGCCAGGACGATGATCGCAAGCGCTTTGATAATAACGATGGCGCCCTTGGCGCGATGGTTTTCGATCAGAACGAGCGGGTGGACAGTTCCGGTATCTATGCCCAGGGCCAGTATGACCTCAGTGAGGAGTGGTCTGTCCTCGCGGGTCTGCGATATGACGAGATTTCCTATGACGTTACTGACCGCTACCTTGCTGACGGCGACGATTCGGGAACTCTGGATTTCGATGAGGTGAGCTCGTCCTTTGCGTTGAACTACAGAATGAACTCCGGCGTCTTATTCGCCTCATTCAGCAGTTCCTTCGAGACGCCGACAACGACGGAGTTGGCTAATCCGGACGCAAGCGGGGGATTCAATCCAGAACTCAACCCACAGACCGCGAATAACTTTGAAATCGGCTATAAGTACTCTGCAGGCAATCTTTACTACGAACTGACGTGGTTCACCATAGATCTCAAAGACGAGTTAATCCCGTACGAGCTGCCGGCGTTCCCGGGCAGGACGTTCTATTCGAATGCAGGCAGTTCATCACGCGATGGAATAGAAGCGGCGCTTGCCTGGGAATATGACAATGGCTTCAGATTTGATGCGTCCTACACGTGGTCTGACTTCAGTTTTGATGACTTTGTTGACGACAACGCCAATGACTTTAGTGGCAACCAGCTGCCAGGCCTTCCGGAGCATTTTGCGTACCTCGGGCTCTCGTACCTGGCTGAAAACGGGTTTTCCGGGACGTTTGAAACAATCTATTCCGGCAACCTGTACGCGAACAATGCAAATACCGCCGAGGTTTCGTCCTATACCGTCGCAAACCTGCGGATTGCGTTCGAATTCAACAGCGGAAGGTGGATCTTCAGGCCGTATGCGGGCGTCAACAACCTGTTCGATGAAGGCTATAACAGCAACATTCGGATCAACGCTTTTGGTGGACGCTATTTCGAACCTGCACCAGAACGAAATTATTACGCGGGCGTTGTCGTTAATTTCAGCAATACCCGCTAGTTGTTTCTTTAACACTAGTTGTTTCTTTAGCAAAAGGGGGAAGCCGTGCGCATTGCTTCTTTGACGATCGCCATTATCGCGCTGGCGGGATGTGGCCGCGATGTTGAAACGCCGCCCGCACATCCGATTGCTGACATGGTCATACAGAACGGCAATATCGTTACTGTCGAAGACGCGGCCCCCCGGGCTGAGGCGGTTGCGATCACGGGGGACAGGATTACAGCAGTTGGAAGCCGCGCCGAGATTCTTCCGTATATCGGTGACAACACAGAAGTCATCGACCTGGGCGGGATGACCGCGATACCGGGCTTTATTGAAGGCCACGGACACTACACGAGTTTCGGCGGATCTTTGCTCATCCTGGATTTTCGCTACGCAAAAAGTTTTGCGGAGATTGTCGCCATGGTTGAGGCGGCAGTGGCGGAAACGGAGCCGGGCGAATGGATCATCGGACGCGGTTGGCACCAGGACAAATGGGAAGTGAAAGAGGACGTGCTGGTGGAAGGTTTGCCGCTGCATGATTCACTAAGCGCTGTCACCCCGGACAATCCCGCCATGTTGATTCATACGAGCGGCCACGGCGTATTCGTCAACCAGAAGGCGATGACCCTGGTCGAGCTTGGCGATGATACTGAGCCGCCGGAGGGCGGCGAGATCGTCCGTGACGAGAATGGCCGGGCAACCGGAATGATGAGGGAATCCGCCCAGGATGTTTTTCGCCAGGCATTTTCCGGTCACCAGGGCCGGCGTCCTGCTGGCGTCGCCGAAGAGGAAATGCGCCGTATGGTGACCCTGGCTGGCGAAGAGTCGTTGCGGCATGGCATCACTTCCTTCCAGGATCTCGGCACGAGCTTTGCCGAAGTTGACCTGATCAGGAAGATGGCGGATGAGGGCAAGCTTCCGGTTCGCCTGTGGATGGCATTCGAAGAGCAGGCTGCTGACATGGAAGATCGCCTTGCCGATTACAGAATGATCGGCTACGGCAATCATTTTCTGACTGTCAGGGCGATTGGCGAGAAAGTGCTTGATGGAGCGCTCGGCACTCACGGCGGCTGGCTGCTCGAACCCTATGCGGACCTTCCAAGGAGCAGTGGCCTGAATGTTGTCCCCATTGAAGAGATTGAGGCGTCCGCACGCCTGGCGATCGAGCACGATTACCAACTTGCAATCCAGGGTATTGGCGACCGCGCCTATCGCGAGCTCCTGGATATTTATGCGGCGGAATTTGCCAAATATCCGGAGAAAACGGATTTGCGGTGGCGCATCGAACACGCGCAGGTCATTCATCCCGACGACATTGACAGGACAGTCGCGCTTGGCGTGATTCCGGCCGTACAGGGCATTTTTGCCTGTTCCGATGGCCCATGGGTGGTTGACAGGCTGGGTCCGGAGCGCACGAAAGAACGCGGCTATATTTTCAATACGCTCGCCGAGGCCGGATTGGTGCCCACCAATGGCACGGATCCTCCTGTTGACGAAATCGATCCGATTGGCAGCTTCTACTGCTCAGTGACGCGCATTCTTCCCGACGGCACCAGGTTCCAGCCGCAGGAAACCTATTCCCGGGAGCGCGCAATTTACTCGTACACGATGGGCAACGCGATAGCCGCATTTGAGGAGGACATAAAAGGTTCGCTCACACCGGGCAAACTCGCAGACATCACTGTTCTTTCACAGGATCTCCTGACGGTGCCAGACGACGAGATCATGAATACGGAAATCGTTATGACCATTGTTGGTGGTAAAGTGCGATACCGCAACGGCGAAATCATCCAATAAAAAAAGGGCCGCGAAAGCGGCCCTTTTCCTGATCGGTATGTAGTCTATTACGGTCGTGCGAGGACTACTTCCACTTCGACGAAAACGTCAGGCCTGGCAAGTGCAGCAATCTGAATCGCTGAACGTGCAGGTTTATTCGGTTGTGCTTCGGTGCCGAAATGTTTCGAGTACGCTTTCATGAAACCGCCGAAGTCCATGCGGCCATCCAGTTGCGGATCGCCAACCAGGAAGACCGTCATTTTGATGACGTCGCCAAAATCGAGGCCGAGTTTCTCCAGCGACGTGGCCATGTTTTCAAAGACGCTGTTCGCCTGAGCTTCCGTGTCCCCCCAGTATTCGCGGCTGCCCTGTTCGGCATCAGGATTGGCAGGGCTCGGCAACGTGCCGCTGTGATACACCAGTGTCGTATCGGCCGTGACTTCCACTGCCTGGGCGATCGGAAATGTCGAATTGTTCGGCAAAGGATGTCGGGTTACGTCTGCGTTCGCACAGGCGCTTCCAAGTACAAGCAATCCGATGAGTGTGGTTTTCTTCATATCAGGTTTCCTCTAATCGTTTCTTAGTGTCGATATATAGCTGACGACGTCCATGATGGCCTCGTCATCAGCCAGTAGTTGAACGGAGGCGCGCATCTGCATGCCATAGCTGTCGGCAGGGTGACTGCCGCGGACGCCGCTCCTGAAATTCTGTAGCTGCGTGACGAGATACCAGTCATCGGGAATCGTCAGGTCAGGGCTGCCCAAAGCCTCATTGCCCTTGCCAGCCACACCATGACAGGCCGCGCAGGTCGAATAGTGCGCCTTGCCTTTCAGAGTGTCGCCTGAAATCGTGATTTTCGGAGACGTCGAGCGTGTCGCATTGACGAACACTGCCGCCGCCTTGATCTGTGCATCGGTCAGCACGGCAGCCATCGGCTGCATGTCAACGCCGATAGTGTCGTCCTCGTGCAATCCTCGAACGCCAGCGCTGAAGTTCCTGAGTTGCTGCTCGACGTACCAGGTTTCCATGCCGCTAAGCCGGGGTGCCCTGATAATCGGATTGCCCATCAGCTGGATGCCGTGGCACACGGTGCAATAGACCAGCTCGTCCGCCGGGATGGGAAGATCGTCCTGAGACATCGCGCTGGTCGCCCATAACAACGCGACCGCAGGCAAGATTTTTCTGATTACATTTCTCATCACCTTACGCCTTTCGCGATTCGCCGGTCTCGGCGCGCACTCGCTTGTCGAGATCGAGAAGCGCGGTTTCGGCCGATGCGAGCGCACCTTCCTGCCAGCTGGAGTGATAGCTGATCTGGTCGCCAATCATATAGTGGCGCCCGGCGGCAGGTTGCTGCAGCAATGAGAAATACCGTTCGCGCGCGTCCTCGGAAAAACGGGTGCCGCATCCCATCATGTGATTCATCCGCCGCCAGGGAACGCTGACCCCGGCCTCAATATAGTCGGAGTAGCCCGGGTGAATTTTCTCGCCGCAATTTGCTGCATACGCGATGCGCTCCTCCGGCGTCATGCGGTCAAAGAACATGCTCGGATCGTAGAACTGGTACGCGCCAAGCAAAATACCTTTCTTGCCATGGATGCCGTGCGACGGATACCAGATCTCACCAATACGCTGACTGGTGAATGTCGCCCCGCCGTAGATACCTTCCCGTTCCCAGAAGCGCTCCTTCATCTGCAGGCCGATCTTGAATCCCCAGCCGGGTTGCAGAGATTTGAGCCCGTTTCGATAGTCCTCCGGCAGATTGTTCGGAATACCCGGCATAAAATGTGTCGGGATGCTATTGAAGCAATAATCCGCACTGAGTTTTTTGCGCTTGCCCTTGTGGTTGTAAACAACGTCAATGCCGTTCTGCTGCAATTGAATCGACTGGACCTGTGCGTTGAGCCGGATAGGGCTCTTGATGTCTCTGGCGAACCCTTTAACGATATTGTCCATGCCGCCAACCGCTTCCATCAACGGCTCACCCCAGTCCGGGTTTTCAAACATAAACGAAGCGCGCTGCCAGAACTGGCTGCTCAGGAATTCTCTGAAGTCCATGCGTTCGAAAATTTCGGCAGGTTTCGCGAACCCACCCGATTTGTAACCTGACCGGAGCGTTCCCTTGTAAATCCCGTTTGGATCAAGGTCACCATAAGAGGATGCAAATGCCAGCAGGCGCTCCTGATCTTCGACTGATATTGTCTCGTCAAACGCGTTCTTATTGACTGCTTTATGGACGATTTCTGCAAGCAGCCCCCGAGTCTCGGCTAAGTATTGGCCAATGCGCACGGGCTTGCCACCGAATTTATTTTCTTCGTGCGTGTAAGTCATGCGACTTACATTCGATTTGATCTGCAGCGGTATGCTGAGTGTCCTGCAATAATGCATTACGCGGTGGTGGTGGCCCGGAATTCTCGCAGGCCCGGCGTTGAAATACAGATCCGGATCGTCATCGAAGTTGCAGGTTCTCTGCTGACCCATTTCATCGATGAGATCGCCGTGCCGCAAGGTCATATTACGACCACCGATACGGTGCGATGCTTCGATTATCGTAACGTCATAGCCGGCGCGCTCCAGTTCATAAGCAACCGCAAGTCCGGATATTCCAGCGCCAAGGATGGCCACCTTCTTCCTGCTTCGAGCGACATTTTTCAGGTCGAGCTGGGCTACCGGGCCCGTGTCTTCCATCAGTCCAAGCGCCCTGCTTGTCTGGTATATAGCGGTCGTGCCGCCAGCGGCGCCGACAAGATTAAGAAAATGCCGTCGAGTCAGTGGTTTTTTCATGCGTCTGGATTATCGTTTTGGGTAGTCACGGAGTTGGTACAAGCCCGCCGGCGTAAGTTCCCGACTATCTTCAAGGCTTTTTAACCGATTGTTTCGCTTAGCAAAAATAAATCCGTTAGCAATGCGCGCAAGTGAATTGAGGCGTTCAGGTTGTCGACCAGTTCCGAGCTGATCTTCTCCTGGGACAGGACCAGCGAAATGGCGGCCGCGGATTTTCGAGCATCATCGACGACGATAGGTGAGAACACGCCGTCGTCATTTGACAGCAGTGCAGCAATTGAATCTGCAGCAGCGGACATTGAAGTCAGCGTCGAGCGCACCTCCGAACCTCCCGGTCCTTCGTCGCTTTCACGGCCTTGCGCTGCATAGGCGAGCATGAATTCGTAGCCGGCTTCAATCGCTTCGATGTTTTCGAGCAGAGTATTACTCACGGCGTCTCCGCGTGTGTCTGTCTGAGGTTGTGGGGTAACCGATTCGTCAGCTGGTTTCGTCTGGCGTCCAGCGCTGAGGGTCGTGGTTCGCGGCGAGTTCGTCTTTGGAGATCCATCCTCTGATCATTGATCGCGTGTAGAACAATTTCTCGGGACGAAGCGCGAAATAGATGTGTAGGCAAATGACGCCGACCAGGCCAAGCGTTGAAATCCCGTGCACAAAGAAGACCAGGCCGAGCAGTGCTTCCGACATCGAATTAGTACGTTCCCACCACGGCGAGTCGATTGCCAGGAACATTAGCAGTCCGCTGCCAATAACGAGGAGAGTCAGAACCGTGACGGCCGCATGCATTCCCTTTTGGGCGGCAGAATATTTTCCAGGCTTCGTCGTATCGTCGAGCGCCTCTTTGAGGTCGGCCGGGCCTAACTTCATTGAGGAAAGATCTTGCGTAAAGATCGAGCGGAGAATATGGAAAACGACCACTACGGTCAGGACGATTCCGGCAATCCAGTGAATCTCCAGCCAGGCGAACTCCAGTCCGATGATCGGAAAGATGCCGGTGATCAGCAGTACGAAGACGCTGCCAGCCATGACCCAGTGATATGCCCTGTCGAGCGCATCGTGACGACTGACGCGCGCACCTTCGCTCGACGGCTTGTCGCCTCGTTTCTGCGTCGCCGCATAGATCGCGTGCCCTGCTATGGCGATGAATGCCGCGACGATCACGAGCCAGAGCAGGTCCCAGGACACGCCCCGCAAAACTTCCTGTCCCCAGACGTCATTCTTGTAGGTGGCGATATCCAATGATTTAACTCCGCATGGCTCGCCGCACAAGATTTTCCATCAGCGGCAATTTGAAATGGTTGTAGTTGAGTGGCTTGGCGCCCTCGCTGGCCAGTGATGCAACGGCATCGGCGCTTTCATCCGACAACGATTTGCCACGAGCGGCACGCTCCACATTGGTCAGGCGGTGAGGGGTACATGCGACGCCACCACAGACGAATCGGCTGTCTGCAACCGTGTCGCCTTCCATTGACATGGCCACCGCAATGCTCACCAGGGCAAAATCCCAGACGTCACGGTCGGCAACTTTTTCGAAGTAGAATCTCTGGCCCGCCCACTTCGACGGAATTCGGACTGAAGTCAGAATTTCACCCGGCTTCAGAGACGTCATTTGGGTGATATGCGTATCCGGACCCACAAAGAAGTCTTCGGCAGCAATCGTCCGCTCACCCTTCACACTTCTTGCGACCATGGTCGCATCCAGTGCCACCAGCGCAGTCGCCGTATCAGAGGGGCTCACTGCAACACAACGGCTTGCGCCGAATACGCAGTGCTCGCGATTCATGGCTTCCGGGCCATCGGCGTAACAGATGTTGCCGCCGGCCCGATAACAATCCAGACCGCGGCGGTAATACCAACAACGTGCGTCCTGTGACAGGTTTCCGCCCAGGGTACCGACATTTCTGATCTGCGGACTTGCAACTCGTCCGGCAGCGTCAGCCAGCAGACTGAAGTCGCGATTAATACGTTCATCGCGAATGATTTCACGCAGAGTCGTTGCAGCACCGATTTCGATACCGTCGGCGGATTCACGAATTCCGTGAAGCGCCTGGATACCGTTGAGATCGATCATCGCGCGAGGCTGCTTGGCACGGTCCTTAAGCCACCCGTAGGTGTCCTGACCGCCACCGAGAAGCCAGCCATCGTCGCCGAGTTCGTCGGCCAGGTTTAGCGCATCGTCCAGTTCCACCGGCTGGTAGAGCTGTACATCTGGCATTACGTCGAAAGAAGCCATCGTTACCTCAGAAGTTGTTTGTTTGCAGCGGCAGGAACGACTGATCGCGGCCTGTCACGTGATTGACAATCATGTCGGGACTGACAGGCGTCCTGCCAAATATGTGCCCATCCAGCGCATCCGAAATCGCGGATGTGAGTGCGGCAACCGAGCAACCCATCGCCGGCTCGCCAATGCCTCTTGCCCCGAACGGGTTTTGAGGATCCGGCAGGTCCACTGCGCTGGTGCGGGTGACTGACGGAACGTCCAGGTAGCTCGGGATTCCGCACTGGTGGTAACCAATGTTTGCCGGCAAACCGTTTTGCGGGTCGTAGACGTGGCGCTCGAGCGCCGCCATTCCCATCCCCCAGACTGCACCGCCCTTCATTTGCTGTGCAAGACCGGCCGGAAACAGCACTGTTCCGCACTCGGCAACGCCGACATATTCGAGAATTTCGTACTTGCCTGTTTCGAGATCGAGTTCGATCTCACAAAACGCTACGGCCAGGCCCGGGATAACGCCTTCCTGCGGCAGGTTGTCCTTGGCGACGCCGACGAGACCGCTGCCAGCCACGTTTTGAACCGAGCGCTGCGTAATCTCGTTGATGTCTTCAGGATAGGTTTGCCCGCTGTACTCACCGCCCAACTGAATCGCGCGGGCTGCGACAGCGCCGTAGGACATCCCCTGTGCTGCATTGTCGCTGCGGAAGATGCGCTTACCGTCGATTTCGTAATCGTCGGGTTCGCCACCCATCGTGTCTGCCGCGATGGCTTTCATCTTGCGCAGGGCGTCCATGGCCGCGACGTAGTTGGTGCGTGTATGCGTAAACGTCGTAACGCTACCGGCCTGGTAGGAATTCCATGGGAGGTTGTTTTCTGTGTTGCCGCGATGAATCTCGCAGTCTTCCCAGTCGTACTTGAGAACTTCCGCAGCTGCCCGCGACGTGGATGCGTACGAATACGTGCCAAGGTTGCCAACGCCAGTGTGGATGTGCAGCTTGCCGTCCGGAGTAATGCGGATGAGGCCGTCAAAACCCGTCGCGCCGGCAGAGTGATAACCCTGACCGATGCCGAGGCCGCGCACCTTGCTGCCATTCTTCTTCGGCTGCCTTTTGCGGTTTTCCCAGTCGAACATTTCCGCGCCTTTATCAAGGGCTTCGTCCATGTACGCGCTGGTGACCGAACTTCGATCTGCATAGACCAGGGAATCGTTGTTCGTGGCATTGACCTTGCGAATTTCGACCGGATCGATGCCCAATTCCTTCGCCGCCTTGTCCATGATCGGCGCCATCACGGCAGCAATCTGGTTCTGGCCCGGGCCACGCTGCGCACCACGGGGTGTCGTGTTGGTCAGTACAGGCAAGCCCCGAAAACGCATCGATCCGGCATTGTAGACAAGAGAAATAGCGCCGCCCGCCGACGATGCGTCTCCTCCCGTCGCGTTTGCGCCAATGTCTTCGATGATGAATACGTCTGAACCGAGAATCTTGCCATCGGCTGCAAATCCCATCCGGATCCAGCCCTGGAAACCGACGCGGGCGGAGCCCATGTAGTATTCCTGTTCGCGGGTCACCCGAAGCTGTACCGGCCGACTGATCTTCTTCGAAAACCAGCCGGGGAGGGCGGCGATCGGATACGCGCCGATCTTCGAGCCGAAGCCGCCGCCGGTGTTTTCGCTGATCAGCACGACATCTTTCGTTTCAACATCCAGGAGGCGAGC
>JAHEFF010000027.1 GCA_024640315.1 Woeseiaceae bacterium
CCTCGAAATCGATCGGATCGAACGGCGCGCAAAAGCCCGCCCAATGGCCCGTTGTTCCACCAAAATAACGCAGCCTGGCTGCCTCCAGTGGAAAGTATGGCTCGCCGATATTGGCACCCCGATATTGTGCCTGTGACTCAGGTTCATACTTCATTCCACCCGCTTCGAGGAGCACTACCTTATATGGCGTATCTATCCACTCCAGCGCCATGCTTATGCCGGCCGCGCCCGCACCGATGATGCAAATATCGCCTTGCAGAAGCGTTTCGGGCTCCAGTTCACGGCTATCGGTATGCATATAGCGGCCTCAGGACCCTGGGATTGAGTGTAGTGCGCAGAGTCGCGCTTCAGTGCGCGACAAAATCCAGCCGTCGAGCCGCACCATATTGCCGCTTTCGAAATCCTGACGAATCAACTCGGACCCCAGAGAAGAATCCTCGACCGATGCTGTCAACTCTCGCAAAACGTCCACATCGTCTTCATCCGGATAAGCTTCCCGGTACGATCTGCCGAGCTGAATCAGGAGCTCGTCGTCGGGGAAGAGACTCTGCAGGCCTTGCGGCGGGGGCGCACCGGGTTTTGAACAAGAGACGAGGAGCGCGCTACTGCCCAGTGCCAGCGTGCCGCCGGCCACTGATATTTTTAGAAAACGTCGCCTTTTCATTTCCGCAATCTTTTTAATTTGGCGCAGCTCAAAATACCACGTTGCGTCCAAGGATCGCCTGCCCTGGCCGGGCACCCTCGACGAGCTCGCCATCCCACACGACAAATTTTCCATTGACGATCACGTACTGCACGCCTTCCGAATAGGTCAGCTCACCTTCGAAGTCTGCGGTGTCGATGATGTTACCGGCGTTGAAGATGGTGATATCGGCATCGCTACCAATCTGGATACGGCCTTTGCGCCTCATTTGTGGCGCGATTGATTCCAGTCGTTCCGCGGGCATCAGGGTGATTTTTGCGAGCCCACCCATCAGTGAAAGAATCTCCTGGTCGCGCACATAGCGCCCGAGGAAGCGCGAGAACGTGCCGGCGCCCCTGGGATGTGCGCCCGGTGCATACGGCATGCCATCAGATGCAACCATGACACGTGGATCCGCAAGCTGCGCTTTGATCCACTCTGGCTTCATCAGGTGAATGATGACGACACCGCCCTCTTGCCGGTATTTTTTGAAGGTTTGCTCGGTGAGACGTTCGCCCGTGTCCTGCCATTGAATGTCGCCGTAAGAGATTCGCAGCCTTTCCTGCCAGCCTTCATCGAAGATTGCGGATTCAATTCCGGTTGACGCTGCTGTATAGGGATACGCTTCAGTCGTGATGTCAGCACCTCTTTCCTGTGCACCCAGGATCAGGTCGAGATTCGTCTCGTACTCCCACAAGCTCGAACTGTTCATATGCACGATATGCAGCGGCGCACCGGTCGCGACCGCATTGGATATAACTTCCTGCATGCCCGTCACGCCCATTTCGCGAACGTGGGTATAGATCGGTGCCTCCTGTTCGGCGGCAAACTGAAACAACCTGAATATTTCGTCGTAACTTACGCCCGGGTAATACTGGTGCGGCATGCCGATGCCAAGCGCACCGTCATTCAAGCCCTTCCGCAGGCGCTGCCAGAGGACGGGATAGTACGCGGGGTCCAGCTCTTTGTAACGGCCGGCACCGATCGTTTCGAAAAAAAGCTCAATTATCTCTTCGGTGATCTCGCCTGCTTCACCGATTCTTGCGACGATCCCATCCACCGTCTCTGTGTACTCCGGCATCGACCAGGTTCGCAACGCGCCGTGTGAAATGCTGGCGCCATAGTTAATGACGGCGTCTCCCTGTCGCATCGCGAGAAACATCGGCACGTCCGGTACACCCGATTCCAGCTCAAGTGCCGTCGTCACACCATCCATCGCCTGGAATTCGTTGGCGCGAGCACTTTGCCCGTGCGCATGCAGATCGATGAACCCTGGCGAAACCACGAGACCCCGTGCGTTAATTTCCGTCTCGCCTTGTAAAGGATTCTGTGAGATAGCAACGACAGACGGACCGCGAATGCCAACGTTCCTCACGGCATCGAGGCCAGTCTCCGGGTCCATGACTCTGCCGTTGGCAATGACGATGTCATAGATTTCCTGTGCGCAAACCGGCCACGCACTTACGATGCACAGGGAAAAAGCCAGCACAAGGTGTATACGAAGGGAAGGATTGCGCATTGTTGTTCCTGTCTGTTCTTGTTTTTTAGGCCGGTTCAGGGTCCGGAGAAGCGTCGCGAACGATTGAGGTCAGCGATTATCGGGCATGGCGACCCGGCAATACAAATTGTGGTTACATTAGCACCATGGAGTCTATACCTGTTTCCGAAAGGAGCATCCTTATGAATATATTTCCGCGTTTCGCGGCAGTTTTCCTGGCACTCATCTTTCTCCCGTCGCTCGCCGCCTCCGCTGGTACCGCCGCGCTGGATGACGTCAAGGCATTCCTGGATGCGACCTATTACCCCGACAGACCGGGCGCCTCGGTCGTCATCATGGAAAAGGGCGAAATTATTCACGAAGCGGGCTACGGCCTCGCGAATGTAGAGCTGGGGGTTTCGATTACGCCGAAAACGATATTTCGTATCGGCTCGGTAACCAAGCAGTTCACGGCAGCGGGGATCATGTTGCTGCAACAGCGCGGAGAATTGTCAGTCGCCGACCCGATCAATAAATATCTGCCCGACTATCCTACCCACGGTCATGTCATCACGATTGAACACCTGCTGACCCATACATCAGGGATCATGAGCTACACGAACCTGCCGGGTTACATGGCTACCGGGATTCGCGATGACCTGACAACGGCAGAGCTGGTCGACATCTTTGATAATTTACCGATGGAATTCGCGCCGGGCGACAAATGGAACTACAACAACTCGGGCTATGTATTGCTCGGTGCCATCATTGAAGCGGTGTCCGGCCAAAGTTACGAGGACTTCATCGCGGAGAATATCGCGGGACCGCTCGGCCTGGGCAGCACGCTTTACGGCGGCCCCAAGCTCATTCCGAACCGCGCTTCAGGCTACAGCACCGATGATGACGGAAATATCGTCAATGCCAGTTTCCTGAGCATGACTCAGCCACATGCTGCGGGCTCCCTCCTTTCCACTACTGGCGACCTCGCCGAGTGGCACAAAGTGCTAACGGGTGGCGAGTTCATCCATGACGAGTCCTATGAACTGATGACCACTCCGTACGAACTCAATGACGGTGAAACGTATCCCTACGGTTACGGTCTCGGCATCGGCAAATTGCGCGACCGCAAGATGATCGCCCACGGTGGCGGCATAAACGGGTTCAGCTGTTACTCCCTCTGGCTTCCCGACGAGGACATCTATGTTGCGGTGCTGACCAATGGCGCTGCGGCGGGACCCGGTCCGACGACCGTGGCCAAACGCATAGCCGCCATGGTGATAGACGATCCTTATCCTGAGAGAGAGGCGATCGAGCTAGGCGAGCAGGACATCAAGGGGCTGCTCGGCTCATATTCCGGTGATACTTTCCCGCCGATCACCATGACTGTCGAAGACGGCCAATTGACGATGGACATCGGTGGCTTTGCTACTGAGACCATACTGGCGGAAAGCCGGGATATCCTGTTCATGGAACATTCCATCGACCACATCGAGGTTGAGTGGGATGGAAATACTGCGAGCAGGCTGCTATTTCACACGGAAGAAGGAGTCCCGCCGGATGTCGTGAGCCGCACGACGGAGTAATCAATCCGAACCAAACCGCTGTAAATCGGCAAGTGATTTGACGAGAACGGAATGTTCGTGCTCACCGTGCCCGCTGCGCATATAAAGCTCCGCCGCATGGCTCACTTCTTTTAGCAGTCGATTCTGTTCGCACAGGTGCAGGAAGACCTCCGCATCTCTGTCGTAGATTCCGTTCCGCATCGTTTCCCTCGCGCTGTGAAGCGCCGACGTGATTTCTGCGTCGCTGACCCGCCGCCCTGGTTCCGGCGCCTGTTCTTCGCGCAAGGTGCCGTCGCCCCGGGGTACCTGCATCAGCACGTGGTTGATCAGGTCGGTCGAGGTCACGATACCAACCAGTACATTGTCCGCTTCAACCACTGGCAATGCGTGAAAACCGCCTTCCCCGAGCTTGGTCGCGACGTCGATCAGGTCTGCAAAGACGCCGAGCGTTACCGGATCTGTCTCCATAACCTGCTTAACCTTGATGGCTGACAGCGCCTCGGACCGGCCGCGCAGAACATGCAACTTCAGCAAGTCTGAAGACGACAGTATTCCAACAAGTATTCCATCCTCGACCACGGGGAGGTGGTGAATGCCCTCCGACTCGAGTAACTGTTTGGCTGTGGCGACAGAGTCGCCCGGCCCGACAGTCGTCGGGTCGGTTGTCATGATTCGATTGATTGCCAGGTCGCGCATACAACGCGATATTTGACGGAATTTGCCCGCTTGACTATCCGTGTTTGCCGCAGCCCGGGCCGGAATCTTCCTAAGTCTGGCTGCAAACATGGCATTATCGGGCCAGCGGAGTTGCTAAAGAGATCGACATGGCTAAATCTCCATACCGACCTTACACGCCGAAGCCGGAGCAAATGGCATTAATGCCTGAGGTCTCCGGCAACACGATCAACGGAGTTGGCGAAACCGAACGCCGGCGAGCGACGCCGATTTACTGGCACGATCCCGATTCGCTCGCTCACGGCGCACTACAGAAGTGGTTCTATACCCAGAACGCAAACGACAAGCACATCATCAAGGCGCGCGAAGATCGCGCTGAAATTCTCGCACTTGAGGTACCTCCCGTCGGTGATGAGCCGCTGCAGCAGTCGGCCGGGGAATGGACCGAACAACTGACTGCCTATGCCGATACGCTGGATATGGATCTTCTCGGAATTACTGCGTTCAAGCCCGAATGGGCGTTCGACGGTGTCGAGATCAGCCAGAAGTGGATCGTCATGATTGGCATCGCACATGACTATGAGCGGATTAGGGAAGCACCGGCCTTGTCCGCGGGTGCGGAGGTGGTACGGCAATACGGCCGCGGGACGAAAGCGGCAAAAGAAATCGCGACCTGGATTCGGCAGCGCGGCTGGGATGCCACCCCACATGGCGGACCGCTCGCCGGGCCGGTTCTGCTGATACCGCCGGCCATCGAGTGCGGCTTCGGCGAGCTGGGCAAACATGGCTCGATCATCAACAAGAAATACGGCTCGTCTTTCCGCCTCGCATCCGTGCTGACCGACATCCCGCTATTGCCGACGACGAAGACGACCTACAACGTTGACGACTTTTGCACTCGCTGCCAGGTGTGCGCGAACGCCTGCCCACCCGATGCCATTTCAGCCGATAAGAAAATGGTCCGCGGCGACCTCAAGTGGTACGTCGATTTCGACAAGTGCATTCCCTACTTTAACGAAAACGCGGGTTGCGGAATCTGTATCGCGATATGCCCGTGGAGCATCCCGGGCAAGGGCGCACGAATCGTCGAACAACTGCGGCGAAGGGCTGAACGCCAGCACAATTCAGCGTGACAACCGCTCCTCTCTGTAGAGCCGTTCAATAAATGTCCTGGTGAGCGGATACTGATCCGACCAGCGTTCGACATCGACGCCCATCTGGATCGGGTAGCGGCCGCGATCGATCAGAACCGCCTTGGCCCTGCCGGCTGCAAATCCCTCCGGCTGCAGCCACAGCGAAGACATTGATGCCATGCTGATATCGACGAAGTCCGTTTCGTCTCCGCCCAGAATTGACCTGCGGCCGTCATCGAGCAACGCCTCAACCTCTCCCAGCAACGCCTCGATTTTTTCCACTACGCTGCGGTAATGTTCATCGGTAAGCCGGAAAGCTTTCTTCAGGAACGCGCGAAAAACCGGAAACATCAGCGGAAGCAGTGCGCGCTGCCAGAAAGGCACGGAAGTATCGTTGCGACCCCAGGCGTCGAGAGCGAGCGAACGATCATTTAGAATATGGTAGTAGACCCATACTTGCAGGTGAGCACCATACCGGTCGATCCTCTTTTCCATCTGCAGGCGTTCTTCGGTCGGCGCAAGAAAATCCGCCTTATCTCCCAACTCGGTTGAGTATCGACCCCACAGGTAACGCAATATCTCGGCCGAATTCCCGATCACCGACTGGACGATGCCCGTCCGCGCTTTCAACTGCGGCACGGAACGGCCTGTAAACAGCACTCCGAATATTCCGGCGACCGGTCGTTCGACGTAGGCGACACCCAGCCTGTCCATGCACCAGCGCGTTTTCTCCGCGAAATGGCTGATGGTGATCGTCTCGAGTTCCAGGTCCGGGACTTGAGGCGGAAACAAGAGGACGCTCAGCGTGATGCCAGCACGCCACAAAAGCGCGGCAAGTACCAGCACGATTGCGCCAAAAGTCGAGAATCCGTACCAGGCGACGATCACGGGTAGCGCGATCAGGAACAGTGAATGAACAAGTAGTCGCTTACCTGCCATCGTCACGTGCCCCTCATTCCGCCGGGCAACCGCCGGTGGACGGCAGGTAAACCGATAGCGGCTTTTCCGACTTGTCCAGCTCGATAAAATCCGTGTCCCAGTGCTTCAACGTGATTTCCCAGCGACGTTTTTCGCCGGCTACGTAGTCATCCATTCGATCACCAAATAAATGCTCGATAAGTCCCGCCCGATCGAGCGGCGCAGACTTCGCATCCCTGGCAGCCGGATACAGGAAGGAGGCGGCAAACGTCCAGGCACCCTCAATACCGTGCCCGGATGGAACGAACAATTTGTGTTCCGCGATCGTGCCATGTTCCAGCGAGTACTCCATGATCGGGTAGTGCCACTTCATGTACAAATCGAGCCATTCGTCTTCGTATCCCGGCTTGACCAGGTAAAAAGAAATACCGAACGGTTGCATGCACTTGCCGCGGCCGTTGTTTCCCTGGGCGCTGGCATCAGTGACAAGCGTCAGTGCAACGCAAATCGATGCCAGCGTTAATCCGACTTTTTGCAGCATTTTGATTGAATAATTCATTGTTTGTTGCCTTTGTTGGTTGGTTCTTTGGCGACCCTCTGCATTGCATCACAAAATTCAAGCGGGCCGCCAGAGGCAGACGTCTGCAATCAGCGACATTGAAATACCTTAAAACACGCGATTTCCATGATCAGGTTTTTTCAGGCCAATTGACGTCACATTTTTGATTGTGACCGCAACCTCGGAAATTTTCACTCCCATGTGGATAATCCAAAGTGCTACCGAGCAAGAGTTTTTCCAATGATCAGACTACCTGATGGAATAGTGACCGTTCATCTCGATGACGAACGTTATCGAGGGGCATACTACTTTCAGGGAAACAAACTCGTGGTAAGCGCATACGGCCTTGAGGAAGGTTCTGCCGACATGACGGTGCTCGGTGGAGAACGCGGCAAGGCGGCGCTCAACCTGGCCAAACTCGTGCTGATCGACATGGTCCGCGATGCACTGGCTGCAAACGACGTGACGCCGGGATTGTTTATGCAGGGCTCGACCACAACACTCTGCCTGAGCGGCTCGACAACCCAGATCGGCTTCTAGCGAATTCCCAACGCTGTCTGCACCGTCCGTTCGCGTATCGGGCCACTCTTGTTAAACAGAAACATTCCGGCGCCACGAAGCCGCGAGAGCGGCCGGGACTCATACGAAAACAAACGATTTAGCGCATCCATAAAGTGCAGCATGGTCTTGTTCGCGCCCTTTCTGGAGCGCTCATACTTCCTGAGCGTCGGCAAGTCGCCCGGATTTTCATCCTCGGCAAGGGCGGCAGTGACCACGCTGGCCAGCTCCTCTGCATCCGCGAAGCCGAGGTTGACGCCCTGTCCTGCCAGTGGATGAACTGTGTGTGCCGCGTCACCGATAAGGGCCAGGCCGTCCTGAACGTAATTTGCAGCGTGCTGCGACTTGAGCGGAAACGCACCACGTGGACCTGCCGGGGTCAATTTCCCAAGCGCGCCGTCTGTCACCTCAGTAAGTATTGCCGACAGTTGCTCATCAGTCATGCCAAGCGCCTCTTCCGCTTTTTCCGGCGTCGTCGACCAGACAATGGATATTCGCCCATCAGAAAGCGGCAGCATTCCGATAGGTCCGTCCTGCAGAAAACGCTGCCAGGCCGTATTGCGATGACTGAGCTCCGGCTGCAGGCAGGTGACGAACGCCTTTTGGGCGTGTGGCCATGATCTGACGGCAATGCCAGCGCTACCTCGTACCATCGATCCCGCACCGTCGGCACCGACCAGGAGATCGGGCGTCATTTTTTCACCCGTCGCCAATGCAATTTCAAAGCGATGGTCGGAGCGAGCTACCGTTTGAATGGCCGATTCGAAACGGACACTAATGCCGGTTTGCTCGAGTTGTTTGAGCAAGACATTTTGAATCAATGCATTTTCGACGATGTAGCCGAGTTGCGGTACCGCGAATTCAGCCGCATCAAATGTCAGGGTTTCCGGACCTTCGACGTTGCCGGTGGCATCCCAGACTTTCATGTCGCGGTAGGGGCACACGCGGGTTTGCGCGATTTCGTTCCAGCAACCGATGGACGAGAGTATTTCGACAGAGCCAGGCGCGATCGCCGAGACGCGGAGAGGAACATCATCGGGATTGAATGCCGGTCGCTTTCCCGCATCGACAACCGTTACATTCAATTGACTGTTCTGCCCCAGAAGGCACGCCGCCGACAATCCCACCATGCCTGCGCCGACGACCGCGATATCGTAGGAGCGCTTCACTCTAATGGCACCCCGCGAGACAAACGAGGCAATCGGCCGGCCAGGCCCATCGTATGCCGGGCAAAGACTTTACGGACGCCGGGAATCAAATCGAAGCCCAACATCCCGAGATTACGCAATGCACGGACGGAGGGTCGGGCGTCGCCGAACAGGCGCACAATGCCGTCGGTGAAACGAACGAGTTTTCTCTGGTCCGGCCTGCGCCATTCATCGTAGGCTTCGAGAACGGCTGTTGTGCCACAGTCGAGCTGCCCTTGCGCTCGTGCGTCTGCAATACAGTCACAAAGTGCAGCAACGTCCCGCATACCAAGGTTGAAGCCCTGGGCAGCAACGGGATGCAGTCCGTGCGCGGCATTGCCGACCACGACACTGCGTCGCGAAATGAGCCCGTTGGATTTACTGAGCGCCAGAGGATATGCGGCACGCTTGCCAACCCTGGAGAACCTGCCGAGCCGGAAACCAAAAGCCTCCTGAATTTGTTCGGTGAATTCGTCGTCTGACAGTGCAAGCACTTCTTTCGCCCGAGCCGGCGAATGTATCCAGACGAACGCAGCGCGATCATCCGCTACGGGCAGCATCGCGATCGGCCCTGTTTCAGTGAATCTCTCGAAAGCACGATTGTCGGGCTTCTTCTCGGGCAGCAGGTTGCCAATAATTGCCCATTGTTCGTAGTCGACCCGAGTGGCGCTGATGCCAATCATGTCCCGAACCGCAGAGTTGGCTCCGTCGGCCGCAACCAGGAGCTGGCAGGTCATTCTCTTTGCGCTGTTCCCCTCGCCGACCGTTACCTCCACCTGCTCATCCCCGAGAGTGACCGCACTAATTGTTCCCGGGCAAATCATGTCGAGCCCGTCGACACCGGCGAGTGACTCCTGCAGAACCTGCCCCAACACGCGATTGATGACGACATAACCGAGCGCCTCGACTTTCTGTTCGGCCGCTTCGATGTGCGAAAACCCGAAATGTCCCTTATCCGAAACGTGAATGCTTTTGATTGGTGTAGAGGCCGCGACAATATCGGGCCAAAGCCCCATCGCCTGGAACATGCGCTGACTGCTTCGTGATAACGCCGTCGAGCGATCGTCAAAACTCGGTTGCTGTGAGGCCCCGCGCGCAACGGCTTCGACGATGGCGACTTTCAAATTCAACGGCGCCAGCGCGGCGCCCAGGCTTGTGCCAATCATGCCGCCGCCGGCGATAACGATGTCGTAGTCGGTTTGTTGTAACTTGCTCATCCCGGCCTATGCCGCCATCTGCCTCTCAACGTCGTCCGGTTCTTTCGCAAGTCCTTTGCTTAGCACATCGGGTCCGTCGTTCGTTACGGCAACATCGTCTTCAATACGAATACCTATGTTGCGCCATTTGGCCGGTACCTTGCGACTCGCCGGTATGTAGATACCCGGCTCGACCGTTGTGACCATGCCCTGCTCGAGAAATCGCCACTCGTCGCCGACTTTGTAGTCGCCGACATCGTGCACATCCATACCAATCCAGTGGCCGGTTCGGTGCATGAAGTACTCGCGGTAAGCGCCATCCTTAATGAGTCTGGCCAGCGTGCCATCAAGCAGACCGATTTTCTTTAGCCCTTTGGTAATGATTCTGACAGCAGCGTCGTGGGGGTCATTCCAGTGATTGCCTTTCACGGTTCGCTCGATCGCCGCAAGCTGCGCTTCGAGCACTATCTCGTAAACCGCTCGCTGCTCCGGAGTGAATCTTCCACTTACCGGCATGGTCCGGGTGATATCTGAAGCGTAATAGTCATATTCGCAACCGGCGTCGATTAGCAGAAGGTCACCATCCTTCAACTGCGCTCGATTGTTTACGTAGTGCAATGTACAGGCGTTTGCGCCCGTGCCGACGATAGGTGCATATGAGATCGTGGCGTCATGACGACGGAACTCATGAATGTATTCTGCCTCAACCTCGTATTCGAAAAGCCCCGGCCGAATATGAGCCATGGCACGCTGGTGTGCCTTCACCGCTATCTTTGCCGCCTTGCGCATGACGGAGAGTTCCGCCCTGCTTTTGTACAGGCGCATATCGTGAAGGACGTGGTCGAGGGCAACGAATTCGTGAGGCGAATGAACACCGGATGACTCGCGATTTCTCAGGGATCTGACCCAGTCAGTAACGCGGTGATCGAAATCAGTGTTCGCCCCCATCATGTAGTAGACGCGATTGCGAGTCTCGAGAATGCCGGGAAGAATGTCGTCGATGTCGTCGATAGGAAATGCGTCGTCCGCGCCGAAATATTCGACGACACCGTCCGGTCCTGCCCTGGAACCATCCCATTGTTCCTTTTGCCTGTCGCGTTCGCGGCAAAATATGACGTACTCGCCACTTTCACGACCTGGTGCCAGTATGGCGACCGAATCCGGCTCGGCGAAGCCGGTGAGATAGTAAAAGTCGCTGTCCTGGCGAAAGCGGTATTCGACATCCCGACTGTGTGTGCGCACTGGCGCACTGGGAAGGATCGCGATGCCATCCTCACCAACCATCCGCATCAAGGTCTTGCGGCGTTTCGCAAATTCGTTTCTATTCATAACATCCGGTATCGGGCTGCCCCACTAGTGAAGGGTATCTGATTCATCGGGCAGCACATCCTCGGCGGGTTCGCGAATGTCCGCCAGTTCTTCGTAGGTAAGCTGTGCCGCTACCCGCAGGTACTCGACCAACTCGGCAAAAGCCTTTTCCTCTTCTTCGGCATCCTCGTCCTCAGAGGCCGTTGCGCGCGTGATATGCAGCATGTCCCTGATAATATCGGCCAACGGGTCGTCGGAGAGGCGCTTCTTCAGATCCTCGCTGCGGTTTTCCGAAACCAGCCCGTGCAAAAATCCCTCGCACCATTGGCCCATCGACTCGGCGCGAAGTGCGGCCGGATCCTCGTCACCCGGAAGCAGCAACTCGAATTCGGACTGGCGCTCGACCAGCTGGCGCCAGGTGACTGCGCACAATGCGTCAAGCATGGCCTCGCATTCTCGCCGTGACGCATTATTCGGATCCGTCTCCTCCAGAACCTGGGCGAACCAGCGGGTTGCTCCGTCCGCACCAGCCACCGAGAGCTTGCTACACAACAGGCCATGCGCCTGCCCTGCATTCCAGCTCGATCCGCACCGTTCGAGCACTTCGTCGAGCTCATCATGATCAACACTCTGATCTGTCATTTTCGTTCAGCTATTTTCCGCTTCGGCCGGGGCGGAATGATCCCATGTAATGCGCTGCCTGGCCATGCAAATGGCGGCTTTCGGTCCATTCGTGATTGATTCTGCTCGTTGGCGGTTCTATATTGCACCCATGGCCGATGAAACAAGTGTAATGTTTGAGCATGAACTGAAGCGACTGGAGAAGCGTGTCGACGCTCTCGTGCAAGTCTGCGATCAGCTTCAGGACGAAAACCGCTCGCTGAAGCAGCGTCAGGACACCCTGACAGCGGAACGCGCGACGCTGTTACAGAAGAACGAGCAGGTTCGTGCCCGCGTCGAAGCAATGATCGGGCGCCTGAAGGCGATGGAACAGGGAGGTTAGGCCGGGTTGAATCCGGGCCCCGGGCGTCGCCCATGACCTTACGCACCACCTTAATTGCCAGACTGATTTTAGTTAACCCCGCATGCTTCGGATATTGAATATGGGAGCTGCAATGGAGTATCCGCAATGACCGATATGTATGCCCACGTCAGTGTCCGTATTCTGGAAAAGGAATACCAGGTCGCTTGCCCGGCAAGTGAACGCACCGATCTTCTCGATTCCGCAGAAATGCTAAATGCAAAAATGCGCGAGATCCGCGATAGCGGCAAGGTTGTCGGGCTTGATCGCATCGCCGTGATGGCAGCTCTGAACATGGCCAATGAACTATTGCAGACCAAAGCAAAAGACCAGGCGCTTGAAACCTCGCTTGGCCCGCGGCTTAGGGTTCTCAATGAACGGGTGGAATCAGTTCTTGGCGGCAATCAGCAACTCGACCTGTAACTGAAAAAGCGACTTGTATCGGAGACACGCAAAGTGTCTTGCGGTAAGCTTTGATCTGGCGTCTCCTGCGGTGTTCGATACTTGCCTGGAAACCTTTCGACCCTAAATCTATACCTCGGGGTCGTGCACTGTCGGTGACATTTGTGCAAAACCACTTCGGTGGCAAGCCTGTTGTTGCCACGGCTGACCCCACCTGTTGCTCCGGTTCGAGAGCGACGGCGGTAACGGCACAGGTGGGAGGCGCCTCTCTTTCCTCCTCTATGCAGACCTAATGCAATTAGAATCCCATGCAGGATGAAGCGCGAATACTTGGCCGCAAGGCGCGCTCCGAATTGAGCGAGCAGGAGCGCGACGCCGCGGCGGAAATTATTGCCGAAAAAGTGGTTCGTGCGAGCTGGTTTCAACGAGCAACGAACGTCGCCTGTTACCTTCCCATGCCCGACGAAGTGAACACCTGGACAATAATTGCGCGCGCATGGCGCATGAAAAAGCGCATTTTCGTGCCAATTATCAAAAACTTTTCAACGATGCGATTCCAGGAAATCACGCCCGAAACCGAGATCAGGCTGAACCATTTCGGAATTTACGAACCGGACGATGGAAAAATAGTGTCCCCACGCAAGCTCGATATCGTGTTGACGCCCGTTGTTGCATTCGATTCAGCGAATCATCGCGTTGGCATGGGTGGTGGGTACTACGACCGCACTTTTTCATTTCTGCGGCATCGTAATTTCCTGTTTCACCCTCGCCTCATTGGCCTCGCATTCGCCTGCCAAAAAGTGGACAAAATTTCGCCAAACCCTTGGGACATACGGCTTTTCAGCGCTATTACCGAATCTGAACAGACTTAAATTGCCGCTGGCAAAACACTTCCTGACTATCTGAACAGTTTGCACTCAACGTGCTCCCCGACTTTTTTTGATTCGTCGATCTGACGATCTTCGCGTCGCAGGATCACGCATCTTCAGCAACAAAAAATCGACCAAATCAATTCCACGCCACTCGAAATTCGAGAGAAAACTTTTCGACAAAAGTGCTTGTCAGGCAACTGTCGCAAAATTGCGTCAAAAACCGCCTTTTTCGGAGTGTTAACGGCGTCACGTTACACGCTGGATTTTTGAACTCTGTTGTATATACTCAGCCCCGGGTACCCGACACGGAGAAATGAAGATGGCTACCAAGAAAAAGTCTAGCAAGAAAGCTTCGAAGCGAAAAGTCGCTAAGAAGCGGAAAGTAACGAAGAAGAAAGCAGCTCCAAAACGGAAAGTCGCTAAGCGTAAGGCGAAGAAAAAAGTCGCCAAGCGCAAGACTAAGAAGAAAGCTGCTAAGAAAAAAGTAGCGAAACGGAAAACCAAGAAGAAAGCCAAGAAGAAAGCTACAAAGAAAAAAGCTACGAAGCGTAAGGCTAAAAAGAAGACTAAAAAGAAAGCCAAGAAAAAGGCTACAAAGCGTAAGGCTAAAAAGAAGACTAAAAAGAAAGCCAAGAAAAAGGCTACAAAGCGCAAAGCGAAGAAGAAGACTGCTAAGCGCAAGACGAAGAAAAAAGCTACAAAACGCAAGGCTAAGAAGAAGACTGCCAAGCGTAAGACGAAGAAGAAAGCTTCTCGTCGCAAATAGTCTTAGGGCCTTCGGGCTTGAAGAAGTTGGCTTTCTTCAAAGACAAGATACATGCCCGCTTCGGCGGGCATGTTTCGTTTTGGGAGTGAATTTTCTGATAAGCTCTCGCCCCTGATAAGCCACCAGTCTGAAACGATGGATCAAAAATCCAAGAAATTACTGGCCGCTCAGGCCTCACTAGACTACATCCCGCACGGAGCGATCCTTGGTGTAGGCACCGGATCTACGGTCAATGAACTCATTGACCTGCTCCCGTCTATCAACGACCGGATCCAGGCTATCGTATCCAGTTCCAGGACCACATCGGACAGACTCGAGAAACTCGGTTTCGAGGTTTCGACGTTGAATTCAGTTGGCGATGTAGATGTCTACATCGACGGTGCGGATGAGGCGACCAAGCATCTGCAACTCATCAAGGGCGGCGGCGGCGCACTGACCCGGGAAAAGATCGTTGCCGGCGCATCCAGGAAGTTTGTTTGCATTATCGACGACAGTAAACAGGTTGGCATGCTCGGCAAGTTTCCTCTGCCGATAGAGGTCATTCCAATGGCACAGGCCTTCGTCGCCAGGAAAATGGTCAAAATGCGGGGCCAGCCGATCTGGCGCGAGAATTTTGTTACTGACAACGGCAATCACATTCTGGATGTGCACAATCTGCAGATTCCGAACCCGGTGGAGATGGAAACCCGGATTAATCAGATCCCGGGTGTTGTGACCGTCGGGCTGTTCGCGCATCGCCCGGCAGATGTGTTGATCGTCGCGAGCGATACAGGGGTGCGGGTGATGGGGAATTAAAAGTAATTCGTGCAATGCCGATTACTGCCTGCAGGGTGACCGGGAAAGAGGCGTTCCGGACCGAATTAGGTGTTCAATCGAAAAGCCGCCCAATGGGCGGCTTCTTTATTTGGGCGCTCCGTCAGCAATTCGAACTTCTCATCTAAGATCCATCGGCACCAGCCGTGGAGGCACGATCAACAAGTTGGGCCGATTGGGAGGAGAGGGATTGACTCGGCCTGCCGAATCATTCGCGCTCAACTGGTTGGCGCCGATGGATCTTTAGGGTGAGGACCAGACTGGTGACGCTCCCCGGCCACAAAAAAACCGCCCGTTGGGCGGTCTTCGTTTGTTGGCTGGGGGAGAGGGATTCGAACCCCCGTTGGCGGAGTCAGAGTCCGCAGTCCTACCACTAGACGATCCCCCAATTTTCCTGAGCTGTACGCAAGTGCGCAGCCGTGGGCGAGAGAATTGATCTTCAGTGCGATATCAAAAGACCGCGCACCGCGAAAGAGTTCGACCTTCGCTCTATCGCCCTCAGCAGGCAGCTTATCGCTTCGAGTATTGCGTCGCGCGGCGGGCTTTGCGTAGTCCGACTTTCTTGCGTTCGACTTCACGGGCGTCACGGGTAACAAAGCCCGCTTTGCGGAGTGTCGGGCGCAGCGATTCATCGTATTTCATCAGCGCTCGTGTCAGTCCATGTCGAATGGCGCCGGCCTGACCAGTGGTACCACCACCGGTGACGGTCACCTTGATATCAAACTTATCTGCCATTTCGATCAGTTCCAGCGGCTGACGCACGATCATACGCGCAGTCTGCCTGCCAAAGAACAGATCCAGCGGACGGTCGTTGACCTTGATTTCGCCAGAACCACTCTTCATAAATACTCTGGCGGTTGACGTCTTGCGTCGTCCGGTGCCGTAAAAATGTGTTTCACTCATTCTTCTTGCCTCTGTTCCGGTGCGCTTGGCACTCAGACATTAATTTCCAGGGGGATCGGCTGCTGGGCCTCATGGGTATGCTCGGGGCCTGCAAACACGCGCAGCTTCGAGAACATTTTGCGACCGAGCGGATTGCGCGGCAGCATGCCCTTGACGGCGAATTGCAGCGCTCTTTCCGGCGAGTCTTTCAATAGCTTCTCAAGCGGCACCGACTTCAGGTTGCCAACGTAGCCCGTGTAACGGTGATACATCTTGTCTTTCAACTTGTTGCCCGTCACGCGAATCTTCTCCGCATTCACGACAACGATGTAGTCACCCGTGTCTACGTGCGGCGTGTATTCAGGCTTGTGCTTGCCCCGCAGCCGCCTGGCGATTTCGGTCGACAAGCGTCCCAATGTCTTGTTCGTGGCGTCAACCACGTACCAATCGCGGCGTACTTCTTCCGCTTTGGCAGAAAACGTCTTCATGATCTTTAATCCAGTTGGAAACCCGTCGTTTTTGGTCCGGGTTCAAAAAAGCGGCCCCACTCGGCCGCAGACCCATAGCTCGGGCAATTGCATCGCTTGCAAAGGCCCGGCGAAAGGCGCGAAATTCTACTCGACGGGATGGCGCAATGCAAACAAAGCGGGCATTTTCGCGGAATTTTGCGACTTCAGATTCTCTTCAATTTTTATCTTTAAATTCATATAGTTATAATTTACACCTGCCGATCTGAACGGCGCCTGCCGAGTTTCACCCGCGCAAGCGCAAATGGTGGTTATAATCGCGCCGATGGAAGACCGTCACCTTACACCGATTGATCGCATTCTGTCGGGCCTGGATTATGCGCTTCGGACGGTCAATTCGTCCCCCACCCGGGGAACCCGGCCAAATCCGGCAGCCGGTATCGACGAAACCGAACTGACGGCAGAGGAAAAATCGCATGCTGCCGGGTTGATGCGGGTGAATCACGCGGGCGAAATAGCTGCCCAGGGCCTTTACCAGGGTCACGCAGCGGTAGCGCGGGATCCGGCCATCGAAGACCAAATGAAGCAGGCGGCTGATGAGGAACTTGACCATCTGGCCTGGTGCGAAGAGCGACTGACCGAACTGGGTTCGGGTCCGAGCGTCCTGAGGCCGCTCTGGTACGCTGGCGCGTTCACGATCGGTGCGGCGAGCGGCGTGCTGGGTGACAGATGGTCGCTCGGATTCATAGAAGAAACTGAACGCCAGGTTTCTGAGCATTTGACAGGTCACCTGGGAAAACTGCCGCAAAAGGACTCGAAAAGCCGGGCGATTGTCACGCAAATGCGCGATGAGGAAGAGGAACATGGCGCCAATGCCAGTGCCGCCGGTGCAGCGCCGCTGCCACCACCTGTTCGCGGCCTGATGCGATCGGTTGCCAAGGTGATGACCCGCGCCGCCTACTGGTTCTGACGTGCTGGCGTCGGCAGCCTCCTTTCCCTATAATTCCCGCGGGTCTTGTTTGAGCGATAATTCAAGTGAAATTACGGACTTAGCTTGCTACTCGCGGCTGTCTGTATTAAAAGATTGGGCGTAACTTCGTCGAGGGCAACGAAATGCAGACAACTGCCAAGAATATCAGTGATGTTCCGGCTATAAATCGATTCCTGAGCTACTGTCGCGTTCGGACAGTACCTTCCAAAACCGTCATGATTCACGCCGGCGACCTGCCAGACGTGCTCTATTACATCGTCGATGGGTCCGTCGAGGTCATGATCGAGGATGAGGACGGCAACGAAATGGTTCTGGCTTACCTGAACAAGGGACAGTTCTTTGGCGAAATGGGGCTGTTTTACGAGCAACCGATCAGAAGCGCATGGGTTCGCACGCGAACCGAGTGTGAAATTGCCGAAATGACCTATCCACGGTTCCGGCAAATTGCCAGCGAAAGTCCGGGGCTGGTTTTCGAACTTGCCACGCAGCTGGCAACGCGTCTGGATCGTACTAACCGGAAACTTGGTGACCTGGCATTCGTCGATGTGACCGGCCGGGTTGCCCACGCAATCATGGACCTGTGCAACGAGCCGGATGCGATGACACATCCGGACGGCATGCAAATCAAGGTCAGCCGCCAGGAACTGAGCCGACTGGTTGGTTGCTCACGTGAAATGGCCGGTCGCGTCCTGAAAGTGCTCGAAGAGCAAGGACTCGTTACTGCCAGCGGCAAGACGATTGTCGTATACGGGGCCCGTCCAAACCGCAAGATTTGACGCTGTCGCGAAGAGCGAGGCGACGCAGCAATCTGCGACAGATTGCTGCCGTTAGCTTGCGGTAATGCTGCTTCGAAGTCGCCTCTCGGCCTTGACTGTCGGACCGTGAACGGTCCTTAAGTCCCTCGCACTAACGAACTATCCGGCGGCGGCGATTTCCGATTTCATTTCTGCGATCGTCGCGGCGTAGTCAGAACTGCCGAATATCGCGGATCCGGCGACGAAGGTGTCGGCGCCGGCTGCGGCAATCTCTCGTATATTGCCGGTCTTGACGCCACCATCGATTTCCAGCCGGATCTCCCGGCCACTCGCATCTATCATTTGCCGGGCCTGCCGCAGTTTGTCCAGCGATGATTCAATGAACTTCTGGCCACCAAAACCAGGATTCACCGACATCAGCAAAACCATGTCCAGATCATCGATCACATGCTCCAGCCAGGTCAGCGGCGTCGCAGGGTTAAACACCAGGCCCGCTTTACAACCATTCTCGTGAATGAGGCCTACGGTACGGTGCACGTGCCTGCTCGCCTCAGGGTGAAAGGTGATATAGCTTGCGCCGGCATTGGCAAAGTCCGGAATAATGCGGTCGACCGGCTCCACCATGAGGTGCACGTCGATCGGCGCTTCGATGCCATAATTCCTGAGCGCTTCACAAATCATGGGACCGATCGTCAGGTTCGGAACGAAATGATTGTCCATGACGTCGAAGTGCACGATGTCGGCGCCGGCGTCGAGAACCGCCGCAACATCCTCCCCAAGGCGGGCAAAATCGGCAGACAATATGGATGGAGCGATCAAGGGTTGCACGGTCTTTCCTTTGTAAGTTCTGGCGGGCCAACTTTAACAGATTGTAATAACCGCATTAGCGAATGCTCCGGCGGGCTTTCAGCATTTCATAGGCACTTCTCACCTCCCGGGTGCGTCGCTCCGCCTCTGCTACGGCCGCTGCGTCGGGATTGGCGGACGCGAGTTTGTCCGGGTGATTCCGGTTCATCAGTCGCCGATAGGCTTTCTTAATATCGTCATTCGATGTCGACTTGTCGATGCCGAGCGTCCGATACGCAGCCGCCACCCTTCTGGCATCCGCATCACCAGCGGCAGACCTGCGGAACCCGCGCTGCGCGCGCAACATCGCTTCGAGCTGAGCAAGTTCGACCCGGCCAACATCCAGTTCCGTGCAGACAATCCACAAAACTTCACGCTCACGCTGGTGCAGGTTTGGTTTGGACAGAGCCACTTCCAGTAATAGCCGTACAAAAAGCGACCTGGTCTCGGCCTTGCGGGCTCCTTTGGCCCGCAGATCACGAATTGATGATCGAATTGGATATGACGAATCCTTGCCAGCTTCGAACCATGTCATGGCTCGGCGCACTTCGACAGGTCCCAGGCCGAGCCGATGCATTAGTCCCCTCGCCGCCCGGATTTCTTCTTCGCTGACCCGACCGTCCGACTTCGCGAGATGGCCGATCGAATGGAAAAGTACGTTGACGAATTGCTCGGGCAATTGTTCCAGGCGGCCATTCGACGCGTCCGGCGCGAATTTTCCGAATTTGTCTGCAAAACCCCGATCGAACTGATGCCCGAGGATCAGGCCAATGAGTGCCATCCAGGGACGGCCCGTGGCCAGGCCCGCAAAGGCGCCAACGACCTTACCCCAGTACTGCATTGGCCGGCTTCCACGTCATGTAGGTTCGTGTCATCCTGCAATGCTAACTGCAGGGGCCTCATATTCCCATCTTCCCAACTTGCGCGGGCGTCCGCGAAACGCCATCATCAGCCGCGAATCATCTCTACAAGATTTCCATGAACAAAACCGACGCATTATTTGACTCCGCTATCCCCGGGTTACCCAGAATCGGCCGTGGCAAGGTCCGCGACATCTACAGTGTTGACGATGAACATCTTCTGATTGTCACTACAGACCGGCTGTCAGCCTACGACGTTGTCCTGCCCGACCCGATCCCTGGCAAAGGCCGGGTTCTGACCGAACTTTCAAACTTCTGGTTTCGGATGATGAAAGACCTCATCCCGAATCACCTGACCGATATGAGTTTGAAGAACATCATCGATGACGAGGCGCTGGCAAAGTCTCTTCAATCCAGGTCCATCGTCGTGAGGCGCCTCAAACCGCTGCCGATTGAAGCAGTGGTGCGCGGCTACCTGATCGGTTCGGGTTGGCGCGATTACCTGGAAACCGGCGCAGTCTGCGGCATTCCACTGCCGGAGGGGCTCGAGCAAGCGTCGCGTCTTCCGCAAACGATTTTTACGCCGGCCACCAAAGCGGAAGCAGGCGATCACGACGAAAATATAAGCTTCGAACAGGTCGTTGAAATGATTGGCGAAGACCTCGCCAACAAAGTCCGTGATATGACGATCCAAATCTACGAACGCGCGGCCGCCTATGCGCTCGAACGGGGCATCATCATTGCAGACACCAAATTCGAATTCGGACAGGATGAAGAAGGTCGGCTCTACATCATTGACGAAATCCTGACGCCAGACTCATCCCGATTCTGGCCGCTGGAGCAATACCGGGTCGGCATCAGTCCGCCGAGTTTCGACAAGCAGTTCGTCCGCGATTATCTCGATACGCTGGACTGGGACAAGACGGCGCCCGGCCCGGCGTTGCCCGCTGAGGTACTTGAGAAAACGAGCGAGAAATACAACGAAGCGTTGCAAATCCTGACCGGCTGATCAGGAAATCACCAACCCGGAACACGATTCGCAGCGTTGTGTCGATGTACAATGAGGATCCGCGACAGTCGAGCACACATGTTTTGATTTCGAATCTTGATGACCGTCTGCAACAGGAGATCTGGGGCAACAGGCTGACCAGGTTCGGCTTGCCCGGGCGGATGCTGGCCGTCGTGCTTCAGTACCTGTACGCGATGGTGCGGGACTTCTTCTCTGGTCAGCTGACCATGCGCGCAATGAGCCTGGTTTACACGACCCTGCTCTCGGTCGTCCCGCTTCTTGCGTTCAGCTTTGCCATCCTGAAAGGCTTCGGCATCTTCAATCAGCTCGAACCCTACCTCGACAATATGCTTGCCCCGCTGGGCGAACAGGGTGAGCGGATCACGGACCAGGTCCTGACACTCGTCAACAATGTCAAAGGCTCGGTTCTGGGCGGCGTTGGGCTGTTATTTTTTCTCTGGACCGCCATCAGCACCGTGCAGAAAGTCGAGGAGAGCTTCAACTACACCTGGTACGTGACCAAGCCAAGGAACTTTTCGCGGCGCTTTACCGAATACCTGATCGTACTGCTCGTCGGACCGCTTTTCATGGTGACAGCCATCGGCATGCTGACCTCGATCCAGAGCACTACCGTCATTCAGTGGATCATTACCAATAAGGCCCTCGGCCCGGTGTTTGTTGTTGTCGGGAAACTCGCACCGTACTTTCTGATATCGGGTGTGTTTACGTTTCTCTACATGTTCTTGCCGAATACTAGGGTGAATCTTAAATCAGCGCTTGTTGGCGGTATCGCCGGCGGTTTCATGTGGGCTACTGTCGGCGCCATATTTACGTCATTCATCTTGTATGCCTCTCGCAGGCTGCAAATTTATGCCGGCTTCGCTGTCGCCATCACGACGTTGATCTGGCTGTACCTGAACTGGTTGATTCTGCTCATCGGCGCGCAGCTTGCTTTTTATCACCAGCGACCTGCTTTTCTCCGTACCGGACGGCAGGAGCCCCGTCTTTCGAACGCCATGCGCGAACGAATCGCGTTGAACGTCATGTTCCAGGTTGGACAGGCATTTCGCAATCCGGGCGAGATGGTCACGGCCGGGGCGATCAGCGAACGAATCAATGTTCCGTCCATCGCACTTTCTCCGATTATATCCGCACTCGAGGAGGCCGGGCTGCTGCAATCGACAGAACAGGAAGAACTGCTGCCAGGATGCGAAATGTCTCGTGCCAGGCTGAACGACATACTTGACGTAGTCAGAATAAAGGGAGAAACAGGTTCACACCGTGAACCGCTCTGGACTGATACGGTTGGTAAATTAGGCGATGAACTTGATACTGCGGTAGCGGGTGTCGTCGGAGACAAGACACTTGCAGATCTTCTCGACGAGCACGAAAAGACGAACATCGAGAAAAAGAAATGAGGCGCCCGTAACATCAGGCATCGACACCGCATCACGCCAAACGAGAAATCCTCAGGATCCGGCGATGCGCATCTTGTCGATCAGTACCGATCCGCAACGAATCCCGCCGCGAAGATCCTGGTCGTTTCCGATGGCAACGATGCGCTGGTACAAATCTCTCAAATTCCCGGCAATGGTTACTTCATGCACAGGATAGGCGATTTCACCGTTCTCGACCCAGTAGCCAACGGCGCCTCTCGAGTAATCACCGGTCACGGCATTGACGCCCTGTCCGATCAACTCCTGAACAAGCAATCCCTTGCCCATTTCCTTCAACATTGAGCTGAGGCCCTCTGCATTTCCGGGTACCAGCAGATTGTGCGCCCCGCCCGCGTTGCCAGTGGTCGACAAGCCAAGGCGACGCGCTGAGTAGGAACTCAGCACATATCCCTGGAGTACACCATCGACCACAATATCGCGGTCACTTGTAGCAACACCTTCAGCGTCGTACGGCGCGCTGGCCATGCCGCCCGGGATGTGCGGTCGGCCCTGGATTTGCACGAAATCCGGGAAGATCTTCTCACCGGCGGCGTTGAGGAGAAACGATGAACGGCGGTACTGCGCGCCACCGGCAATCGCACTAATGGCATGTCCGATAAATCCCCGCGCGATCTCTGGTGCGAATAACACCGGTGCATCGACAGTCTCGATCTTTCGCCCGCCGAGTCGATCAACCGTTCTCCTGGCCGCTATCTCACCGATTTCTGCCGGCGACTGCAGAAGCGATGCGTCCCGCGACGCGCTGTACCAGTAATCGCGCTCCATGTGACCGTCTTCTTCACCAACGACCACACAGCTCACGCTGTGACTCGTCTTGGGGAAACTGGCGAGAAAGCCATGGGTATTGCCATACGCCCTTATGCTGCTGCTGGTACCCACAGTCGCACCTTCCGAATTTCCAATGCGCTTATCGTAGGATCGCGCGGCATCTTCGCATTCGATGGCGATTCGAATGGCTTCGCCGGAGTCAATATCCCATTCGTGCACCAGGTCCAGATCTGGCGGGTCCTGTGCCATCAGGTCGGGATCGGCGAGACCCGCGAATTCATCTGCGGCAGTGTAGCTGGCAAAGGTGCAGGCCTTGGCGACGATCTCCTGCAGCGCGCCGGGACTAAAGTCCGAAGTACTCGCATTACCTTTTTTCTTGTCCTTGAAAACGGTGATACCTACACCGCGATCATTCGTGTATTCCAGGCTTTCAACCTCACCCAGCCGGGCCGTTGCGGTGAGGCCAATATCAAAGCTTGCAGCTGCTTCAGCCTGGTCGACACCATGTTCCTTTGCCCGCTCCAGGACCATACTGACGATATCTTCGAGTTCCCGCTGATTTGGGGTTGAGCGTCCTGCTGTTACGTTCATGTGGTAATCGCGTCCTGGTTTACTTATGGTTCTTGGTTCGTCGCCGCAAAGCACAGTAACGTACCTCGATTTGATTTCAAAGTCCGCCAAACCTGCAGGGAAACCCGAGTCCCCTGAAATGAATTCAAAGCCCAGCAAATCGGCCCGGAAGCGGGAGCACCTGGCGCTACAGTCCCTTGGTGAGCAACTGATCGGCCTGACCCATCAGCAGCTCGAAGGAATCGGCCTGGATGAACGCCTGTTTGAAGCGGTGAGCGCCGCGAAATCAATGCGTGCCCATGGCGCGCTTCGCCGCCAGAAACAACTCATCGGCAAGCTGATGCGCAACGTAGACCCCGAACCGATCAGGGCGGCGATAGACGCGTTGGGCGGGGAAGACAAGTTGGTGAAAAAGATTTTCCGCGAATCCGAGGAATGGCGGGATCGCATCACAGGTGATGACCCGGACGCGCTGGCTGCGTTGTTCGACTATCTCGGGCACCAGAATCAGGCGCTGATCAACGAGGTAAAAAGTTTCCGTTCCGCCACCGCCGACAAATTTCGCAAGCAGGCAAAACGGCGGATATTTCGCGAGATTCACAAAGAAATCACGACCAAGGTGCAGAACCAGGTCCACAACATATAGAATTGGCCCCTTTTCCGGCAGGCAGACGCGCAACGAACATGAACGTACAAATCGGAATCATCATGGGATCGAAGTCCGACTGGGACACGATGCGCCATGCCAGCGAGACCCTCGACGCGCTCGGCGTCGCACACGAAGTGCAGGTTGTATCGGCACATCGAACACCTGATCTGTTGTTCGAATATGCAGGCTCGGCCTCGCAGCGCGGACTCAAGGTCATCATCGCCGGCGCCGGAGGCGCTGCGCATCTGCCGGGAATGGCCGCAGCCAAAACGCGCCTGCCCGTCCTGGGTGTGCCGGTGGAATCCAGGGCATTGAAGGGAATGGACTCTCTGCTGTCCATCGCACAGATGCCTGGCGGAGTACCCGTTGCTTGTATGGCCATTGGAAAGGCCGGTGCAATCAATGCAGCGCTTCTCGGCGCGGCCATTCTTGCCACCAGTGACGAAGAAGTTGCTGTGGCGCTCGACGCATTTCGGAGAAATCAGACCGATACGGTCCTGGCCAACTCCGATCCGAGAGACTAGCGTATGACAAAAATCGGGGTAATCGGTGCCGGACAGCTTGGCCAGATGCTCGGCTATGCGGGCCAACGCCTTGGATTGGAGTTTATTTTTCTGGATCCGGCCGACAGCCCGCCGGCCGCGACGGTCGGTCCCGTCCTGAAGTACCCCTTTGACAGCGACGCGGGCCTGCAGAAACTGGCCAGCGAAGCCGACGTGATCACCTATGAGTTCGAGAACGTGCCGGTTGGCGCCCTCGCCAAGCTGTCGCCGGATACCCCGGTTTATCCGCCGGCCGAGGCGCTCGAGCATGCCCAGGACCGGCTCGTGGAAAAAACGCTCTTCGGCTCGCTGGACATCCCGGTGGCAGGATTTCATGCCGTTGATTGCGCCGATGACCTGCGCGAGGCAATCGACAATCTGGGCCTGCCGATTGTGCTGAAAACGCGCCGATTCGGTTACGACGGCAAGGGCCAGTGCATCGTGCGTGACGCCGCGGATGCCGACAGCGCCGTTGCAGAATTAGGTGGCAGTGCATTGATCGCTGAGCAATGGGTGCCATTTGACAGGGAACTGTCCGCGATTGGTGCAAGAAACGTGAGCGGTGACATCGTTGTTTATCCGTTGACCGAGAACGAACATCGAAATGGGATACTAAGCGTCTCCCGGGCGCCAGCGGACGCCGGCATGCTCCGCGAAACTGCAACAGGATTTCTTACCCGCCTTTTGAACCGGCTCGATTACGTCGGCGTGCTCGCGCTCGAACTATTCGTTGTCGGTGATCATCTCCTGGCGAACGAATTCGCGCCCCGCGTTCACAACTCGGGTCACTGGACCATCGAAGGGGCGCAAACGAGCCAGTTCGAAAATCACCTCCGCGCAATTCTCGATATGCGCCTTGGCGATACTGACGCGCGTGGCAGCGTCGGCATGCTGAACCTGATCGGCGAAATGCCGATCGACCGTTCAATTCTCGAGGCCGCGCCCTGGCACCTGCATGAATATGGCAAAGATCCGCGACCAGACCGAAAACTCGGGCATGCGACCGTGGTCACCGAGGACC
Source organism: Woeseiaceae bacterium (assembly GCA_024640315.1). Taxonomy (GTDB): domain Bacteria; phylum Pseudomonadota; class Gammaproteobacteria; order Steroidobacterales; family Woeseiaceae; genus SZUA-117. Next base: position 25,947 of record JAHEFF010000027.1, read on the forward strand.
CGCTGTCGCGTGACGAAGCGCTGGAAAATATGGCTTTATTGCTGAATATCTGAGCAAAATCAGACGGATGTCCCATTTTGCATTGGCCGCACAGGACATAATCCGGGTACACTATTGGGTTCCGGCAGGTGCAGCTCAGGCCGGATTGGTACATGCAATGAAGAAACTTCGGTATGTCTTATCTTGATCACTTCAATTTCGCCAAACCGCCGTTCGGTCTATCACCGGACCCGGACTTCGTGTATTGGAGCAAACAGCATTCCCGCGCGAAAGCCTATATGGAGTCGACGATCTGGCTATCCGACGGATTTGTCGTCATCACGGGTGAGATCGGCTCTGGAAAGACGACGCTGCTTCAGTCCTTCCTTAGCGAGCTTGGCGACGATGTCGTCTATGCCGTCGTTTCCCAAACCCAACTGAATGCCACGCAGTTTCTGCAGGCAGTCCTTACCGAATTTGGTTTCAAGCCCTTCGACAAGCAGAAAGTCGAACTCCTCGACATGCTGAACATGTTTCTGATCGAGCAATATTCAGCTGGCAAGAAAGTCATTCTGATCATCGACGAAGCGCAAAATTTGTCGACCAAGGTCCTTGAGGAAGTCCGCCTGCTTTCAGGTATAGAGACCCGCTCGGAAAAAGTGCTGCGAATCATCCTGGCAGGACAGCCGGAACTGAAGGAGACTCTCGAGTCTCCCAAGTTGAAGCAGCTGATTCAGCGTGTGCGGCTACGCTTTCACCTGGGGGCGCTGGACCAGCACGACATGCGCGAATACATTCAACACCGCCTCAGAGTGGCCGGACGGGAGACCGATGATCTCTTCAAAGAAGAAGCGTTTCCCCTGATCTACCGCTATTCAGGTGGTATTCCGAGGCTGATCAATACCATCTGCGATTCCGCGCTACTCGTTGCTTTTGCAGACGACAAGACCGAAATCGGGCCAGAAGAGATCGAAAATACGGCGGAAGAACTCGGTTGGCAGGAACATGAGGATACGACAGGCGAGCACGAAGTCCTGCCGCGCCTCGTACCGAAGTCGCCATCCAGGAAATATCTGACACGCATCGTTGTTCGTAGTGGCGACGAGCCGGCCGAAGAACACTTCCTGGAAGCAGGTCGCGTGATAATTGGACGCGCGCCAGACAGCGAGATTTTCGTCAACAGCAAATTCGTCAGCCGGCATCACGCACAACTGGTCAGCAGCGAAGAAGGTTGCTTCGTTGAAGACCTGAACAGCACCAACGGGATCTCGATCAACGGCACACCCGCCAAAAAACAGCTGTTGGCCGATGGCGATGTCATCTCGATTGACGAAATCCGGTTCACTTACGCCGATTTACGGAATCTCAAACGCGACGGCTCGGACCATGAAGACACTGCGATTGGTGAATTCTGAGAACGACTGACTACCCCTCCTTCGCTTTTCCGCCGCGATGATAGTAGTCGCGATAATCACGTCGTTTTAAGAACACCACCAGGCCGCCCACCAATGTGGCAGTCCCCATAACGAAGCATATTGTCGGCCAGTACCAGTGGTTCAGGTACATTGATGCCAGCAGCGAAATAACGCCGACGAACAAGTAAAAATAGGGCAAGCTCTCATAAATTGGCTTGGAGACCCACATGGGGCGTACCTCTCTTGATCAAGCCAATAGGATTTTCCACGGCAGTGGAGTCCGCGTCCAGTCGGGCGAACCTAAATGATTGAATCTGTGTTGATTGGGGGTCGGTTTAAAGCCGGCCGAAAGAGAAAAAGCGCTTCAGCCTCGCGAGAATCGAATCTGAAAGACCGTCTACGTCGAGGTCCTGGGAGACATCGTAAATTCTGCTGCCTGCCCGCATGCGATTGACGAATTGTTGTTCTTCCGCTTCCATGTCCTGCTCGGTAATCGTGTTATCCATGCTCACCGTCATCTCTCCGTGTATGACCCGCCAACCCTGGCGACCTTGGAAGGACTCTACTATGGACATAATTAGCGCGCAGTGAGGGATATCACAACCGCAACATTGCACTGTGTCTCACAAAACCATTATGTAAAAAATATTGTCAGGCGGTGCCGCCCACCGTGAGTTCGTCGATTTTCAACGTCGGCTGCCCGACGCCAACCGGCACCGACTGGCCGTCCTTGCCACAGGTACCCACACCCTGATCCAGCTTGAGGTCGTTACCAACCATGGAAATCAGGCCAAGCACTTCCGGCCCGTCACCGATCAGCATTGCACCTTTGACAGGCGTCGTTAGTTTGCCCTTTTCGATGAGATAGGCCTCGTTGGCTGAAAAGACAAACTTGCCGGACGTGATATCGACTTGTCCGCCACCGAAATTCGGCGCGTACAGCCCCTTCTCCACCGACTGGATGATCTCCTCCGGATCATGCGGTCCGGCCAGCATGTAAGTATTTGTCATGCGCGGCATCGGAACGTGCGCGAATGATTCGCGGCGGCCATTGCCGGTTGGCTGGACCCCCATTAGCCTGGCATTCATCCTGTCTTGCATGTAACCCTTGAGGATGCCGTTTTCGACGAGCACGTTGTACTGCCCGGGCGTGCCCTCGTCGTCGACCGCGAGCGAGCCGCGACGATTGGGCAACGTGCCATCATCGACGATCGTACACAGTTCGGAAGCCACTCTTTGTCCAACGAGACCGGTAAACGCAGACGTTCCTTTGCGATTGAAGTCGCCTTCCAGTCCATGGCCAACGGCTTCGTGTAACAGGATTCCGGGCCACCCGGCACCGAGTACGACGGGCATCGTCCCCGCCGGTGCCGGACTCGCGTCAAGCAATACGATTGCCTGCCGTACTGCCTCGCGCGCCAGATCCATCGCCCGGTCATCTTGCAGAAAATAGGTCAGGTCGGTGCGTGCACCGCCGCCGCAATAACCTTGTTCACGTCGTCCGTTGTCCTCGACAATGACGGTAACATTAAGACGGACGAGCGGCCGAATATCGGCCGCGAGCGTGCCATCGGCGCCGACAATCAGAACGAGGTCCTGGTTGCTGCTCAGGCTGACGATGACCTGTTCAATGCGTTTATCCAGTTTCCGGGTTTCCACGTCGATCCGGTTAACCAGCGCCTTCTTCTGTTCGTCAGATATGCTGGTCGTCGGATCGGTCACCGGGTACAGCGGGTTGAGCGCGGCAGGTGCCGCAACCTTTACAGACTTCGATTGTCCCTGGCGCGAAATTGCGCGCGCCGCGGAGGCCGCTCCCTCCAGCGCCGGCAGGACGAGATCCTCCGAATAGGCGAACCCCGTTTTTTCCCCGCACACCGCGCGAACGCCAACGCCCTGATCCAGGCTGAAACTGCCTTCCTTCAGGATGCCGTCTTCCACCGTCCAGGACTCGCTGCGGCTGACCTGGAAATAAAGATCGGCTGCGTCGACGTCCCGTCGATAAAGCGATCCGAGCGCCGACGCCAAATGATTCTGGTCCAGCCCCGCCGGAGCAAGCATTTGCGACATCACCGTATCAATTACGGTTTCCGTTTTGGTAGTCAAAACCATCTTTTCCTCTAGTTATCGATGCAGCCCGCACGGCTGCTGATTTCGGCGAATCCCTGGGATGTTGCCGAGTTCACCGCTGGCTCATCCCAGGAACCCGACATGGTGTAAAAAACCTGCCCCACGCCCTGGAGCGGCTTTCTGAATAACTGCGAAAAAACCAGCAGCGCAGCCGCAACCTGCGGACCGCCGAGCAAGAAACCTGCCACAGGCAAGGTACCGCCAACATTTGCGCTGACTACGGCCGCCTGATCGTAATCGCGCGACTCAAGTCCGGCTCGTCCAACAATGCCGACGTCGGCAGCCGGTCCGGTCAAGGTCAGATTACACGTAAACGCATCGCCATTGAGAACCCTGAAATCTCCGGCAATCTGATCGAAGCCGAATCCTGTGTCAAACACGTCACTGAAGTCGAGGGAAAGACGTCGCGGCAACGCAGTGATACTCATCAGGCCGAAAACACGACCCGCACCGGGGTCCAGTTCAACGAGCTTTCCGGCGCCGATGTTGACGCCCACAGTTCCGTTCAGCGCTCCCATGAAGTCTTTCCGGGGGCCACCTGACCAGCCGAGTTCGAGATCAATGACCATCGAGTCGCCAACAATACCCGGATCGTATGCCAGGCGTTGCGCCGTCGTATGAACGTCACTGCTGCTCAAGGTGACATCAACGAACGTCCGCTGCCCGGACTCCGCAGAAGCATCATTTATCCAGCCAATTTTCCCGGTCACAGTAAAACTATCGTCCTTTGCGTTGAGACTGGTGGATTCGAGCCCCCGGTCCGTACGACCAATTTCGGTTTCAAGCCTGCCCAATTGACGTTCCCCCAGCACAAACTCCTCCGCGACGATGGACAGTGCCGGCAAGGATCTGGGATCGATCGGCGTCACGGTTTTTCTCCCGCTCTCGTCTCCCGGCAGAATCAGGCGATCCATTACCATCGTCATGGGCCTGCCGGCGTCAAAGTCGTAAGGAACACGGATTCGGCCCTGGGCTTCCGCACCACTGATCTGGATGAGCCAGTCCTGGCCGCTGCGGTTGACCTCTACGCGATGGTCTGTAAACAACTGACCGACTGCGTAAAGATGTTCAACGTCAAGATCGATCGAACGGATCCGCTCTGCAATCCCGGCATCCCGATTGCCCCGTCGACCTTCTGCAAGCCACTCGTGCAAGTGCAAGGCCTCCAGCTGGCCGTGTATATGCAGCCCGCGCACATCAGCTTCCCGCGGATATTCACCCACTGCCAGTACACCCCGGTCGAAATCCCAGGAATCACCCTGCTTCAGGAAACGCCCCAACCAGTTAACATCTCCAGCCAGACTTCCGGCGGTCGCTATTTGGTTCGGTGTCGGAAACTCGATATTTATGTTCATCGGCAGGACTTCCTCGTCCGATTTTCCTAACGGTTCAGGCAGATTCGACTGAATCCCGTACAGATCCGACTCGATGGTTATTTGCAGCGGCGCAGGCTGTGTCGCACGCGAATTCGGGAATTTCACAGTGGCGAGGTAGCGAATATCTCCTTCGACCACACTATTGAGCGGAACCTTGAACTCGGCCGCCAGCGCATCCGTCGTCGTTGTACCTCTGCCCTCGAGGGTGACGTTGTGCGGCGCATTGGCATCCTCAGCCCGGGACAGCGACAGGTCAATGGGCTGTCCCAGAAAACGAGCAAGCAGCGCCTCGGACGAAATGTCGTCGCGAGTCACAATGACAGTACCGTTCAATTCAGTAATCGGTGCCGGAAATCCGCTGATGCGAATCGCGCCATCATTGGAACGAATCCTTGTCAGGAAATCATAGTTTTCAATATCCAGAATTGGAATGGTAAGTGACAAATCGAACGACGCATCGCCATCGACGGATACCCGATCGAGCTGACCACCAAGAAATCCTGATATAGGACTCTGTGCGGCATAGGAACGAATGGACTGCAGAGTTCCGGTTGCAAAGGCATCGACACTGAGAATGGGCTGACGAAGATCCGGAATTTCAATTCGGGCATCCTCGACATGGTTACCCACATCGACGGCCAGATTTTCGACGGAGTAAAGCCGGGTATTTTCGACGACGAGATCGAGGTGCCGGAACTCAGGAGATGGCCAGGCAGGAGCGTAGTTGAGAATCGCGTCCTCAATTCGTGCCTCGATCCGGAATACGCCCTCACCATTGTCAAACGGAAACTTGTCGAGCGCACCATTGAATCGCGTTGTGCCTCTCCTGACGTATCCGGATTCAAGCGCCGCCGAAAGCCAGTCATAGAGCTTTGGTTTGATCAGGCGAACCGGCAAATAGCGTTCCATCGAACTGACGTCGAAAATACTCCATTCACTTTCGAAGTCGATCACCGGCGCACCATCACCGGCGGGAATGGAAACCTGGAGGCTCATGCGGCTGTCCAGGTCAGTATTGCGAACACGAACGCTGTCGGACAATACGATGATCCCGTCCTGACTTCGCCGCCAGATCACCGTGCCAAACGCGTCGTCAAGTACCAATGGCTCCGACAGATGCGGGCCGAGGTCGAGTGTCAGATTCGACGATGCGATTTCCACCCGCCCGCCGTCACGATCGGCCCGGATTCGCCCGCTGAAGGCGCGAACGCCCGGTCGCTCGTCGCGTGCAGCAAATCCAGCCTCGCGAAGATCTGCCGAAACGTCAAACCCGGGCGTGTCCTCCTGGACGTTCGTAAGTTCTACATTAACTTCGCTCAGGCTTCCCGACGGTTCAAAGTCGTCGAGCCAGGCCTGCGCTTCCGCAGGCAACCATGCCTGCAGGTATATGAGGTCGTCGAGATTGAAATAGGACGCGCTTGCCCGAACACCTTCGATCGACCCGTCAGTATCATTAATCACCCGAAGTTGCAGCGACGACTCCGGCCAGTCTCCATCGAGAGTGGTAATCCGCAACTGACTGGCCGCCAGTAACCAGCCTTCGTCGTCTGCTGAATATTCGAAACTGCCCTGCACATCGAGTGGCGCCACAATTTCCGGCCCGCTGGCAAGCAAGCCCGAAACCACAATATTCGCGGCTGCGCTGTCGACGTGGCTCCCCATCAGGTCAACCCAGAGCACGACGTCAGCCGTACCGGAACTGACGTCCGGTAACGCAAACTGTTGTAAGCGTGACCAACCTGCGAGATCCAGCGAATTTCCTTCAGCATACAGCCGCCAGAAACTACTGGCAGAATCGCCTAACCGTTTGTTTGCTGAAACTTCAAGCCGATTGCCGAATTCCTCTGGCAGATCGATATCTGCTTCGATTCCCAGCTCGCTCTCGTTTCGTGACACGTTGAGCGAGCTGATAGTGAATGGCACCAGTTGTCCGGATTCCGGGTGTTCGTATTTGACAGCAAGATTCTGGCCAACAAATACGATGTCACTGCCTGATTGCGACGGCAACGCGCGGTTGCCGATCAATTCGTTTAACGGTATGCCCTGCAATATCCAGTCACCGTTGCCATCCTGCCGCAGATCGATCGCCGAACCACGAACGCTGACACGATCGACGACCAGCTCACGATCCCGGACCAGTCGCAACAGCCCAACGCCAATGCTCACTTCGTCGGCCATCAACAAGTTCACGCCGGTCTCGCCATTGTTCAGGCCGGCGTCAAAAAAGCTCAGTTCCGGGCCGCTGAAACGCCAGCGAGCGTTCATGCCCGAAAACTCGACATCCATTCCAATGGCCGAACTTGCCCAACCCTTAATTTCCTCCTGGTATTCGGGCAGGCGTGGCAGCATCAGGCGAAATATGCCGACGGCAATGGCAAGGACGATAACGATCGCAGCCGCAAGATAGGCCAGACCCCGGATCAGTTTTCGCAGCAATCGCTTCATCGTTTCAGTTTGCTTCGCCTTCAGATCAACACGACGTCGAACTGGTCCTTCAGATACAGCGACTCGGGTTGTAGCCGAATCGATTTGCCGATCTGCTCCTCTGTTTCTGTCAGACCATCCGCTTCCTGGTCGAGCAGCAACTCAATGACATCCTGGTGCGCCAGCACCAGCACCCCTTCGAACTCGAACTGCCTGTGCTGACGAATGATCTCGCGGAATATTTCGAAACAGACCGTTTCCGCCGTCATATTGAAACCGCGCCCATCGCAGTGGTCGCAGTCCTCGCACAGCACGTGTTCCAGACTTTCCCGCGTGCGCTTGCGCGTCATTTCAACGAGCCCCAGTGGTGACACCGGTGTAATCTGGTGTCTTGCGTGGTCCCGCGCCATCGACTGCTCAAGCACCTGCATGACACGCTCGCGGTGGTCGGCCTCCTCCATATCGATAAAGTCGATGATGATGATGCCGCCCAGGTTCCTTAGACGCAGTTGCCGGGCAATAGTTACCGCGGCCTCGAGATTTGTGCGGTAAATGGTCTCCTCGAGGTTGCGGTGGCCGACGTAGCCGCCTGTATTGACGTCGATCGTCGTCATCGCCTCGGTTTGGTCAAAGATGACATATCCACCTGATTTCAATGAAATACTCCGCCCCAGGGCCTTCTTAATCTCGTCTTCGGTGCCGTGCAGATCGAAAATAGGCCGGCGCCGCTTGTATAACTCCAGTATCGGCGTCAGCTCGGGCAGGAAACTTTCTGTGAATGTCCGCATCTTTTCAAAATCGGTCTCCGAGTCGACCAGGATTCGCTCGACGTCGCTCGTTACCATGTCCCGCAAAACCCTGATGGGCAGCGGCAAATCTTCGTGGACCAACATTTTGGCGCCGGACTTGCTGCACTTCTGCTGAATGGCCGCCCAGAGCTTCCTGAGAAACGCCAGGTCAGCCCGCAACGCATCCCGGCTGGCACCTTCTGCGGCCGTGCGAACGATGACCCCACCCGCCTCCTCTTCGTTACCAAGGATAGTCGTCAGCTCATTGCGCAGTCGATCACGTTCCTCCTCAGCCTCAATTCTTGCCGAGATTCCGACACCGGACCCCATGGGCAGCAGGACAATAAATCGGGACGGCAGAGTGATAAACGTAGTTAGCCGCGCCCCCTTGGTGCCGAGTGGATCCTTAACGACCTGCACCAGTACTTCCTGCCCCTCGCGAACGAGTTCGCGAATGTCCGCCGCCTGTGCATCGCCGTTGCCATTGCCATTGCCGTTTTGGAGAGACGGGCCGCGCAGTATGTCCGACGCGTGCAGGAACGCAGTTCTTTCGAGACCGATGTCGATGAATGCCGCCTGCATTCCGGGCAATACACGCGAGACCTTGCCTTTGTAAATATTACTGATCAGGCCGCGTCGCGCGTCACGCTCAACGGTGACCTCCTGCAGAATGCCGTTCTCGAGCAGCGCCGCCCGCACCTCGCGCGGCGTTACGTTGATCAGGATTTCTTCTTTGGGTGACTCTTCTGTCATTAGTCAGTCCGTTGTGCCGAGAACGGCAATACCCGCCTGGGCCAATAAGTCAGCGGTTTCGAACACCGGCAATCCCACCACTCCGGTATAACTGCCTTTAATAGACCCGACAAATATCCCACCGAGGCCCTGGATCGCGTATGCACCGGCCTTTCCTGCCGGTTCACCACTTTGCCAGTAAGCCAGTGCCTCGTCAGGATTAATGTCGCGAAACCGCACTTCAGTAGCCGACATTGCGGTACCTAGTTCGTCATCATAAATGAGCGCGACGGCCGTCAAAACACGGTGTGATTGACCCGACAGGGCGGCCAGCATCGCGAGGGCCTCCTCTTTTGATTGTGGCTTGCCAAAAACCTGGTCGGCAAGCACGACGACTGTGTCGGCCGCCAGCACCGGGATGCCCCCGTATTGCGTACGGTCGACCGCGAAGGCCTTTTCACGAGCGAGCCGCATAACCATGTCATCGACCGGCTCGCCCGCGTTTCTCGACTCATCAAGGTCGACGCCTGCATGGCTAAACGAGATTCCGAGTACAGCAAGCAATTCGCGGCGGCGCGGCGACGACGAAGCAAGGTGTATTTGCGGCTGAATCATTTCAATCCCGGTGGTAAGGGTGGCCGGTCTGTAGCGACCAACCCCGGTAGAGTTGCTCGGCAAACAGTACCCGGGCCAGCCCGTGCGGTAATGTCAGTTTTGACAAAGACCATTTCAGGTTCGCGCGTTTCAGGATATCGGCTGACACCCCGTCCGGACCACCAATGACGAACACGAGGTCCGCCCCCGTCAATTGCCAGTCATCGAGCTTGCCCGATAGTTCGCGACTCGAAAACTGCTTACCACGTTCATCGAGTACGACCAGTTGCTCAGCAGGTTTGATCTTCGCGAGGACCTTCTCGCCCTCGGTCTGTTTGGCAGTAGCCGCCGGTCCGCCCTTCGCTCTTTTTACGGCGCCTATTTCTTCAAGGCGAAATTGCCACTGCCGCGGCAATCGCCCGGCATATTCCGAGAAAGCGGTATCGACCCATGACGGCTGCCGATCACCGACGGCAATCAGGCGGATGTGCATGTATCACCCGTCGGTTGCGGCGCGATCAGTCGTCGGCTTAATGGACCAAAGTTTTTCGAGGTTGTAGAACTCGCGCACGCGCGGCAGCATGACATGGACAAGGGTATCACCCAGGTCAAGCAGAACCCATTCACCGCCGTCCTCGCCTTCAATACCCAGCGGCCTGTGGCCTGCCTGCTTCGCCTTGTCAGATACCGCCTCTGCAAGTGCCGCCACATGACGGTTTGACGTACCACTCGCGACCACCATGTAGTCGGTTACTGAGGTCAGGTTCCGCACGTCCAGGCGGACAATGTCTTTTCCTTTCAACTCTTCAAGCGCTTCAACTACCAGGTCACTTAACTGTTCGCTATTCATTAACCCACCGTTCAATACTCATAATTCTGTTACTCCGGCTCATCAGCCGTCTCGACGGCATAGCAGCCACTCCGGTCGATCACGTCGCGAACCGCATCGGGCAGCAGGAAGCGCGGGTCGCGGCCGAGCGAAATGAGCTCGCGAATGTCCGACGACGAAATTTCAAGCTGAGTCACGTCGTGAATGTAAATGTGTCCGGCCTTGGCCTGGTGCAAATCGCCAATTCGATGCGTTCCACGATCTGCCAGCAGCTCACCCAGCGGACCCATGTCCGGAGCGCGCCAACCTGGCCGGTGTGCTACTACAATGTGGGCAAGTTGCAGGATTTCACGCCAGTGATACCACTTTGGCAGGCTGAGGAAGGCATCCATTCCGATTATCAGTCCCATCGGGCGCAGCGGGAACTCCGATCGCAATGCCGACAGCGTATCGACCGAGTACGAAGGCCCGTCCCGTTGCAGCTCGCGATCGTCAACGACAAACCCATGTTGTGCTTCCGTCGCTACCCTGACCATCTCGAGTCGAAGTTCCGCGTCGGCGTGCGGCGTATCGCGATGCGGCGGATTGCCGCAGGGCATGAATCGAACTTCATCAAATCGTAGCGCCTGCAACATCTCAAAGGCAGTACGCAGGTGTCCGTAGTGAATCGGATCAAAAGTACCGCCAAAGATTCCCATCGGGCTCAATTCAGGACTCCTTCATCATGCAGCTCGCGCGCCGCTGGCAGACAATTCAAGAATGATTTGCGTAGCTATCTGCCAGGGATCTGCCCGCTTCTGACCTTTCGCCGCAGCGTCACCTTCGCGCACCAGCTTCAGCAAGCGGAAGAAATCGACTGCCTGATGCCGGCTGATGCAGGAACGCACTAATCCCTGGCGGTTTTGCCACACGCCGGACTTGCGCATTGCCGTACTCAGATCGGTACCTGAGCGGATCATGTCCGACAGGCCGGCCAGCATTCGAATTTCACGCGTCAGTGCCCACATAACGATAACGGACTCGATTCCTTCTGTTTTTATCCCGTCCAGTATCCGCACCGCCCTGGCGGCGTTGCCAGCGACCGCTGCATCAACCAGTTTGTATACGTCGAATCTGCTGGAATCCACCACTGCCGCATCGACGTCCTCCGCATTCACAGAGCCCTCACCGTGCAGCAAACGCAGTTTCTCGATTTCCTGTTGTGCGGCAAGCAAATTGCCCTCGACGCGATCCGCGATCAGCTGTACCGCGTCGCGATCCGGCTGCAACCCGGCCTTCAGCATTCGCGTTTTTATCCAGCCTGGCAGGTCACGCGGGCCCACCGGCCAGATCTGTACCAACCCGCCACGGCTCTCCAGTGCCTTAACCCACTTGGCGTTGGCTGAGCTCCGGTCGAGCTTCGGTGCGCTGACGAGGAACAGCAGGTCGTTACCGGCATTGGCAGCGAAGTCCGCAATCGCGGCACTCCCCTTTACACCCGGCTTTCCCGTTGGCAGCCGCAACTCGATGATGCGCTTGTCGGCAAACAGGGAAAGATTGCCACCCGCGTTCGCGATCTCGCCCCAGTCAAAACCGGTGGTTTGCACAAATAGTTCCCGTGAATCGAATCCCTGGCGCCTTGCTTCGGCGCGAATGGCGTCGAGGGCTTCCTGAGCGAGCAATGGCTCGTCACCAGTGACCAGGTAACAAGGCAACAGGGATTTGTTGAGTTGGGACGAAAGCTGATTTGCGGTTATTTTCACGCAGACAACGGAGAATTATTATTCATTGCATCATACCTGCCCGGAACACTAAGGTCACAGCCGCTCAACTCGCATTGAGCTGATCCAGCGAAATCGATTCGCCCTCGAGCAGAACCGGGATTCCGTCATTGACGGGATACATCAACTTGCCGTCATCGGTAATGAGCGCCTCTTTCAGGGCAGTTTTGAGCAGGTTGCCGTCCCGATTGACCAGTACGCCCTCGGCTATAGCCGCGTTGATGGACTCGAGGACGTCACTGCGCGCAAGGGAAAGTCCCTTGTGAGTGACCGGACAGCACAGGATGGAGAGTAGCTTCTTGTCCATACCGGTATTGATATTCCCTTAAAATTCAATATGTTGCACGGCAAGTGGTTATACTATACCATTCCGCACCCCGAGGGCTGAAACCAGCGTCATTTGACCGGTTCCAGGCCGTTCCCTGAGCATATCGGCAAGTGATGACGGATAACAGTTTCAGACGACCCGCAGTCCTGGACCAGGTGGCGGTCGCGCTATCCGGTCTGTGCCTGCTTCATTGCCTGTTGCTCCCCTTCGCCGTTGCGATTCTGCCGTTTCTCGGCCAGTTCAGTGATGACCATCTGCATGCGGAGTTGCTCATTGTCGTGTTACCGGTCAGCATTGTGGCCCTGGCCCTTGGATACCGCCGCCACAAACGAAAAGGCATTGTTGCCTGGGGGCTGTCGGGACTGGTGCTACTCACTATTGGCGGTACGATCGCCCATAGCATGTACGGCCTGATTGCCGACCGCTCACTGACAGTGGTTGGATCCGTGATTCTTGCCATAGCTCACTATCGAAATTTCCGCTTTTCCAAAATGGCGTTGCGCTCAGCTCCTGAGTAAGCGGCCAATATCATCGCGCCTATGTCGATCCACCAGTTCGATGGCGTGTTGGCGGTCCTCGCTCGCCGGCTTCCAGCGTGGATCTTCATAGAGGCACCGTGACATCAGCTTGAGGGCCGGTGCATCCAGATCGTGATGCAGATAGTGGGAGAGACACTGCTGGCCGAAAATGAGTGCGGCGTCCTTCGAATCCCACTTCATCATTTCATTAAAGAACCAGGCTACGGCGGCATCCGCGTCCGGGTCGGACTCGATCCACTGCCGGATGTGCCTGAAACCGCCATCCCGATTACCGCGGCTGATAAATCCGTATGCATGGTTCGCAACTTTCTGGCGTTTCTTGTCGAGATCGCCGGCGACCTCCTTTTCAGTCTTCACCAACGGCGCCTCGATATCGACTTTTGCCACAATGCCGCTGGAATGCACAACGGCGCCTGTGAAAGTGAACAGCAGAAAGAAAACGTAGAGCCCAAGAAAATAGTCAACAAATTCGGGCAACACGCTCGCAGACAAAGTCCAGGCGGCGAATGTCACGAACGCAAGAACAATCGGTATCCACACATAATTAACGCCGCACGATTTGATCATGCGAAACAGCATGACCGGATTCATGCTTGCGGGCGGTGATCGTGTCACGCCAAGTACCGCCAGCGATGACGGGTAAATCAGGAGAAACATTACGAGTAGTAACTGTGCCGCTCGCATCGAAAAACTATCGATAATGTAGATCTCCAGCCACACGAAGGAGCAAAAGAACAACAGCGGAAAGAGGCCCCAGAAATTATCGGCAATGTTGAAGATATTAATCTCCGCGACAAGAGTCGCCTTGCCGTGCGCTCGTGCCTCAAGCAGGTAAAGCGCGTAACGGAATATCGCCGGAACGACAATGAATGCCAGCCATAGTCCGAGGATACCCGCGGCGGAGGCGATCCAGACCAGCACGCCAAAACCGATGATTGCCATCAGGACCGTCATATCCGTGAGCGGGAACAGGGCCTCTTTGATCAGGTCACCTGGTTTCATCTGCATCCTCATCGGTTTCCGGCACGGGATCGTATCCGGAACCGCCCCACGGATGGCAGCGACCAATGCGCTTGATGGCCAACCAGCCGCCTTTGAACGCGCCATGAGTGCGCAGCGCTTCTTCAGCATACTGTGAGCAGGTCGGCTCGAATCGACAATTGGCCCCTATCAGCGGGGATATCGCATTGCGATAGATCCATACCAGTCCGAGCAACGGCCAGGCCAGGACTCTGCCAATCAATGTCATCTCAGGCTGCCGCGGCAGCCTCGCCGGCGAAGCGTTGAATGGCTTGCAGCATCGAGGCAAGCCCGTTGCTGCGGGTCGGGCTCAGGTGTTGCTCGAGTTGCAGTGCGTGGATGAAATCCGCTGAGGTATCAAGAATGTCCTGCGGCTTGCGGTCACTGTATATGCGTAACAGGACAGCGATCAGGCCGGACACGATAGCCGCATCACTGGTGGCCTGAAAGTGCAGCCTGCCGGCCCTCATTTCCGCCAGGAACCAGACCTGAGACTGGCACCCGCGGATCTTGTTCGCATCGGTCTTTTCCGCTTCCGGAAACTCTGGCAGCCGACGGCCGAGATCAATGATGTATTGATAGCGATCCATCCAGTCGTCGAAAAACTGAAACTCCTCGATCAGGTCCTGCTGGGCTTTCTCGACTTCGTTCATCCACAATATCTCTTTAACTGCGACGCCAGCGCGTGCCATCTGCGCTATCTTCGATCTGGATTCCTGCATCGACAAGCTGATCGCGGATCGCGTCGGCCGCCGCAAAATCCCTGTTGGCGCGCGCCTCGACACGTTGCTTCAGCAGTGCTTCGATGTCTGCGGCTGACAACTCACCATCATCGCCGCCTGAAAACCACGCTTCGGGGTCACTTTGAATGAGTCCCATAAGCTCACCTGCTGCAAGAAGTTCGCGGGCCAGCGCCTTTCGTTCCGCATCAGCCGTCGCCTTATTGAGCCTGCGCGCGACATTAAACATTTCGGCAAGGGCCTTCGGCGTATTCAGATCATCTTCAAGCGCTTCAACGAGGGCGTCAGGGGGTTCGGCCGCAGACCGCTCGGCATCTGTTAATTCGATGCCACGCAATGCGCCGTAGAAACGGTCGAGCATCTTCTTCGCGGACTCAACCGTTTCATCCGACCAATCGAGTGGTTGCCGGTAGTGGGCACTGAGCAGCGCCAGGCGAAGCACCTCGCCCGGAATGTCCTTGATCATGTTGTGCACAAGCAGCACATTGCCCAAAGACTTGGACATCTTGGTGCTGTCGAGACTCAGAAAACCATTGTGAACCCAGTAACGGGCGAACGGTGCGCCATCATGGGCGCAGGTGCTCTGCGCCATTTCATTTTCGTGGTGCGGAAATACGAGGTCCTGACCGCCCGCGTGAATATCGATGGTGTTGCCCAGATGTTTCTCCGACATCGCCGAACACTCGATGTGCCAACCGGGCCGGCCCCGGCCCCAGGGCGAATCCCAGCCGGGCAGCTCCGGCGTCGACGGTTTCCACATGACGAAGTCCTGGGCAGATCGCTTATACGGTGCAATTTCGACCCGGGCGCCGGCAATCATTTCGCGAAGATCGCGCTTCGACAGTGACCCGTAGTCCGGATTCGACCCCACGTCGAATAGCACGTGCCCTTCCGCTTCGTACGCAAACCCCTTATCGATGAGGGTCTTGATCATGGCGATCATCTCGTCGATATGCTGCGTTGCTCGCGGTTCTATGTCCGGCGGCTGCACACCGAGCGCACCCATATCGTCGTTATACGCCTTGATATACTGCGCGGTAATCGCATCGATTGGCTTGCCGGTCGCGACGGATTCCTGGTTAATCTTGTCGTCGACGTCCGTAATATTGCGAGCGAATGTCAACTTATAGTGACGCCGGAGGACCCTGGCCAGCAGGTCGAAAACGACAGCCGGGCGAGCATTGCCGATATGGGCAAAGTTGTAAACGGTCGGGCCGCAGAGGTACATCGTCACCTCGCCTTCCTTGAGCGGCTCGAACGCCAGTTTCCTGCCTTGCAGGGTATCGTGGAGGTAAATGGTCATACGATTTCGTGTTGTATATTTGCGGACTTTGGCCGAAAGGCGCAATGATAACAGCGCTCGCGAAAAAGGACGGTACTAACTTATAATCGGCCGCCCGGCACCACCAGGAGAAACAATGTCCACTCGCCCCATCGCATTCCAGGAACGCCAGTCTGTAGAGCAGGTTGAGGAGGGAACCGACCTCGCACCGAAATTCGACGAGCGCGGCCTGATTACGGCGGTCACGACCGATGCTACATCGGGAGAATTGCTGATGCAGGGCTACATGAACGCCGAGGCCCTCAGGCTGACCATCGAAACCGGCGAGGCGCATTACTACAGCCGCAGTCGGCAAACGCTTTGGCACAAGGGTGCGACCAGCGGCCTGACGCAGAAAGTCATCGAGCTGCTGGTAGACGACGATCAGGACTGCATCTGGCTGAAGGTGAGTGTCGCAGGCGGTGCAAGTTGCCACGTAGGCTACCGCTCCTGCTTCTACCGCAAAGTGCCGGTCGGCAGCGAATACAGGGCGAACGAGCAAGACGGCCAGATCGAGCTCGAATTCACGGACACCGAAAAGGTATTCGACCCGGACGAGGTCTACGGCGACGCCCCGAATCCAACCATTCTTTAGATGCCGCGCAGCTTCTAGCGCTCCATTAACGCAACGCGCAAGCCAAGAAAAATCAGCAGGCCACCGAAAATGTGCTGCACGATCTGCTGAGAGCGCTCGATGAACTGACGCACGCTCGGTTGGTCCAGCGTATAGACAAAGAACAGCCAGAAAGCGACGCACACGAGATTCATCGTAATAACCAGTACGAACGCCGTACTCACCGACGTGTCCGGTGTGATGACCATTGTGAACACGCCCAGGTAAAAGAGTGTCCCCTTCGGATTGAGCAGATTATTGATAAACCCCTGGGCGAACCAGGATTTATTGTTGCGGCCGCCGTCGACGAGACTCGCGTCCAGTGGTGTGGCAGAGGAACGAAAACTCATGATACCGAGGTACACAAGATATGCAGCGCCAAGGTATTTGAGAATGCTGAACGCGAGTATGCTTTGCGATATAAGCAATCCAATACCGAGTACGCAATAGGTGATATGAACCTGATTGCCGGCGAGGATACCCGCGGATGTCTGCAGGCCGGCACGCCGCCCGCCCAATAAGGTATTACGCAATACGATCACCATATCCGGCCCGGGGCTGACCAGCACAAGCGCGGTAACGCCGATGATCACAAGCAATTGTTCTGACACCTCAATTTGCCTCCATCGGGTCTCGGTAACGCTGACAATTCTATACAATCGGCAGATGTAGCATCCACGGGCAACGCGTCAATGAGTCAAAAAGAGTATTGGGAACAGGTTTACTCGACCCGCCTGGCCGAGAAGCTCGGCTGGTACAGGCCACATCTCGAAACATCAATGTCCTGGATCAAGGAGCTCGACCTCGACGCGGATGCGCCGATTATTGACGTTGGCGGCGGCGCATCAACTCTTATCGACGATCTGCTGGACGAAGGCTGCGAATCGCTTGCAGTCCTCGATATTTCGGACAGCGCGCTGGCAAACTCCAGGAAAAGACTGGGCCGACAGGCGGACCTGGTCATGTGGCTGAGCGGTGACATTACGACTTATGCATTACCCCCGAACCGGTTTGAGCTGTGGCACGACCGTGCTTTGTTACATTTTCTTACCGAGGCCGAACAACAGGAAGCCTATCGAAGCAACTTGCTGAACGCAGTCAAACCGGCTGGTCACGTAATCATCGGCGTGTTTTCGCATGAAGCGCCGCCCAAATGCAGCGGTCTTCCGGTGCAACGTTACGATTCCGAGCAACTCTCGAACACGCTCGGCAAGCAGTTTGAACTGGTCCGCCAACACAAGGAAACGCATATCACACCGGGAGACGTCGAACAGATGTACTTGTATTGCCAGTTCAGGCGAATCGCAAACTAGTCAGTAACGCAGCGACCAGGCGACGACAAGCGAATCCGTATCCGAACCATTACTCGCGTTGGTGCGGTTGCGGACGTAAGCAAATTTTAGCCCTTGCCGACTCCCCAGCGGCATGCCGAGTGATAACGCAGATATGAAGACGCGCCTTTCGTCGTTCGCCCGGTTTCCGTTAATGATCGACTGCCCGTCGAGGCCGTAGCCGGCACTCAACG
>JAHEFF010000097.1 GCA_024640315.1 Woeseiaceae bacterium
TCCCGATACTTGACGCCAAGATGGTATGCAACCTGGACCGCTGCAGTGCGACTGGTGTCAGGAATCGGTATGACTGCGTCGATGTCGTGGTCCGGCCATTCACGAACAATTTGCCCCGCCAGCTGCTCGCCCATCCGCAGTCGCGCTTTGTAGACGGACAGGTTGTCAATAATTGAATCCGGGCGCGCGAAATAGACGTACTCAAATATGCACGGTGAGTAACTGGTTTTGCCCGAGTATTCGCGACTGTGAAATGTGCCGTCATTCTCAATGAATACAGCCTCGCCAGGATGCAGGTCGCGCATGTTTCCGAAGCCAAGGCTATGCAGCGCCACTGACTCCGAGGCCACCATGTATTCGGTGCCGAGCTCCGTTTCACGTTCGCCGACCATGATGGGCCGAATTCCATTGGGATCGCGGAACGCGACGATACCGTGCCCGATGATCATTGCCACGACCGCGTATCCGCCTGAGCAACGATCGTGAACAGCATCGATGGAGTCAAAAATCTTATCCGCGGTCGGCCGCCCGTCTGCTATTTTCTGCAATTCATGCGCGAATACATTGAGCAGCACTTCGGAGTCGGATCCGGTATTCAGGTGCCGACGATCTTCCCGGGTCAATAACTCGGCAAGCTCATCATGATTCGTGAGATTGCCATTATGCGCAAGGCAAATTCCATACGGCGAGTTGACATAGAACGGCTGGGCTTCAGCTGACTGAGAGCTTCCAGCGGTTGGATAGCGGATATGCCCGATACCGACGTTACCGGTCAGGCGCAACATGTGCCGCTGTCGGAAAACGTCCCTGACCAGGCCGTTACTTTTCCTGGCTTTGAGCCCCTCGTCGCCCCACGTCACGATTCCGGCAGCATCCTGACCGCGGTGCTGCAATACAGTTAGCGCGTCGTAAATCGACTGGTTGACAGGCCGTTTACCAACTACTCCGACAATCCCACACATGTTTCTGATTCAATCCTTTTCAGTTCGCTAGATGTCAGGTATCTGGATATCAAAGCCTTCGGGGAAGTTCTCCGGCTGTAGCAATTCCATCCCCCGCGGCGCCATCACGATAATCCAGTCAGCGACATATTCGCCATAAGGGATTATCCGTGAATTGAGCCACCAGAGTTCAGAATCGAAGCCTGCATACCGCCCCGTCAGCACAAACACACCCACAAACAAAGTCGCGCGTATCAGGCCAAAAAATGCGCCAAGCGACCGGTCAAATCCGGACAAACCCGACAAATGAACAATTTTGGAAACAGCCCACCCAATTACTGCTCCGGCCGCCAGGAGAATGACGAAAATCAGAAAACGCCCCGCCCAAAGCTGCACTTCCGTCGAGTCGATGGTGCCACCAAGCCAGCCGCCCGCAGTCGGACCCAGACGCATCGCCGCCCAGATGGCGACCAAAAGCGTGGCGATTGAAATGGCTTCTTTGACCAGCCCACGAAACCATCCGAAGACAACACTGGCGAGTGTGGCAACGATGATGACTATATCGACGATCTGCATCAGTGGCTTTGACTATTGAGTATTCGGGCTATACGGCGTTCCGAGTCGCGATTCTAACAGAACCCAAACCATTCGCACTTATGGGTGTGGAACAACCTGACCGCTATGACCACTCTTGGCCAATTGCGCCGCTATCGTCTCGGCACTCGCACGATCTTTCTGTGGTCCAATGCGAACACGGTGCAGTTGACCGTTGTCCCTCTGCAACTGGCTCAGGAATGCCGCGTACCCCTGATCTCTCAAACTGGAAGCCAGGGCTTCTGCGTTTTCCTGGCTTGAAAAGCTACCCAGCTGAACCGCCCACATGCCGGTCTCCGACGCGTTCGTCGAAGCGGCAGGGGCGGCGGCGGCAGGCGTGCTGTTGTTGTCGGGGGGTGACGAGGCTGGTGCCGCGACAGGCTTGCTCTCCTCCTGTTTCTTCGCCATCGGCTCCTGCTTTTCGGCTGCCGCCGGGACCGGGCTGGACTGGGTGCTTGCGGGCGTCCGGGACACAGGCACGGGCTCGCTGCGATTGCGATCGAGCACGATAGTCTGTTGTTTGCGCTCCTGGTTATTCTGCCCAGGCAGTGTCACCGCTTCGCTGACGATCTCATCCTCAACGGAGGGACCATCGAGGAAAATGGGCACCACCAGCACGGCAAAAACCACGAGCACCACCGCCCCGGTGACCCGTTCTTTCAACGCTCTGTCCGACAGGTTATGCATTCGGCGCGAGTATAACCTAATTGGCCTCAATCCATTTCAGCGCCGGCCCTACGATGTAGAACGAACCCGCGACCAGAATGACATCATTTTCACCTGCCTGTTCGTCGGCAAACCGGAAAGCGTCGTTGGGGTCGTCCATGACCAGGCAGGGTTTGCCTGTGAGGTCTGCAACCATCGGCGCGAGCTTGCCGGCAGACTGCGCCCGGGACCCCGTGACACTCACTGCGATCCAGGAGTCCACAATGTCGAGCAGGGGCGCGACAAAACCTTCCACGTCTTTGTCGGCAAGCATGCCCACAATAGCTGTAATCCTGCCCTCGATTTGTCGCTCATTCAGTCGATCGGCCAAAACAGCAGCTGCCTGCGGATTGTGCGCGACATCCAGGATCCAGCGATTGTCGATCACCTGAAATCGGCCCCGCAGGTCAATGGACGCAAGCGCATCGCTCACCTGCGCCGACTCCAGAAGATGGTCCAGACCCAGTGCCTCAATCACCGCGAGCACTGCTGCCGCATTCGCCACCTGTACATCTCCAGGCAAAGCCGGACGTTGCAGGCCGTTCAGTTCAATACGACTGCCATGCCAGCTCCACGTTGAGAAATCGGCCTGGTCGGCGCCGAAGGAAAAGTCTTTCCCGGCAATCCGCAAATCGGCACCGCTTTCCGTGGCGTAATCCATAATCGCCTGCGGCACGGATTCGGAGCCAAAAATAACCGGTTTAGCCCGGCGCATAACACCGGCTTTCTCCTTGGCGATCGACTCGATGTTATCGCCGAGCCAGGCGCAGTGATCGAGAGATACATTGGTAATCAGGCTTGCATCAGGATCGATCGCGTTGACTGCGTCGAGTCGGCCACCCATGCCCACTTCGAGAATCCAGACCTCGACATCAGCCCTGGCGAATGCAACCAGTGCCGCAAGCGTGCCGAACTCGAAGAACGTCAGCGGAGTATCGCCGCGAACTGCTTCAACCCGCTCCAGTGCGACGAGAATTTCGGCGTCACTTGCGGATTTTCCTGCGATTCGAATGCGCTCGTTGTAGCGAATCAGATGAGGTGAGGTGTAACAGCCGATGCGCATGCCGTCTTTTCGCAGCAGTGCTTCAAACATTGCGACGCTGGATCCCTTGCCATTGGTTCCGGCGACGTTGACGACGAGTTTCGGTCGCTTGACAGACAGCCTGCCGAGGACGTCCTCGACACGCTCCAGGCCGAGAACAATCTCCCTGGGGGACAATGTCTCCAGCCAGGGAAGCCAGTCCTGCAACGATGTAAATGAACCGGTCGGGTTCATGAGTGCGAGGCTCTAGTTGGCAGGTGCCGGGCGGTTTTCGAACTTCGCCAGGAGC
>JAHEFF010000028.1 GCA_024640315.1 Woeseiaceae bacterium
GGCAGATCGTTTGTCGTCTGGTCGACCGCATGGCACCAGTCCATAAAGTCGGCCTCCGGCATGGGGCGACCGATGAAATAGCCCTGTGCCAGGTCGCATCCGTACTTGGTGACCATGAGTAACTGCTGTTCAGTTTCGACGCCCTCTGCAACGACGTCGAGGTTCATTGCCTTGCCGAGGCCGACAATCGCCTGCACCACACGGGAATTGGATTCCGACTCCGTTAACCTCTCTACAAACGACTGATCAATTTTCAACGTCTGTACGGGGAGATCCGCGAGGTAACTGAGCGAGGAATAGCCGGTACCGAAATCATCAATGTGAATACCGACACCGTACTCGGACAAGTCGCGTAGAACCGGCTCCGCGATCGTGAGGTCTTCTAACAAAACCGTCTCGGTCAATTCAAGGTTTAGCAGATTTTCCTCTACGCCCTGCTTGTCCAGAATCGACTTGATGATTTCAACCAATTTGTGGTTTCGCAGTTGATGGGCCGACAGATTGACGCTTACCGGCACATCCCAACTGAAGTCTTTTTTCCAGGCGGCTACAGTTTTGCACACGTGTCGAAGAACTGCTTCAAATAGCATATCCGAGATGCCGATTTCCTCACTGAGTGGCACAAAATCGACAGGCGGAATGACGGTGCCATCAGGCCGATGCCAGCGCGCAAGCGCCTCCACTCCGGCGATCTTGCCGGAATCAAGTGACAGCTGCGGCTGAAACCAGGTAATGATCTCGCCGTTTTCGATCGCTTGTCGCAGTTCTGACTGCAAATCAAACTTGTGCTTCGCCCGGTGCCCCATTTCACTGTGATACCAGGTGACGCTTCTCTCGGGTCGGCGCATTGAGCGATGCAGTGCCGCTTCGGCACACCTGAATACGGTCTTCGCGTCGCGACCGTGCATCGGATGCCATGCAACGCCAAAACTGGCCTTCAGGAAAACCTCCCGCCCGCCAATCAGGAACGGCTCTTCGATGCACGTCCTGATCAATTCGACGAACGTCTTCAGTTCGTTCATGTCTGCGACACCGGGGATCAGGCAGGCGAATTCATCTGCGCCAAAACGTCCGACAATGCTGTTCTGTTCGTGCGGCAGGTCCCGGCACGCCCGTATCAACCGTTTGCCGATGGATGCGAGCAAGTCGGTGCAGGAATCGTAGCCCACTGTTTCGTTGAGAAAGGAAAAACGATCGATATCGAGCAAGACAGTCGCCGTATTCAGATCGGTACAGGTTTCCGAGTTGATTAGCTGCTCTAGCTCGTCTAACAGCTTTAATCGATTGGGCAGATGCGTCACCGGATCGTAGTAAGCCAGCTTGTGCAAGGCCTCGGTGCGTTCCCACACCCGCTGCTCAAGAATGTCGTTGGCCCGACGCAGCGCGAGATCGGCGTGCCATTTGCCGCACAACGCTGCTGCCAGCTGCCGGCATTCAACGGCATGAAAGGGTTTCTTGAAGAAGAAGATACGATCCGCAGGCGGAATTGCTGTGCCGAGGTTTTCAGGCTCAGGGCTAAGCGAACCCGTCACGATGACGATATTCACATTCGGATCAATTTGCCGAATTCGCCGCGCGGCTTCGATTCCATCGATGCCTGGCGGCATTCGTATATCCAGGAAGACGATCGAAAATGGCGATCCTGTCTTCACAGCGTCGCGCACCGCCTCAACTGCCGCTTCGCCCTGGCTACGGGATTGGACATCGAATTTCGCAGCGCCTGTTTCGTCGGTTTCCTCGCCGAAAAGCACTTTTTCCAGATCGCCCAGGGTTGCAGTCGCGGCGTCCGGCTCAAAACCCTCACCGAGGCATCGCAGGTATTCCCCAATCAGCATTGCGTCATCATCGACGACGAGGATGCGGTTTGTTGACGTTGGTTCTGGCGGAGTCACTTGTATCGTCCTCTAGTGAGCGCCGACAAGGCCGGCAACGTCCCGCGCCAGCTTCATGAATGACAGCGGTTTGTTAAAATAGTGAAGCTTCATCGGCGGCGGAACGCGGCGCTCCAACTCTTCCCTCGGAATGTCGGAGAAACCGGTAACAAAGACAATCGGGACATCAGCATCCAGCTCCCGGATTCGACTCCCGGCCTCCACGCCGTCGATTCCGGG
Organism: Woeseiaceae bacterium; assembly: GCA_024640315.1. Lineage (GTDB taxonomy): Bacteria > Pseudomonadota > Gammaproteobacteria > Steroidobacterales > Woeseiaceae > SZUA-117. The sequence goes on from JAHEFF010000028.1 coordinate 2,112, forward strand.
TGGCATTCGTACATCGAGAATGACCACGTCGAACGGATGCCCGTCATCCGATGCTTCAAGCGCCTTATCGATTGCGTCCTGCCCCTGGGTGCAGGCAACGATATCGAACTTCGGTGCCGCTGCGACATCGCTGTCAACGTCGAACAGCTCCGCATCGAGTGCGTCAAGCGCTTTTATGTAATCAGTTGCCTCAGGTGTACCGAAGGCCTCCCGATAACACTCAATGATTTGTTCATCGTCATCTGCAATCAACACGCGGATGCTGTCGTCATTCATGTCGGTATTCACCTATAGCCTCCCTGTGCTGCAGGTAGCAACACATGAAATTCTGCTCCGTGACCGGGGCCTTTGCTTTCTGCCTGGATACGCCCGCCCATTCCGGCCAGCGCATTGGCGCACCAGTGCAGCCCCAATCCGCTCATATGCCCTTCCTTCGAAGAGAAGCCTCTCTGGAAAATCTTTTCGCCGGTGCCCTCATCAAAGCCGCACCCGGTATCGGCAACCACCAGACGTACCATCGACTGCTCGCCGACCGTTTCCTGGCAGACGCTGATCCCGATTCGGCCGCTGGGCGAGTCGCTTCGTTGAATCGACTCGTAGGCGTTGAGCACCAGGTTGCCCATCACCTGGAGCAGCCCGACGCGATGCGCGCGAACGCTGATGTCGTATACGCCGTCTCCCAATTCGAGATCAATTGCCGGTCCATCGACTTTTGGAATGACCAGAACTGCTTCGTCGAGGACCTCGTCAAGACTGAGTTTTTCGATCACCGGCACAGCGTGCGCATGTCTTTCCTGGTCTGCGAGAATGGCTTCGACCTGGCGCGCCTGTTTCGAAGCGATATTGAGATTTTCGGCAGCATCCTTGTTGCTGGCCTCTATATGAGAAAACGCGGAGTCGATATATTGAAAGTACTTTTCGACCTTGTCCGGCGGGCAGTCGGGGCTCGTCAGTGCCTCGATTGCCTGTTTCACTTTCAATTTGTCGGCGACGGCAAAATTCTTGCCAAGGCGATCGATGCCGTTAATCATTGGCGTCATCGCGTTGCGAATATTGTGCAGCACCTCGGCCGCCGTATCGGCTTTGCCCGCCTTGAATGACTGGTCGAGCAGCAGTTTGCGGGCTTCGTGCAGCTCATCGGTCAGTTTGTCGAATTCGTGAGCCAGCGCGCCAATCTCGTCATTTGGGACTTCGGTGAGCTTGTGCGTGAGATCCCCGCTCTTTCGAATCGAGGTGATATGGTCGGCGAGCCCGGCCAATGGCGAAACGATCATTCGTCGCAACAACCACCAGGTAACAACAGCAACGATCACGGCGACCAGGCCGAGAAACAAGAGCGCACCGTTTACGGTCGAATGCCCCAGACTGGAAATGCTTCGCGGCGTGCTCACTTCCAATATCAGGAGCGGATTGCCGAACAAGTCCTGGAGCACGCCGGTACTGGTAACAGCCGTCGGCGAGGTCTCGTGATGCATCGACCCCTCACCGAACCCATTCAAGGGTAGCTCCAGCGCCTGCTCGATATCTGCCGGTGAGTCAATAAGGGTCCAGCCAAGCTTGACCTCGGTTCGTTCGCGCAGTCTGGCAAGTCGCTGGTCGTGCAGGAATTGCCCCATGATCATCGTACCTGCGATCGGACCGCTGCCATCACTCCGAACAACAGGCCAGGAGGTAAAAATCATCGGCCCCAGGTCTGTGCGCAGCAGGCCGTAGACCTGGCTTGCCGGATCGGTGTGAGTGATCAGGAAACTCGATACATCGTTGTCTCTGTTGAGAACCCCGAGCAACCCGATGTCCTCCACCTGCTCCTGGTAATCAAGCTGGCCCCAGATCATCTCGCCGCTCACGTCATAAATGGCCAGCAAATTCAGGCCAAGATTGGTTAGCGTTGGCCGATCCAGGTTACTGTCCTCGAAGGCCGGATACTCCCCTCTGACATAGTCGTAGGCGTCGTCCCACAGGCCCCAGTCGCCGGTGATAGCAGCCAGGTTCTGAATATCATTCTGGATGGCGCGTTCCGCGCGAACCAGGTTGGTTCTGGCCTCATCAAGTTCAAGTTGATCGAATGCCGGCGCCACAACGCCTTGCAGGGTGACGTAGCTCAACAGCGCCATGGCACCCATGACAATGAGCAATGTCAGGGACACCTTTTGCTGCAATGACTGTGCGGCCACTTTGTTTGACATAATAAGGATCAAAACAAAACATAACGTCAGCGGCGAATTCTAGAGATCAGTCACACGCGGAGCTGTGATCTGGCGCAATTTCCAACACATTGCTTTTTCAAGTAAAAATCCGGGGCGTTATTGTGTGGGAGCAGCCGGAGCCGGCTTACTGCGTGCGCTCGTTGATTTCTGTCCAGCGGGAATAAATATCGTCGCTCCAGAAATTCTGGATCCAGGCGATAACGGCGAGGCGTTCATCCCCGTCGAGCGTTGCGGCAAAACCAGGCATCACGCCGCCAAATTCAACGCCACCATTCGCAATGGTGCTCTCCAGCACTTCGAGTGGATGGTGCCAGGTGTGTGCACTTCCGTTCAGCGGCGGTGGTGGATAGTGGCCGTCCGCTCCGGGTGTGCGCCATTCAACAGTCGCACTGCCATCTTCCGCATGGCAAACCGCACAATGGGTCATATACAGGTCTTTGCCCGCTGTCACCTGCTCCGCTGTATACCATCGGCCAGGCACCGTCGCCTCCTGATGCGCCGTGTTGCACGCCGCGAGCAGGGCGACCAACGAAAAGACAGTGACTATTCTCATGAACAATCCGATAGCAATCGATTAAAGAGACTACGACGACGACAAATCCATTGCCATTAAGATGGTCACGTTTTCCCTTAACGCTATCGACGCGCGTCGAACGGTTTGCCATCAATTTCGGCTACCGTGCCACACATCTGGTCTGCCAGCAGGTTTGCGGAGCCCATTGCCATGGTCCAACCTAACGCGCCATGCCCGGTATTGACAAAAAGCCCGCCGACCGCGCTTACACCGATGAAAGGTTTCCCGTCGTTACTCATCGGTCGCAACCCGGCCCAGGCAGATGCCTGACTGCGATCGAGCACTGCAGATTGCTCGGGGAGCACTGTATCCAAAACGTGAAACAGATTATCGATCCGCTCCTTCGTCAGGCTCTTGTCAAAGCCCGTAAACTCAGCGGTTCCGACAACGCGCAATCTCTTGCCGAATGTCGTAATGACTGCGTGCAGAGCGTCATCCCCGATGGCCACATCGGGAAGCCGGTCGAGGCTACTACCGTCGAACGTGATCGAATAACCTTTGGCTGGCTTTACGGCAAGCGACTGGCCTGCTGTTGCCAACAGTGCAGGGCTGTGGGAACCGGCAGCGATCACAACACGCTCCGCTTCGAGAAGCTCGTTGCCAATCTCGACGCCGCAGACTTTGCCACCCTTCGTCGCAATGCCCGACACCGACGTTCCCGTTCTGATTTCACCGCCCTCTGCAACAATCACTGACTCCAGTTCGCGGCAGAAAAGGTGCGCGTCTCCGCGGGCGTCGTCGGGCAACCAGATTCCGCCGATCAGCCGGTTACGTATCGGCCCAAGTGCTGGCTCCCTGGCAATCACCTGCTCTGCATCGAGTTCCTCAGCACTGAGACCATAGTCCTCAAGGTATTTGCAGAGAATGCGTCGCTCCTCCATCTGGCCCGGGTCCTTGAAGATGCAGAGCGTTCCCTGTTCCGAAAGATCATAGCTGAGCTCCAGCCGCCTCGATATATCGAGTGTCTTTTGGATTGAGTAACAGGACATCCTGTAGTTATTCAACGACGCGGAAAGATAGCGACGCGTACTGGAATTGCGGATGAAACCGATTCCCCACGTCATGAGCGAGGGGACAGCGCCGAGACGAAGCTTCATCGCAGCATGTGGGTTGAATAGCGAGGTCAGCAGATGACCGAAAACGCCGGGTCCGTTCCAGGGTTCGGGCATCGACGGCGTCAACATGCCACCATTGGCGAAACTGGTTTCAAGGCCCACGCCTTCGCGAGCTTCGAGAACCAGCACTTCCTCACCGCGTTCGGCTAACGCCTGGGCCGTCGTCAGGCCAATGAGGCCGGCGCCGACGATTACCGTGCGCATGCGCGATAGTCGCCCGGAATGCCCGGGTCAGGTTGTGCGGGGTGACAGCGGCGCGGGTTCGGCCGATTGCGCAAGACCAGCCTACTCGGTAATGCCCATGAGCAACGTGACGATCAGGACCGGGGGAATCACGAACCGGATCATGAAACGCCAGAATTGAAAGAACAGGCCGTCCCGGACGTTGATTTCCTCAAGCTTGAGCGCTTTCGGTACCAGCCAGCCGAAGAAGATTGCCGACAACGCGCCACCGATCAGCAGCAGGTTGTTCGCCGCCAGGGTATCGAGCGTATCGAAGATATCCTTGCCGTCATAAGAAGGAATCCAGTACAGCAAACCCAACTCACTCCAGCTGTCCTTCCAGACCGAGAAACCCAGGATCGACGCAATACCGATGACCCACGCGGTACCGCTGACCCAGAGCACGCCCTTCTTCCGCGGCACATCCATGTGCTCGTCCATCCAGTTGGTTACTCCCTCGGCCAGGCCGAGGCACGAAGAAAGCGCCGCAGCGATCAGGAGCACGAAAAATATCGAGCCAAAAAGCTGACCGCCCGGCATCTGGCCGAACGCCAGCGGCAGAGTTTGGAAGATCAGGCCCGGGCCACCCTCCGGACTGAGCCCGTAGGCGAATACCAGCGGAAAGATTGCAAAACCCGCCAGCACTGCGACGCCCGTGTCCATAAAGATGACGTAAATTGACGACCGCGGAATTGAGAAATCCTTCGGCATATAGGAACCGAACACAATGAGCGAACCCATGCCGATACCGATCGAGAAAAACGCCTGACCGATAGCCGCCATCAACGTGCCGAACGTGATTTTCGAAAAATCCGGTTCGAGGAGGAAGCGCAGCGTGGCACCCATATCACCGGCAAAAATACCGTAGAGCACCATGACGATAATCGCGCCGAACAGGGCCGGCATCAGGATCTTGACAGCGCGCTCAAGGCCCGACTGCACCCCCTGGCGGATAACGAGGATGATCAGGATGTGCACCACCGTGTTCCAGAACATCAGCATCCATGGATTGGCCAGCAGCGCCGCAAACATGGCGCCGGTTTGCTCTGCATCGGCCCCCTCGAATACACCGGATGCTGCTTTGACGAAATAATCCAGCGTCCAGCCGGACAGCACCGTGTAGTAGGTGAGGATGATGAAGGCACAGAAGATGCCGAGGGTACCGATGATTCCCCATTTCGAACTTCGACCTGTCTCCCTGGCGACGTTGATGACGCTTTGCGAAGCGCTCGCGCCGCCGCGACGGCCTATGGAAAACTCCGTAATCAGAAGCGGCAGCCCGATGCCGAGAGCGCAGGCAAGGTAAACGATCAGGAACGCGGCACCGCCGTTTTCACCAAGCTGATAAGGAAAGCGCCAGATGTTGCCCATGCCGACGGCAAACCCGACCGCCGCCAGTAAAAACCCCCAGGTCGAAGACCATTGTTCCTTGGAACCGGTTCCCCCTGCCATAGACTGCTCCTTTCTTATTCTCTTTTGCCGGCCGCTTCGAGCTATGCCAACGGATGGCGTATCTTCGCATAATCGCTGCAATTCTTGGCAATTCGTTTAATATCGGCGGCTCGCCTGGGGGAGTCCAGCGACCAGAAGAACAAATATCTGTCACGGGAAACGTCATATGAAACAGTTAATTACAATAACTTCAATGCTGCTGCTCTGTACCGGTCCGGTTGCAGCCGACACCCTGATTCACGCCGGTCGCATGATTGATGTCGATGCAGGTCGAGCCTACAACGACCGGACCATCCGAATCAGCGGCGACACAATCACGGCCGTCGAGTCCGGTTTTGTAACGCCGGCCGACGGTGACACCCTGATCGATCTGCGCCAGTCAACCGTGTTGCCGGGACTGATGGATATGCACGTTCATCTGACCGGGGAATACTCCGCGAGCAGTAACCTCAATCGTTTCGTACTGAATGAAGCCGACTACGCGTTTGATGCCGCAAAACACGCCCGTCGAACACTGAACGCGGGCTTCACGGTGGTTAGAAATCTTGGTGACCCGTTCAACGTCACGATTGCTCTCAGAAAGGCGATTGCTGCGGGCGACGTGCCAGGGCCATTGATTTTCTCCGCTGGAAAAACACTTGCATCAACCGGCGGTCACGGCGATCCAACCAACGGCTGGGCAGCGCATTTCGGTGCGAATCCGGGGCCCAAGGATGGCGTGGTCAATGGAGTCGAAGATGCCCGGCAGGCAATTCGTCAACGCTATAAAGACGGCGCCGACTGGATCAAGATCACTGCGACAGGTGGCGTGCTCAGTGTCGCGAAGAACGGCCAGAATCCTCAATTCACGATGGAGGAACTGGAGGCAATCATTGATACGGCGGCCGACTACGGACTCAGGGTCGCTGCGCATGCACACGGTACAGAGGGAATGAAGCGTGCCGTACTGGCGGGTGTTGCATCGATCGAGCATGGAACCTACATGAGCGAGGAAGTCATGGACCTGATGATCGAGCGAGGCACCTACTATGTGCCGACGGTTATGGCTGGAAGCTGGGTCGCAGAGAAAGCGGCTATCGACGGCTTCTTCCCGGAACTGGTTCGGCCCAAAGCCGCAGCCATCGGACCGATCATCGCAGACACTTTTGGCAAGGCCTACCGCCGCGGCGTACCTATCGTCTTCGGGACTGATACCGGCGTTTCGGCGCATGGCGACAATGCCCAGGAATTTGCGTTAATGGTGGCAGAGGGAATGCCACCCATGGAAGCGATCCAGTCTGCAACAATCGTTGCAGCTGATTTTCTCGACATCGGCGACACCCACGGCCGGATTGAGGAAGGCTTCCAGGCAGATATTATTGCGGTTCGTGGCGACCCGCTTGATGACATCGCCGTGTTGCAGAACGTCAGTTTTGTCATGAAAGGCGGCACGGTATACAAGTAGGCACGAGGCAGTCTTGAGGGGTCAGAGCTGTGCTCTGACCCCGATCGATCAGCGCACCGGCCGCGCCTTGGCACTACCCCTGAAGATTGCGTTCATGAAGATGACGTTGAGCCCGTCGAGGTAGGCACGCACATTCGGGTCCTGGGTGAATCCAATCACGTAGCCAAGCCCACTGGGCTGCGCAACCACAAACGGTTTGTACGCCAGTTGCTTCCGGTTCTCCTCCCAGATGTAGCCGCTCGCCAGCAACTCCTCCGCACCCTGGAATCGCGCCACGTTGATGCCATTGTCGATCGTGATTGGCGTGTAGATATCCGAGCCACGGACCAGCACATTGAGGGTCGACGCAACACCTGCGCCGAGCCAGTGATCGGGATCAACGTCGGCGCGAACCAGGACGCCGGCAACGGAATCCGGATCGTCCTTTTCCGGAATGATCAAATCCCGGTACTCGGACTCTTCGCTAATGAAGCGGCCGGCAACCGTTGCCGATTCCTCATCACCGTCACTGCCGCTATCCTCTGTCTCGACTTCGTACACCGCATCCTCGCGACGAATAGCAAGCAAATCCACGTCCGGACTGGTCAGGAAACGATTCGCGTTGCCGATGCCGATCAGTACACCGCCTTTCGACACCCAGTCCTTCAGGTTTGCGATGCCACCTTCACCCAGGACGCTGGCGTAGCCATCGCCTTCGGGAAGAATGAGTACGTGATAACGCGATAGATCGGAGCTTGCTATCCGCGAAGTCCGGATCGCAGTAACGGGATAGTCGAACTGGCGTTCGATGACATAGCGAGTATTGCCGGCAACATAAGAACGCGTGGGATTGTCCCAGGCCATAGCGACCCTGGGCATCGAAAAGCGAATAACATTGCCGCTACCGAAGTTTGGCCCGTCGGTAACCCAGCTATCATCGACCGAAACGATATCTGCGCCCGTCGATTCGGCCAGCTCCGCCATCATCGTCGCAACGTCGCCCGGATTGTCAGCTACATCGATAATCAATGTTCCGGACGGATAACGATTGCCCATGTGAGTGAATGCGAGATCATTACTCTTGACTTTCAGCCCGCGAACCAATGCGTTTGCCAGCAGTCTCGCTGAAGCCGCGGTACCCCAGGGAACGATATAGGCGACGGATCCTGCACCGCCCGACACCTTGCCCGGCTGAATGAGTTCAGGTCCCGCAGCAACCATCGATGGCGTAACGGACCGGCTGCAGCTGTCCGAACGTATGTTGAACATCAGAGGCAGGGACCAGGCTGTAACGTCGTAAATCTGATCACCGACGTTTCTTTCCCGGCGGGCCTCCTGTTCTTCCAGAAAATCCTCCTCGAGTGGCACATCAGGATCCATTAACGTTCTGATCAGGCGCTTGGCAGGTTGGCTCGTATCGATAATGTAGCTGCCGGCACCGTATTCACTTCCACAAGCGTTGAAAGACTCGGTCGATCGCCCGACCTCCACGCCCTGCTGAACAAGAAGTCCTGCCAGCTTGTTAGCCGCCGGTTGGTCGCTCTGCGCGGGGATAATGTAGGACCGAATAGCGTCGCTGCGCCCCTCCTCGATTGCCGTCACCTGGTAGTCGTAGAAGTCAGTCAGTAATTTCTCCCGATTTATTTGCACGGTTTCCGCAGTGCCCAGTGACGTAACAAAATGATTACGCACGGTGTATCGGTAAGTAAGCCGGTTGCCGTCGTATTGGCGAAACACGAGGCCGCGCGATGACGCCTGTTCGTATGTCATCGCAACGCTGCCAAAATAGGACGGCCAACTGGCACCGTATCCGGGATAAAAGGCGTCGTAGACTTCGCGAGTGAAGTAGTCGATGCCGAATATATCGAACCATCGGGCATTATTCTTGCCGAACAACTCCAGACTGGAACGCTGATCCGCAGCCAGGTGCGGGTTATACGGAATGGCCTCGGGTGCGAAATAGTAGGTGCCGTCGGAACCCATCTCATGCGCATCGACAAAGGCCACCGGATACCATTCCTGCACCAGCTCAATCCGCCCCCGGGTTTCGGGTTGGGTCATGATGAACCAGTCTCGATTCAGGTCGAACAGGTAATGATTGGTGCGGCCGCCCGGCCAGGGCTCGTCATGCTCTGCCGAGATTCGATCATCGTCGGGTATCAGGCCCTCGGACATATTGAAATGTTGCAGGAATCGATCGCGCCCATCTGGGTTTTGCATCGGATCAATGACGACAACCGTATCCCGCATGATGTTCGCTACACGCTGGTCTCCACGTGACGCGAGCAAGTGATACGCCGTCAACATTGAAGCATCAGTCGATGATATTTCGTTCCCATGTACGCCATAGGAAAGCCACGTAATGGCAGGCTGATCAGCGATGATTGCCTCTGCCTCGGCGCGAGTGGTCAACCTCGGATCAGCGAGACGCTGCATGCCGGCCTTTACGTCGTCTATCCGTGCCATGTTCTGCGGCGACGTAACAACGACATAGATAAGGTCCCTTCCTTCCCAGGACCGGGCGTACCGGCTTACAAAAATGCGGTCTGGTGCTGCCGCCTGTAATGCTTCGTAGTAGCGAATGGCATCACGATGCCAGGTGATCCGATCACCCGGGTTGTAGCCCAGGACATCTTCGAACGAGGGAATGGCGGGATCGTAATCAGCGTCGGGCCAGAATATAAATTCGTCTTGTGCATAAGCCGGGTTGAACAGAGTCACAGTGAGAATGACGGCTGTCGCTCCCGCACGTCGCAGGATGGATTTCATATCTCCCCCTAACTACTTGTTATTGGTATTGCCGGGACTAACTGATGCGTCCCAGTTCAGCACTTTGTATTTCTTCAGAATTCGCTCGAGATCCTCGATCGGAATGGCCTCCAGGGTGCCGCGCGAGCTGGTGACCGTGGTTGCTTTGAAAATCGCGTTGTAAATGGCTTCCTCGGTAGCCTCTGCCGCAGCCGCAAACAGCGGCGACATCGAATCGTTGACGAGTGACGGCGTCGTCACGGGCGTGGTGCTTTCGCGCGGACGACGAACAGCCGGATCAGTGGAAAACGCGATGACATAGTCGCCAGAGCCATTGCTCGCAAATGATCCCGTCCGGGCGAGACCCATCATTGCGCGCATTGCGATGCGATCCAGGCTTCGCGCATTAAGCGGCGCATCGGTGGCAACCACCATCATGATCGAACCGTCTTCCTGATTATTGTCCTTACCGGCACCCTCCAGGTCACTGCGGTACGAGTATGTCCCCAACTCTCGACCGACTGGTGCACCATTCATAGTGAGCACCCCGCCGTAATTGGTCTGCACAAGGACGCCCACCGTGTAGCCTCCAAGTGACTCCGGAAGCACACGGGAGCTGGTGCCGATGCCCCCCTTCCAGCCGAATGCCTGCGTGCCTGTCCCGGCACCGACGCTGCCTTCTGCAATCGGCCCGGAAGATGCACTTTGCAGCGCTTCAAAGACATGTTCTTTTTGTACCGGATCGGCCCACATGTTGTTGACACGCGAGTCATTGGTCTCCCCGACGATCGGGTTGACGGTGTGCTCACCCATGCCCGGCTGCTCGTAGACCCACTCTTTCAGACCGTTGGCCGCGCTCCAGACACAGAGCGTGCAGGTAAGCAGAATCGGCGTCTCGATTTCACCAAACTCGCGGACCTGCGTTTCACCCACAAGTTTGCCGTAGCCATTGCCGACATGAATCCAGGCCGGCAACGGGTGCGTGTAGAGATTTCCCGGACCGGGAATGATTGCGGTGACGCCAGTACGAATGTCATCACCCTCGATGATCGTAGAGTGACCGACTTTGACGCCTGCAACATCCGTAATCGCGTTCAAAGCGCCGGTCGGAAAAGTCCCGACGACCAGGCCTGCGTCTCGCGCGCGTGGCCGTTCCTGATCAGCGGCGGACAAGATTCCTGAAATGGACAGCAGCAGGAAAACCACTGTAGTAATTCGTGTCATCGGTGTCTCCCCTTTCACCGCACACTATGCAGATTCGAGCCGCGCCGCAAGGCGATTAGCGGAAGACGTCGAAAATGCGGCTGTACTTGATGATGAACTCTTTGCCGCGTGGCGACGCGCCGATGCCGCGCTCATCCACCTCATTGTAGACAACGTACAAACCGGAGTTTGCCGACTGCAGCCATGAGAAGCGAAAATTGGTCGAGACCTGGTCCGCCTGCTCATTGTATTGGGCCAGGATCTGGATCAGCATCTTCGGCGTAAACGAATAAGAAAGCCTGATCCTTGCGAGGTTGGCTGTGAATTTGCCGTTCTCGACGGGTAGATCGAAGTCGTTGTAGACATAGGCAAACTCGGAGCTGAATTTCTCACCGATGCGGTATCTCAGTGTCGGCGTCATTGTGACCCGGTCGCCGCCGAATCGGCCGCCCGCGACAAGACGCATGCTCAAGTTCAGCGGCTGAGACTGGTCTCCCGTATAGACAAGCTGGAGTTCACTTTCGTCATAGCTGCCAGGCGGGACAATCACGCCGTCTACAATTTCGAAAGGATCCTTTACGCCTTCATGCGTGAAGTTGTAGCCGGTATGAATCTCCGTACCCGACTGGAACTCCCAATGGCTGTCGAAGTGAAGGAAGCCGGTTTCCTGGAAATCATTGGAATCCCAGAATCCCCGGTAGGAAACATGTGGCCTGATTTCGAACAGGTTCCACATATTTTCGGGGCGAATTCTTCTCAGGAGCGTTGTGTCTAACTTGCGGTAGTCGGTTCGCGCCAGGAAGCCGACCTCCGGATTGAAGTTTGCACCGACTTCTGTGAGTTTGAGGCTGGCAGTCCAGTCAGCATTATTGTAGTCGCCAATGAGCGCAAAAGCGGTGTCGTCGCCCGATAGCCCCGGCGTTTTCGTTTTGGCTGCCCATGCCTGCAACAAGCCGTTGGCGCCAATTCCAAGGCGACCATCAATCGCATACGTCTGATTCTCGTCCTCGCCGCCGTTGCCAAGCAGGCTGCCATCTCCATCCCGATCAACATAAAGAAAACCAATTGATGAACGATTGGCAAACTCCTGGTTTACCCGAGCGACCGTATAATTGTTGGCCGATGCGAGGCCAGGTACTGCTTCGGAGGCCATGTATAGCAGACCAACATTAGTCGTTCCGCCAATTTTTCCCGACAGGCGCAAGCCACCGTCGATCGGAACAGGCGTGCCACCTGCGATGCCGATCCGACGGCTAAAGAACAGCTCGACTTCTTGCGGATTACCCACCGTAAACTGGCCTGCGTTCTCCAGGAAGAATGGTCTCTTCTCCGGGAAGAAGAGATTAAAACGGTCAAGATTGACCTGTTGCTCGTCAACCTCAACCTGTGCGAAATCGGTGTTGTAGGTCGCATCAAGTGTGAGACTCGGAGTGACCGAGTATTTCAGGTCAAAACCGAATTCCTGATCATTTTCAGAGTTCGGCAGCTCACCGCCCTCCTGCCGTTTGGCAAGAACGTAAGGGGTGATCTGGAGGTTACGTTGTCGCGGCGGGCGTATGCCCTCGACAGTTCCGGCCTCCGACACCCGGAGCAGGTCGCGATCCTGGGACATGGGCGCCCAATAGGCTATTTCGTTGTTTCTTCGGATCCGGCGCTCGAAGTTGAATCCCCAGGACTGCACTTCGTCGGTGCCAAAGCGCAAAGAGCTGAACGGGATTCGCATTTCGGTGCTCCAGCCGAAATCACCAATTCTCGACTTCACCATCCATGGTGCATCCCAGTTAATGTTCAGCCCGCCATCGCCACCCGAGATAGATTGTCCGGCGCCTTCACGTGAAACCTGGCCGTCAAATTCGACACTGGCGGGATTGGTGCCGAAAACAAATCCGTTTTGCCGATCCAGCAGCCCGTCAATCAGGACCCGAAAACTGTCGGTATCGTCGAGTGAAGAATCGCGGCGACTGTCTGTCGCAATAATCCCTTGCGGGTTCGTGTCGTAGGCAACGACGCCGACATGTATCGCCGAATCGGTAAAACCAACAAATACTTCTGTTCTTTGGCTCGCCGGCTGCCCGGCATCGGGCTGGGTCTGGATGAAGCCCGTGATGGGTTCAGCCCCCGCCCAGGCAGGGTCATTCAGGACGTCACCGTCAACGACCGGCGCAACTTCCAGAGGGAATGCACGGGCAACGGGCCGCGCCCCGCCCACCGAGGCCTGCTGTGCAGACGCCTGACCGACCAATGCAACTGCAAGCAAAATGCCGCAAGAAACCCGACGCAATGGATTGCGCATCGTTGAATTGGTCACTGCTCCCCCAGGTAGTTGCTTTCGCAACTAAAAATCAATACCGCAAGCAAAATGGCCTGCAAGTTTACTGGCAGTCAGACCGGAATCAATACGAAGTTTTCGCAGTCTTCACAATTATTAACAAACACTCAGAGCTGCAACTGCGAGCTGTATCCAAAGAGCCCTGCAACGCCACCTGTGTGGACGAAAACGATATTTTCAGCCTTCCCGAAATAACCGGTCTTGATCAGGTCGATCATCCCGGCCAGGCCCTTGCCGCTGTATACAGGATCAAACAACAGGCCTTCGAGACGGGCCAACAGCATAACGGCATCATTCATGGCTTTGGTCGGCACGCCATACCCATCGCCAACGTAGTCGCAGTTTGCGACAATGTCCTCGCGCTGAACGCAGCCGGGCGCGCCAACGTACTCAGCCGTTTCAACCGCCAGCTGCCATACTTTCTCTTCCTGTACGTCTTTCGGCGCGTTGACGCCAATGCCGAGCAAGGGAATGTTCGAACTCGTCGCCTTTAAGCCGACCACCAGTCCCGCCTGGGTACCGGCGCTGCCGGTGGCATGAACCACATGATCGATAACAAGGCCGTCACGGTTAGCCTGGTACATGAACTCGAGCGCACAGTCGATATAGCCAAGTGCGCCGATTGTATTCGAGCCACCACCGGGAACAATGTATGGTGTTTTCCCCTCTGCGCGGAGTTCATCAGCAAGGGCTTCCATTGCCGCATTCATGTCGGAACCTTTGGCCACTTCACGTATGTTGGCGCCGAATATCCGGTCGAGTAACACGTTGCCGGAGTTCTTGTAAGCATCATCGGCGTCTTTGACGCGCTTTTCGAAGATCAGCTCGCATTCCATGCCCACTTTGCATGCTGCTGCAGCTGTTTGCCGGGCGTGATTGGACTGCACTGCGCCCTGCGTAATGATGACGTCTGCATTTTTCTGGATTGCGTCTGCAACCAGGAACTCGAGCTTGCGAGTCTTGTTGCCACCCGTGCCTAAACCGGTGCAGTCGTCCCGCTTAACGTAAATATGCGGCCCGCCAAGATGCTCGCTGAGTCGGGGGAGATATTCCAACGGCGTTGGCAGATGGGCAAGTGAGACTCTTGGAAATCGTGAGAGCAGCATAGTCGGTATTCCTTCCTGTTGATTAATTTTTAGCTGGTAAGGGCTCCAGGCCCTGAGCCAGCGTAAGCGTTCGTTTCGCCAGCACGTTGGTTGATGCAATGACCGGCACCGGGAATTCATTCCCTTCGAATACGATCGGGATTTCCGTGCAGCCACCAATGATCACGTCGGCACCTCTCGCGAGCAGCGACTGAGCGACCGCTTCCATGCCTTGCGCTATCTTGTCATCCTTGTTGCCGGCTTTAATAGCATTGATTAATTCCATCAGTCGCCGGATTCCCGCGTCATCCGGAACAAGCGGTGTGCGACCCGATGCTTTGACCGCGTCCTGGTAGATGTTGGTGTCGAGGCAGCCGTCGGTCGCCATGATTCCGACTGTTTTCGCTTCCACGCAAAGCTTGTCAATTTCAGCAATCGTTTCGTCAATAATGCTGATAAATGGAATTTTCGTCGAAGCGCGTACGCCGTCGAGAAACACATGGGCGGTATTACAAACCATCACGAGAAAGTCCGCACCGGCATTTTCGAGTCGCTTCGCCATGGCCGCAAGATGCGGCGATACATCATCCTTGCCGCTATTGATGGCGGCCTGCCGGTTTGGCACGGTCGGATCCTGGTCCACGATCATGTGAACATGATCCTGATCACGGCCGGAATCCGTGATGGCAATGACTTTCGACATAAAATCGACGGTCGCATCAGGACCCATGCCACCCATAACGCCTGCAATTTTTCGGGACTGCCCGCTCATCGAAACGGCTTCTCCTGTGGCAACTCGCGGCGAGAATATCACTCTTTGCCTTCTGATCGGGTACTCTTTGTTCATCCGTTGGAGGTGCCTGAGAATGAGAATGAAACTGATTTTCCCTCTGTTGACCTTGCTGGTCATGCTAAGCCAGGCCAATGCGCAGGAGCCCGATATTGACGAACGCTCCTACAACCTGGGAATTCTGGGCGGTTTTTCCGAAGTCGTTCGGCTGGGTGTCAAAACACTCGCACTGAGCGAAGTGATGTCGCCCGGGGAAATGGATGCCATGATGGATGATGCCGCCGTCATCGCCAGGAGGAACGATGTCCTGATGTGGCGCGAGACAGACTTCCTCGTCACCGACCTTTATCCCGCGAACGTGGCCGACGGAAAACATGTTTTACTGATTTACACGGGCGACACGCTAGACCGCTATTTGCAGATCAAAGCCGACAAGGCCGCGCTGGTATCAGCGGGTAATTACGAAGGCGAAGCGCGAGAGGAGATTGCCCGCCGATTCGGCCGGCTTCTTAGTTACCCCGAGCCGGTTATAGACGACTTACTGGCGCGGGAAAAATTGCTGGAAAACTGACGCCAATCCGGCACAAGGATTCAGGATTACGACACGGGTTTATATGAGAACGTTGCAGCCTCTAACATTGGCATTTCTGTTAACCCTCTCCTGCGTGACCGGGCGGGCGATGGATAACCAGTGCGAAGTGCCAGGGACCTGTGCAGAACAGCAACAGGCGCAGGAAGTCGCACGGCTGCTTTCCCTATTCGAAGAATCGCTGGCTGGAAAGAACCTTGCGGAAGCCGAGGTACTGGCAAAGCGCATCATCGAATTATCGATTTCGATCAACGGCCGGGAGAGCACCGCTTCGGCCAATGCCCTGACACTCCTGGCTGTTGTTCAGCACGAGCAGGAACAGCACCTGACCGCTATCCAGAATTTTCATGCCGCCATTTCGACGCTGGAACGAGTTGAAGGCATGCTGAGCCCTGACCTGATTCGACCCCTGCAGGGCCTCGGTGAAACAGAGCTCGCCATTGGGGAGCCAGGCCGCGCCAGATCGACGTTTCTTCGGGCCATTCACGTCAGCCATGTCAATGACGGCCCGCAAAATATCCATCAGATTGAAACACTCAATTCCATTTCCGAAGTGGACCGTCGCATTGGAAATTACAAAGACGCCCTTGAAACGCAGAAAAACGTTCTGGCTATCCACCAGCGCGCCACCCGGGAGAATCCACTGGGGTTAGTTCCGGCATTGCAGCATCACGCGGAATGGATGCGCCGGCTCAACTTGCCGAATCGGGAGCGAAACACCTGGTCGCAAATGCTGGAAATACAAGAGAAACACCTGGGCAAGGAAGACCTGGCGCTGGTGCCTACCCTTCTTGCCATGGGAATATCGGTTCGTGAGCCCGAAACCGTAATGAAAAGTGGCTATCTGAGCGGCGAGTTCGATGGCTCTGCGGGAGAAGGCCTGGATGACCGCTTCATCGTGCGAGCGGTAAAACCGGACTATTATTTGCGGCGAGCAATGGAAATCGCCGCCGGGCACCCGGCGTCAGACTGGCAAATCGAGACAAATACCGCTTTAAGGGTTGGTGATTACTACAGTCGTATGCGCCGCCTGGTGAAGGCAAGGCTCGCCTATACCGAAGCGTGGAACAGGCTATCCGGTTTCCCCGACGGCATCCGGATTCGGCGCGAGGAGCTCGAGTCACCCCGTCCGCTGACCCACCGTTACCTGCCTGAATATTTCGAAGACGGCCAACCGGTCTACCAACCGGAGGACGAGAGCTTATTCAGCCGCGGTTCGTTTTCACTTCTATATGACGTTTCGGAGCTCGGTAAGACGGTCAACATCAGAATAGCCGGGGCCGAGCCAGTCGGGCTGAAGGAAATTCAGGAATTGATCGTCGATCGGCTGGGCGATCGAATTCACCGACCAAGGATGGAGGGCGGCGAAATCGTCGACACGTACGACATGGAATTTGTGCATGAGTTTTTTTACCGGAATACCGAGGGCCGCCAGGTATCGCCGGAAAGTCATCAGTGAAAAGCGCTTGTAAATCTCGTTTTAGTCCGGGCAATTCACACTGACTGACTCAACAAGAACGGGGCGCCAGGCGCCCCGTTCTCACTTCCATGACTGGATGCTACTGCTTGTTGTAAGCCATGCCGGCGCCCTGAGCCTGCTCAATCGCGATCACCATCGCAGGCACCACGTGAATTCCCGGCTGCAGATTCGCCAGCAACTCCGCGGTGTTTTCCGCAGCTGGCCCGAATCCAAGTCTTTCCAGGTCCATGCCGAGTGCGACTGCCGCGTTGTTACACAGCAGAAAGGTAACTCCCATGTCTTTCTGCAGGGCAGAGACCGACGCTGGCGGAAACGGGCCAAGCGGGCCCACACGCGGAATTTCATCGCCATCCATTGTCTTGTAGAACAGGTTCCTGACTGCGGCCTTGCCGGTCTGCGGGTCGTTAAGAGACAGATACTCACCGAACCTGTACTTCGCCCACATATCATCGTTGAACGCCATCGCAATGCTCGAGTCCGGACCAATCGCGTACATCGAACCGACCACGCTGATATCTGAAATATCCGCACCGTAGGCAGCCTGGTAGGTCGCAATGTAATTCAGAATGTGAATGAGCGGCGCACCCTTTTTATGTGCCGGAAAATCGAAGAAACATTTGTGCTTGCCCGTGATGCCTTTGAGCCAAGCGTCATGCTCGCTGCCTTCTGCAGCGGCGGCGGAACTCATCTTGGCAAGTGGCAGAGAAGCGGCTGTAGCCGCACCAATGACTTTGCCCAGAAACTTGCGGCGGGTATTCATAGAATTCATTGGACCTTCCTTATTATTTAATTATTGAGCCGGGTTTCTTGCCACCCTGGCCGGATTTGTTGGTTACGGGTCTGTAAAGTATGTCGGACCTTAGCAGATATTAGTCGAAAATCTGACCAACGACCGGATTTGATACGGAGCGAGGCTTCCTTGAATATTTAGCCTCGCTCTGCCGGCATGGTTATTTGACGGCGATTCCCTGCATTTCGAAACGCATACCGAACAGCAACGGTCCTGAACCGATAAATGCCCTCGCCGGAAAGTCGCCGGTGAAGTAAGTCCTGTAGACCTCGTTAAATTCCGCGTAGAGGGAAAGGTCCGGACAATAGATGGTGACCGACACAAGATCATCCAGGGTCATGTCTGCAAGGGCGAGCGTGGCTTTGAAGTTTTCCATTAGCAGCTGCGCCTCTTCCCTGGGGTCGTCCGGGACCTTCATCGTCTCGAGGTCCAGGCCGCCATTGCCGGAGAGGTAAAGGGTATTGCCGACCAGCACCGCGTCACTGAACGGCAAGTTCAGCGCAGCCAGCGCCGGGCTGCTGATCGCCTGCCTCTCGGTTCTGACCTCTTCTGCCAAAGACGGCAAGGTGAATATCAGGCCGAGCAAAACCACACTGAGTCGAGAGCAAATGTTCAATTCATTTCTCCTGTGTACATGGACCGGTCACAGCCTTTTTACCCGGATGACGTCAATTGACTCCAGCGCTTCGAGGTACTCCTGAACCACTTCGAGCGGTACCGGACCCAGCTCTGTTGTCAGCCAGTCGCGAATATCGCTGACAGTCCTGTTTCCGTCGACGAAGTTCAGCGTTTCATAAGCGTACTGCCCCGCGCTGCCGTAACGGCCCTCGTAGCGCCGCATTCTCAGGTTGCCGAGCACGCCGACGCCATACTTGTCTTCGAGGTACGAATAACCAAAAGCGCCCATCGGGCCTTTGATAGCCGGATTACGCTCGTAGATCGTATTGTTCCTTTGCATGCCAGCAACGTTTGCGACCTGTGGCACGCTAACCAGTTTCTGCAATTCCGCAAGAAACTCCACTGCGGCATTGTGATCGTTCTCACTCAACGCCGCGAAAGCCTCGACGCTGTGCACCCTTCGCCGCTCAACATCGAAGTGAATGTCGGTTACGATAATCTGCTCCATGGGCTCTAGCTCGGCACGCGTTTCCAGCAGTGTCGCGGTTCGTTTAAGCGCGTTTCTCTCAAGCATCTCCAGCACAGCCGGCACGTCGTTATCCGACATATTGGCCAGGAACCACGCGCTCACCGCCCCGATGAACGCGGCTCGTTTAAGCTTGGTTGGATCAATATTGGCCGCCAGGTCGTAATTGGTATGGATATAGCGATCGGGCCAGTCGTGGAGATACAGGCCTGGAATGCCCCATGTACCTTCAAAAAAAACATCGTGATCGCTGCCCATGTCGAGCCCTTCCATCAAGGCCAGCAATGGCTCCTTCCCTCCCTCAGGCGCGTACAAAGGAAATGCCACGTTGGCCCCGCCTGCGAACGCCTCTGTCTGGTCGTTTACAAAGTGTCCGATTTCGTGGCCCAGATCGCTGATAAAGGACGCGGTGCTGATCGGTCCGCCGGATATCCGGAACACTGACTTTGTGACCGGCCCACCGCCAACCATGTCCATGTGAATATTCGCTTTAATGCGAAACGGATCGTCGTGCTGACTCAGGTAAATAATGCTGCCCTCGATCTCGGCTGGCCAAAGAAAACGGATGCTTCTTGACGGCCTGGGCAGAATCTCATTCTGCACAAGCGCATTAAGCGTTCGTGCAACCTCGAGTATGGAAACACATCCCGATGCATTGTCGTTCGCACCCGGTCGCGGGTGATCCAGATGACAGGTGAAATGAATCTCCTCGCCCGCTTTGTCAGTTCCCCGAATCGCGGCGGTCGCAAATTCGTATTGACCTTCCTCGTGACTCGCATCGACTTTGGAATGCAAGAGAATTTCTTCACCACGCTCCATGCGTTGCTGCATTTTCCTGGCTTCGCCGAGCGAAATCATGAAACCGTAGGTCCTTGTCTTCGGGAAGCTGTCCAGGTGGCCCCACCGAACCAGGCGATCGTCTTCCTTCCACCAGGCCGATTGCTGGTTTGGTGCGTAGGACACAATCCCGGCCGCACCGAGCTCGCCGACCGCCCTTTCCGCAACTGTCTCGGGCTGGCTCGACGTCAGGACCAGCTTGCCCCTAACATCCCTGCCCGCGTAGTCGGCGTCCGATGTACCGGCTCCAATATCAACCAGCGTGGTGGTCGCCTCACCAGACAGACTGTCCTGGGCAAGCGACAAGGGCACGGAACTCCAGTCGGCGAGCCTGCGTACCCGAACCGTCTCGCCATCTTTCTTGGCGAGCTCCCACAATTCTGCGGAGCGTACATTCCATACCGGCCGAGATTTCTGTGTGCCGAACATCGTCGTTCCATCGGCCGGGTACTCCAGAACGTCAACTTCATCAAGCCCGTAAGCATTCAGCATTCTGACGACGTGCTGCGTCGCCTCACCGAATTGCGAACTCGCACGCATGCGATGTTGCAGCGTAATCGTGTCCAGGTTTCTTTTTGCAGCCTCACCAGAAGTCTCTTCCGCGATCTGCTTGAGGACTTCTTCCCGTACCAGGTCCGTCAGATCGGCATGGGCATTGGCCGTCAGCAGCAAGGCTGCTGCGACTGCGCTGAGCTTTAGATTCATTGTTGCTTCTCTTTATTGAACAGCTGGAACACGTGGAATGAGCAGAAATTCCTTCTGTCGACCATCGATAAACCAGGTCTTCTCACCGTCAAAATACGCATCTTCCTCCAGCTTGATGCGCACAGCTTTTCCCCAGGACGGCACATTGGTCTCCGCAAACAGCTCAATCGAGTGTGCTGTATTCGGGTAGAGCGGATAGTCGCCACGACCCGGCGTATCACCCTGGTTATCCCACATGCCGATAGTCGGGCCAGCGGCATGACCGTGATAGCCGATGGGGTGTGTGTAAATAGACGGCGTTATCCCTTCTCGCTTCGCCTGGGCCAACGCATCCGCGAGAATCCTGTTTCCGGTCTTGCCTGTCTCGAACTGCCCGATCAGGATGTCCTGCAGTCGATTGCCATTGGCCAGTGCTGCTTTCAGTCCGTCAGGCGCGTCAGTCTCGCCAGGCTTCAGCACGTACGCATGTTGCTGGGTATCCGTATTCAGACGCAGATAGGTAATGCCAAAATCAACATGCAACAAATCTCCCGGCATGATGATTTCCTCGTCATACCGGGCGAGCGCCCACTCGGCCATGCCGGATTCCGGCTGCTCGGCCCGATCAATCGATACCGACGGGTGAAACCACGTCCGCAGTTTCAGCTCGCGAATTCGGTCGCGATACCACCAGACCACATCGCTTGTCGTTGTAATACCTGGCTGGATGACGGCCTCTGACAGCCCTTCAGCGAGAATTTCGTGGGCAATTCGTACGATCTGCGGATAGACAACCATCTCTTCCGCGGTTCTGGTCTCGAGCCAACCAACCGCCAGCATGTCGGCAGACACCACACGGTCCTGAAGCCGCTCGGGTAAGGCCTGGTGAAAAAGCTCAAACTCCGTGTGCGAGATGCCGTCAGCGAGAGCAAAAGTCTCAGAGAAATTAAGCCCGATGCGTCGCGGGTTTCGCTCTTCGATCAACTTTCCGAGATGCGCCCACTGCTCTCCGTCTTCCTCCTTGTTCCAGGCCGCTTCAAAAATCTCGCCGACACCGTAACGCGCAACAGACAACGTCTCCAGCGGCTGCCCTTCCCCTCTGTCATAAATGAGAAGAATGGTTGTGCGACGCGCTGCATGCTCATCTGCCGGAAGAAAAGTCCGGATGACCGGATCTTCATTATATTCACGAGATACGATGACCCACATATCGATCTCGGCCCGGCGCATGAGATCAGGCAATATCGTGTTGGCCCGCGTGACCAGCCATTGATCAATCACCGCCGCGCGCTCGCGCATAGGCAAAATCTGCGGCTCGGCCGCGACGCCGGCCGAGCATAGGAATAGCAGGAATACTGCAATCGTTCTGTTTGTCATTATTGACCCCCCTGTGGCCGAATCATTGTGCCGCCTGAAGCGCCGGGGAGCAAAGGGCGCGAAACCTGTAGAATCGGGCAGATGCAAAAACTAATCGCCATTCTTGTGCTCCTGAGCGCATCAGCCTGGTCCCTGTCTGCCGAGCTGGTCCACAAGGATGTCACTGTTTTCGGACAGAACATTCACTATGCCGAAGCCGGCAACGGACCGACGATCATCCTCCTGCACGGCTTGTGGGGCGGACTGAACGAGTGGCAACCCATCATCAAGCCCTTGAGCGATGCCCACCGCGTAATTGCTATGGACTTCATCGGCTTCCATGGGTCAGGCAAACCCGACGTCCAGTATCACAACGCGCTGTTGTCGCAGTTCCTTTCAGGCTTTATTGACGCCTTGAATCTTGAGGACGTAACGCTGATAGGCCATGCAATGGGCGCGAATACTGCCACCTACAGCGCATTCCACCAGCCCGGAAGAATTGCTGCGCTGGTGCTCGTCGATGGCGCCGGGTACCGCAATCCGGACCGTGATCTCGGCAAACCGTTGTCCGAGGGCATGATCAGGTTTCGCCGCGTCGCGACCGGCTCGAGTCTGGCCGCCACCCGCGGCTTGCTCGAAAGACGCGTTACAGACACATCAATCGTCACCGACGAGTGGGTTGAAGAGGCATTCGGCCTGTGGGTTAACTCAGCCCGTGCAATAGGCGACTTGCTCACCGAAGGCGGTGACCTAAGCGAAGCCGAAATGCGGCAGATCAGCTTGCCGACACTCATAATATGGGGAGCGGATGACAAGTTGTTTTCACCGGAGAATGCCGAAAGGCTGCGCAATGACATCGAAGGCTCCGAAGTTCACCTGATCGAAAACTCGGGACACCTGCCACAGATAGAAAAGACAGACGCATTTCTCGGAGCCTTGCTGCCGTTTCTCAGGACAAATCGAGACTAGGACATGAAAAGAACAACGTTGGTATTACTCCTGCTCCTCTGCAGCGGCGCATCGGCAAATGACAGCCTTGACGGCGCTTATGAAAGGATCTCGCTGACCAACACGCGCACCGGGGAATCGCCTGAAGCGTCGAATCGGCAAGGGTTGCTCATCATGGCGCACGGCCATTATTCAATGATGACCATGAACCCGGACCGACGATTCATCCCTGACGAAGTCGTCGAAACAATGTCAGCCGAGGAACAAATCGACTACCTGAAGGAGTGGATCGATATCAACGGCCATACCGGCCGCTACGAGGCTGACGAAGGCAAGCTCACCTGGTATCGCGACATTTCGGAGAACCCGCGCGAAGTGGGCACGGTCTCGAATCTCAACTACGAATGGCGCGACAACCTCCTCGTTATTTACTTCACGCTGCCGAACGGCGATCGGTACGATTGGATTTGGCGCAGACTGAAATAGAAGCGAACTAACGTTGATCGCAACCTGTTCAGACATCACTGAAGATCAATCCGCACCAACCATCACGTAGTCACCTTCAATGCAGGCGGATTGGGATCTGGCGCAGACTGAAATAGAAGCGAACTGACGTTTATCGCAACCTGGTCAGACATCACTGAAGATCAATCCGCACCAACCATCACGTAGTCACCTTCAATGTAGGCGGATTGGGATCTGGCGCAAACTGAAATAGAAGCGAACTGACGTTATCCGCAACTTTGGCAGAATCCCGCGTTAAGACGAATTTTCTGTTTAGTTAGCCAGGTCCTCGTAAACAGCCGCCAGCATCGAGGCTGAGCCGCCGATTCGACCGCTACCCGCCCAGCGCTCGTCGTATTCTGCAGTAAGACCTGCGCCCTGAATCTCTTCGAGAGACTTGCCGTCACGAATGGCAGCGGCAACCCGGTCGCGGATTACGACCAGCATGTTGCGAAAAGCGGTGACTTCTTCGACATTCGAGACGCCGCCATGGCCAGGGACAATTTTCGTATCCGCATCCGACTCTTCGATCAGGACGTTGAGCGCCTCGATCGTGCCCAGGTAGCTGCCACCATTCGCAACGTCGATATACGGAAACGTCGTCGTTCGGTAGACGTCGCCGGTGTGGATGACATTCGAACCCTGGAACTTGATGAACACGTCGCCATTGGTATGTGCATTCGGCACTTTGAAAACGTGGACAACCTCACCATTGATATGGAAAGACATGTCGTCGCTGAACGTGATGAGCGGCGGCTCTTCCGCATACTCAGCCGCCAGCATCTGGCTGCGAACGTTGTCGTGACCGAAAATCATCGTGCCCATGCGGCCGAAATTTTCGTTGCCGCCAGTATGGTCGGGATGCATGTGAGTGTTGACAAGAAAACGTATCGGCTCGTCCGACAGCGAACGAATGGCGGCAACGATACGCGCGGTCAGTGGCGCGTACTGATCGTCAATGAGGAAAACGCCGTCATCGCCGATGAACAATCCCATGTTGCCGCCGCGACCCTCGATGTAGCTGACGCCGCCCGATACCGGGTGAATATTGATGACGACATCGTCAAAATCCTGGGCAATAGCGCTGCTGACCGGCAAGAGTGCGGCAGACAGCAGCAATGTTTGAATAGCCTTGTTCATGGTAGCTTCCCCCGAAATTGGTTTTGTTATGTATATCGGCAAATTGAGCCTAGCGCAAAGTCGGAGTCTGCACCAATCCTTGCGCGGCTGCGGTATTATCGGCACATAACAAGATGCCCGAAACCGGGCGCCCGGATCAAGCAGGGGGAAATCATGAAGCGAATTCTCACATTCGTCACCATTGCCACGCTTTCGCTGAGCGGCCTGGTTGCCGCTCAGGACGAAGAAATCACCGTCGAAGGCCCGCCACCGGAGCTCACCGGATTGAAGGCCGAAGCGGCACAGATGGTGAGCGACAAGCAGAAACTGACCCAGGAAATTGTGGACAGCCTGTTTTCCTTTTCAGAACTCGGCTTCCAGGAATTCGAGACCCAGAGATACCTGACGGGCATCCTTGAGGAGAATGGATTCACCGTTGAGCACGGTGTTTCAGGTATCCCGAGTGCCTGGTGGGCGACCTGGGGCAGCGGCAAGCCGGTCATCGCACTGGGATCCGATGTGGACGGCATTCCGAAGTCATCACAAATGCCTGGCGTCGCCTACCGCCAACCAATGGTCGAGGGAGCTCCCGGACACGGCGAGGGTCACAATTCCGGCCAGGCTGTCAACATCACTGCGGCAATTGCAGTCAAGGAACTGATGGAGCGCAACAACCTGCCAGGCACGATCGTGCTCTGGCCCGGCATTGCTGAAGAACTGGTTGCAACCAAAGCCTGGTTCGCGAGAGATGGCCGCTATGATGGCGTCGACGCCGTCCTTTTCACGCATGTCGATGACTCGATGGCCGTCAGCTACGGGCAGGCAACGGGTACCGGTCTGGTATCTGTGGAATACACCTTCGACGGCGTGGCAGCCCATGGTGCCGGCGACCCGTGGAAAGGTCGAAGCGCGCTGGATGCAGTCGAACTGATGAACGTTGCCTGGAATTTTCGCCGCGAACATCTGCACCCTTTACAGCGTTCCCACTATGTCATCGTCGACGGCGGCGACCAGCCTAACGTGGTGCCGTCAAAGGCAACAGTCTGGTATTTCATACGTGAAATCACGGCGGACAAGATTCGCGAAAACTTCGCGACGCTTCAGCGTATTGCGGAAGGCGCGGCGATGATGACCGATACAGGAGTGTCGCGCAGAATTGTCGGCGCAGCCTACCCGCGGCATTTCAACAAACCGATTGCCGAAGCGATGTACGAAAACATTCGCGCCGTGGGCATGCCCGAATGGTCCGATGACGACCAGGCTTTCGCCCGCGCATTCCAGGAATTTATGGAAGCGGAGGAAATCACGGGCCTGAAGACTGAAATCGACGACCTCGGCGTACCGCTTGAAGAGCCAAAGTCCGGTGGCTCGGACGATATCGGCGACGTGTCGTGGAATGTGCCGACAGTGACGCTACGTTTCCCCTCCAATATTGAGGGACGAACGGGCCACCATTGGTCAAGCGCCATCGCAATGGCAACCCCGGTCGCGCACAAAGGCGCGACCGCCGGGGCAAAAGTCGTTGCCGCAACGATGCTGGACCTGATCCAGGAGGAAGCACTCGTCGATGACGCATGGAAGTACTTCCGCGAGGAGCAGTCAGCAAACGAAACCTATGCGCCTTTCATCAGTGACGAGGACTTGCCAGCGATCGAGAAGAACACCGAAATCATGGGCACCTATAAAGAGAAGCTCAGCAAGTATTACTATGATCCGTCAAAATACGATACCTATCTCAAACAACTCGGCATCGACTATCCGCAACTCACCGACCCCAATGCGGAATGACCGGCGGACATTCAGAATTACGAAGAGGACGCATTCGTGAATAAAAAATCAGCAGTACTGGCCACTGTGCTGGCAGCCTGCCTGCCGTTAACGACCATGGCGGCAGACACGATCAAGATCGACGTCATCAAGAATCCCTACGGTGGTGGGCGAAACACGCCCGAGCTGTCCACCAATCCGGACTACATTCATGCCGCGGGGCTCGAACGCCTGATCGAAGGCTGGGGTGGCGAACTGATCAGA
The DNA here is from genome assembly GCA_024640315.1 of Woeseiaceae bacterium. Classification (GTDB taxonomy): domain Bacteria; phylum Pseudomonadota; class Gammaproteobacteria; order Steroidobacterales; family Woeseiaceae; genus SZUA-117. The sequence continues at coordinate 28,742 of JAHEFF010000028.1, forward strand.
CCTGTGCAGGACGTTCGACTGAAACCCGAACAGGAACATCATTACGGCGAGTGGAATCGCATGGCGCTGGCAAACGCCAATTTTGCGGACAAGGTTCGCGAAGGACTGCAGGACGACATGATCACCGTCGGCCTGGAGGCCAATTGCAACGATCTCCTCGGCATGCTGTCCGGACTGAAGTATGACTCTGACGGCAACGCCCGCAAAGTCGGGCTCGTGTTTTACGATTCCCACGGCGACTTCAATGTCCCGGAAACGACTTTGTCAGGCATGCTGGGCGGCATGCCGGTTGCTGTTGCCGCCGGACATGCACTGCATAACCTTCGCAACACGACGGGGCTCACGGAACCACTACCCATGAGTCACATCATGTGGGGTGGCGTGCGTGATCTCGATCCGCTCGAGGCGGACCGGTTTCGTGAGTACGAGGTACGGCAGGTATCCGTCCAGGACATCCGCGAGATCAATGACAACTTCCGCAACCAGTTCAATGCACTGGCAGACGAGGTCGACGTTGTCTACGTACACGTGGATATGGATGTTCTCGAACCGAACGAAGTGCCGGGCCATGGCCTGGCGGTCCCAGATGGACCGAGCAGCAAGGCGCTGGCGGCGGCTATCGGCGTTATGTTTGAGAATCCGAAAACGGTTGCGCTGGGTATCGCCTCAACCCCCTCGTTCAATGCAGATCCGGACGGCGTGAGCCGACAGGCTGCTTTGAACCTGATCGAAGGCGCCATCAAGGGCGCACAGACCCGCTAAGGAATCAATGGTGCGAAAACTGATCTCATGCCTGTTAGTCCTGCCCGCGATCACGTGGGCGGGAGAGCCCGCCTGGAACATTGAAGCAGGTGCGGGTGAATTCGAAACCGTCGCATCGCTGAGCCAGGATGCCGCCAACACGATCAAGGACGAGTCCTTCTCAAAGGATGTCACACCGCGACTGTCTTTCAGCTGCGCGCCGGGCAACCCGACCGTTACCGCATCCATCGACTGGCAACGGTTTATTTCATCATTCAGCACGGAGATCGGCTTCAAGGTCGACGACGGCAAATTCACGTGGGTGAAGTGGAAGATGGACGACTCGGAAAAAGTAACGATCAGTCCGTCTGCCGATGACACAAAGAAAATTGTTGAGCTATTGTCGAGCGGCGAGCGGTTGCGTGTGGAGGTCTCTCCCTACTCGGAGGGCCCTGTTGAAGTCTGGTTTGACCTGACTGGTCTGGCCGACGGCCTGATCGAACTGGAGAAGACCTGCCAGTAGAAACCGGCTATTCCGCCTCGCCTTCGATTCCCAGCCTTTCGTGCATGATCGGACTCGTCGTCGTGTACTGCACGTGAACCTTTTTCTCCGGCTCGATGCGTTGCTTGATCGCGAACGCGGCAAGCGCAGCTTCATGAAAGCCGCAGAGAATCAGCTTCTTTTTACCCGGGTAGTAATTGATGTCGCCGACGGCATAGATTCCCGGCTCTGACGTCTCGAACTTCTCGGTGTCCACATTGATCGTCTTGCGGTTGATATCCAGGCCCCACTCCGCGATCGGTCCAAGCTTGGGCGCCAGGCCGAAAAAGACCAGCACGTGATCGGCTTCAACCTCCGTCGCTTCGCCTTCTTTCGGCTGGATGACAATCGAGGTCACGTGCCCATCCTCGCCGTTGATGGCAGACGCTTTGGCACTCGTAAATTCGTCGATAACGCCGTCCGCAACCAGTTGCTTCATCTTGGACACTGAATCAGGCATAGCCCTGTATTCATCGCGGCGATGGACCAACGTTATTCGTTCCGCCTTGCCGGCCAGCTCCAGCACCCAGTCCAGTGCCGAGTCGCCGCCGCCGAGGATGACCAGTTTCTTGCCGAAGAACTGCTTCGGATCGCGAACGCGATAGTGGAGCGTCTTGTCCGTAAAATCTTCGGCATTCGGAACGCGAATCGGCCGTGGCTGAAATGATCCCACACCAGCGGCGATTACAATGGCCTTGGCGTTGAATTGTTTGCCGGCGCTCGTCTCTACAAAGAACGTGTCATCTTCCTGACGGCGCACCGCCTCCACTTCCTCGCCCAGATGCATGCCACAATGGAACGGCTCAATTTGCTTGAGCAGCGCATTGGTGAGCTCATCACCTGTGCACTCAGGAATTGCGGGAATATCGTAAATCGGTTTGTCCGGATACAACTCCGTGCACTGGCCACCAGGCTGCCGAATCGTATCGATAATCTCCGCTTTGAGCCCCAAAAGGCCCAGCTCGAAAACCTGGAACAGTCCGCACGGACCGGCTCCAACGATGACGACATCTGTATTGATCACGATTACGCTTCCTCTGAAATTCGAGACGCATTGTCCTGACTATGCGCTCGCTCCGCAATACGCGCGGAATAAGTGATAGCCGCAATTACAGACTAATCGGACAGGCCTGAAACTCCGGCAGCGCTTCGGCCATTGCCGAAAACTTTACCAGGCCGGGATGCGCTGCCTCGGTGACAATCTGCGGGAAATGAAGCTGCAGGAATCGCCACGTTATCGCCGTGCTGATATCTGCCTGTGTAATTTCGCTGGCAAACAGCCACGCCGACCCGTCACCAACCGATTGCTCCATCAGCGTTGTCGCTTCGATCAATTGCTCCTGGATACGGTCCAACCAGGGTTGATGCTGGACCTCTTCCGGCCGGTGCTTCAGTTCGTAAATCATTTGCACGGCTTTTTCCATCGCAATCAGCGAGGTACCGATCACGTTCAATGCTCGAATGTAATTCGCTTCGTCAGAAGGCATCAAGCGTTGCCCGCCCGCCAGTGACTCGAGATAGTCGATGATTAGCGTAGAGTCCACCAGGATCTGGCCGTCGTCACAAATTAGCGTGGGCACTTTCACCAAAGGATTTATTTTTCGAAACTCGTCGTAGTCGCGGAAGATGGAAAGCTCCCGATGTTCATACGGAATTTCCAGGAACTGCGCGGTCACGCCCACGCGCCTGACATAAGGCGAATCCATATAACCAATTAGCTGCATTGCGCGTACTCCAGTTGTTCGTGTGCACATTCAGGAAAAAAGCGGGCGGGACTCGGCGATATCTCCAGCCAGTATGATTGCTGGCTCGCGTAGGCTACACCGGGAAAATCGACGCCCAGGCCGAGCAAATCGTTGATGAGTTGAAAGTGAAGGTGTGGCGGCCAGTTTCCATTGGCCGGTGGCCCACCGACACAGGCGATTTGCTCGCCGGCACGAACTGACTGACCTTCCTGGAGACGTTCGAGCGTGTCCAGCGACAGATGACCGTACAAGGTGAAGAATTCCCCCCCCGACTCGTTCTCATGTTTGACGATCAGCATGGGTCCATAGTCGAGCTCGGCATCATTATTGGCAAGATACTCGACTGTGCCATCCAGCGGCGACATGACCGGCGTTCCTTCGCGGCAAAACAGGTCGATGCCCATGTGAATCGTGCGGCTCTCTTCCGATTCAGCACTTGCGAAATTCTCGTTGCTGTAGAGCTCGCGCGGTTCAGCGTAGCGGCCAAAGGCGAATGCAGTTCCGGCCTCGGCCATGGTTCGGTCGATCAGTTCACCCAGGGTCGCCACATCGAGCCCCGCAATATCCTGCCCGCATAGCTGAGCGCCATGGCTCAGATCGAGCACGATGGCCCGGCCATCCGTTTGTATGATTGAAATGCTCACTCTGGTTTAAGAACACGGCCGTGCAGAACCTCGTTTCGCACACCATTTTCCCTGGCAACCTTGCCATTGACGATGACAATGTCGAATCCATCAGCCAGCTGCAGTGGATCCGGATAGGTGGCGTTGGCACGCACATTCTGCGGATCAAAAATAATGATGTCCGCCATCATGTTCGCTTTGACCGCTCCTCGATCCGGCATGCCAAGCACATACGCGGCAAATGATGTCATTTTGCGAACGGCATCAGGCAACGTCAGCATCTTTTGCTCGTTGACGTAGGTTTCAATGATCTTCGCGAAAGTGCCATGCCCGCGCGGGTGGAAACCGGTCGGGCTGCCATCGGAACAAACGCCGACGTTCGGATCCTGCAGCAGACGTCCCTGTAGCTCATCGTTCATCACAAAGTATGCGCCCGATACGCCCTGGGGACCGATGACATCAATCAAGACATCTTCGAACGGCATTTCCATTTCGTGAGCGAGATCTGCCAGTGTTTTGCCGGTCCACGGGTCCGTTCCAAGCAAAGTCGCCTCGGGTCCGTTACGCCGGTTGATGCGATTGCGCAGGAATTCGGCCAACTCGTTCCGTCGCTCAATCTTTGCCGCATCGAACTGCTCCTGCGTCTTCGCCCAGACAGGAAACACGATGTCGATGCCGGTATAGCTGGCGGTGTAGGGATAGATCTCGGCTGTTACGCTGATGCCGGACGCACGCGCGTCATCAAGAATCCCGAGTATCGCCTCGGCTCTCTCCTTGCCATTACCGTAAACAGACTTCAGGTGCGAAACATGAATTCGCGCGTCCTCACCCTGCTCCAGCAATTCGGCAATGGAGGCTTCCAGCTGGTCATCGTCCTCGTTGCGCATGTGGCTCATCACCATGCGGTTTTTTTGCCCGACGACTTTCGCCAGTGCGCGCAATTCACTCGTATCCGCATTCAAACCCGGGTTGTATTCAAGGCCCGTACTCAAACCGAATGTGTAATCCAGTGCCTCGTCCAGAATATCGAGCATCCGCTGCATGTCTTGAGGCTCCGGCGAGTCCGACATGCCAATGCCTGATTGATCCCTGATTGTGCCATGACCGATAAACATCGCGAGATTCGTACCGATACCCTTTTGTTCAACGTCAGACAGCCAGTCGGATAACGGCTGCACATCCGGACTGTCTCCATCCTGACCCAGCGTTATCGTCGTGACGCCCATCGCCAGGAAATTTTCCATTTCCGGCGTTTCCAGCGGATTTCCATGTGAGTGCAGATCAATGAAACCGGGCGCGACAATCCTTCCTGACGCATCTATCGTCCTGACGATGCGGCTTTGACGATCCGAGTCGCTAAATGCTGTATCGCCGACAAATACGATCTGGTCACCAACAACGACGACATCCGCTTCCACAGCGTCGTTACCGAGACCATCGAGTACCCGGCCGTTTTCTATAAGGAGATCAACGACCGCATGCTCCGGCAAGAATGGTTCCATCGCGGGCTGGCATGCTGCCAGTGCAACAAGCAATGTCGCCGCGAACAGGTTCTTACTATTCATTATTATTCACATCCGTTCTGTATCGCTCGAACCACGCGAGAATGTTGTCGACTTTCGCGACCAGCCGGGACGGCCGCCCTGCGATTCCATGCGATGAACCGGGCACACGCACCATGACTGAATCAACACCTTTCAGCTTCAAGGCCTGGTAAAGCTGCTCCGTTTCCGAGATCGGCGTACGGTAGTCTTCCTCGCCGGTAATCAGCATCGTTGGTGTCACCATGTTGCCGACCAGGGACAAAGGCGATCGCTCCCAGTAGTGCTCGAACTCTTCCCATGGCATGCCGGGAAACTGGTGTGAAATCTGCCCGATGTATGAATCGGCCGTGAGCGTCTTACTGATCCAGTTGACCACTGGCTTGGCGACGGCAGCGGCATTGAACCGATCTGTCAGGCCAATGGCATAGGCGCTTGCAATGCCGCCGGCTGATCCGCCGGTGATAAACAGGTTGTCCGCATCAGCCAGGCCTTTTCCGATAACGGCATCGACACCTGACATGTGATCGGCAAAGTCCTCAGGACTTGAATACTTATGGTGCAGCAGCATTGCGAAATCCTCACCATATCCCGTGCTGCCGCGATGATTGTCATAAAAGACGATGTATCCGGCTGCAGCCATCAGCTGCATTTCCGCCGAGAAATATGGCCCGTAGGCAAGATGCGGTCCGCCGTGAATTTCAAGAATCAGCGGATACTGTTTTCCTTCCTCATAACCAGGCGGCGTCATGTACCAGCCCTGGATCTCCTGGCCATCGACGGAAGAGTTATAAACAATATCCGTAACCGTACCGAGTGTGCGAGCACTCAAAAGATCGTCGTTCAGGGAAGTTAAAATGCCGGCGCGTCGTCCGCCCGCAACCGCGACATCCGCCGGTCGATAAGCAGTGCCATGCGTGTAAGCAACCGTGCCATTCGCTGCTACCGTAAAGCTGCCGCTCGTGTAAGGCCGGCCCAGTGACGTGCTGCCCAGTCCCTCAACCACAGCATCCATGCCGCCGTCGAGATCGACCCGGGCAACCTTGCGCACTGCCCGGTCGTCGTAAAGGAAATAAATCTGACGATTCCCAGCCCAACTGATGCCGCCCACCGAGCGATCGAGATCGGCGGTCAACGCGCGATCGTCCGTGCCGTCCGCTCCCATGACGTGCAGAACCTCGGTGTTATAGGCAACCATACGATTGGCGTTGGCTACGTAAGCAATGTGGCGGCCGTTTGGCGACACCACGGGCGAATCTTCGCCGCCCTGTCGATCCGTAATCTGCGTCAGCTCACCATCAGCGACGGATACGGAAAATATGTCAGACTCGCCGGATTCGAGCTCCCAGCCATCGTGACGGTTCGCAGAGAATACGATAGCGGACGCGTCTGCAGTCCAGGACAAGGTCCCGCCGTGATTGAAGTCACCACTGGTTAGCTGTCGTGGCGTACCACCATCTGCGGGCAAAACGAAGATATGTTCATGCGCCGCCTCCAGGAAGCCAAGCCCGTCGGAACGATACCGCGCCGAGTCGATGACCTTGACGGGCTCTGACCACTCAGCGCCTTCAGGCCTGGTGCGTGGCTTGGCCAGTGGTTCGGCTTTCGCTGGCACCGACATGACAAAGGCAAGCCAACGGCCATCCGGTGACCAGGTCAGGTTCGAAGGCGATTGCCGCAGGTTGGCGACAAGCCCGGTCTGTCGCGAATCCATCCAGCGCACATAAATGCCGGAACCGGAGTCGGTTGATTGCAGGTACGCAAGCCGATCACCTTCGGGCGACCAGCGCGCCGACGACGCGCTTTGCGTGCCTGACACCAACGGCCGGTGATCCTCACCATCTGCATCGATGATCCAGATATTGGTGCGTGTGCTATCCGTCATGATGTCATTGCTTCGCCGTTCGTAGACGATGCGAGAACCGTCGGGAGATATCTGAGGATCGTCGGCGTACTCCAGTTCGAATACATCCGCAGCCGAAAACATTGCCGGATCGTCCGCCATTGCAAACGGGGACAAGGCGAGCGGCATTAAAGCCAGTACGAGGGTTTTCTTCATCGGCATGTCCTCAGATTCGATATTGTGCGATCTGTACTTCGGGTCCGTAATCCGCATAGTCACCGTCGGTTCGCTTGCCGCGAAATTCCGACCAACTGATTGAACGGTAGCGAGCCGGCCGATCTCGCGATACGACGCTTGGCAGCGGACTGACTTCGGTATTTGCTGAAGGATTGAAAAAAAACGGGATGCTGTAGCGGTCTTTTTCCTCCATCGCCAATACGCGATGAATCGCCGCCTGGTAAATATCGTTCGACCAGACCTGCATCATGTCGCCCGTATTGATGACGAATGCACCGGGAACCGGCGGAATGTTGTGCCAATAGCCAGCTTTGAAAACCTGCAGGCCACCGACATCATCCTGAAGCAATACCGTTAAAGCGCCGGCATCAGAGTGGTGGTGCACACCCAGATCGGCTACCGGCAGATGTTCAACGTTTAACCGTTCGAGTGGATCTTTGACGGGATAATAGTTAAGCCTGATGAATCCGGTATGGTCCTTCTCGAAATCGGAACGCATGTAATCGGCAGGCAGGCCAAGTCCAACACAAAACGCTTCGAGCAATGAGAGTCCCAGGCGCGTGACGGCATCTCGATAAGCGGAGAGCGTTTTTCGGATTGGCGAATCCATGACCGGCCAGCGATTTTCGGAATCGTAGATCGGATCGACGCCGTCCGTCGTGTAGTCGAAAACTTCCTTTTTGTCGCGCTGGTTCTTGGTGAGCTCGTTGTTGTAGTAGCCCCAGGGATTTTCCCGGGTTCTCATGATGGATTCTTTAACGGCAGCGGGCTGATGAAAGAACGCTGCCGTTTCCCGCCAGGTCTCGTCGATCAGCTGCTGCGAAACACCATGATTGACAACCTGGAAGAACCCCCACTCTTTGCAGGCCGCTGCGATTTTGTCGATTGCCTCGCGGGCCTCGGGCGCTGAAGCGTTCCTGATAATGGCGCTTACATCGATGACCGGCACTTGTTCGATCAGAGCCCCTGATTCAGCAATGGGGTATTGATCAAGGTCTTCCTGAGGCTCGGGCATCGCTGAAACTCTGTGAATCGCGCATTTCGTGAATGCGCTTTATATCACAGAGCGTTGGGTCGTAATTGCTGCCGTCAATCGTCGAATTCGAGCGAATCCAGTGCGATCTGCCCTCCAGGAGACATTACATAACGGTTGAACTGCCAGCCAATGTAGAAACTGCCCGTTTCGTCAGGATTCTCGGTTACCCGGATCTCTTCCGGACGAATCGGACGCCTGACGCGCTCACTCAACAACCTGGCGATGCTTGGTTTTTCTGCCGCATAAACGATGTCCATGACGTTCTCCTGCAGGGTCTTTCCCTGATCTTCACCTGCAGAATACGCCCGGCCTGCTTAACGACACCTTAAAAATAAGTGAACGGACCCTGAATCGGGAGCGACCTTTCTAGCCCCGCAGATAGGCGTCCGTGCCATCGAGCCAGTCATCTCTCCGCGGCGCCCACATGTCCATTTCCTCGACGTCGCCGATGCTGGTTGCCTCGTGCGGCAAATGCGCAGGAATTACGACAATGTCTCCAGGTCCGAGCGTCATCTCTTTCGCCCGGTCTTCCCCAAAGACAAAGTGCATCCGACCCTTGATAACTTGCGTGATCTGCTCATTGTGATGGCTGTGCATTGGCACGACCGAACCGTCATTGAGGTAGATTCTCGCAACCGTCATTAACTCACCGGTAACGATGCGCCGCTTCATCCACGCGTTAACGGTTTCGAGTTCAATCTCGTCCCAGTTGATGTTTTGCAGATTTTCGAGTGACATGAATTTTCCTTTAATCAGGGTTTGAGACGGAAATATCATCGATGATGATCGCACCTTTTTCAGACCGATCGAATACAAACCGTAATTCGACGATTGAGGACGGGGCAAAATCCGGATTGGTTGCCGCAAAGTCGCCCAGTGATATTTCGAAACGACGAAACAGAATTTCGGTGGGTTCTGTGGAGTCGAGAAAACCAGCGCGGCGAGGAATTGCGTTGACCAGCGGATAAAGTCCGGAATCGTGACTAAGAGGCAATGCGGCACGATTGCCGTATGTGTCCACGAGTTCAATGGTCCAGTCCAGGGGTTCATCTTCCTCATCGTTTTCATTTGCCGACGCATCTTTCTCTTCGTCGGGCTCCCAGTCGTCCGGCATAGTGCCGATATCGATGGCAGAGATTGACGTGATCAGGGTGTCACCGCTAAACGGATTGTCCAATGTGAATGCCAGCCATGCGGTTTCATCGCTGAACTCTTTGTCCCATGCGACCACCAGGGAATGTGAATCGAGCTCGTCGTATTTGAGCTCATTCCCGGTCTCATACCACTTGCTGACATTTGCCGCGTCAATCCGCCCGCCCGGCATTGTGGCAGGATCGATATCCTCTTCGAAGCTGGTGATGACGCTTTCGCCACTATCTGAAAACTGGTTGATAAAAAACGTGTCCGGCAACCAGTTCGCCGCGTAGCGCGCATCCTTGAAAATCGGCAAATACTCATACCGGTCATTCAACACAATTTCGAGAAATGCGCTGAAGTAGACGCGTGCGACGTCCCGCTGTGCTTCCCCGTCCATGATCCTGCCCAGATCGAGCGCCCAGGCCCTGAACAGTCCCGTATCCTTATTTCCCCAGGAGGTGTTGAACTGACCGTGATTGGCACCCACAACGTAGAGTCCGGAGCGGAACCGGTAATCCTCCCCGGAGAATGTCACCCTCGAGTACTGGGCCATGCCCTCGAACGACTGCACGTCGCCGTCCATGTCGCCGTGAATCGTGAAATAATTGACATCGCGAACCGGCGTTGGCCTTTCCCGCGGCTGATACTGTCCATATACAGGAGCGATCGCGATAACACCGCGCAGATTAAAGCCGAAATCGAAATCGACAGTGGCGTCATCCGGATAACGGTCGAGCGCATTGAACGCCGCTGCGGCGCCGACCGCCTCGCCACCACGTGAATGACCGATCAGCGCAACGCGTTCCATATCGACTTTGTTGCTGAAACGGTGCCCGGGCTCATTGTTCCAGTCACGCCACTGCGCCAGGTGCTCGAGCAGCAACCAACCGCGTGCATCATTCTCTTCCTTCAGCCCCGGACGGTCCTCCCAGATTTCGACGAGGGAAGAGATAGAAGAATTGATGAAGTTTTCATCGACCGACGCGAGGATGATGCCTCGGCTGGCGAACAACTCCCCAAGGTAGTCGTATCCCGGATCGGAGAAATCTTCCATCCCGTGATTGCCGTGTACGACGAGCACTAACGGAAACGGTCCATCGCCAGCCGGCATCCAGACTCTGGCCTGTAAAGGCAGCTCTGCGACGTCGAATCCCCAATAGCTGGTGCGAAGCCATCCCGATAATCCATCCCAGTTATCGATCAGTTTCGTGCCGTCAACTTTTCTCGCAACAACGTCGACATCTGCGCCGAACTCGGCGCGCCGCCGATCTTCTCCACTGCCGTAGGTCAGCGTGAAGATTCCGTAATCGCCTGTCAGGCCTGGATTGGGCAAATCGAGCGTCCGGTCCTCCAAAACATAATCGTCGAGAATCGGATTCGCCGGATCAATGTCGCTGAAAATGACATACAGGCCGACAAGGAGCGCGGCAACGCCGAATGCAAGAACCGCTAAAGTGACCTTCTGCTTTTTTGGCCGATAGCCATCTTTCCGGATGACTGCAATGCCGGCGCCCGCCATCGAGGCGATCAGGATCAATGCCAGGCCGGAGACAACGCTGTTGACCTCGCCTCCCGGAAATACCGACATCACCAAAAATGGTGCAAAGATCGCCAGCGCAACCCGATAGACGACCGGGATCCGCATGATCAACACGGCAGAGAGCAACACCGCAAGACCGATCAAAATTGATGCTCCGACCCAAACAAAATAGGCCGGCAATTTCTGAATCGCGAAATCCTGAAGAAAATAGGTTGCGAACAATAGCCCAACAATCGTTGTGCCAAGAAGGTAGACACCGGCTGCCGCCCCGTGCCAGGCCGTATCGGACGGTACAACTGAATTAAATGCGGCCCGCAGGAACCCACGAACCCGTTCGATTAATTTCATTTTTTTATCCGAACGCGTATTGATATCGCCTCATTGAAGCACATTCCGGGAAGGTTTTATCCCGAGGGCGCGACCTGATGCGGCGGCTCGGCGTGCGGATCGAGCAGAACGGTATCAGGGCAGCACTCATCGTAGGGAACGATACCTTCCCGCTTTTCGTACCATCCTCTCGTACGGTTGACAACGCGCACAGCTGCCAGCATTACGGGAACCTCGATGAGTACGCCAACCACTGTCGCCAGCGCGGCGCCGGACTCGAATCCGAAAAGTGCAATTGCAGTAGCGACGGCCAGCTCAAAGAAGTTGCTGGCGCCGATGAGTGCGGATGGACCCGCCACGCAGTGCGGCGACCGGACCTGGCGATTCAGCAAATAGGCGAATCCGGAATTAAAAAAGACCTGAATCAGGATTGGCACCGCCAACATCACGATAATCATTGGTGCGGCAATGATCTGTTTTCCCTGGAAGCCGAAAAGCAATATCAACGTGGCAAGCAATGCTCCAAGTGAAAAAGGGCCGAGGCGAGCAATAGTCTGATCCAGCTGCACCTGGCCATTGTCGCGACCTAACAGCGTTCGGCGCCACAGGCTTGCGATGATCAGTGGTACTACGATGTACAGAAGAACCGATAGAAACAGCGTATCCCACGGTACTGTGATCGCAGACAACCCCAGCAACAGCGCAACAATCGGCGCAAACGCGAAAACCATGATCACGTCATTCAAGGCCACTTGTGACAATGTGAAGTGTGGTTCGCCGCGCATGAGATTACTCCAGACGAATACCATCGCAGTGCATGGTGCTGCCGCCAGGATCACGAGCCCGGCGATATACGAGTCGATTTGCTCGGCGGGAAGATAATCGCGAAAGAGATAGCCAATAAATACCCAGGCAAGCAGTGCCATGGAAAAAGGCTTGATTCCCCAGTTGACGAACAACGTGACCGCAACACCGCGCCAGTGCTTCCTGACTCCTTTTAGCTGCTTCAGATCGATCTTGATCAGCATCGGAATGATCATCAACCAGACAAGTACCGCGACCGGCAGATTGATATGAGCCGCCTCGATGCCGCCGACGAACTGAAACATGCCGGGCAAAAGCTGCCCAAGCGCGATGCCTGTGACGATGCAAAGAGCAACCCACACCGTGAGATATCGCTCGAAAGCAGACATGGCGTCGCTGCCTTTGGTGTTTTTGTGCACTATGAATTTCCCCGGGGTTATTTAGCAGGACAGCTCAATGACGATCGGCGATCATCCGGTGGGATGTCGGCTATAGGTCATTGGCGGCCACTCACGACTTTATCACCCGATCGGCTGCATTTGCCAAAAGCCATCGTACTGGCCGCCTCGCCAGGCTCTTGTAGTTTCGTAATGTGCGCATAGACTTACAACCATGAGAATCAGACTCATCAAAGTCCTGATACTACCTCTGGGTCGCCGAATGCTGGCGGTGATCGGACTTGTTCTGGCGGCAACCACCGCAATCGCCCAACCCGCGGAAGAGCCCCTCGACAGGGTAACCGCCACGGGGTACCGGGTCCTCCTGATCGGCAACAGTCACAGTTCGAAAAACAACTTGCCCGGACTATTGGCAACGCTGATTACAGAAGGACAGGCAAGCACCAACGTCCATACGGAAACTGCGCCGCGCTGGGCGTTTCTCGCTGATCGGCTTGGAGACAACGTCACACAAAAGAAGCTCGAGTCTGATCGTTGGACCCATGTCATTCTGCAGGCTCAGAAATATTCGACGTCAGGCCGATATTATTATCCGACTGATGCGGCAGAAGAATGGATTCGACGGGTGAAACTTCGGGGATCCGTTCCAATCCTCTTTCCTGAGTGGGCTCGTCGCGGCAATGATGAAGAAGGCCAAAGGGTTCATGCGTTGCACATGAGCATCGCATCGCGGGAATCCGCCTGTGTAGCTCCGGTTGGGATTGCCTGGCAAATTGCCCTGGATGCGAACCGGAAATTACGTCTGCATGCCAGTGACGGCAATCATGCGAGCAGGAAGGGTGCGCTGTTAACGGCCTACGTCCTTTACCAGGCAATCACCGGTCAGCGAGCAGATGATTTGCCGACTGTCGACACGATCAAGGTCGATACGGAAACCCAGGCCGCCTTGCGCTCTGCCGCCAGCGAAGCCTACCGTTTGTTACCGGACTCGGCCTGCACGGCCAGTTTAACTATGTAGAACCAGCGACGCAGACTGTTGCGGTGTAGCTAAACTGCTTTCCGCACGGCGACAACACCGCGCTTGATGGCGCGGCACCTGCGTTCCGCTGCGCCGCGCCGGCCCGGCAACCCCGTTAAGCTTCCGTCATCGTGCTCCGGCCACCCGACGCGCGGACTTGGGCTATTAATCTTTTAATTTCATAGGCTTAAGCAGTTTTACTACAAGGCACTTTACATAATCGAAAGTAGCCAATAGACTGCAGAAGCTCAACAAATAATTAATAAGAGCCTTTAACTTCTTGTTAGTAAAGGCCTGGGGGGTGTGACCTGGTGGTTAGTCGACTTGCCGAAACAAACTTCTCTGACGTTCGCGTGGAACGCGAACACCTTTTGCCATTTATCAGCAATTGCTACCGCTCAGCTGTCAAGAAACTCCTCAGGTCCTACGAGGAGAAACGGCCAGCCGCGATCCTGGTCAGCGAAGGCCGGCTTGGGCCGGAACACGTTATTGACAGGTTTCTGAAAAGTGTTGAGGACGACACCGTCGTCATTCAGATTGACAGCTCCTGCACCGATTCCAAAACGTTTATGCAGGACATAGTCAGAAAAATCGGTTTCGACCCGAATGACATGAGCCTTGTGGACCTGGAGAACGTTTTCGAGTTGTTTTTGCAATACCAGCGAACCCATAAGATCAGAACGATCATCGCTGTGCAGGACTCAGACGCACACGGCTGGTGGGTTTTAGACAAGGTTCGCAGGCTGGTTGAACTGGAGGCGCAGGAAAAGTACGGACTCAAGATCATCGTTTCCGGGCGGCCGAGCCTTATCTCCGTACTTAATGAGCCGATCCTTGATGTCATTACCGCCCAGGCGGGCGACCGAATCGTCTTGACGCCGTTCACGCTGGCCGAAACCAGGAACTACATTCGTCAGCATATCGAGAATATCGACGTCGCGGTCAACAACGTAGATGACGTAGGTCAGGTTTTCGAGTTTCTCGCTGTTAACCTGATTCATGAAATCTGCTCCGGCGTACCAGACGACGTCTACCGGATTTGCCGCAAGTGTCTCGAAATTTACGGAGAGAAAGGTGACAA
>JAHEFF010000029.1 GCA_024640315.1 Woeseiaceae bacterium
TAGCGCAGACCCCGAAAACGCTCAACTTATTCATAGTTTGAAGGTTAATCCCGTCGGCTGTACGCATGTGACGCCCTTCACACTTTTGCGCATCGGCATGCGTAGGGACCAGTCAATATCGAAAACATAGAAGGCGTCTGTTTACAGGCCTGCAGCCACTAAATAATGTGCTCGAATATACGGAAAATAACGGGGCCTGCCGCCCGATCCGGCAGACAGGGACAGCAATGAATGACAACGGGGTATAAGGCCGTGACAGGACTCACCAGGCACCAGAAGAAACGTTTGGCAAAACGGAACTCACGTACTTTGCTGCCGGCCCTTGTCGCCGTCGGCGGAGTTTGCGGACTGGCCACAATGCCCTCAAACGCGCTCGAACTTGGCGAAGTGACCATGGAGTCCACGCTGGGTCAGCCGCTCCGAGCAAGCATCGCCTACGCGTTGAATCCAAACGAGCAGCTCTACGACTTTTGCATCTACCTTCGTCCGGGCGCAGCCGACGCTGCAATACCCAGTGTCAGCAGGGCGCGGGTTTCAATTACTGAGGGCGCAATCATTCTGACCGGCAATACGGCGGTCAGAGATCCGTTATTGAATGTGCAGGTTGCCGTTGACTGCCCCTACACGCCGCACCTGGTTCGCGAGTACACACTTATCGTCGACCCCGTTCTTCCGGACACAACCACGAGATACGCGTCGTCAGGCATTAGTCCGGCGACTTCAACCACGGTGGCGCAGCCTGCCCATGCCGCAGTTCGGACTCGAACGGCCCAGGGTGCGAGCGCAGCGTCCGGGCCGCGCGCGCCTGCCGCATTGCCAATACCGACCGATAGCGAATACCGCGTCCAGACGGGAGACTCGATTTCGAACATCGCCGCGCGCATAGAAGGACGCACAATAGGGCTATGGCCCGCGATCAATGCGCTCGTTGCGGCGAACCCGCATGCATTCCTGGAAAACGATGCCAACAGACTCATGGCGGGCTCGGTTCTGGTTATTCCAAACCTCCGCGGCGAAGCTGTCGCAGCCGAAACTCCTGCACTGGCTGCCGTTACCTACCCTGTTAACAAGAACACTGTCGCCACGGCAGCGCCCGTCGAATCAAAGCCGTCATTTGAATCGCCCCTGACCAGTCAGGATTCGGCGGCGGAAATTGTCAATACAGCGACAGAATATGCACCGGTCGGGGCGGCCGAAATTATTGAGGAAGCGGCGCTTGAGGACGTCGCAAGCGAAGCTGAAGTCACCGAAATTCCAGCCACGGTTGCTTCTACAGAATCAGAATTACGCCCTGGAGATGTGGTCATGGCGCCTGTTGCCGCCGCAACTTCGGCAGCGCCCATTGTGCAGACATCGGTTATAAACGGCAGTACCTCTGCGGCATCTGCAACCAGTGGCGCGTGGTCCTGGCTGGCCTGGCTGGGTGGAAGCGGAATAGCGCTGATACTTGGTCTGCTGTTCTTTGGTAAAGGGCTCAGGCAACGCTTCGGCTCCGTAGCCATCGGTCCGGAACAGGCAGCACCAATCGAGCCAGAGGAAGAGCCTACACAGACTAATCCCGTTATTGGCGACGTCGACTTCCAGTTCGATGACGCGATTCCGTCAGACGCAATATCCCTTGATGCCGACCTCGACGCCGGCACCGGATTGCAGGGCAACTCCGATGTTGATGTAGCACAGGACTTCGGGTTCTCCGCTTCCGGTCAGGTCGACAACGAGTTTGACTTCGAAATCACTGAAGAAGCAGCTCGCGACTCTGAGGAAAGCACGACGGACATCATCGAACCCAGCCATCGTGCAGAAGAATCGTCCATTCTCGAAGCGGAAATCACAGCTGACGACGAAGACTACGACATGTCGATGATCGTCGATGCAACCAAGCAATCGATCGATGAATTTGACGCAACGGCAAAAGACCTGCAGGCAGTGCAGATCGACGCCACCAGCGAAGACGAATACATGCTGAGCGACGACACGCTAAATCGCGATGTCGATCTTGAAATCCTTGAGCAGGACTATCAGGACGAATTCACAGCGACCATGGCACTGAACCAGGAAATAGAGAAGGCAGCGGCCGAACTTGCAAAATGCATGCATGAAGATGAGCAGGAATCGACTGAAGGTTCTGCAGATGCCGAGCAACTCGAGCCGACCGCCGAGATGCCCGTCAGATCGAAGGACCCTGATATCACCGCGGAGCTAACCGCCAATATCCCGACAAATATCGACGCGGTTAACGACGATGAAGTCATTGACGATGACATCACGAGCAAGATGGCGGCGGCAGGCAGCGACATAACGGTCGAAATGCACGTGGAATCGGGGAAGGTCGATACCAAGAATCAATCCTAGGATTTAACCTCGGGCGCTTCAGCTATAAGACGTTCTACCTTTCGCCAGCCTTTCGGTAACATGTTGCCGCGAAGCGCACGGTCACCGTAATAGTGGTCAAGGTCATTCCACTTTAACGTCATCATTCGAGTGGCCGTGTGCACTTGCAGGTTACCGTCTTCCGGAACGACACATGCCGCGACCAGGTGCTCTTCACCTGCCTTGTATTTGTTTGTCGGAATATTGACCAGCTTATTTCCCTTGCCCCTGGCTAGCTCCGGCAATTCTTCCATCTCGAAACAAAGCAGTCGACCTATCGACGAAACGCCCGCAATCAGGCACTCGGCATCGCGCGGCACCGGTGAAGGCACGACCGCCTTGCCGCCCTGAGGAACTCTCAGGATCGATTTACCGGCTTTATTCCTGGAAACCAGGTCCTCGAGAGTGGCGACGAAACCGTAGCCCGCATCGCTTGCAAGGAGGTAGCGATCATCCGGTTCACCAATCATCGCACCACAGAATTCCGCGCCGTCAGGCGGCTTGAAACGCCCTGACAGCGGTTCTCCCTGGCCGCGCGCGGAAGGCAGGGTTTGAGCCAGGCAGCTGTATACACGGCCGGTACTGTCGATAAACATCGCCAGCTGATTACTCCGTCCCTGTGCTGCGGCCAGGTATTCATCACCGGCCTTGTAACTCAGCGCGAAAGGGTCAATCTCATGTCCTTTGGCCGCACGCGCCCAACCACGCTTCGACAGCACGACCGTCACCGGCTCACTCGCGACGAGCTGGGTCTCATCCAGCGCCTGTGCCGCTTCGCGTTCGACGATCAGCGTGCGCCTGTCGTCGCCGTAGGCCTCCGCATCCTCGAGGATCTCGTTCTTGATCAGCGTCTTGAGGCGGGCGGCGCTGTTTAGCGTTTTTTCGAGTAATTCACGCTCTTCGTTTAACTCTGCCTGCTCACCGGTGATCTTCATTTCTTCCAGCTTGGCGAGGTTTCTCAGCCGGAGATTGAGAATCGCTTCCGCCTGAATATCAGCCAGCTTGAATTTCTTCATCAGGACCGGCTTCGGCTCATCTTCGGTTCGAATGATCCTGATCACTTCATCAATATTGAGATAGGCAATCAATAATCCGTCGAGAATGTGCAATCGATCGAGAACGATCTGCAGCCGATGTTTCAACCTGCGCGTGACGGTAACTTTGCGGAACTTGATCCATTCCGTCAGCAATTCAACCAGGTTAAACGTGCGTGGCCGTCCATCGAGCGCAACGATATTCATGTTCACGCGAACAGTTCGCTCAAGCGACGTTGTCGAAAAAAGATGCGACATCAGTTCGTCGACATCGACTTTTCGCGATTTTGGCGTAATGACCAACCGGATTGGGTCCTCGTGATCCGATTCGTCCCGCAGATCCTCAACCAGCGGCAGCTTTTTGTTACGCATCTGCGCCGCAATCTGCTCGAGCACCTTGCTGCCCGATACCTGGTGCGGCAACGTGTCGATTATGATGTCACCGTTCTCCTGCTTGTAGGACGCCCGGAGTCGCAGCGTGCCACCGCCTGTCGTATAAATCTGTTTGATATCAGCACGTGGCGACACAAGCTCGCCGCCGGTCGGAAAATCCGGACCTTTGATGTGCTTCATCAGCGCAGAGACGGTGGCCTTGGGATTATCAATCAGGTGAACAAGTGCGCTGGCGACCTCATTGAGGTTATGCGGCGGGACGTCGGTCGACATGCCGACCGCGATGCCCGTGGTGCCATTCAACAATAGATTGGGCAGGCGTGCCGGCAACACCACCGGCTCGTCCATGGTGCCATCAAAGTTGGCCGTCCAGTCGACAGTGCCCTGCCCCAGTTCGGAGAGCAGCGCTTTCGCGTAAGGCCGCAAACGTGACTCTGTATAACGCATCGCCGCGAAAGATTTAGGGTCGTCCGTCGATCCCCAGTTACCCTGGCCGTCGACAATCGGGTAGCGATATGAAAAGGGCTGGGCCATCAACACCATTGCCTCGTAACACGCCGAGTCGCCATGGGGATGAAACTTGCCGATGACGTCGCCCACCGTCCGCGCAGACTTCTTGTGCTTCTGGCCGGCAGAAAGGCCAAGTTCGCTCATCGCGTAAATGATACGGCGCTGTACCGGCTTCAGTCCGTCACCGATCTGCGGTAGTGCGCGGTCGAGGATCACGTACATCGAGTAATCGAGGTAGGCTTTCTCGGTATATTCCTTGAGGGCCTGTCGCTCGACGCCTTCGAGATTCAATTGATTCTGCATTGTTTCTCCGTCTCCTCGTCAGACTTCCGCGAGGTTACCTTTCTCTTCGAGCCATTTGCGGCGGTCGCCGGCGCGTTTCTTCGCAAGCAGCATATCCATGAGCTGGTCTGTTTTGTCTTTCGCGTCGACCGTGAGCTGCACCAGTCGGCGGGTGTCGCGATACATCGTCGTTTCGCGGAGCTGTGCCGGGCTCATCTCACCAAGGCCCTTGAAGCGTGTCACCGAGACTTTGCCTCTGAGTTTTTCGGCATCGATACGATCCTGAATTCCCTGCCGTTCGGACTCATCGAGTGCGTAAAAGACTTCTTTGCCCACGTCGATGCGATAGAGCGGCGGCATTGCGACGTAAACGTGGCCTGCCAGGACGAGCTCACGGAAGTGACGCAGGAACAATGCACAGAGCAAGGTTGCGATGTGCAGGCCGTCAGAGTCGGCGTCTGCAAGGATGCAGACCTTGTGATAACGAAGATTGCTGATATCGGCATTTCCCGGATCCACACCCAGCGCCACACTGATATCGTGGACTTCCTGTGAAGCGAGAATTTCGCTTGCATCGACTTCCCAGGTGTTCAGAATTTTTCCACGAAGCGGCATGATGGCCTGCGAATTTCTGTCGCGAGCCTGTTTCGCCGAGCCGCCTGCCGAATCCCCCTCGACGAGAAAGATTTCGCAGAGCTCCGGTTCCTGTGACGTGCAATCGGCAAGCTTCCCGGGCAGAGCCGGACCGGACACAATCTTCTTGCGAACGACTTTTTTGGCGTCCTTGAGTCGTTTCTGGGCTTTGCCAATCGCGAGCTGCGCGATCGTGTCACCGGTTTCCGGGTGCTGGTTCAGCCACAGAGCGAAACTGTCCTTGATTACACCGGACACGAACGCCGCCGACTCACGAGAAGACAAGCGTTCTTTTGTCTGGCCCGAAAACTGCGGGTCCTCCAGTTTGGCACTCAGTACGAAATTCAGGCCATCCCAGACATCCTCAGGCGCAATCTGCACGCCGCGCGGCAACAGGTTCCTGAAATCACAAAACTCTCGTACCGCATTGGTCAGACCCGTACGCAGTCCGTTGACGTGAGTGCCGCCCTGCGGCGTCGGGACAAGATTGACATAGCTCTCGGTGACGCTTTGACCGCCATCTGCATGCCAGGCCAACGCCCAGTCAACCGCCTCGTGTGTACCACTCAATGAACCGGCAAACGGATCAGCCGGCAGATGTTGGCCCTTGCCCATCGCCTCGAGCAAATACTCTTCCAATCCGCCCGAGTAGCACCATTCAATCTGCTCTTTCGGCTTGGCAATTTTCAATTTGACCGTCAAGCCCGGGCAAAGGACTGCTTTGGCTTTCAGTGCGTGCTTAAGCTTGGTCACCGAGATTTTCGCCGAATCGAAATACTTCGGATCAGGCCAGAAACGAATCGTTGTGCCGGTGTTTGCCTTGCCGACCTTGCCTACAACCTCCAGCTTGCCGCGTTTTTTGCCGCCGGCGAAGCTCAGGTTGTATTCTTTGCCGTCGCGACGGATCCACACCTCGAGGTTTTTTGAAAGTGCGTTCACAACCGAGACGCCAACGCCATGAAGGCCGCCGGAATACTGGTAATTGTCTTTATTGAATTTGCCGCCGGCATGCAAGCGGGTCAGGATAAGTTCCACGCCGGGAATTTTTTCCTTCGGATGTTTGTCGACCGGCATGCCGCGCCCGTCGTCCTGCACTTCGATCGAGCCATCCGTATGCAGGGTGACCTCAATCTTCTTGCAATGACCGGCCAGCGCCTCATCGACGCTATTATCGACCACTTCATGTGCCAGGTGATTCGGCCGGGACGTATCCGTATACATTCCCGGTCTGCGCCGCACGGGTTCGAGGCCACTAAGGACCTCGATGTCGGCTGCATCGTAACGTTTGCTCACTACTCGTTTGCCCCAAGCGAAAGCAGAATTTTGCCCGCGAGGATTCTAACCCAAAAAATTGCGACGCGTCCCGTCTATTACTGACGTTGTGCCAATGATTCTGCTAGTCGAGGTCCTGGAGAAGGGCAAACCGGATATTTTCAGCGACAGGGCGAATTTCGACCTGGTAGATGTCATGATCGATGCCGGCGGCCAGGGGCGCATCGTCCTTGAGGGCCTGAACCTGCTCAGGGCTCAGCTCGAATCTCAGGAAATGAACCGCCGAGGTTTTTTCGTCGTCTGAACGTTCAAGATCTTCATCCGCAATTGGCCGGATCAGCTCCAGATCGCCAACCTGCAGCCAGACTTTGTTTTCGATACCAACCAACCTGGTCAGCATGGCCTTGCGCTCCTCGATTTCGGGGAACTCGACCATAAAAGTTGCTTTCCAGTTTGAACCGTCAGGGATCAACGGATTGTAGGCATCAAGCTCCTCCCGGATACCTTCCGCTTCGAAAATTCGCTCGATACGCAGCATCTCCTGAACCTGGTATTGCATCGTTTTGTGGTCTTCGAAATACAGCGTGGCATTGGTGCCAAGCGGCAAACGCCGGTTTCGCTTATGCGCCATGACTTCGTCGCGAAACTGCTCACGCAGGCCGGCGTATTGTTCCAGGCTGTAAAGCGATTCTCTGGTTAATTTTTCCACAGTCTCAGATTCCGTATGCGGTTCGCAACAAACTCATTGGATTGCCGGCTGCCTGGCCGTCAAGACCCTGCGCAATTTGTTCGGCCGCCATCGGGCAGTCACTGATGAAGTGCTGCGGCTCGGACTTCTTCACACGACTGACAACCGGGCGGGCTATTTTTCTGGAAATTTCGTGGGTCTCCTTCTTCACAGCGTAAGTGCCGTCATGCCCGGAGCAACGCTCGATCGCCTCAACCTCGGTATCGGGAACCAGTTGCAGCAGGTCACGGGTTTTAAGTCCGATATTCTGCACACGCAAATGACAGGGAACCTGGTAGGCGATCTTGCCCAGTGATTTTTCGAAGTCGGTATTCAGCTTGCCTGCTTTATGCCGGAGCATCAGGTATTCGAACGGGTCATAGATTGCGTCGCGCACTTTGATCACATCGGGGTCATCCGGAAACATCAACGGCAATTCCTGCTTGAACATCAATGTGCAGGATGGAACCGGCGTGACGATATCCCATCCCATATCTACCCAATAGGCCAAGTCAGGAATATTAACCTCTTTCGCCTTCCTGACCGCTTCAAGGTCGCCAAGTTCCAGTTTCGGCATGCCACAGCAAACCTCATTGGCTGTCAACGCCACCGGAATCTTGTTGTGTTCGTAGACTGCGACCAGATCCTCGGCCATCGTCGGCAGGTTGTGATTGCCATAACAGGTTGTGAAGAGCACCACCTTGCCAGCTGTTTCGTCTGTCGCCTCAGCACGCTCGCCTTTTTCAAATTGCAGCACGTGCAACCGTTTACGCGCTGTATTGGAGTGATATTCCGGCACGGGTGCATCCTTGTGGACGCCCAGCGTACTTTCCATGATGCTGCGGCCGAGTTTGCTGCGATTGACGGCATTGACCGCTTGAGTCACCACCGGGATGCCGGCTAATCGACCGACCTTGTCCGTGGATGTGAGAATTCGGTCTCTCGTGCTTGCGCCCTGTTTTTTGAACCGCGCGGCCTTCGCACGCAACATGAGATGCGGAAAATCGACATTCCATTCATGCGGCGGCACGTACGGGCACTTGGTCATGTAACACATGTCGCAGAGGTAACAGTGATCCACGACATCCCAGTAAACAGATTTGGGGACCGTATCGAGCTCCATGCTCTCCGATTCATCGATCGCATCGAAAAGCGTTGGAAACGAATGGCACAGGTTGAAACAGCGACGGCATCCGTGACAGATGTCGTAAACGCGTTCCAGCTCTGACATCAGAGAACTTTCGTCGTAGAACTCCTCTGATTGCCAGTCGACCGGATGGCGAGTCGGCGCTTCGAGACTGCCTTCGCGCTTGTCAGTAGGTGCGGCCATTGCAGAATCTGGAAGGCCGGATGAACCATCCGGCCTTCCAGTCTCTTAGTCGTCCAGCGTATCCAGCGCTTTCTGGAAACGGTTGGCGTGTGAGCGCTCAGCCTTCGCCAGAGTTTCGAACCAGTCCGCGATTTCCTCGAAATCTTCATCACGAGCGGTCTTGGCCATGCCCGGGTACATATCAGTGTACTCGTGCGTTTCACCGGCTATTGCCGCGGCGAGATTGTTGGAAGTTGATCCGATCGGCAAACCAGTTGCGGGATCACCGGTCTCTTCCAGGTACTCGAGGTGTCCGTGCGCGTGCCCGGTTTCGCCTTCCGCGGTTGAACGGAACACGGCTGCAACGTCGTTGTAACCCTCGACGTCGGCTTTCGCCGCAAAGTAAAGATAACGACGGTTAGCCTGCGATTCTCCGGCAAAAGCCTCTTTGAGATTGTTTTCGGTTTTGCTGCCTTTCAGTGACATGTTCACTCCTATCGTTGCGCCTGATTCTTGTTTAGACTGATTCTAAACTGAACGGGAACTCTAAGCCCCGGTGCCGGCAAAGTCAATGCAAGCCTGCATCGTTGACGCTGTTCGAGCTCCAATGTAGCGTAGCCCCCCTGATGTGTTCTGCAATCAGGATTTACCACACATGACAGCGAAAAAGAATTTCAATCTTGAAAAGTCCCTGGCCGATCTTGAATCGCTGGTCGAGGAACTCGAAAGCGGCGATTTGCCTCTGGATAAGGCAATGAAGAAATTCGAAGAAGGCATCAAGCTGACCCGTGGGTGCCAATCCGCCCTCAAAGAAGCTGAACAGAAGGTCGAGATACTCCTGAAAACTGCCGGCGGCGATGAATCTCTCGAAGCATTCGAGCCGGAACAGTAACAGCGGGGCCTAGCCTGCCCCCCCGCCGACCTGATATGCGATGAGTGCGCCCAGGTAACCCAGCCCGGTCATATAAGTCCACGCAAAGAGCGGCCAGCCCCAGCCATTGGTTTCGCGACGAATGACTGCGATCGTCGCGGCGCACTGCAGGCAGAATGCGTAGAAGACAAGCAGCCCGATCACCATCGGCAACGTAAAGACCGGTGATCCATCCGCCCGCCTTGCGGCGGTCAGGCGATCGGTCAGCGTCGCCTCATCGGCTTCATCCCCGACAGCGTAGACCGTCCCCAGCACGGCAACGACAACCTCGCGAGCGGGAAAGCTCGCAATGACGGCCGCGGAAACTTTCCAGTCCCAGCCGAGCGGTTCGAATACCGGAGCAACGACCTTGCCGGCCCTGCCGAGCAGGCTCTGCTCGAGTTGAGCGGCCGCATTCTCGTTGTCGAGCAGAGCGATAGCCTCTTCCAGCTCTGCTCCTGTCATGGTCGCGCGGACGCTGGCGCGTTGTCCGTCAAATGCTGATTCGATCTCCGCTGATCGCGGGTAATACGCCAGCGCCCAAACCACAACCGCGACGGCAAAGATCACAGTACCCGCCCGTTTAAGGAAGATCTTTACCCTTCCGAGCAACTGCATGAATACCGTTCGCATGTTGGGCCGCCGGAATTCCGGAAGCATCAGGGCGAATGTCGGTTTTGGTCCGTGCAGCGCGGTTTGCCGTAAGACCAGCGCTGTCACCAAACCAGCCACAATTCCCAGCAGGTAAAGGCCAAACAAAACGACGCCCTGGAGATTCATGAAGCCCACATCGGTGGCAGGCACGAAAGCCGCTATCAGCAAGGCATAAACGGGCAACCGTGCGGAACAGGTCATGAACGGCGCCGCGAGAATGGTCGCGATGCGGTCGCGGCGATTCGGAATTACACGTGTTGCCATGATGCCGGGCACCGCACAGGCAAAGCTCGAAATCATCGGAATAATTGATTGACCTGACAAACCAACCGAACGCATTAGCCTGTCCATCAGGTAAGCCGCACGTGCCAGGTAGCCGGAATCTTCGAGAAAAATAATAAACAGGAAAAGAATAAGGATTTGCGGCAGAAAAACGATAACGCTACCGACGCCTGCAATAGCACCATCCGCGATGAAACTGGCAAACGCACCTTCAGGCAGAGTCGATTCCACCAGTGAACCGAGCGCCGCTGTGCCAGCATCGATGGCATCCATTAACGGCGTTGCCCAGGCAAAGACCGCCTGAAATACGATCGCCATGACAAGGAAAAGACCAATCGTTCCAGGCACGGGGCGGTTCATAAACCCGGCCAGCTGCGAACCCCAGGTCGTGATAACCGGCGCAGCGTGCTGCACTTCGCCTAAGACATCTCTCACCCAGGTGTAACGTCGCCGGGCCTCGTTCGCGAGCGGCGGCTCCGAGCCAAACAGGTGCTGCCGATGGGCCTCCAGCGTTTCAGCTCCGCCCTCGCCAAGATATCCCGCGACTTCCTCCGCAAGCTCGCCCCCTCGATCAATCAGTGCCCGCTCGATTTCAATTCTCGGCACTGTCGCGGGCATACTTCGCGCGAGTTCTTCAGAAGCTGCGCTGAGCTCAGCCCAGAATTCCGGTGGATTTGGCTCGGGCATCTCGGCCAGCTTGGCAAGCGAGGCTTTCAATTCATCAATGCCCTGTCCCGTTGTCGCAACCACCGGGCATACAGTAATGCCCCCAAGTCGGCGCGACAGCGCTGCTGAGTCAACAGTGAGGCCATGGGCTTTCGCCGCATCCGTCATAGTCAGCGCCACCAGGACCGGCAGGCCCAGTTCCAGCAGTTGCTGTACGAGGTAAAGCCCCTGGTAAAGATGGGTGGTGTCCACAACCGCGAGTATGCCCGCGGGTCTCGGAACGTCAGGCATCCGCCCAAGGACGACGTCGGATGCGATACGTTCCTCGAGCGAGTGCGCGGACAGCGCAAACATGCCCGGCAGATCGATCAATTCGATACTTCTGTCGCCGACTTTGGCAACACCCACGTGCTTTTCGACTGTGACGCCGGGATAGTTGCCGGTTTTCTGACGCATGCCGGTCAGCCGGTTAAAAAGCGTACTTTTTCCGGAATTGGGATTACCGACGACCGCGATGCTGGCCGACGGTTGTCGGCGAACGGGGATCTGGTCGGCCGGTATGCGGGTGACGGTTTCCTTACTCACCTTTTCCGGCGGGTGAAACGGCAAAATGCCTTGCCTGCTCGCGGCGTAACGAAATAGCGTTGCCGAACATTCTGAATTCCATTGGATCGCCGCCGATTGCTGAACTGGCCAGCTCGACTTCGGCACCCTCAACGAGTCCCAGCACCATCAGCCTTTGAACGTCCGGATCAGTGGCGTCTACGCCTTGAATTACGTACTTCTGGCCGCGTTGTAACTTCGCCAATGTCATAGCGGAAGGGTCCATAAATGCTATTTCCTGAGGCTGAGTGTACAGAAATGAGAATGATTCGCAATAGCATTTGGTACGTAATTCTACTTACATCTCACAACAACCTGATGAGAGAATGCGCCGTCATCATTACGGAACAAGACATGCCAGGAACAGTCAGCAAACGGCGGGCAATCGGGACATTCGGTTTGCTTGCGCTGTTGAGCGCTTCATTACCCGGCCATGCTGAGGAAGAGAATCAGCACCCTCACAAGAAGTATGCGATCGCAGCTTTTCTGGGGGGCACTCGTGTGGACAGCAGCAACGAATTCACTGTTGGCGTAGAAGCTGGCTACAACATCAACAGCACCTGGAGTATTGGCGCGGTCGTTGAACGAGCGGACAGAGAGCAACATTCCACCCTGTTCCTGCTTGGCCTCGGCTGGCACCCCATTGGACCCGCCTTGCGGCTGCAACTCGGTGCCGGTCGCAAGGACCCGTCGGGACATACGGAAACTGTCGTCAGAACTGGCGTTGCGTATGAATTCGAGATGGAACATGACTGGTTCATCAAGCCATACATTGCGCTTGATTTTATCAGCCACGAAGACAACGAGCAGGTCTTCGGCATCTATATCGGCAAGGGCTTTTGATGCGTCCAGTTTCCCTGCGATCACAAGAGCAGAACATGGCGAAGGCGAGAATTGATCTTTAGTAATCCGATGAAAACACAGATCAGGGGACCTCAAGTCTGCGCGTTGCCGTCACCTTGTAGCCGCGTAATCAACGACCTGAGGAAGACTTTGTTGAAGCGCAGCTGGCAGGCCTGGGAGACCTGCTCCATCAATGTGGAGCTAACCCGAAGAATCTGAATCGGTCCGTGCGCCCTGATGGAAGCCGTCCGTTTTGCGCCGCGGACGTAGCTTGTCTCACCGAAGCAGTCGCCGTCAGACAGGACTCCAAGCCTGTTGCCGTTGGCCTCAACGATAGCCTCACCGGAAACGATGATGTAAAAACGATCATCCATTTCGCCTTCTCGAACAATGTCCTCACCGTCCTGGTATTCATGCCAGTCGGACGCGCGCAATACTTCCCAGATTTCCGCATGCGAGAACTCGTGGAAGAACGTCAGCGTACGCAGGAGGTCGAAATGCTCCTGGTTATCAAGGCTGTCGTATTTGACACGTAGATCCTGGTATACACGAGTGAGGTCAGCCGCCATGGCGTTGCCATTAGCGCAGCGCTTGCCGGGCTCTTTCTGCATCGTCATGGCAACGACGTGTTCCAGCTCCTCGGGAAGATCATCACGATAGGTGTGAATCGGCGGCGGTGTTGCGTAAACGATCTGGTGCAATAGTTTCGACAGGTTGTCGGCCCGAAACGGACGGAATCCTGTCAGCAACTCATAAAGAACCGCACCGAGAGAATAAATGTCCGAGGCAGACGTCAGGTCTTCAGACTGCACCTGTTCGGGTGACATGTAGCTCGGCGACCCGGCGATGCCTTCGATTCGGGATATATCCGCATCAGCACAAATTGCGATGCCGAAATCGATAATACGTACGTCGTTGTCGATGGTGAGCATGATATTCGACGGTTTGATGTCACGATGAATGACGCCCCGGCCGTGCGCGTAGTGCAATGCCTTGGCGCACTTGTAAATAATTTCCACGACATCATCGACTCGCAGGAGATTATCGGGCCTGCAATAGGCAGCCAGTGTGCGTGCGCCCTGAATATGCTCGGTTACGACATAGTATTTGCCGTCTTCTTCGCCGGCATCGTAAATAGGCATGATGTTCGGATGCTGGAGCATGCCGACCATGTGCGCTTCATTGAAAAACATCTTGCGGGAAACGCGGGCACGATCCGCATCGGAGTCTTCCTCAATGTTATAGACTTTGATCGCGACGTCACGGCGGTAGTATGGATCGTGTGACAGGTACACCATGCCCGTACTGCCTTTACCAATTTTGTTGATAATGACGTACTTACCGATTTTGTCGGGGACATCGTTTGGACGCTGCAATTCAGTGACGTTCCGTGCCATTTATTTCGCTTCTCTTCAGCCTATAATGCGCGCCCCTAAACCCAGAAATATCGCGGCATACAGGGCAGCCACCAGGTCATCCAGCATAATTCCCGCCCCTCCGGCCAGTCTGTGATCCAGGTCCCGAATCGGCCATGGCTTCCAGATGTCGAAGAGCCTGAAAAGCCCGAATGCCAAGGCCCACAGCCCTATCTGGGGCGGTGTGACCAGTAACACCAGGTACATACCGGCTATTTCGTCCCATACGATGCCGGGATGATCATGTACGCCAATTCGCCTGGCGCTTTCGCCGCATATCCAGACTCCGGCCGCAATCAGGGCAACCGCAACGGCAACCCGCAATTCGAATGTGAGAGACAACGTCAGCCAGGCCAGCAATACGCCGGGTAACGAGCCGACCGTTCCCGGCGCCTTGGGCGCGAGCCCCGTGCCGAAGCCGAACGCAAGAAAATGAACGGGATCCGTAAAGATCCGGCGCGCTGTGGCCGAATTATCGCTGCAATCACTCACCTGAAATGCCTGTAGCCATCGTCGTGATAATCATACGTAATGCCATCCAGCGTGCACGTCAATCCTCTGCCCTCGCCAACATTGCCTATCCGGGTAACGGGCACACCGGCTAGCTCATCGATTTCGTCGACAGCTGCAGTAAAGCAGAGTTCGTAGTCATCGCCACCGCCAAGAACAAACCGAATGGCATCCTCCCCCTGAATCGTACTTCGAAGCTCTTGAGACATTGGAATGCGGTTCAGTTCGATGCAACCCGACACCGCACTCGCACCCAGCAGCTTTTCCAGGTCTGTAAAGAGTCCATCCGACAAATCGATAGCTGCGCTGGCAACATCTGCGATCTCCTGACCCAGCTCAACACGAGCGTCCGGTCGCGTGAATCTGCGCACAA
This sequence comes from Woeseiaceae bacterium, assembly GCA_024640315.1. Lineage (GTDB taxonomy): Bacteria > Pseudomonadota > Gammaproteobacteria > Steroidobacterales > Woeseiaceae > SZUA-117. The sequence goes on from JAHEFF010000029.1 coordinate 14,787, forward strand.
GATACTTGAGTCGATCGTCCAGCACCTGACCACTTTGCATGATGGACAAACCAAGCGCCGCATCACCGGGCGTGCCGCTGACGTAAATTCCGTCACCCGGCCTTGCTCCACTGCGGGTCATTGCCTGGCCGGGCCGGACATCACCCATGACCTGGACACTGATCACGATTTCTCCGCCGCGTGTCGTGTCCCCTCCAACGAGTTCGACACCAAACCTGTCTCCGGCCAGGTGGATGCCACGGGCGAAGTCCTCAATCCATGCCGGATCAGCTTCTTTCATCGTCAGCGCCAATGTCATCCAGCGGGGCCTGCCACCCATCGCCGCGATATCGGAAACATTGACGGCAACGGCTCTGAATCCGATATCTTCGGCGTGCATATTTGCGGGGAAGTGAATGCTTTCCACCATCGTGTCGACGACACTGATAAAGTCGCGCTCCGGGTCCGGGCGCAAAACGGCGCCATCATCACCAACGCCAACGATGACGCTAGCGCTTTTCTTTCCAGGCTTGAAATAACGACGAATAATCTCGAATTCGTCCACAGCGACTACCTGACAGCCCGATAAAGAAAGTTCAGGCGAGTGCGAGACAAGGAAAACGCGGCGCTACCGCTCCCGCCATCCCTGCAGCTATTGGTAACTGGACAGATTTCAGCCCGTCTCTGCCTTCCGCGCCCCGGCTTTCGAAAACATGTTTGACGCCGTATCGTGCCGCATGAAACCTGTTTCAACACGCTGTCAGGCGTCCGGTCGAAATTTTTTGACCGCACGATCGAGAACCGCGTTGATGTATTTGTGGCCATCTAAAGCGCCAAATCGCTTCGCGAGATTTACAGACTCGTTGATGACAACCTTGTATGGAACATCAGGTTTCGACTGCAACTCGTAGAAGCCGAGCAACAAGATACCCCGCTCGACCGGATCCAGTTGCGACAGCGGCCGGTCTGCAATGTCCTCGATGCTTTTCTCGATCGACTCCCTGTGTTCACAGATCGCCTTTAACACTTCGTCGTAATAGCCCTGGTCAACACGTTGATAGTCCGGTCGATCATGAAACTGCCGCAACAACTCTACGATATCGTGTCCGGTGATTTGCTTCTGATAGAGCGATTGCACAATCAGGTCGCGCGCGCGGCTGCGGGCGCCTTTGGAATCAGGTTTGGCCACAGCGAATTAGTCGAGTCTGCGAAGGAGGTTGACCATCTCGATCATGGCAAGCGCTGCTTCTTCGCCCTTGTTGCCGGCTTTGGTGCCAGCACGCTCTATTGCCTGTTCGATTGTGTCCGTGGTTAACACGCCCATGCCAATGGGCACACCGTGTTGCCGCCCGGATGCGGAAATTCCGCGCATGCATTCACCCGACACGTAGTCAAAATGTGGCGTCGAACCCCGAATGACAGCACCGATCGCAACAATACCGTCGGCGCGACGAGCCGCCGCAACCTTCTCTACCGCCAATGGCATTTCGTACGCGCCCGGTACGCGAATAATCTCAATCGCGGAATCCGTCGCCCCATGTTGCCGCAGGCAATGAATTGCACCCTTGATCAGAGAATCCACGATGAAATCGTTAAATCGCGCCGCAACAATCGTTACGCGCATGTCCCGCGCGTTCAAATCGCCTTCAATTGTCTTGAATGGGTCCATCAGCCTTCAACATACTCTGTGACTTCCAGATCGAAGCCGGAGATACCATACATCTGTTTCGGCGCCGAAAGTACCCGCATTTTTTGCACGCCCAGATCGCGCAGAATCTGCGCCCCGATTCCATAAGTGCGCAACACCGAGTCACCTTCGCGGCGATTTTGCAGTTCGTCGTTTTTCCTGGGGAGCCGTTCGACCGTCTCAATGAGATCCCGTGACGATTCCTGTTCGCGCAACACAACGATGACGCCCGCTTCCTCCTTTGCTATTCGCTCGATGGCACTGCTAATCGGCCAGCCGAGGCCCGGGCTCAGGATACCCAGCGTGTCACCCAACGTATCCTGGATGTGGACCCGAACCAGGGGATCTGTTGCGGTTCCGAGATCGCCCTTTGCCAATGCCACGTGCACGGTCTGATTCACATGATCGTCATAACAAAACAGCGTGAACTCGCCGAAAGCGGTCTGCACTTTCTGCTCAGCAATCCGTTCGACATTACGTTCTTTTTCGAGGCGATAGGCGATCAGATCTGCGATCGTGCCCATCTTGACACCGTGCTCGCGGGAAAAACGTTCGAGGTCCGGGCGACGGGCCATGCTGCCATCTTCGTTCAGTATTTCGACAATAGTCGCCGCAGGCTCCAGCCCGGCAAGTCGCGCCAGATCACAGCCGGCCTCGGTATGACCCGCTCGCGTCAGGACCCCACCGGGCTGCGCCATGACGGGAAAAATGTGCCCGGGTTGACCTAGATGCTCTGGCTTCGCATCAGCGGCAACGGCCACCTGTACCGTCTTCGCCCGGTCATGGGCGGAGATACCCGTCGTAATTCCCTCCGCCGCTTCGATAGAAATCGTAAAATTCGTTGCGTGACGCTGATCTGTTTCGGCAACCATCAACGGCAACCTGAGCTGAGAACAACGTTCACGAGTGATCGTCAGGCAAATGAGTCCGCGACCATAGCGCGCCATGTAGTTGATATCTTCCGGCCGCACTTTTACAGCGGCCATCAGGAGGTCGCCCTCGTTCTCCCGATTCTCATCATCGACCATGATGACCATCTTGCCGTCCCGGATATCGGCAATAATGTCCTCAATATCGCTGAACGAGCTGGCCGCGATGCTTGGATGTATTGTTGTTTTTTCAACCATAACCATGTGCTCTCAAAAAATCTTTGGTAATGCCGGATCCATCGTCGGCTGACAACAGCCTTTCCAGATATCGCGCTACCAGGTCAACCTCAATATTCACTTTCGTGCCGACCTGATACTGGCCAATAATCGTCACTTCAGCAGTATGCGGAATGATATTGACATCAAAAGTGTCGGCCGATACCTCATTGACGGTAAGGCTGACACCGTCAATACAGACAGAGCCCTTCTTCGCAATGTAACGCCGGTATTCCGCAGGTACCGCAACGCCAAGTCTAACCGAGCGCGCGTCGGCCTCGCGAGTTTTGATTGTGCCTATGCAGTCGACATGGCCGCTAACCAGGTGTCCACCCAGGCGCTCTCCAAGGCTAATCGCCGGTTCGAGGTTAACATCCGCCCCTTCAGCGAGCCCCTTCAGCGCCGTCACATCGAGTGTCTCCCGCGATACATCGGTCACGAAGCCATCATTATTCAGAGTCACCGCCGTCAGACATACCCCGTTGACCGAGATGCTTTCACCGATCTCGAATTGCCGCCACGGCAGATCTGGCGAGGAAACCGTCAGGCGCAGGTCACCGCCCCGCTTTTCCATTCGACTGATCCTGCCTTTAGCTTTGATTATTCCGGTAAACATAGGTCAACTCGCTGGTCTTGCCGTGATCCTGAAGTCGCCACCGACCTTCCTGATATCGATGATGTCGAGTGCCAGCCGCTGGTCCAGGTTTTGCCATCCCGGAGTCAGAAACATGCCGCGCGTTTGACTGCCCATGATATGGGGCGCCTGATAAATAACAAGCTCATCCACGACGCCAGCGCACACCATGCTGCCAGCCAGTGTCGGGCCGGATTCGACCAACAGGTCATTGATGCCGAGATCGCCGAGCTCCTGCAGAACGGCCTCTAGATCCGGGCGGCCATCGACAGCACCAAGCTTGATGACATCGGCACCTGACGCTTCCAGGGTGGCCCGGTTGCCGTCATGGGTGCAGTAGATGATCGTCCTTCCCGGAAGGCTCAGCAACCTGGCTGACGGCGGCGTACGCAGTTCGCTGTCAACGACGACCCTGATGGGTTGCGCAGCATCGAAGTCCGGGCCCGCCTGCCGAACAGTCAGCGATGGATCGTCATCAATAACGGTCGTCACACCGGTCATGATTGCGCCGGATGACGCCCGCAGCCGCTGCACGTCCCGCCGTGCCGCTTCCCCCGTAATCCACTGACTTTCACCGCTCGCCATCGCCGTACGGCCGTCAAGGCTGGATGCCAGTTTCAAACGAACAAATGGCCGGCCGCGCGTGACCCGGGAAACAAATCCTTCATTGAGTCGCAGAGCCGCCTCACTCATCAGGCCACTGCGGACCTCGATTCCCGCGGCACGCAAACTCTTAACCCCTGTGCCCGCGACTTTCGGGTTCGGGTCCTGCATTGCGATAATGACGACCGCCACCCCTGCCGCAATCAACGCCTCTGCACAGGGCGGCGTCCTTCCGTGATGCGAGCAAGGTTCCAGTGTGACGTAGGCCGTGCATCCCCGCGCCTGAGTACCTGCCGATTCAAGCGCATTGATTTCCGCATGTGCCTCGCCGGTTCTGCGGTGCCAGCCTTCCCCGACAATATTGCCGTCCCGAACCAGGACACAGCCGACCCGCGGGTTGGGATGAGCCGAATACAGACCGCGTCGTGCCAGGCGCAAGGCATGCGCCATCATTCTGAAATCTGCCGAAGTGAATTCGGGCACGGCTACTTTTTCTTGCCGAAAAGTTCCGGCAACAGCGACATTTGTTCACGGCCCGCGCTGGCGTCGGAAATTTCCTGCAACCGCTTGATCTCGTCCTGAAACTCGGTGACGTCCTGGAAACTGCGATAGACGGAGGCGAACCTGACATAGGCCACCTCGTCCAGCTCACGAAGCTCTTCCATCACCATTTTGCCGATCAGCCGTGAAGGCACCTCCCGCTCGCCCATTGTGCGGAGTTTATGTATGAGACGGCCGATGGCCTGCTCGAAGTCATCGGAAGAGACAGGCCTCTTTTCGAGCGCGCGTACCATGCTGTTGCGAAGCTTTGACTCATCGAAAGGCTGGCGACTGTTGTCGCTTTTGACCAGCCGCGGCATGACCAACTCGGCGCTTTCGAAAGTCGTAAACCGCTCATTGCAGTCAACACAATGACGCCGGCGCCTGATCTGCCGACCTTCGCCGGCAAGGCGTGAATCAATGACCTTGGTTTCTTCGTGACCGCAGAATGGACAGTACATTTCGTGCTACCGAACGGGCTTTTCGCTCAGGATAACACTCAATTAAGCGTAAACAGGAAAGCGCCTGCATAAGTCGACCACCTGACCCCGAATCCGCTGAATCATCACATCATCGCTGATGTCCTCGAGAATATCGCACATCCAGTGGGTCAGCTGCCTGGTTTCGTCGGTGCCGAATCCTCGCGTGGTAATGGCAGGCGTACCAACTCGCAGCCCACTCGTTACAAATGGCGACAGCGGGTCATTCGGGACGGTATTCTTGTTCACTGTGATATTGGCGCGGCCCAGTGCGGCATCGGCATCCTTACCGGTGATGTCCTTGCCGAGCAGGCTCAGGAGCATCAGGTGGTTTTCGGTACCACCCGAGACAACGTCATAACCGCGATCTGTGAATGTGCTTGCCATCACGCCGGCGTTTTCAACAACTTTACCCTGGTAGTCCTTGAAATCCGGGCTCATCGCTTCGAGGAAAGCGACGGCCTTGGCAGCGATGACGTGCATCAGGGGACCACCCTGTGTTCCCGGAAACACCAGGGAATTGAATTTTTTGGTCAGCTCATCATTCTTCCGCGCCAGGATCAGGCCACCGCGGGGACCGCGAAGTGTCTTGTGGGTCGTTGTCGTTACGACATCAGCGACCGAAATCGGGTTTGGATAGTGCCCCGTCGCGACCAGACCGGCGACGTGCGCCATATCAACCATAAGAAAGGCACCGACCGAATCGGCAATGTCCCGAAAACGTTGCCAATCAATAATTCGGGAGTAGGCAGAGAATCCTGCGATGATCATGCGGGGTTTGTGTTCGTTGGCAATATCCTGCACTTCGTCGTAATCGATAAGGCCGGTCTTCGAATCGACGCCATACTGGGCAGCGTCGAATAACTTTCCGGAGAAATTGACTTTGGAACCGTGTGTCAGATGCCCGCCAGCGGACAGGCTCATTCCCAGGATGGGGTCGCCCGGCTCAAGTAGCGCGTGGAAAACGGCTGCATTGGCCTGCGAACCCGAATGCGGCTGCACATTGGCATAGTCGGCGCCGAATAACTGCATCGCCCGCTCTATCGCCAGTCTTTCGGCAACGTCGACGTATTCGCAACCACCGTAATAACGCTTGCCGGGATAACCTTCTGCGTACTTGTTCGTCAACACAGAGCCCTGTGCCGCCATGACCCGTGGACTCGCATAGTTTTCCGAGGCGATCAACTCAATGTGATCTTCCTGGCGTCGCGCCTCGTCAACAATGGCTCGGAATAACTCGCTGTCAAAATTCTCAATCGATGATGTTTCGGCAAACATGCTGAAGAGTCTCTCTCGGTAGGTGCCGGGCCGGGAAAATGCTGGGCCCAAAAAGTGGCGGCATTGTACATGAGGTCGTCAGGGATGTGATATTCGGTGCGTCGTCTTATTCCGCAAACGCCTGAACAACTCGCGTCCATGCACGGGCCAGGTTGTGGCGGTTGTAACCGCCTCCACCGGTACCAATGATCCGGCCGTTACATTGCTCATCCGCGAGGCAACAAAGGTCTGCCGCCGCCCTGGCGTGTGCGTTTTCTGTAAAGCGCAGGTGGGTTATCGGATCGCCTTCGAGGCTGTCCGCCCCACACTGCAAGATAATAAACTCCGGCCTGGCCTCTCTGAGGTAAGACATGACCGATGGCCAGGCTTCATCGAACTCCGTATCGCCGGCGCCGGGAGGCAATGGAATATTGAGCTTTTTTCCGGCGGCGCGTCCCTTACCGGTTTCACTGGCGGCGCCCGTGCCTGGATACAGGTAACGCCCGTCTTCATGTATATCGGCAAAAATCAGGCCCGGATCATCCTCGAATCCATAGAAAACGCCGTCGCCGTGGTGGGCATCGATGTCGACATACGCGATTTTTTGCAGCCCGTGTTTGTCACGAAGGTATTCGATCGCCACGCCACAATCGTTGAAAACGCAAAATCCCGCGGCGTGCCCTCTGCCGGCGTGATGCAAACCAGCAATCGGAACAAAAGCTCTCGCCGCTTCGCCGGACATTACCCCGTCGACAGCGGCCAGAGTCGTACCAACCACATCGGAGGCAATGTCGAAGACGCCCGGAAATGCGGGTGTGTCGCCACCGTCGAGAAACCCGTACCCGTCAGATGATTTTTTCGAAACAAAGTCGATATAGTCAGCGCTGTGAAAAAGCGCGAGCTCATCGACTGTCGCGCTTCGCGGTGATGCATACTGAATCGCATCGCCTAGCCCGGCGCGAGAAAGTTCCTTATGAAAGGCATCATGGCGGTCCGGGCCAAATGGATGGCCTTCGCCAAACCCATAGCGGGCCAGCGCATCACCTTTATATACGTAGACCGGTTTCTTTGGTTTTTCGGCCACCGTGGATTGAATCCCTGCCCGGATCTGCAACTTGCAGAGAATACCTGATATTTCCCTTTATAATGCGCGCATCCTTGTCTCAGGTTCGTAACGCATGGCCCAGTACATCTACACAATGAACCGGGTGGCCAAAGTGGTGCCCCCCAAACGCTTCATCATTCGTGATATTTCCCTCAGCTTTTTCCCTGGCGCCAAGATTGGCGTGCTGGGCCTCAATGGCTCGGGCAAGTCCACGCTGCTGCGCATCATGGCAGGCCTGGACAAAGAATTTGATGGCGAGGCGAGACCGCAGCCCGGCATCAACATCGGTTATCTGCCACAGGAACCGGAACTCGATCCGGGAAAAGACGTTCGTGGCAATGTCGAGGAAGGCGTCGCCGAGGCGAAAGAACTTCTGCATCGATTCGATGAAATCAACATGAAGTTCGCCGAGCCAATGAGCGACGACGAAATGAACGCGTTGCTCGAAGAACAAGGCAAACTGCAGGACGCCATAGAAGCTTCCGGCGGCTGGGAGCTTGACCGGAAGCTCGAGGTAGCAGCAGATGCCCTTCGCCTGCCGCCATGGGATGCGGACGTAACGAAATTATCCGGCGGTGAGAAGCGCCGAGTTGCACTATGCCGGCTGCTGTTGTCCGAGCCCGACATGCTGCTCCTCGATGAACCAACGAACCACCTCGATGCCGAATCGGTTGCCTGGCTGGAACGTTTCCTCGAAGAGTATCCGGGTACCGTAATCGCGGTAACTCACGATCGTTACTTTCTGGACAACGTTGCCGGCTGGATACTTGAACTGGATCGCGGCCATGGCATTCCGTGGGAAGGCAATTATTCATCCTGGCTCGAGCAGAAGGAAAATCGACTGCAGCAGGAGGAGTCAACAGAAAAAGCGCGTCAGAAGGCGATGCAATCCGAACTTGAATGGGTTCGTACCAATCCGAAGGGCCGGCAGGCGAAGTCGAAGGCCCGCCTCCGGCAGTTTGAAGAGATCTCGTCACCCGCCTACCAGAAGCGGAACGAGACCAACGAAATTTACATACCCCCCGGGCCTCGACTTGGCGACGTTGTCATCGAGGTGGAGAATCTGAAAAAGGGCTTTGACGACAAGCTCCTGATGGAATCTTTGAGTTTTGACCTGCCAGCTGGTGGCATAGCGGGCATCATCGGACCAAACGGCGCGGGCAAAACAACGCTGTTTCGCATGATTACCGGCAGTGAGAAACCGGACTCGGGATCTGTCCGGCTGGGAAAGACCGTGAAGATTTCCAGCGTGGATCAATCGCGAGACAGTCTCGACGACAATAAAACGATATGGGAAGAAATCTCCGACGGTCAGGACCTGATTACCGTCGGCCGGTACGAGACTCCATCGCGTGCTTATGTTGGTCACTTCAACTTCCGCGGAACCGAGCAACAAAAGAAGATCGGCTTGTTGTCGGGCGGCGAACGCAATCGCGTACATCTTGCAAAGATGCTTAAAAATGGCGGCAACCTGTTACTGCTCGACGAACCCACCAACGATCTCGACGTCGAAACATTGCGTGCCCTCGAGCAGGCATTGCTCGAATTCCCGGGATCGGCGGTCGTAATTTCGCACGATCGCTGGTTCCTGGACCGCATTGCGACTCACATCCTGGCATTCGAGGGCGACAGCCAGGTGACCTGGTTTGCCGGCAATTACTCCGAATACGAAGAAGACAGGAAGAAACGACTGGGCGCGGAAGCCGATAACCCGCATCGCATCAAATACAAGAGGCTCGATGCCTGATGGGCCTGCTTGTCGCCATCAGCCTCATCGCAGCGTTTCTGACGTTTCATTTCCTGTTTCGTGCGATGCTTTGCGTTCGCCGGCGGCGAATCATCCGGGCTGGCGGCTCCGGTATCGGTTGCCTGGTATCGGCTGCGATAGCAGGCGCCGGCGCAATGCTACTCCTCAGCTACTTCAGCTACGGTCGCCTGACCGAGGAACAGCTCGTTTCACGAATCGAATTCCGCCGTATATCGCCTGAAGAATTCCAGGCGCGCTTGATGATCGCGGGTACGGACGATCGGTTTTTCATTTTGCGCGGCAATGAGTGGCAGATGGATGCCAGGATCGTTACCTGGAAACCGCCAATGACGATTCTCGGGCTGGATCCGATTTATCAACTCGACCGCCTGAGCGGGCGCTATGCCGAGATCGACCGGGAGCGACACGAGGCAAGAACCGTTCACTCTCTGGCGATGAATTCCCCGGCGGACGTGTGGAAATTCGCGCGGCGCTTCCCGTTCCTGATGCCAGGCGTCGATGCCCATTACGGTACCGCCACATACGTGCCAATGGTTGATGGGGCACGATACGACGTCTCCATGAGCCGCGACGCGCTGCTCGCAAGGCCCGCCAACGATCAGGCCCGCGCCGCGGTCGGCGACTGGAGCGGGACAATTGAATGATCTGGCATGGATTATGTCTAACCAATATAGTCAGCAACCAATCTGAGGATATACTGCTAAAGCGCTGTCTGGACTAACGAAATACAACAACAGGCAGGGCCGGAAGGAAACGATGGCGATCACCATTGAGCGAGGCAAAGGACTACGACGTCAGGCTGACGAGCAATTCGGCCTGGAGTGCCCCTATTGCGGCGTATACGCGCACATGACACCGGAATCCGTACCTGATTTTGACGGGGTAATGCGGACGCGGCCGAAGCATGTTGGAATCGTCTACCAGTGTAATGCCTGTAATGCACCTGTATTCCTGAGGTTCGCCGTCAAGCAGTTCCACGAGAACGAAATCGACTTGTACCAGAACTTCATTGAACTCGAACGACCCAAAGAACGTTTCCAGTTCTCCTATTTGCCGAAACACACCGAAGTGCTTTTCCGCGAGGCGCTCTCCTGTTATTCGAACAATAACTTCAATGCCTTCGCTTCAATGTGCCGACGCGCGGCGCAAAGCTCTTTTTCATCATTGGGCGAATCTGGAAAGCTGCGGGCGTTCGACGAGGTGATGGTGGCGCAGGATATCGCGGAAATCGATGACGACAGTTTCGAGCCAATCAAGAAAGTGATTTTCGATTCCGGTGAGGATGAGAGTCTGCCGATTCTGAATCATGCGCAGGCCGGCATCTTGCTCGAAATTCTAAAAGATATGCTTTACCAATGCTTTGTTCGCCGAGGAAAACTGACACGCGCCATCAAAGTGCGGCGCTTCTTCGTCCAGGATGGCGGCAACGGCGGAGTCCAGTCCTCCGCCTGAAAAATGCGCGGTCGATTCCCTATTGGGGCGGATCTGACGCGGGGATTTCAATATCGTCAGCGGGCGCCAGTGCGTCAGTATCGTCGGCTTCTTCCGGCTCAGCTGCGCTTGAATCACTTGGCGTCCAGCAGGTCCATCCCATGCCCTCGAGTTTGGCGATAAATTCAGTCGCTTTAGCCTCGCAGTAGCCTTCTTCGTTTGCCGCCCGCCAAAGAACCTGCCGCTCGCCCGGGGCCTCGGTGTCTTTGTAGTAGTGCACTTCACAAGGAACCCTGACCCCGGTTTCGTACAGAATCTCGACACGCCGCGTCACTTCGTCCAGCGAACACTGGTAGTTGGTCGGCTCTTGTGCAAACACGGTTGCGGGCAGCATAGCGAGAACAACCGTATAGAATCTGTTTTTCATCTCGTACCCCATCATGCAATTTTATCAATTATAGCAATCAACCGGCCATTGGTGACCGTTGCGACGTAGCCCATTTCTGCAGCGCCTCCATCACAATTCCTTACCTGCTCACCAACTCACGGTACCAACCAGTCCGACAACGGTCGAAACCGCCCGCTAACGAGTTCGCATATGAATCCAGCGCTCTGTGCATGATGATTCGCGGCAGAAAAGGAAACCGGCGGCAGAATGCCCTCACTATCCCAGTTTTCGATGGATTCCATTGCATCGAGGAACCCGTCCCTGGTGAGGTCCCTCCCTGCGCGCTGCAAACCCTCGGCGACCAGCCGGCCAAAGACGTAGCCATACAGCGAATAGCGATTCAGCGAATGGCCGGGATAGTACTCCGCCATCAGCTGCCGATACTCAACGATGCCCGGGGCATCGCTTTCATTGGGATCCGGGTAGTGACAAAAGCCAAGCGTGCCCTCGGCGTGCCCACCCTCTACATTCAGATATTGTTCGTCGGTAAGCGGGCCGGATGAAACCAGCGGGATATCCCAATCCAGCGCCGTTTTGGCCTCCATCACCTTTCGCGCACCCGCCGGATAAAGCGCCATGATCGCAACATCCGGCTGCAGCACACGCAGTGCAGCCAATTCATGTTCGGCACTCACCGGATTTCGGGGCAACGGTTGCCCACCGACGAAGGCGTAGCCGATCTCTTCCGCCAGCGACTCAGCCCTCTCCGCAAAATATTCGCCGTAGATGTTCGGCGCGTAAATAATGGCTATCCGGCGGTAGCCGCGATTGTTGGCGAGGTAACGAAGCATCACGCGTGACTCGCCGTCGTAGCGCGGAAATGACGTGAACACGTGCCGATTTCCGTCGACAGTGAGCAACGCAGTGTGAGGAAACAGGTAAGGGACATTGTTGTCCATCGCGTACTCACCAACCGCTACTGCGGCTGGTCCACCGAAATTGAATAGCAGGAACACGTTATCTTCTTCGACCAGGCGTTTTGCATTGGCAACAGCCTGTCCAACCGGATCCTCGGTGCCGCGTGAATAAGTCTTCGCCTCAATCCTCCTGCCGTGTATGCCGCCCTTTGCATTAATGTGTTTGATCAGCAGATGCATTCCGAGGTTCTCTTCATCCACCGCGAACGAGTAGGCCGGACCCTCCATGCCGATCAGGATGTTGTCGTCAGTGACGCCCTGGGCGAGAAAAATCAGTAGAAAAAAACTGCTCATAAACTGCCAGCCTAGTAGCGCCAGCTGGTGAGGTCCGCACCTTCCGGCGCTGTCGTTAGCAACCGCTCGAGTATTTTCGGCACATACATCGTGTTGTAGCGCAGGCGCGAAATATACATTGGGTTGTCGTGGTCCCCGTTCCAGCAATGCTCCTGGCGGTCGCCATAATCCACCGACCCGTTGTAGTACGGGTCCGTTGTCGCCTCCAGGAAATCTTCAAGCAGGTAGACAGCGTTGTTCAGATGGAAATTGTCCATATCACCCACCATGACATTCAACTTGCCTTCCAGTTTCGGTCCCAGCGTTTCCCAGTCGCGCTCCAGGATGTAGCGCATGTCGTAGTTCTCCCGCCAGTGTTCCGCCACTTCGTGGTTGATTACACCGGTCTTCTTGTCCCAGATGGGAATCGGGTAGCCATCGTCGCCCATAGGTGAATAGATCGCTTGCCATATATCCCATTGGCCACCCGAGCGACCTTTATCACCAATGACCAGCTCCATATGATTTTCGTCTTCCATTGTGACCGTGATGTTGCCGAGATAGTCGCGATAAGCCGGCCGCTCAACAGCATTGAAGTCGCCTTCCATTCGATAGGCGTTCTCATCGTCGTAAATATTGACGGCGGAGTAGTGCCGAAAGTCGAGCGAGTCGGGACAGGCCGCAAACGTGCCATTGAATTCGTCCGGGTAAAGCACCTGTACCCCAAAGGCTTCCCAGCCCCCGGTCGAACCGCCATACAGGAACCTGGCCCAACCTTCACCAATACCGCGAAATTGTTCTTCAATATAGGGGATCAGTTCATAAGTAATGGCATCGCCGTAAGGGCCCAGGTTCGCCGAATTAACCGCGTAACTGTCATCATAGTAAGGGTTTGCATGCTGGATCTGGATGATCAACATTCGTGGAAAATCAGGGCCAGTCCATTTCTGATAGAAGTCGTAGGCTTCTTCCTGCCGGATCCGGTTGTAGCAAATGACGTCTCCACTCTGCTCGCATTCGATCTCTTCATCCGGCGGCTCGGCCCGGAAACCGGAAAAATCCGCGGGGAAATGCCCGTGAAAAACGGCCAGTGGATACCTGGCGTCGGGGTGTTCATCGTATCCTGCCGGCAACAGCACATGTGCACCCAGGTACATATCCCTGCCCCAGAATTTACTTAGCAGTTCGCTCCGTATCCTGATGTGTTTGATGTAGTCGGTGTCCGCGGGAGGCTCGATCGCTTCGATGACCTGGTCCATCACGACCTTGATCGCGTTCTGCCCGGGCCCGACCAGCAACATACGGGGCTCGCTGTATATGTTGCCGGGCGACTCCGCCCATTGCTGCCCTTCTCCCTGGTCCATTGGCAACTTGACGGTCTTGCCGTTGCTTAAGGTGAACGTATCGTACTTATGCAATAGCGCCTGCACGAAATACTCGCCCTCAGGCAGCTCGGCCAGGCTGTCGTACGGGTAGCCAAACACTGATTCATCAAGAATGACGTCCTCCCCGGGTCGCATGCCATCCACATTCAAACCAAATATCTGGACGGCCTGAATTCCTGGCCGAACCTGAAAGCGCGGCTCGTCTTCATCGTCTTTCGAGAGAATCAGAATCAGTCGACCATCAAGCGCCACATCGGACGCCAATTGTGAAAATGAAATTGCGAATGTTGTCGGGGGCGGTGAATCATCCACCGCCGGCGCACACGCGCCGATGGTGGCAATGACTGTTCCGAGAAGAAAAAGGCGTGCTAATACACTCTTTTGAATCATGACCGGCTCGACTGATCTGACTACGACCGGACGATTATACGGCTTCGCCTTCATTTCGCGGGTTTTTGCGCCAGTACACATAAAAGGGCAGGCCCGACAGAACAATTCCGACGCCGACCAGCACCTGAAACGGCTTGGTCACGATGAGATTGACCAGGTAAAAAGCGGACACCAGGAGAAACACTGCCGGCGTGAACGGATAAGCCCATACCTTGTAGGGCCTGGGTAAATCCGGCTCGCGAATCCGCAGCACGATCACAGCCAGTACCGCCAGGCAGATAAAGAAATGAATGACGAATGCCACATAACTCAGGATTAGCGCGTAGCTGCCGGTCAATGCAAACAAAGACGAGAGCAGGCCAACAAGCAAAATCGCAGCAGCTGGCGCTTTGCTCTTGTCATTGACCGCTGCGATGCGCGAAAAGAACAAACCGTCCCGAGCCAGCGCAAACGGAATCCTTGGATAATTCAACAATTGCGCATTGAGCACCCCGATGGCGGAGCAAAAGACGACCGCCGAAGTGGCGATGGATCCCGGCGTCCCAAGCAGCCGTCCCATCAGGTCCGATGCTATACGTTCGGATGCCACGATCTCGTCGAATGGCATGACCGTGACATAGATCATGTTGATTGACAGGTAAACAGCAAGAACAATGATGAAACCACCTGTGATCGCTCTCGGTATATTCTTTTGTGGCTCCCTGATCTCTTCTGCAACGTGCGTGACGAAATAGGCGCCGTTGTAGGAAAAAAGGCAAATAATGAGGGCTGTGCCGACGTTTCGTGCATCCGCCGCAAGGCCCGGAGTCCCCGAACCCTCCGCCAAATGACCGAACTGGACATCGCCATAGATAACCGGAACGGACATCAGTGCGGCGATGAGTCCGATCTTCATAAAAGTGACGGCATTCTGCGTCAGCCCGCCCTGGCGAACGCCCCGGCAATTCAAGACGGTCAGAGCGCCAATCAATACCACTGCCGCAGCTGCCACGGCGTCTTCTTCAATCAGACCCGCAGCCTGCAACACCGGCATAAGAAACGTGGCAGCCATGATCGCAACGACCGCGATAGCGCCCGTGCCGTACGCGAAACACATCATCCAGGCGAAACCGAACGACACGAGATCGGAGCCGTATGCGCGTTTGAGAAATACGTACGTACCGCCGGTCTTCGGCAGAGCCGCCGAGAGTTCCGCGAAACACAACGCTGCTGCGCCTGCGAGAAGCCCTGCAACCAGCCACGTGACAAGCACCAGCAAGGGGCTGCCCACAGTCGCTGCGATTTCGCTTGTGATCAGGAATATCGATGTTCCGATGATGCCACCGGCAACCAGCGTCGTAGCCTCGAGCCGCCCGAGTCCACGCACCAGTTGTCTATCGGAAGCCTTCAACGAATCACGAAAGAGCGACTCTTGCGTTTCTGAACATGCGCAACCACGGTCCATCGTCACCCCAGTCGTCCGGGTGCCAGGAATTCTGCGTGGTGCGAGAAACCCGCTCCGGGTGCGGCATCATGATGGTTGAACGACCATCATCACTTGACAGTCCGCAAACTCCGCGAGGCGAACCGTTCGGGTTCGCAGGGTACTTGACCGCGACCTTGCCATAGTGGTCAACGTAGCGCAGCGCAACCCTGGCGTTGTCCGCAGAACTTGCGCTCTGAAATGATGCACGGCCTTCACCGTGCGACGTCGCAATGGGCATGATCGAACCGGCCATCGCCGAAAGAAAAACGGAGGGACTGTCAAGAACCTCGACGAGATTGACACGCGCCTCGAATTGCTCGGATTTGTTGCGCAGGAATCTTGGCCAGTTACTGGCGCCGGGAATCATCTCGTGCAATCGGGCCATCATCTGGCAACCGTTGCAGACACCAAGGGAAATAGTGTCCTGTCGCTCGAAGAACGCCGCAAATTCATCGCGCAACCGTGACTGAAACAGAATCGACTTCGCCCAGCCGCCACCGGCACCCAGCACATCGCCGAACGAAAATCCGCCGCAGGCGACAAGGCTCTGATAAGCGGCAAGACTGTCACGCCCGGATACGAGGTCGCTCATGTGTACGTCGACCGCGTCAAACCCGGCTCGCATGAATACGGCCGCCATTTCATATTGACTGTTGACGCCCTGTTCCCGAATGACCGCAACGCGCGGCTTTTTCCCACCGATGAATGGCGCTGCGACGTTCTCCGCTGGATCGAAGGTCAGTTGAAGATTCAATCCCGGATCATCGGCATCCAGTATTTCGTCGAACTCCTCGCGCGCCGTTTCGGGGTTGTCGCGCAAGGCCTGCATATGAAACGTTGTCTCGGACCATTCACGCTGTAGTCGTGTGCGGTCGAGTCGCAAGACGACCTCGTCGTCGTTATAAATCGTCAGCTGATTATCAGGCTCAACCTTGCCGATATCGACCCAGCCTGCGCCGCAGGATTCGAGCACTTCATGCACCTGCCCGAGTCTGCTGTCAGCTACCTGAATCACGCCGCCCAACTCCTCGTTGAACAACTGTGCCAGTACGTCCTGCTCCGACCCGGGTAATTGCAGCGAGGCACCAAGACGTCCGGCAAACATCATTTCTGCAATCGTGGCGAGCAATCCGCCATCCGCTCGATCGTGGTAAGCGAGGAGTAATTGCTTTTGGTTAAGCTTTTGAATTGCCTCAAAATAACTCTTCAGGCGGTCCGGGTAATCCACATCGGGCGTTGCACCGCCGGTGCGGTTGAATACCTGCGCGAGGCAAGATCCCCCCAGCCGGTTGGCGCCCTCGCCGATATCGAGCAGCAGCAAATGACTGGGTTCATCGATGCGACGCAGCTGCGGTGTCAGGTGGCGCCTGACGTCGGTAACCGGAGCGAAAGCGGATACGATCAGGGATACCGGCGCAACCACCTGGTATTGACCGCTGTCATCTTTCCACTGAGCCCGCATCGACAACGAGTCTTTACCCACCGGAATGGCGATGCCCAGTTCACGACACAGTTCAGAGCCAACCGCTTTGACTGTATCGAACAAATTGGCATCCTCACCCGGATGTCCGGCCGCCGCCATCCAGTTTGCCGACAGCTTTATTTTGCTGATGTCCTCGATCGCGGCAGCCGCAATATTAGTCACAGCCTCGCCAACCGCCATCCGTCCTGAGGCGGGGCTATTCAGCGACGCAAGAGGCGTCCGTTCGCCCATCGACATCGCTTCACCGGTGCGGGACTCGAATCCGCTTGCAGTGATTGCAACGTCACTGACTGGCACTTGCCACGGGCCGACGAACTGATCGCGAACGCAAAGGCCTCCGACCGTCCGGTCGCCGATGTGAATCAGGAAAGTCTTGTCAGCCACTGCAGGAAAGCGCAATACGCGCAATACCGCCTCTTCGAGCTCGATACCATCGAGATCTAGCGCCGATGCGGCAGGCTTCAATCGTTCAACGTCACGCGTCATCTTCGGCGGCTTGCCAAGCAACATCGCCATCGGCATATCGACAACACGGTTGTCGAACTCATTGTCAGTAACGATCAGGGTCTCTTCATCGGTCAGGTGGCCGATGACCGCGTGCGGGCAATTTTCGCGTTCGCATATTTCGGCAAACTCTGCTGTCCGCTCCTGCGCCACAATGAGCACATAACGTTCCTGTGCCTCGTTGCACCAGATTCCCATCGGCGACATGCCCCTTTCGGCATTCGGCACATTACGGAGCTCAACCACCGCTCCGTGCTTACTGTGGTCAACCGCTTCCGGTACAGCATTAGAGAGGCCGCCCGCACCGACGTCGTGAATGAGCAAGATCGGGTTGTCGCGGCCCATGGCCCAGCAACGATCAATCACCTCCTGCGCACGGCGTTCCATTTCGGGATTGCCACGCTGCACCGAGGCAAAGTCCAGGTCCTCGCTGCTGGCGCCGCTGGCGAGGCTCGACGCAGCGCCACCACCGAGACCGATCAGCATTGCCGGACCGCCGAGCACAATGATGCTTGCGCCCGCGGGTACATCAATTTTGAGTGCATGCTCGTCACGCACATTGCCGACGCCGCCGGCGATCATGATCGGCTTGTGATAGCCGCGTATTTCATTTTCCGGCAAACCGGGAAGCGCGGACTCGTAGCTACGAAAATAACCGAGCAAATTGGGCCTGCCAAATTCGTTGTTGAATGCAGCGCCGCCGATGGGTCCCTCGAGCATGATTTGCAGCGGAGTCGCCATCCTGTCGGGATGAGGAAAGTCGCTTTCCCAGGGTTGCTCGAATCCCGGTATTCGAAGATGAGAGACCGAAAAGCCAGTCAGTCCGGCCTTCGGTTTTGCACCAAGCCCTGTGGCACCTTCATCACGGATTTCCCCGCCGGACCCGGTTGCCGCGCCGGGAAACGGTGAGATAGCCGTCGGATGATTGTGCGTTTCTACCTTCATCAGGATCTGGATCGGTTCGTCCGAATAATCGAATTGCCGATCGGCGGCTCGCGGCATCAGTCTTTGTCCCTGCCAGCCTTCCATGACAGCCGCATTGTCTGAATAGGCCGAGATAACGCCATCCGGGCTCGCTTCAGTGGTGCTCCGAATCATGCCAAACAGCTTTTCAGACTGGGGCTTCCCATCAATGATCCAGTCCGCATTAAAAATTTTGTGGCGGCAATGCTCAGAATTCGCCTGCGCGAACATCATCAGCTCTGCGTCAGTGGGGTCGCGTTCAAGGTCGCGATAGTTTCGTGCCAGGTAGTCGATCTCGTCGGCCGACAATGCCAGTCCCAGCTCGCTATTTGCCCGTTCAAGCGCTTCCGGACCGTGCGCCAGCAAGGGAATCACCTTGAGTGGAGACGGAGAATGTTCCTCAAACAGAACTCCGGCCTGCTCTGCACTTCGAAACTGAAATTCCGTCATGCGATCGAATAGTGCGGCGCCAAGCAGGCCAAGGGCCTCGTCCTGAAGCGGCCCATCGCATTCCAGCGCATAGCATATGCCGCGCTCGATTCGTCGGACCTGATCGAGGTGGCATGCGCGCGCGATGTCGGTGGCCTTGCTGGACCAGGGCGAGATCGTGCCCGGCCTCGGTGCGGTGTAGATCAGGTGTGCATCGCTCGGAAACTCGACCACGGGCTCGTCGGACAACAAAAGCGCATCAACACGCAGACGTTCCTTTTCCGGCAGCGAGCCAGTGAGATGCACGAAATAAACAAACCGTGCATGCAAGCCGCTAACGCTCGCATTGATGCGCTTGAGGTCATTGAGATATTTGGACAGCCGGAACGCCGACAACGCGGATTGACCCGGCAATTCCAGAATCGTATTGGTCGAGTCTGCCGGCAGGTCAGTCGCTGGAGTGGACAAGCTTTTCCCTGGTGTGGAAATGTGAGGCGGTTCAGGTGACCGGGATCATACCGGACGTCTGGTACGGCGACCAGTCCAAATACGGAAGACGGCTATTTCGTATTGCCCTCGCCAGGCGTATAGACCGGCATGGGAAACTGGGCCACGTTGCCGCCCTCGACTTTCGAAATCTTGCTGGCGCCCTGCTTGTCAACCTCATCGATACGAATAACCGAGTGCATTGGCAGATAGGTGCGCTTCACACCCTCGAACTCGGTCTTGATCCTTTCTTCGGACGGGTCGACAACGACCGTGGTCCGTTCGCCAAAAACGAGTTCCTCGATTTCCACGAAACCAAAAAGGGATCCATGCCCGACGCCGCGAGCATAGACCTCGTAGACCTGTCCCTGGTTCATAAAAATAACTTTGTAGAGTTTTTCGTCTGCCATTTGATTTGCGGCCGATTGACGGGTTTCTGGCTGGAATGGGCGGCTAGTGTACCCAAAATTGCAGCCCGAAACCGAATGGCGCTGCACAGTGGGTGAAAATCCCTATCTGGTCTTTTTCGCTCTTTTATGGATCCCTTGAGAAGCGGGCCCGAATTGATTTATGTGAACTACTAGGCAGCGGCAATGCGGTCCCAGGCGGCAATATCAGGCGCTACGACCGGTTTTCCTCAAGGAGTCCCGGGAACCAGATTTGCCGAGAGACGAAATGCCGCTGCAACTTGAAATCGTAAGTGAACATAAGGAGATCGTAGCCGACGACCACGTCCGTGTGTTTCGCGAAGATGGCGGCACGATTGGACGCTCGCTCGAGAACGACTGGATTCTGCCCGACCCGGACCGCTTCATATCCGGCAAACACGCGACGATCGACTTTCAGAGCGGTGCCTATTACCTGGCAGACGTAAGTACCAACGGCGTGTACCTCAACGAAGAGGAAGAGCCGCTCGGCAAGGGTAACCCCCGCAGACTGTTTCACGGTGACAAGCTGCGCATGGGCGACTTCGAGTTCGAGGTGACGCTGGATGAAGGCCAGGATCTTGAATTACCGCCACCCTCGCCCATGACGGTCGTCCCAGATCACATTGAACAACTCGTCGACGAGGAATCGCTGAAGAGCGGCATTCAGATGCTCGACGAAGAAGAGATCACCGGTGGTGACGCTTTTCAGGCCGCTCTTTTTGGCACAACGGCCAAGGAAGACGACGCAGGCAAAGAAGAAAAAATGAACGATCAGGCGAACCCGTTCGTAGCTGGACCTTCCAAAGAAGAGCAGAAGATGATCGACGCGGCACATTTGCTCGATTCATTCATGAAAGGGCTGGACATCAGCAGAGCTGAAATCCATCCATCGACGGACCCGCTCGAGGTCATGGAAAACGCGGGCAAGGTTTTGAAGGAATTCGTTGACGGCACATCAGACCTGCTCGCAAGCAGGACGGCGCTGAAAAGCATGTTCCGCCTGGACCAGACCACCGTTCTGCCGCGACACAATAATCCGTTGAAGCTCGCGGAGAATACTCGCGACTCGATGATGCAACTGCTCGTCGGCAAGGAAGGTGAATATCTCGGACCTGTCGATGCGGTACGCGAAGTCTGCCAGGACCTGAAGTTTCATCATGATGCAGTACTGGAAGCGATGATTGGCGCCTACCAGGAATTTGCCGATCGATTTGATCCGGATGAATTGCAGCAGAATTTTGACAAGACGCTCGACGGCAAGCCTCTGTTCAAGAAAATGAACCAGTTGAAGTACTGGCAGTTGTACTGCGATCTCTATCCGATCATGACGCAGCCGGGGTCTGGCCGTTTCCCTCACCAGTTCAGCGAGGAATTCGTTCGTTGCTATGAGAAACAGCTTGCCGATTTCAAGCGCCTCGAAAGAAAAGGCAACAGCCAGAAGGCCAGGAAACCGCTAAGCGACTTGCCGCCGCTGCCGGCAAACGACGACGGCGAACTCATCGATCAGACTGAAGAAGCTACTTACGCCGACCAGTTCTAGCCGCGGTTGAGGCGATTTCCGACCAGGTCGTCCACTACGGCGGGGTCTGCCAACGTCGACGTATCCCCCAGGTTCTCGTAGTCGTTCTCCGCAACCTTGCGCAATATTCGGCGCATGATCTTGCCAGAACGCGTCTTCGGCAAACCGGGCGCCCACTGAATAAAGTCCGGGGTTGCGATCGGTCCAATTTCTTTCCTGACCCATTGCCGTAACTCGGCGAGGAGCTCATCGGTCGCGACAACACCCTCCATCAGGGTCACGTATGCGTAGATGCCCTGCCCTTTTATATCGTGCGGGCACCCAACCACTGCCGCTTCCGCAACGTCCTTGTGCGCAACAAGCGCGCTTTCAACCTCGGCGGTGCCCATCCGGTGACCGGATACGTTCAATACGTCATCGACGCGACCCGTGATCCAGTAGTAACCGTCTTCATCCCGCAAAACGCCATCGCCGGCAAAATACATGCCCTTGTATGTAGAAAAGTAGGTTTCGACAAAACGCTGATGGTCTCCATAGACCGTGCGCATTTGCCCGGGCCAGCTGTCCAGGATGGCGAGATTGCCTGCGGACTTGCCCTCCATGACATTGCCGTCACTATCGACAACTGCCGGCTGAATGCCAAAAAACGGCTTCGTAGCAGATCCCGGCTTGAGCGGGGTCGCGCCGGGTAGCGGGCTGATCAGGATGCCACCGGTCTCCGTCTGCCACCATGTATCGACGATCGGACAGCGCTCATCGCCGACCACGTGGTAATACCACTCCCACGCCTCCGGGTTGATCGGCTCGCCGACCGTGCCGAGCAAACGAAGACTCTTGCGAGAGGTTTTCCTGACTGGTTCGTCACCCTCGCGCATGAGCGCACGAATCGCCGTCGGCGCCGTGTAGAAAATATTGACGTCGTGTTTGTCGCAGACTTCCCAAAATCTTGACGCGGACGGGTAATTCGGCACGCCCTCGAACATCAGGGTGACCGCGCCATTAGCCAGTGGTCCGTAGACAATATAGCTGTGACCGGTAACCCAGCCGACATCCGCTGTGCACCAGTAAATATCACCCGGGTGGTAGTCGAATACGTACTGATGCGTGAGCGAGGCATACACCATGTATCCGCCGGTGGTGTGCAAAACGCCTTTGGGCTTGCCTGTTGAGCCTGACGTGTAAAGAATGAATAGCGGGTCCTCGGCATTCATCTCCTCACATGGACTGACCGCATCGACCTCCGCTTCCAGCTCATGAAGCCACGCGTCCCGGCCATCGACCCACTCAATGTCAGCGCCTGCGTGCCGGACAACCAGCACCTTTTCGAGCGTAGTGACATTCGGGTTCTGCGCGGCCTTGTCCACATTTGCCTTCAGCGGAATGGCCTTTGCGCCACGAACGCCCTGGTCCGCTGTAATCACGATGTTGGACTCGCAATCGTGAATACGACCCGCCAATGCATCCGGAGAAAACCCGCCAAAGACGACCGAGTGCACGGCCCCGATGCGCGCGCATGCCAGCATAGCGACGGCCGCCTCGGGAATCATGGGCATATAAATCGTAATGCGGTCGCCTTTTTGCGCCCCGAGTTTTTTCAGTACATTCGCGAATCGGCAAACCCGCTCATGCAGTTCCCGATAGGTGATTTTCAGATCGACCGAAGGGTCGTCGCCTTCCCAGATAATGGCGACGTCGTCGCCCTTGGCTTCCAGGTGTCGGTCAACGCAGTTGTAGCAGGCGTTCAGTGTGCCATCGTTATACCAGCGTATGTGCAGGTCGTCTTTGGCAAAGGAAACATCCTTTACCTGTGTAAATGGTTTGATCCAGTCGATGCGGCTGGCCTGCTCCGCCCAAAAGCCTTCGTTGTCTTCGATTGAATACCGGTACATTTCCTCGTAGCCGGCCTGATCTATCAATGCCCGCTCGGCAATTTCCGCTGGAACCTCGTATGTCTTCGTCATCGGTTTCTCTTTTTTGGCGCTGGCGCTAGTTCAGTCGCGCCGCTGTTTTAAGAATTCTTTTTGCCTGCAGCCAGTGCGGCCGGTCGATCATTTCGCCATCCATCCCCAGAGCACCGGCGTCGGGATTTTCGGCAAATAAACCAACAATCCGTTCGGCTCGCGCGATTTCCTCCGCGGAGGGCCGAAACGCCTCGTTGATCACGTCTACTTGTTCCGGATGAATAGCCAGCATACCTTCGAAACCATCGCGGCGGGCGTTGCAGGCGTAATGTGCAAGCCCTTCAAGATCCTTGAAATCGGTGTAAACCGTATCGACCGCCGGAACACCCGCGGCACTGGCTGCAAAGAGGCATAGCGAACGCGCCAGTTCATAAGGTGCCAGCCAGCGACCGTCGGTGTCGCGGCATGCCGTCGCACCCACGGCAGCACTCAAGTCCTCGGCACCCCAGGTCAGGCCGGCCAATCGAGGTGTCGCGTCAGCGTAGTCCTGCATGTGAAATAACGCCGACGGGCGTTCGGTCGCCACCGGCAGGATCTTCGTCCGACCTGGCGGAATATTGTTTTCCTGCTCCAGCACTTCCAGCAACTTTGCGAGCTGGTTTGCGTCCCTGGCGCCCCTGGGTTTCGGCAGCACAATGCCGAATGGCGCGGCGGGCATGATCTCGCGCAAGTCATCAAGCGCATCGCTGGTGTCGAGCGGATTAATTCGCACCCAGAGTTCGGCTGCAAAGCCTTCTGCAATAAAACCCCGGGCTATCTGCCGGGCCGCCTTCTTTGCCGAAGCTGCGACAGAATCCTCGAGATCGAGAATTAGCGCATCGGCGTTGACCCCCCTGGCTTTCGCGAGTTTCTTTTCGCTGTCGGCCGGGACAAAAAGGAGGCTGCGGCTCACCCCGGCTTCCGCAACATCAGGGCCGACCGCCGGCATTCACCAACCAGCTCATCGTGCTGATTGTAGGCACGATGCGCAAAAGTGACGATGCCGTTATCCGGGCGCGAACGGCTCTCGCGAAGGTCAACGACCTCGGACTGGATATGAATGGTGTCGCCGTGGAACAACGGCTTTGGGAAGCGCACCTCATCCCAACCCAGGTTGGCAACCGTAGTGCCAACGGTCGTATCCCCAACTGAAATGCCCACCATGAACGCAAGTGTCAGACAGCTGTTGACAATGGGCTTGCCGAATTCGGTGCCCTTCATGTATTCCGCGTCGAGGTGAAGCGGCGCCGGATTGTGGGTGAGCGCGCTGAACCAGACATTGTCGGCTTCGGTAATGGTCCGCCTGATGCCGTGTTCAAAGGTCTGCCCGATCGAGAATTCCTCGAAATAAAGTCCTGACATTTGCCCGTCCGCTTTGAATTGAGCCTGCATAATAGGAAAACGCCCGCCCTGTCACCAGAGCGAGCGTCATATTAACGGCTTTACTGAGCTATGCAGACGGCAAAGCGTCTACAAATTCCGCCATTCGCCGGCGCGTCGCTTCATCGGGCAAGTCACCGAAAGCCGCGCCAATATTGTCCAGCATGTTTTCGGGCTTGCTCGTCGCCGGCGTAACACAGGTAATCGCCGGATGGGAAATTACATACTTGATGAAGAACTTGCCCCAGGTATCGGCGCCAAACTCCTGCGCCCAGTCGGGCACCTCGAGTCCCCTGACCCGGGCCCACAGACGAGTGCGTCCAAATGGTACGTACGCGAGAACCCCAATACCCAACTCCTGGGCCAGCGGTAAAACGGATTCGGCCGACTCGCGATTATCGACCGCATAGTCAACACCGATGAAGTCGACGGATTCGTCACGCATGACTTGCTCCAGGTCAGGATAACGCGAGGAACTCGTCGACGTAACACCAATGTAGCGAACCCTGCCCTCTTCTTTCAGGTCTTTTAAAATCCCCATCTGTGTCGGCACGTCACCCAGGTTGTGTACCTGGATAAGGTCGATCGGATCCTTGCCGATGTACTCGAACGAACGATCGATCTGCGCACGAGCGGCAGCCGGATCTGCAGATCCACCACCTCGTGGCGCCACGTTCACCTTGGTTGCCCAGAACACTTTTTCCTGCAGGCCAAGGTCCTGCACGATTTGCCCTGCGACTTCTTCCGAAGCCCCGTAGCCGGGCGCCGTGTCGAATACAGTGCCGCCGTTTTCCACAAGCGTCTGCAGAACTCCCCGCAAAGCGGTCACGTCGTCGCTTTGGGCTACGGTTCGAAAGGTAGCCGAGCTACCAAGACCCACAACCGGCAACTCCTCACCGGTGACCGGAATAGCGCGTTTGATAATGTCGCCTGCTTCGAGAGCCCGCAACAAACTGGCAGGAAAAGCGCAGGCTGCGCCCGCCAACGCGGAATATTTCAGATAGTCCCTTCGGCTCAGCATGTTGATCTCCATTGAGAGGCTGGTCGTTCGTCGTAATGCCCGATTAATCGGTGCTCAAGTTTCATCGACCCTCCCGGATATGGCAAGTTCCCGCGATCCGGAATGGGTAAAGAATTGTCAGGCGCGTGCCTGTATTAATTCGACAAAAGGCTCGAGTTTTTCCGCAGTTACATGGTCCATCACCACAATCTTGTACCAGGCCGGGTTATCGTGATTGTCGGGAACGAGCCAGTGACTCGCGGCCTGCTCCCTGGTTATCGATTGACTTCTGATGGCAACAATATTGGAGTTCGGATGACGAAAATAGGCAACGCCAATATCGTCAAGCCGGCTGCAGAGCCAGCGGGTCCTTTCCTGCAACAACATAATCTTCTCTCGCCAGCCGTCGGGGCCATTCTTCATCAGAATCATCCAGACAGCGATCGCGTTAGCGCCGGAGCGGCTGCCGATCAATGTGTAATCCTGGCCTTCGACATAGCTCGCTTCTTTCGTCACGGCAAACCGCATCAGACCCTTACGGGCCAGGAATATTCCTGTGCCATATGGCGCTTGCAACATCTTGTGTGCGTCCAGCGTCACCGAACTGACATCCGGATTCGAAAAATTCAATGCGACGTTTCCGCCTGAGAATGGACTGTAAAAGCCGCCGAACGCCGCATCGACATGCACCCTGAATTCAGCACCGGCAGATCTGATTGCATCTACATAACACTTAGTGTCATCGACCGAGCCGAACATCGTCGTCATCATGTTGGCAACGACAATAAAATATTTTTTCCCCACGCCGACGAGTCTTCTTGTCGCATCCCCGGCAGCAGCCGCGGTGACGGACCTCGTGTCTTCTTCCACCTCGATCTTTGCGACAGTGATCGACAGTATATTGGCAGCTTTGTCCACTGAATAATGGCTGTCACTGCTACAAAGGATGCAAATCTCGTCCAGGGAGGCACCGAATTCGGTGATGAACAGGTTTCGGTAAATCCAGAGGGCCTGGATGTTAGCCTCGGTGCCACCCGACGCCACATATCCATCCTGCTGCCCGGGTTCTCCGCCGAAAATGTCGCTGGCGCAAATTTCAATCAGCTCTCGCTCGATTTCCTGTGTGCCTTCGAAAAACGGTTCCGAGAGCTCCAGCGTATGACAGCCGATATGATTCGGATTCTCCATCAGGGTCGAGAGGAAGGGAGCGTCTTTCAGGAAAGTCGCGTCCCGGTGAAAGACCTTCTCGTCCAGCCGGGAGCCGGGAACGCCGAAGACCGTCTCTTTCTCATAATTGACGTTTCGTGCGAGCGCATCGAAAACACGCGCCTTAAGTTCGTCATCTGATTTCTTGATCCAGATCTTGGTCATGTAGTCGGTTCTGGTTGTGGCGGTGGAGAGAGTCCTGTGCGGAGGATGCTCTGGTGGCGTTCTGGCCAATTTACCTCAATAGCCGCCACTCCAGAATAGCCTGAAAACTCCGCCGACCATCCACAATCAGCTGAATGAGCACCTCGCGACCGATGACCTCGTAGATAATCCTGTAGGGCTTGAGGTGGACCGCGCGATGGGTTTTGATAGCTAACGACCGTAATTCGGCGAGAAAGTGCCCTCGCGACTCAGAAGTCAGCTCGAGCGAGCCATTCGCCATTTTCACCCGAGACCTTGGTATTCGAAACTGCCCTAATATTCGTCTTCCTCGTAGTACTCATCATCTTCGTAATACTCGTCTTCGTCATCGGACTCCATGAGCATCATCAATTCAGTACGATACTTGTCCAGTATCGCCTGTTCGGCCGCCGTCGGTTGGGGCAGACTCAGGGCGTTCTCCGCTATCGCCTCACCGTACTGGGCAGATTCTTCCATTCCCTGCTTGATCTGCCGGTACATTTCCTCGCCCAACTGCTCACGCTGTTCCTCGATCATCGCCATCTGTTGCGCCATCTGCTCGGGCATTACTTTGGCCGCTTCGAGCATCTGTTCACGATAGAGCATCATCGTTATGCGCACTGTCTTTCGAGCCCAATCGTCGGCGTCCAGACTGTGCGATTCGGCCCACTGAAGATATCTATCGTCATTAAGTATTGACTCAAAGTCGATGTCCTCTTCGTATTCGTATTCATCTTCGCCGATTTCGGAGTATTCCTCCCAGAGGTCGATCAGGTTTTTCACATCACTTTCATTGAAGCGTACATCGCCGACGAAACTGTTGACTCCTACCGACATCTTGTCGAGCTTATCAAGGGCTTCGTTTGTTGCCTGTTCCGCGTCCTGGGCGAACACGGCGATTGGCGCTGCGGCGATTAACGCTACGGCAAGCAATTTTCTTACATTCTCCATCATTTTCTTATTCTCCTTACGGTCCTTTACCCTGCTCACTCACCACGTCGTTCTCAATTTAATCACCTACAATCCTGTCAGTAACTCGAGGAACTTACCTATACCCACTACGGCCCACGACATGAAATTGTCGGTCTTGAACGAGTGTGTTGGCTCTGTGCTCGAAAAA
>JAHEFF010000069.1 GCA_024640315.1 Woeseiaceae bacterium
CGGTTGATATGGGTCGGATTGAATACCCTGGCCGGCAACTCGCTTTTTTCCAGCGCCCGGCGAACGAGATCCAGTCCGCGCTCGCCATCGCCGAGGTGTAAATGAACAATGCCGGCCTTGCCCGCAATCATACCGGCGACGTGGGCGTCACTCGCAATTCGAAGTAGCTCGCTCAGCGTCGGCTGACTGGACCGATGATCGCTGATAGCCAGTTCGCCGACACCAATGACAGGATCGAGAAATACGATGTCATCTCGTACGCTGCCCGTCAGCGTTACTGGTGGAACGTGATAGCCGCCGGTATGGCACCAGGCCCCGAGGCCTTCTTCCCGTAATCCACGGATCTGCGCCAACAGCCCGCGCGTATCGCGGGTGGTGTCGTCTGTGCCGAGTACTCCTACGACGCTGGTGACGCCCGCTGTCGTGAAATGGCCGAGCGGCACCGGCGGAACCCGCGTCTTGAATCCCGATTCTCCCCCGCCGCCCGTGACGTGTGTATGGCCATCGATGAACCCGGGTATCAGGCGACGGCCCTCCAGATCATATTCTGAGGTACCGTTACCGGACAATTCGTCCCTTTTATCACTGACAGCAAGCACCCTGCCGCCGCCAACGAGGACATGACATACGCCGAGGTCTTCGGGAGCGAAGACTCGTGCATTGGAGAGGAGTTTCAGCAAAAGATGGGTCCAGCCCAAAAAGGGCCGATATATTACACTACGACGTCATCTTTAGCAGTGAAACCAGCAGAGATTAATGAGCAAATTACCTTTGGGGAAAGCCACTGAATATCCGCAGGAATACGCCCCCGGGGTGCTGTTTGCCGTCGCCCGGGCCGACGCCCGCGAGCCATTGGGTCTCTGCGGTGACCTGCCTTTTCATGGCAAGGATACCTGGAACGCCTGGGAGTTTACGTGGCTCGATCCGCGCGGGCAGCCGCGCGTGGCGATCGCCACTTTTCAGTTCGACGCCTTGTCGCCCAACATCGTCGAATCCAAATCGCTGAAGTTGTATCTCGGCTCTTTCTCAATGACGAGAATCGCCAGCGACAAGGAGCTGGTCAATACCCTGGCCAATGACCTTGGCGCGATAGCGGGCGCGCCAGTGAGTGTCGGAATCAGTCATGGTGCAGATGCAAATTTCCGCGAAATCGGCAACATGCCGGGAGCTTGTGTCGACCAGTTGCCGATGGCGAGATGGCCGGGACGAGTGGACCCCGACTTGCTGACGACCGGCGAAGAAACGGTGACAGAGACGCTCCACTCCCACCTGCTGCGGAGTCTCTGCCCGGTCACATCGCAACCTGACACGGGCAGTGTAATGATTCACTATCGGGGTCCGCGCATCGATCCGGTATCATTCCTCGAATATGTCGTGTCATTTCGCCAACACGAGGATTTCCACGAAACCTGTGTCGAACGCATGTATCTCGACCTCAGAAAACACTGCCAACCTGACGAATTGACGGTGTATGCCGCCTATAACAGGCGCGGCGGAATCGACATCAACCCGTTCCGCTCGAATTTCGAAACCGACCCGCCTATCAGCCGTTTGTGGCGCCAGTAGCCGAGCAGCGCTAGCACAGGTCTTCGTCTTCCAGTTTGTGTCCCCAGTCGCGTTTGGCGGCCAAATAACGCCTGTTCGCGTCGCCAATACCGCTGACATGCTTCACGCGGGTGATACTGGTGACGCCCAGGGCACCCAGATCGTCGACTTTTTTCGGATTGTTGGTGAGCAGCCTGAACGGTTCGCCCTGAAGAAAGTATTTGATCAGCGATGCCGCGTCGCTGAAATCTCGTGAATCGTCGGGCAAGCCCAGCGAACGATTGGCCTCGTAGGTGTTCTCGCCGGCATCCTGCAGGAGATAAGTCGCCGCTTTGGCCCAAAGCCCGATACCCCTGCCCTCGTGGCCCGACATATAAACAATCATGCCGCCGGCCGGCTCCGCCGCAATTCGCTCCAGCGCAGAAATGAATTGCGGCCCGCACTCGCAACGTCCGGAGCCAAAAACGTCGCCCGTCAGGCAGCTGGAATGAACCCGCACAAGCGGGTTCTTCCACGTCTCGGGATCTCCCAGCACAAGCACACTGTTGACCGCCATCGAATCCGCAAGGATGGCGAAAGACTGTTGCCCTTCTCTTTCGCGTAGCTCATCGGCCAGTTCCGTTGCCTTGCTGAGTTCGGTGTGTCGCACACTCGCGTACCACTCGACGTCGTACTGGTGACCGTGCCGCTCCAGCGGCAGTGGAATCGGACCGAGGACACTGATGGCTCTGGCGCCGGGCTCCGGCGGCGCGTGGGGATCCGTGATCGCGCCATCTGCGTCAATCCGAATGAGCTTGCCCTGCTCGATCAGTCGCTCGCGAACCGTGGGGTCGATGTAGGTAAACATGGCGTGAGACTACCATCTATTCGCGCGTCCGGAATCCCCGGAATGTCAGTAATGATGCGATTTGCAGCGGTTTCGCAATTCGCCCAGGAAACCCTTGCTGACCGGCAGGTCATTAATATATAGTTAATGACCCAAAAGTCATTAACACCACGACCCATGGCAAAACCCCGCTATCGACGCCGTAAGGAAGACCGTCCCGCAGAGATTACTGACGCCGCAATGGCGGCATTTGCAGAAAAAGGCTATGCGGCCACGCGGGTCGAAGAGGTGGCTAAACGCGCCGGTGTCAGCAAAGGCCTCCTTTACCTTTATTTCAAGACCAAGGAAGACCTTTTCAAAGCGGTCATCCGGAATTTCGTCTCCCCCCGCCTCGATGCGCTGATCGGCAATATCGAGGATTCGGACCTGACGGCCGAGCAATTCCTGCGCGGCCCGTTCCTCGACTTCGCCAAGACAGTGCCGAAATCTCCGGCCAGGATTCTGATCAGACTGATGGTCGCCGAGGGACCAAAACACCCGGACCTCATCGCCTGGTATTGGGAGAACGTCGTCTCAAAGGGTCTTCAGGCAATTCGCTTGGTACTGGAGAAAGGCGTACAAAATGGAGAGTTTCGACGGTCCGCGCTGGACGACTTTCCGCAGCTGCTGATCAGCCCCATCCTGTTTTCGACGGTTTGGACGACGCTCTTTGACCCGCACCAGAAACTTGATACCGACGGCTTTATGGAAAGCCATATCGATTTCGTACTCCATTCGATCAAAGTAGACAAGACATGAACAAAGCAACCCATCGTTGGCTGACACTCATCGTATTCGCATCAACGTTGTCAGGCTGCGAAGCAGAGAACGGGGAGCGCCGCCTGGTCGGTCAACTTGAATCCGACCGGATAGAAATAACGGCAGAGGTATACGAACCTATTGTCGAACGCGCCGTCGTTGAAGGCGAATCGGTCGAATCGGGGCAGCTACTGATCAGACAAGACACCTCGCGCATCGAGGCCAGGATTGTCGAGGCGGAAGCAAACACCCAACAAACTCGTGCACGTCTCGACGAGCTGATTCGGGGGCCTCGCAAAGAACAAATCGTGGCCGCGCGGGCAAACGTCGATGGCGCAAGCAAGGATCTGAAATATCGCGAGACGGAACTGAAGCGCGCAGAAAGTCTCTTTGAGCGGGAACTCGCCTCTCCGGACGTTCGTGATCGCGCACAGGCCGCAAAAGACCAGGCACAGTCGAACCTTGAAAATCTGGAGGCCCGACTCGACGAATTATTGAGCGGCACCACAGTCGAGGAGCTGCGGCAGGCTGAAGAGGCAGTCAGGGTAGCCGAAGCAAGGGTCGAGTCCCTGCTTATCGATCGCCGGCGACACTCAGCAGTTGCGCCCTCGGCAGGCGTCGTCGACAGCTTGCTGTTCGAAGCCGGCGAACGCCCGGCCGCCGGGCAACCGATGGCTATCCTGTTATCCGGAGAACAGGCCTATGCCCGCATTTATATTCCGGAGTCGATGCGGGTAAAGGTAGCACCAGGTGTCAGCGCCAGGATCTACGTTGATGGAATGGAAAGGGTTGTGGACGGCGTGGTCAGGTGGGTATCGAGTGACGCTGCATTCACACCCTACTTCGCATTGACCGAGGATGACCGCGGCCGACTCACTTATGCGGCCAAGGTGGATATTGTTGGCGAACAGCGCCGTTTGCCGGATGGCGTTCCGGTCGAAGTCGAACTCGTGCTCGACCGGAACGAGAACTAGGCGATGTCCGGCGATGAACAATATGTCATTCGGGCGCGCGGCCTGACCAAGCAATTCGGCCAGCTCACCGCCGTCGACCATCTTGACCTGGATGTGCCCCGTTCGATCATTTATGGATTTCTCGGTCCCAATGGATCCGGAAAGACAACGGCGATTCGAATGCTCTGCGGCCTCTTGACGCCGACCGAAGGTAAAGCCAGCGTTTTGGGCTTTGACGTCCCCGGCGACGCCAACCCGCTAAAATCACGAATCGGCTACATGACCCAGAAATTTTCGTTATATGGCGACCTGACCGTTCGCGAAAACCTCCGCTTCATCGCTGACGTCTATTCCTATCCACGCGCGGATCGAAATCGGCGAATAGACGAACTGCTCGAAAATTACGACCTCGGAAATCAGCATAAACAACTGGCAGGCACAATGAGCGGTGGCCAGAAACAACGGCTGGCGCTGGCCTGTGCAGTGCTTAACAAACCCGAACTCCTGTTGCTGGATGAGCCAACGAGCGCCGTTGACCCCAAAAGCCGGCGTGACTTCTGGGCGAAACTCTTCGCGCTGGCGGATGCCGGAACAACCATCCTCGTTTCAACACACTACATGGATGAGGCCGAAAGGTGCCATCGCCTGGCTATTCTCGATCACGGCAGGAAGGTAGCTGACGGATCGCCGGCCGATCTGCAGGCCGCTACCGGAATGTCGGTGATCGAGGTACTCGCGGATAATCCCTGGGCTGCGCAGCTCGAGTTGAACAAGATGCAGGAGATTCGGAGCGTCACGCAACTTGGCATCCGCTTGCGGGTATTGATTCCAGACACGGTCCATGACCCCCTGGGACGGGTAACAGGCGCACTGAATTCCGACGGCATGAAGGCCGACTGCACACTGGTCAAGGCATCGCTGGAAGACGTCTTCGTTGCGGTCACGCTGAAAGACGATGCTGCGGAGAAGGCGGCATGAACCATCCCGCCCGAATTTTCGCGATCATGAAAAAGGAGCTGCTCCAGCTCAGCCGCGATCGCCTTACGTTTGCAATGATCGTCGGCATCCCGGTCATGCAAATGCTGCTCTTCGGCTTTGCGATCAATACCGATGTCCGCAACCTGAGGTCGGCCGTCGCAGATCAGTCCGGGACTCACCTTTCTCGCCAGTTCGTTGCCGAGCTCGGCCAGACCCAGGTCCTCGACATGCGATACGTTGTCGACACGGCGGCTGAGCTCGAGGAATTGCTGCGTATCGGCAAGATCTCGGTCGGCGTTTTCATTCCCGCAGATTTCGACAGGCGAGCGCTGGACAAACGCCGATCAGCAGCACAGTTGCTGGTCGATGGCGTGGATCCGACCATACTTGGCGTCGCCAACCAGTTGCGGAATATTCCATTGCGCTTTGACTCGACTGTTGCACGCGAGAAGGAAGCCGCCGCAATTGAGATCAGACCCTACTACAACCCCGAACGACGCTCCGCAATGTTCGTCATCCCGGGCCTCATTGGCATCATCCTCACTCTGACCATGATGTTGTTTACGGCGGTCGCTGTTGTGAGGGAACGCGAGCATGGCAATCTCGAGCTGTTGATCAATACGCCGATCAGCACAACACAACTGATGATCGGCAAGGTTGTTCCCTATATCGCTATCGGCCTCATCCAGCTCGCAATCATCATCGTGGTTGGTTCGTTATTGTTCAAAGTGCCAGTGCGTGGCAGCGTCGTCGAGCTTTATTTCGCTGCCCTGGTTTTCATCGCGGCCAATCTCTCGCTCGGCCTGTTCGTATCGACAGTTGTCAAATCACAGTTCCAGGCGATACAGATAACGATTTTTTTCCTTCTACCATCAATATTGCTTTCCGGTTTTGTATTCCCGTTCGACGGCATGCCCCGGTTTGTTCAATACATTGGAGAAGTTTTGCCTAACACGCACTTTATCCGTTTAACCCGGGGAATCATGCTGCGAGACGCATCGATCGCAGAGATGGCCCGCGAGCTAATCGCGTTAGGCATATTTACGATGGTCGCTATGACGGCCGCAGTGCTCCGCTTCACAAAGCGGCTTGACTGATCATTGATTCAGCATTTTGATGCGGTGAAATGCCGCGGTTGACGAGCAGTAACCCCGTAAAAAGGAAGAACAGCAATGGCGTCAGGCGTGTTTTCCTGGCTGCGACGATGGCGACAAATACTGCCCCCCAGGTCACCGACAAATGCAATAATGGAAGCATCGGTCAGGTTTCCGACCGCGTTGACAGGCACCAAAAAATGCTGAATTCACTACACGTTTCCGCGCAGACATGGTAAACATACCGTCATTTGGGTCAGGGAAGCCGGCAGGCTAATTATGAGCACAGGCGCAACATCGAAATCAACCGTCTATATCGTCGATGACGATCAGGCCATCCGCCACGCGATGGAGCTCCTTATGCGCTCGGTCGGTCTGGACTATGAAATATTCCATTCGGGCGATGATTTCCTCTCGAATCACAGCAATGATCGCGCCGGCTGCCTGGTGCTGGACATCCGCATGCCCGGGCTCGGTGGCCTGGAATTGCAGGAAAAGCTGAACGAATCAGGAAGCACTCTGCCGGTGATCTTCATTACCGGACATGGCGATGTGCCAATGGCAGTAGAAGCCATGCAAAAAGGTGCGGTCGATTTCATCCAGAAACCGTTTCGTGATCAGGAACTGCTGGACCGAATCGGCGAGGCTCTCAAGACCGACCAGGAGCGACGCTCTGCCCGTGAGGAAAAAGCTGAAGTTCTGACCCGAATCGAGAAGCTAACCAATCGCGAACGGCAGGTACTCGACCTGGTTGTTACCGGCAAACCCAACAAAGTGATCGCGTACGAACTCGGCGTCAGCCAAAGAACGGTGGAAATTCATCGGGCACGTGTTATGGAGAAAATGCAGGCCAAATCTCTGGCCGACCTCGTCAGGATGCATCTCGCTACCTGAACCAGGCCAGTTACGGCCGCGCCCGAATCTCCTCGTCAAGTTCCGCACAGTCGATGCATTCATCCGCATACGGATAGGCTTCAATTCGTTTTTCAGCGATTTGTAATCCGCACTCCTTGCAGAGACCATATTCGCCCGATTCCATTCTTGCCAGCGCATCCGAGATCTTCCCCAGTTCAATGCGGGCCTCGTTTCCAAGCGCGTCGACAACCTCGCTATCCGCGAGCTGCTTCGCACGCTCTTCTGAGTCCGAGTCAAGGCTACGACGAACATTGGCGGTCACACGTGCCAGCCTGGACGTCAGTTCATCCCGTTTGTCCTCCAGACGCTTCTTCAGCCCTTCCGGCCAGTTACCTTGCATTTCAGTCAATCTCCTGCGGGCAATTCTGCCCACCACCCATTGAATCCAAGGCGAGGCATTTCAGGAATCAGTAGAAGCACCTACGCCTGCGGCCTAGCGATTTTGTCCCCGTTCAAGTATAGGTAAAATCCGATACAGCTTAGGCATCAGATCTTATTGGCACTTTCGGACCCCTGAAATAACGTATGAAACGTAGAACAAACACATTTTTTCGTGCATCGCTCACCAGGCAACCCAATGAAAAAAATTAACCAAGTAATGAGTGTTATCGATCCAACCGCGGACGCTCAGCCCGCCATGGAACGCGCAGCATGGCTCGCAAAAAGCACGGGCGCCGAGCTTGAGCTCTTCATTTGCTACTACAACGAATACCTGAGCGGTGACCGGCTGTTTGATTCGCCATCACTCGAGAAGGCTCGCCAGGAAATCATTAGCGGCCACGAGAAGAACCTTGAGAAACTCGCGGCACCATTACGGGAGTCAGGCATCAGCGTCAAAACGACTGCGGTCTGGGACCACCCGCTTTACGAAGGAATCGTCAGGCACGCCGCTGCGACCGGCGCCGATGTCATATTCAAAGACACGCATCACCATTCCGCCGTTGCACGGGCGCTGCTCACGAATACCGACTGGAACCTGATTCGCACCTGCGCCGTGCCCTTGTGGCTGGTGAAGCAAAAGGAATTTGCCGCCAAGCCAGTATTCATCGCGGCAATTGACCCGTTGAATGAGCACGACAAACCCGCGGCGCTGGATGATGAAATACTGGTATTGAGCAAGGCACTGGGCGACGTCACAGGCGGCGAAGTTCGAGCATTCCATTCCTACGATCCACGTATTGCGGTTGCGACTGCGACGGCCAATGCCTACATCCCGGTTTCACTGCCTTTTGATGAAATCGAGAAGCAGATGCGGGAGCAGCACGAAAAACGATTCAACGAAGTGACCGACTTCCATGGCATAGCCAAAGACATGGCTCACCTCGTGGCCGGATTGACACATGAGGAGTTGCCCGAGCTTGCCGACAAAGTTAAGGCGGACGTCGTCGTCATGGGTGCCGTTTCGCGGAATCGCTGGAAACGACTATTCATTGGCGCCACGGCCGAACGGACCCTGGAACACCTGCCTTGCGATCTCCTGATCGTCAAACCTGACTGGTTCCAGACACCCGCCGAAATCTCGGACGAAAGAGCTGCCTGAGATTCAGAGCCCGCCGAAGAGATGGTCCAGAGCAACCGGTAACCGACGTGCCCAGTCAGATTCCGCGTGCTCTGCGCACTCCTCCACATTGACGAGCACCTGGCTCTCGTCTGTCACCTTGTTCGCAAGAATCGCGGCCAACACCCTGACACCGCTGACTGCCTCGCTGTTTCCGGGGTGTTCCGGGCAGCCGTCTAATGCCAGTTCATTCGTGCCAACGCCCAGGTAGACGCGATCAAGCTTCAGGTTCGCGGCTTCCGCATCTTTGAGCACATGATTTTTGTCGACATAGACGGATGGGCTTTCCAGCAACAGTCCAGAGAATAAGCCTGGCCTGGAGGTCGCCGTATAAAGTGCAATTAGCGCGCCGTAGGAACTGCCTCCCAGCATTCTTGAGCCAGCGTCAACTTTTACGCGATACCGGCTTTCGATAAACGGGATGACCTCCAGCTCCAGAAAGTCCGGGTACATGCTACCTGCCGGTTCCGGGACCGGTGGATCGAGAAATTCGTCCGGATAGGGAAGGTACTCATAAGCACGGCCCTGACGCCCGGCGTTGTCGATTCCGATGACTATGAGCGGCGGTATCTCACCTGCCGCGACCATTCGCCGAACCGTTTCATCGGCCTGCCACTCCTCCGTGCCGAAGAGCGCAGTCGACGCGTCAAACAAATTCTGACCATCGTTCATATACAAGGTCGGATAGTGGCGGCTCTGATTTGCCGGATCGGCATAGTCTTCGGGGAGCAATACGCGGATTTTCCGTTTGTTATCGAATATCTGGCTTTCCAGGTCGAGCACGTCGATGGGTGTTGTGCTTTCGCCCGGTGCAGACCAGAGCACAACGGGGACCAGCAGGAATAGCAGCAGGATCGCGACCAGCCGCAATCGTCTGGCACCGGCCGACCAGACCTGGTAGGCGCTCGTTCGTTGCGTGTACATGCTGACCTCCGCGGCGACAGACGAAATTTCGCCTGCTCTAAAGATTGGATGCCTGAAGGCGACATTTAGTTGAGGCATTCAGAGAATTCCGGATGCCTGGATAAGCGCGACACTGACGCAATGCCGCTTGCGCATACAGGCCGCACATCCGAAAATGCCCGAAATCTGACGATTCCGCAGAATTCGGACCACCCATGTACGCGACGCTCAAGCTAATCCACATCATTGCCGCCACGCTGACAATCTCCGGATTCCTGTTGCGCGGGTTCTGGATGCTGTCGGGGTCTCCGAATCTCAACGCGAAAGCGGTAAGGATTGCCCCGCATGTTATCGATTCGGTTTTTCTGTTCAGCGGCATCGGACTTGTCTGGCTGCTGCAATTGCCGGTGCTGAGCCAGCCGTGGCTCATGGCGAAGCTCATTGCCGTCGTGATTTACATCATTCTTGGAATGATCGCGCTGCGGCGCGGCAAAACGATGCACGCCAGGGTGACGGCCCTGTTGCTGGCACTGGCGACTTTCGCTTATATCGTGGGCGTAGCTTTGAGCAAGTCGACCGGCAGCTGGCTGGCACTCGCCTTCGCCTAGTCTTCCGGGACCTGGCCGCTCTCAATCGCCAACACCGCGCCCTTTAACAGGCGTTCAGTATTAACCGGCTTGTTCATGATGATGCAGTTCTCTGTCGATTTCGCTTCCTGAACCACCTTCGATGTATCTCCGGTCACGATGAAGGCCGGAATATTCTTTTTATATGCTGCGCGAACCATCGCCACGGCCTCAACCCCGGTGGAACCATCAAGCAGGTGAAAGTCCGAAATGATCAGATCGGGCGGGATGGACAGGTGATTGATCACAGCAGCCGCTTCGACCGCCGAGGCTGCGGTCGCGACCCGGAACCCTTCCGCTTCCAACAGGAGACCCCAGGCATTGGCGACCTTGACGTCGTCTTCAATCAAAACAATCATTCCTGAAACCTGCGAATCAGTTTCGACTCCGCCCCGCTCCTTACTGGAGACAGGAAGCGCATCCCGTTGGGCAACAATCGGCAGGCAGACGGAGAAAGTCGAGCCATTGCCGGGATCGGACTGAACAGCGATCTCGTGGCCGAGCAGATCGGCCAGGCGTTTGACAATGGCGAGTCCCAGGCCGAACCCCTCTTTATCCAGGCCGGGCGTTTTGATCTGGTGAAACTCCTGAAAGATCTCGTCAATCTGCGTCGGATCGATGCCAATTCCGGTATCGCTGACATCAATCCAGATGCTGCCGTTTTCTTCCCTGCAGAGCAGTTTCACATCTCCCTTGTCGGTATATCGAATGGCGTTGGAAACGAAATTCTGGATGACCTCACTCAACAGGTTGGGATCAGATCGCACAATCACATGGTCACAGGTATCTGCCTCGAACAGCAGGCCCTTTTGGCTCGCCTGCCGCGAGAACTCAGCAAACAGGCGGTCGACCAGGCGCTGAATCCGAAATTCCTCGAACTCGGGTTCGACCTTGCCGGCGTCGAGCCGACTGATATCGAGCAACGAATTCAGGAGGTTCGTCATGGCGTCCAGTGAGTGCTGCTGACTCTGGACCATCTCCAGTGAGAGCTCGTCTTTTAAGGTCCGTCGCAGCGCGCCGTTCAGCAACGCAAGCGCCTGAACTGGCTGACGCAAGTCGTGACTGGCGGCCGCAAGGAATGCTGTGTTGGCATTGTTGGCGCGCTCCGCCTCCTGCCGTGCCTCGATGAGCGCCTGCTCCATCTCCCTGCGGCTCGTAACATCCCGAATCACGCTAGAGATAAAGCTTCCGGATGCCGAGTTAAACGGGCTCAGGCTGATTTCCACAGGAAATTTCGATCCGTCGGAGCGCCGGCCCATCAGCTCAAGATCACCGCCCATTGGCCGCAGCTGGGAGTTGGCGGCAAACGCTGCCCGATGACTGATATGCCGGACTCGCAGCTCTTCGGGCAAGAGCATCTCGACCTCCTGCCCCAGCAGTTCTTTGCGCGAGTAACCGAACATCTCTTCTGCCTGGCCGTTGACGACGGTGATTTTGCCAATGTGATCGATGATGATCATGGCATCGGGTGCCGACTCGAGGACGTTGCGGAAATAAGCCTCGGACGTATCGTCGCCTGAAACATCACGTATCGTGCTCGAA
This sequence comes from Woeseiaceae bacterium, assembly GCA_024640315.1. Classification (GTDB taxonomy): domain Bacteria; phylum Pseudomonadota; class Gammaproteobacteria; order Steroidobacterales; family Woeseiaceae; genus SZUA-117. The sequence goes on from JAHEFF010000069.1 coordinate 11,739, forward strand.
ACCAGCATGCCGTCTTCAAGCTTGATGGGCGTTAACTCAATCTCCGCTTCGAAGACCTGGCCGCCCTTTCGCTGTCCCTTTAGTTTCAGGCCGGATACCAGCGGTCGCGCACTCGCTGCTGTGCCGTAATTCCTGTGGTGATTTGAATGCTGATGTCGGAACCCTTCCGGCATGAGCATTTCGACCTTTTGACCCTGCAACTCATCAGAGCCGTAGCCGAACAGGTTTTCGGCCGATGCATTCGCCAAAACAATATCGCCATCCTCGTCGACAACCACAATGGCGTCAGAAGATGATTTTAGAATCTCAATAGCAGAGTCAGATTTAAGGTTCATGCTCAGGTGGGCTCGACCAACAAGGCCTTATTTAATGCGCAGCAAAGAACGCAGTCAATCTTCAGGACGCGCTGACTGAAATAAGGAGAAATACCTAACAGAGATTCCAGGTGCCCGTGACTACTTCTGAAGAATGCTGGCGTGGTGACGCAGGTGGTCTTCCATGAAAGATGCGATGAAGTAATAGCCGTGG
>JAHEFF010000030.1 GCA_024640315.1 Woeseiaceae bacterium
CGGCCGCGGTCTCTACGGGCTGATCAATAACGCCGGCGTTTCGGTCGCCGGACCGATGATCGAGATAAGCGAGGAAGATCTCTGGTTCCAGTTGAACGTCAACATCTTCGGTGTGTATCGGGTGACCAAGGCATTCGCACCACTCATCATCGAGAGCAAAGGCCGTATTATCACAACCGGGTCAATTGCCGGCGTGTTGTCCGGTTTCTTCAGCGGCCCGTATGCAATGAGCAAACACGCGATGGAGGCCTACACCGATGCGCTTTCTGCCGAGATGGAGAAATTCGGTGTCAGTGTCAGCATCATCGAACCCGGCAATTACAATTCCAGCATCAGCAGTTCGCGGGTCGAACGCCTGATCGCAAGCGGCGAAACGGGCGAGGGTTCTCTTTACGAAGATGAGATGAAGGAAATGCTGCAAGACCCGATCGACCGGTCCCGGTACAAAGAACCAACCGAGGTTTCCACCGCTGCGCTGCATGCGCTGTCGGACCCGAAGCCGCATTTGCGCTATATGGTAGTACCCCGCAAGGAGGAAGGCTGGATCACGGTCTGGGTGGGTCTGGCCAAGCTAATGCAGATGAACGAAACGCAGGCGTATAAATTTACCCGCGAAGAACTCATCGAAATGCTTGACGAAGCCATCGAGTTCGCCGAGTCGCGCAACAGGCCGCCACCCGACTAGGTAGCTGCATCGGGCGGGGTCAATCCCCGCCAGAACCCGCAGATTTAAAATCAACCCCCAGCGATCGCAGCTTCCGATAGAGATGTGTTCGCTCCATTCCCACCCGTTGTGCAAGCTTGCCCACCTTGCCATCGCAAAGTGCAAGTTGCTGCTGCAGGTACGCTCGCTCGAATTGCTCACGAGCTTCTCGCAATGGTAGTGAGAGCAAATCCTGTTTGACGAGTGGCTCATCTGAAACGGACGTAGCACTGATTTCTCCCTCAACCTCTTCAAGAGAAATTTCCTCCGCGGCATTCGAGATCAGCAAACGCCTGACGAGACTCTTGAGTTCGCGCACATTGTCGGGCCACGGATAGTTCCTGAGTCGGTTCTGCGCAGCGACGCTGAAGCGGCGAAACGGCAGATTCTCGGCATCAACCAGTTTGTCGACGTAGTAGTTCAGCAACTCCGGAACATCTTCCGCGTAGTCCCTGAGTGGTGGCACCTTGATCGACAACGAATTGAGACAGGACACCAGTTCGCGTCGCAACCGGCCTTCAGCCATGGCCTTGTCGTAATCTGCGTTGACTGTCGCAAGGACCCGCGCTTGCAGCTTGATTGGCTGTTGACCACCCGACCTGACGAACTCGCCCTGTTCCAGCACGCTCATGATCAGTTTTTGCGCCTGGGGGCAAAGATCTGTCAGCTCATCGATGATCAGGGTTCCATTCTTGGCCCGCTCAAAATAGCCGCTGTGAACATCGCCGCCGTCCTCGCTGCCAAGCAGTTGCTCTTCGGCATTACTGTCCGTAAGGGAAGCCGCAAGGAGGGTTACAAGCGGTGCGTCCGCCCGCGAGCTCATGCTGTGTATATAACGACAAAAAGCGCTGCGCCCGCTGCCCGGCTCACCCCTGAATAGCACCGGTAAATCATTGGTCGAGAAATGCTGCACCTTCTCCCGCAAGTCCTTCATCACGGCACTGCGACCGATCGGCGCCAGCAAAGATGGCAGCATGCTCCGCGCCGAGCCAGCAGGTTTCTTCGACGCATCGATCGCACGCTCAACCGTGTGCAGGAGTTTCGCGAGCGACAATGGCTTTTCAACAAAGTCGAATGCACCGAGCCGCGTTGCCTCAACGGCTGTATCCACGGTACCGTGACCAGACATCATGACAACCGGACAATCGAGATCGCCCGGTTCTGACCACTCCCTTAGCAAGCTGATGCCATCGGTGCCCGGCATCCAGATATCGAGCAGAACAAGATCAAACCGATTGTCACCCCTGGCCGCACGTGCCTCGCCTGCATCACCTGCGACCGTAACGTCATAACCTTCCTCTGAAAGAATTTCATCAATCAGAGCCCGGATATCCGCCTCGTCGTCAACAACAAGCACATGTGATGCGCTCATGCTCTTTCCCTCCGTATTTCTGCTCGTCCTGGCAATTTTGCAATCATCTGCCCACGCGCAGTCTCATTCACTGGCAATTGAATGCGTATCAACGCACCACCTTCGTCCGGATTTACGGCCTCGATCGTTCCCGCATGTTCCTCGACAAGCTTTTTGACGATTGCGAGACCGAGACCCGTACCTTTCGGTTTCGACGTCACATAAGGGTCGAAGATCTGTCTCAAGGAATTACTTTGGAAACCAGGTCCATTGTCTGCGACAACCAGGTCCACTACTTCCACGCCATGAACCTCTGCTGACGTAACATCCACCTCAATGTGACCATTCTCCCTGTGTTCCAGCGCCTCGACCGCGTTTCGCAACAGGTTGTGCATTATTTGCCTCACACGACCGGCATCTGCTTCGATTTCCGGAAGATTAGAGTCGGTCTTCAAAGTGATCCTGATATCACTTTCCTGTGCGCGATACAGATCGACTACTTCATGGACCAGCTTGCCGATATCAAATTTGTTGACATCGATATCCGGTGCGCGCGCATAGTCACTAAAGGCATTAACCATTTCCTTCATGGCCTCAACCTGTTGCACAATTGTGTGTGTTGCACGATCAAGCACCTGCGCGTCCTCAGCGGGCAATGTGTGCAAATACTTGCGACGCATTCTTTCCGCAGAGAGTTGTATAGGTGTCAGCGGATTCTTGATTTCATGCGCCAGCCTGCGCGCGACCTCGCCCCACGCAGCGTCGCGTTGCGCTTGCAGCAACGCAGTAATGTCGTCGAAAACGACAACATATCCGGCCGCATGGTCCTCATCGCCTGGTAAAGCCGTGCAGGCACAGGTCAGCACGCGGCGCCCGACTTCGCCCCGCAGAACGATCTGCTCGCGCCATTCTGTTTCGCCGGCATTCAAATGAACGCGTGCAACATCGACAAACTGATCGAGCAATGGCTGACCTTTGGCGACATCCGGCAAGTACTCGCCGATGCGACTTTCGAGATCAACGTTGAGTATCGAGCCGGAGGCTTCGTTGGCATTTCGAATTCGCAGATCGGATTCGAGCGCAACAACACCGGTCGACAATCGGTCGAGAATGACCGCCAGGTTGGCGCGCTCAGCTTCCACCAGTGCCTGGCTAAGGCTTGCCTCACGATGGGCAGACGACAATCGCTGTGTCATGTCGTTGAACGAGTTGATCAGAAAACCGATTTCATCACGCGACGGTGTTGCCAGCCGGGTATTGAAGTCGCCCTTGGCGACTGCACGGGTGCCGGCGACCAGGTCCTGGATCGGCGCAACCAGCCGGCGCGACAGAATGAATGCACCGTAAATTGACGAAAGCAGAGACAGCATCAACACAACAGTCAGCGTCAAAGAGAAATTTCGTTTCAGCGGCTCGCGGATATAAGCAGCGCGCTTGTAGTCGCTATTCGATGCCTCGACGCTATTTGCCATCATGCTGATGCGTTCGGGAACCGGATACAATGCCTGAATGACACCGGCAAATTCCGGCCGGTTCAGGTTGCCGAATGGAACTGCCGTGCGTATCTCGTAATTCCCGCTTTCGACGGGGTCCAGGATGACGAACGGACGTCCCTGGCTGAGTTGCAGCAGCACTTCTTCGGTCAAAGGTTTTGGCAGGCTGCCTGCAGACTGGTCCGAACTGGTGGCAATGATGCGGCTGTTGCGGCCAAAGATAGAGATTTCGCTCGCACCACTCTCGCGCCGCAACATGCTGAGCTCGAAAATCATTTGCCTGGCGCTGACGTCTTGCAGTCGATCCGCGATCTGCGCAGTCGTCGTGAGATGATCGCGCATCTGAATGCCCAATGCCGCCTGGCTAAGCGCCAGCGCTTCATCCAGGCCCTCCTCCACATCAATGTTGAACCAACTGTCAATGCCGCTGTTAATAAACTGGATTGAGAAGTAGAAAACCACGATCAGTGGCAGCACAGCCAGGCCGACAAACATTCCGACGACGCGAGCTTTGAGTTTCGAACCAGGTACATGGTTTCGATAGTCCCGCAAAAGTCTCGCGAGATTGCCTACCATAAGAATGAAAAGCACAATCACGCCAGCAATGTTGACCAGCAATATCGTGATATGCAGCGACTCGTAATCGTCTGAGTTCTGCGGTGTCCAGCTCAAAAGGAAAAGCGCACCGAGCGCCAGGCCGACGCCGATAACGCTGATCGTAGCGATTGCTGCTCTTCTTATCTTTCGAGCGACCATTCGTACCATTCACTTTCCAGCTGCCATTGGCTGCGCCAGAAGAACAAAAGCCTGAGTGCGGACGGATACTGGCGCGTGCTGAGCCTCGCCCGAAGACGGAGCCGGTAACGGTCGCCAGCACCGAGAACCGCATCATCAATGACCGGCAAGCCCTGGATGCGTCCCAGGTTGTTCAATGCCGAATAAAGTGTCGAGAAGGAGTCCTGATCGCCGCTGTTCAGGTTACGAACGAGGTATCGCTGGCTCAAAGGGCGATATTCCAGTTCATACTGGAAGGTCAGGTCAGCGTCGGACGCATCGATCCAGAGACCGCGAACGCGAATTACCTCGAATTCGAGTTCGATGGTCAGCGGCACACCACTGTTAAGTGCGTCGAGTGCGTCGTCACTGAGAATGAGCTGCAGCCGGGCCTCGAGCTCGTGCACACCATTATTGAGGACGGTCGACGCAGAGCGGATGTCGAAGAAACCCTGCCGCTCGGGCAGCTGCTGTGCCGCAAGTGTCCCAGCCGTCAGTATGCCGGCAGCCATTGCCAGCACGAAAAGTCTCGCTCTGTCGGTCCAAATTCCTCTCATTTGCCTTTCAGGATCTTTTCTCCAGGGCGGCGAAATAGAAGCCGTCCAGCCCTTGCGTACCGGGCAATACCTGGAAGCCTGTCGTCCTCTCGCACATTAGATCGGAGATGTTGTAATCGTGCAACACTCGGTTTTCCCGAGCGTCTGCATGTGCCGCCAGGAACGAGCCGACAACTCCCTCGTTTTCTTCAGCCAGCACCGAGCAGGTGACGTACAAAAGTCTTCCGCCCGGCTTCAGCACGCTCCAGAGCGCGTCCAGCATTGCACGCTGCAAGCTGGCCAGTGCCCGAATGTCGCTGTCGCGCCGCAGGAGCTTGATGTCCGGATGGCGTCGAATAACGCCGGTCGCCGAACAGGGCGCATCCAGGAGCACCCGATCGAATCCCTGCCCGGTCCACCATTCTTCGGGCTTTGATGCATCGGCAGCATACAAAGTTGCATTCAGGCCCAGGCGCTCCAGGTTTTGCTGCACGCCCTTCAGCCGCTCGGCGTCGGCATCAATCGCTGTGACGTCGGCATGCGGCCCCAGTATTTCCAGTATATGGCCAGTCTTGCCACCAGGCGCCGCACAGGCATCGAGCACACGATCACCGCCATCTGAAAGCAACCAGGGGGCCGCAAGCTGGGCGCCACAGTCCTGGACCGAGACGAGGCCCTCGGCGAATCCGGGAAGTTCTTCGACCGCTACCGGTGCGGCCAGGCGAATAGCCTGATCCCTGCCTGGCGCCAACTCGCCTTCGATGTCGTTTTTTTCGAGATATTCGGCAGGAGTCAGTCTTTGCCGGTTGACCCTGAGCCACATCGGGGCACGTTCGTTGTTTGCCTCAATGATCTTTTGCCAGTCGTTCGGCCAGTCCTTTCGCAATCGATCGATGAGCCAGTGCGGATGATTGAATCGCGCTTCGTCATCGACCGGTTCGCTGGCCGCGATCTTGCGACGAACGAAATTTCGCAATACCGCATTGATCAGACCCGCATACTTTGGCCGACGAAGATAACGCGCAGCTTCGACTGTCATCGATACCGCAGCATGATCGGGTACGCGCGTGTCGCTCAACTGGAAAAACCCGATTACGAGCAGGGATTCAATAACACCGTCGCGCGCTTTCACGGGCCGTTCGAGTAGTTGCCGCAGTTGCGACCTCAGACGAAAATGAAATCTCAGACTGCCGTAGCAAAGCATACGCACGAGCGGTCTATCGGCCGGCTGAATGTTTACCTCAATGGCTGCCAGCGCGGTATCCAGCGACCGACCCTCGTTGACGACCGAATCGACCACTTTCGCAGCTTCCGCCCGCAAACGTGCGCCTGGTTTTATTCCACTCATGACCGATCAGCTCAAGCGCTTGCCGGCGAGGTTTTGCTGTGCCGCGAATTCGCCCGCGGTAACTTTGCGCCTGCCTGGTCGTTGTATTTCCAGAATTCGCAGCGCCCCCCGACCGCATGTAACGTCGATGCCGCTCTTGCCAGCTTGCAGGATCACTCCTGGCGGTCCTTCCACATCGTCCAGAACCAGTGCCTTGAAGCATTTGATCCGTTCGCCCGCGACCTCAAACCACGCCCCGGGAACAGGGTCATAAGCCCTTATTTTTCTTGCAATTTCTTCAGCAGAAAGGCTCCAGTCCATAGCCGCGTCCTGCTTGCGAATCTTGCCTGCGTAGGTCGCTTCAGATTCGTCCTGCGGTACCGCGTTGAGTTTTCCCGCCACGATGTCCGGCAGTTTTGCTGCAAGCAGCTCACCACCCAGGTCGGCCAATCGATCATGCAGCTCACCGGCTGATTCAGCGTCGCCGATTTTAATCGCGGTACTCGCATATACGGGACCGGTATCCAATCCCGCCTCCATTTGCATCAGGCAAATTCCCGTCTCCGTGTCACCATTCAGGATGGCCTGCTGAATCGGCGCAGCGCCACGCCAGCGCGGTAAGAGCGATGCATGCACATTCAGGCAACCGCATCTGGGGATGTCGAGTATTGCCTGCGGAAGAATAAGGCCATAGGCGGCGACGACGATGATGTCCGGATTCAGCGTCGCAATCTGTGCAACGACATCGGCATCCTTGAGCGTTGTCGGTTGCCAGACGGGTATGTTGTGTTCAACGGCGTACTTTTTGACGGGGCTCGCGGTGAGCTTTTTACCACGACCGGCCGGCCGGTCGGGCTGAGTGAGTACTGCAACCGGGACGTGGCCCGCATCAACCAGCGCCCGCAGTGACGCCAGGGCGAAGTCAGGCGTGCCGGCAAACAGGAGTTTGGCTGGTTTCATCGGTGTGTTTTGTCAGTGACTTGAACAGGCGACGTCAGAGAACGACGGCGGGTTCACTTTGTTTCTGTCGGCGATCCTTCTCGAGCCGCTTCCGGATCCGCTGGCGTTTGGCCTCCGACAGGTAATCTACAAAGAGTTTTCCGTCGAGATGGTCCATCTCGTGCTGGACGCAAACGGCCAACAGCCCCTCGAACTCGCTTTCAACCTCTTTGCCGTGCCGATCCAGGTAGCGCACGCGGATATGTTCAGCACGCTGGACTTCCTCGTAATAACCGGGAACCGACAGGCAACCTTCCTCGGAGACTTCGACACCGTCCTGCTCGAGAATGACCGGATTGATCAGTACCCATGGATTGTCTTTATCGACGGAGACGTCGGCGACCAGCAGGCGCTGGTGCACGTCGACCTGGGTCGCCGCCAGGCCTATGCCCGGCGCGTCGTACATCGTCTCAAACATATCATCGATCAGCTGCCGCATGGCGTCATCGACGACTTCGACCGCTGCAGCCTTCTTACGCAGCCGGGGGTCGGGAAATTCCAGTATTCTTAATTTTGCCATGTGCTCGTATCAAATTTAGTGTGAATTCCCATAAATTGCACCTAAATTTTTGACTTTATTGAATAAGATGGCGGACAATGCCGCGTAATATTTGGGTTGTCACACCCTCTCTTGGGCCGGAATTGTGACGCGTTTGGCAGCCCGAACGGCGTCGACACGACATATTATAGCAACGCCTGCCCCCGGGCAGACACCGACTACTATGATGGAGCACCCGTCAACTATGTCTCCTGACAAAAATCGTCTGAAAACTGGTCTCAGAATGGCCATTATTGCACTGACCGTCACGGCGGCTGGCTGCAGCACCATTAGCAATCTGAACCCGTTTGGCTCGGATGACGACGAGGCGCCGCCACCGGTTGCCCGTACATCCACCATGCCCAGTGGCTCTTCATCACTGGACCCTAATCGGAGCGGTTCAACAGCGCCCGCACAAAGCGGACCGGTTATGACGCAGGTCAGCCAGCCGGTTCCGTTGGCCTCCGGCGCTCCGAACGAATATGTCGTGCAGACCGGCGACACCCTCTGGGATATAGCCGCCACTTTCCTTCGGGATCCCTGGTACTGGCCCGAGGTTTGGTACGTCAACCCACAGGTCGAAAACCCGCACCTTATATACCCCGGCGATGTGTTAGCTCTCGTTACGATTAACGGACAGCAACGAATCACCACTGTTCGCGCCTCGACATTCCGCCTGTCACCGCAGGCGCGCGCAACACCACTTACAGAATCGATCACGAGCATCCCCTACGAGCAGATTTCAGCATTTCTGTCGAAGGGTCTTGTGCTGGAAAAAGACCAGGCAGATCAGCTGCCGTACATTCTTTCCACCCGCGGTGATCACCTGATCGCCAGTGCCGGCAATGACGTATACGTCCGCGGCGGCGAACCTACTGCTAACGGCACGCGCTACAGCGTTGTACATGTCGGTGACGAACTGCGTGACCCGGATGACAACAAGCTGATCGGCTACCAGGGCATTTATGTCGGCGAGGGCGCATTGTCCCGTGGCGGTGACCCGGCGACTGTTGCGCTGACGGACACCAACCGCGAGGCATTGAATGGCGATCGTCTCGTCCCGGAGACTGTCGATATTCCGCTTAATTTCTTCCCGAAAGCGCCGGAAATCGATATCGATGGCCGGATCATTTCAGTGGTTGACGGTGTATCGCTGATTGGACAGTACCAGGTGGTTGTACTCAACCGCGGTGCCCGCAATGGTCTTGCGCCCGGGGACGTGCTGACGGTTTTCCAGGCCGGCGAAGTTGTCAAAGATCGCTATGCCAACACGTCACTCCTCGGCACGGCTGTAAGGGGTGGTGGTGAATCAGTCGCCCTGCCCGACGAGGAAGCTGGCACGATCATGGTTTTCAAGGTATACGATCGCATTGGCTACGGCCTGGTGATGGAGGCAACGAGCGACATCCACGTCCTCGATGCGGTGCGCAACCCGATCTAGATACTACGAACAGAAAAAGGGCCGGCACCCGAAGGGGCCGGCCCTTTTTTTATTGCTAGCAACAAATATGCTGCCCTCTTCTGCCCGTGCGCGGATTAGAATCGACGGGTGACAGACGAACAAATAGAAACTGAATGGGCAAGCCATCCGAATCATCACATTATAGATAAGGACTCGGACGACTTTCCCGAACTGCTGAAGCAGATTTCCAACCCACCCGGGCGGTTGTTTGTTGTCGGCAATATCGACGCATTGCACTTGCCATCTCTCGCAATAGTAGGAAGTCGCAATCCAACCCGGCAGGGACGGCAAAACGCCTACGAATTCGCGAAGCACCTTGGCCGTTCGGGCTTCTGCATCGTCAGCGGGCTGGCGAGCGGCATAGATGCTGCCGCGCATGAGGGCGCGCTTGACGGTGGCGCGATGACTGTCGCATTTCTCGGCCACGGCATCGACCAGGTCTATCCGGCGGATAACGAGCAGCTCGCAAACCGCATTGCGGCCAAAGGCGCAGTCTGCTCGGAGTTTCCAATCGGGAGTGAGCCCCGCCGTGAACATTTTCCACAGAGAAACCGCCTGATCAGCGGGCTTAGCCTCGGCACCCTCGTTGTCGAAGCGGCAAAACGGAGTGGCTCACTGATTAGCGCAAGACTCGCGTCTGAACAGGGACGTGAGGTTTTCGCCATACCGGGTTCAATACATAATCCGATGTCGCGTGGCTGTCACCAGCTTATTCGTCAGGGTGCCAAGCTGGTCGAAAGTGCGGCGGATATCGTTTCTGAACTGGGTCCGCTGGCCCTTCACCTGATGCAGCCCCCTGATGAATCGGTCGCTTCCCATCCACCTGCTTCGGAGCATGACGCAGATTATGAAATGTTGCTGCAAACCATGGGATTTGACCCGGCGACCGTCGATGAACTTGCCGAGAGATCCGGTTTGACGATCGATCATGTTTCCTCCATGCTTCTTATCCTGGAGCTTGAGGGAAAGATCGACGCGCAAGCCGGCGGCCGGTACTCAAGACTGCATGAATAACTTGAATTCGGCCTGACAGGGAGATGCTCCGGGCATGAAAGAAAATGTACTCGACGTCCTGATGTACTTGTTTGAGACGTACATCGACGCTGAGGAAGAGCCTGAATCGGATCAGAATGAGCTCAGAGACGAGCTGTCCCGGGCAGGCTTTGGCGACTCCGAGATCGACCGCGCCCTGGATTGGCTTGACGGTCTGACCGATAACCATGACAAATTCATCTGCAATCTGCAGGCTGTTCGGGGAACACGCATTTTTAATGATGTCGAGACCGAGCGGCTGGATGTCGGGTGCAGGGGCTTTATTACGTACCTGGAACAGATCGGCATTCTCTCGGCGCCTCAGCGCGAAATTCTCATCGACCGTCTCCTTGCTCTTGAAACGCCGGACATTGATGTCGAGCAGATTAAGTGGGTTGTCCTGATGGTTTTATTCAGTCAGCCCGGTCAGGAGCTGGCGTATGCCCGGATGGAAGATCTCGTCTTCGATGAGGGCGAAAGCCAACTGCATTGAGAATGCTCCAGACGGCACGATTCGTGCGTTAGGCGTCGTCCCGAAGCGCTCGTGTATTCTTATATACAGTGCGCATTCCCCGATGGTTTTTGCCTTTCCTCGGGCGCATCTGAAACCTTTTCAATATGCATTCCGTCAACAATCTGAAATCCCGCTGGAAAACCGAAAAATTTGACAGACCGGCCTTAACCCTGTAATTCAACCGCGGCATTGTCCGCGGTTTTTTATATCTGGCCCAGAAAATAAGGATCGAAATCCAGTATGTCCAAGAATCTTGTCATCGTCGAATCACCTGCTAAAGCGACCACCATTAGCAAGTATCTCGGCAAAGATTTTGATGTCCTGGCGTCTTACGGCCATGTTCGCGATCTCGTGCCCAAGGAGGGCGCCGTGGACCCCGAGCAGGGGTTTGCGATGAAGTACCAGGTGATCGAGCGCAATGAGAAACACGTTAAATCGATCATTAAGGCGCTAAAGAATGCCGATGCGCTTTACCTCGCAACTGACCCGGATCGCGAAGGCGAGGCCATTTCCTGGCACCTGATCGAGCTCTTGAAAGAGCGCAAAGCGCTTGGCGACAAGGCCGTCCATCGCGTCGTGTTTCACGAGATCACCAAGGAAGCGGTCAGGGACGCAGTTGAAAATCCACGCACGCTGTCGAATGAATTGGTGAGTGCGCAACAAGCGCGCCGTGCGCTCGATTATCTCGTTGGCTTCAACCTCTCGCCCCTGTTGTGGAAAAAGGTTCAGCGCGGCTTGTCCGCTGGCCGGGTGCAGAGCCCGGCGCTCCGCATGATCGTCGAGCGTGAACTGGAAATTGAGGCCTTCAAGGCACGCGAGTACTGGTCCATAGAAGCTGACGTAAGTAAGAACGAGCAGCCGTTCCTGTCGCGACTCGTTCGCTACAAGAATGAAAAGGTCGAGCAGTTCAGCTTTCAGAATGAAGCATCGGCTCGTGAAGTCGAAAAGACGATTCTCGACGCCGCCGCAGGCAAGCTCACTACGATCAGTGTCGACAAGAAGCAGCGCCGCCGCAACCCGGCCGCACCATTCACGACATCGACGCTGCAACAGGAAGCATCCAGGAAGCTGGGCTTCAACACCCAGTGGAGCATGCGGGTCGCACAGAAACTTTACGAAGGTATTGAGTTGTCCGACGAGGGCAATGTGGGTCTCATCACTTATATGCGCACCGACTCCGTTACGCTCGCGGACGTTGCTGTAGCCGAGATCCGCGACATCATCGAAGAACGTTACGGCGCAGAAAACGTACCCGATGATCCACGCACCTTCAAAACCAAGGCAAAGAATGCCCAGGAGGCGCACGAAGCGATTCGACCAACTTCGGTTGCACGCACACCTGAGTCGCTGAAAGGCATGCTCGACAAGGATCAACTCAAGCTCTACACACTCATCTGGCGTCGCACCATGGCCTGCCAGATGGTTCCTGCCGTGTTTGACACCGTCGCGCTCGAATTCGCGCCAGGAGAGTCATCGGTTGATGAAGCCGGTGATGCCCATCGATTCCGCGCCAACGGCTCGGTATTGGTCGAGCCCGGCTTCATGGCCGTCTATCACGAAGGCAAGGACGACTCGAAGGACGACGATGGTGATCGATTGCTTCCGGAAATTTCGGTCGGTGACATCATCAATCTCGACGTGTTGCGGCCGGAACAACATTTCACGGAACCACCGCCACGATTTACGGAAGCAAGCCTCGTCAAGACACTCGAGGAGTACGGTATCGGGCGACCGTCAACCTACGCGAGCATCATTGCCACATTGAAGAATCGCGAATACGTGGAGATGGACGCCAAGCGATTCCTCCCGACCGACATTGGCAGAATCGTAATCGGCTTCCTCACGGAACATTTCACACGTTATGTTGACTACGATTTTACTGCCAGGCTCGAAGACGACCTCGATGCCATATCTCTGGGCGAACAGGACCTCGTCCCGCTTCTTGAGACATTCTGGAAACCTTTCCATGACCTGGTCGTGGACAAGGAACAAAGCGTAACCCGGGAGCAGGTTGCCCAGGCCCGCGAATTAGGCATTGATCCGAAGAGCGGCAAGCCGGTTACCGTCCGAATGGGCCGCTATGGACCATTCGTGCAAATCGGCACAAAGGATGACGAAGAGAAACCGAAATTTGCAGGTCTGCGCCCCGGCCAGAAGATGGCAGACATCGATATGGCAGCGGCGATGGAACTCTTCAAGCTGCCACGCAAGCTCGGCGAAACACCGGACGGGCTTGCAGTCTCGGCGAGTATCGGACGCTTCGGGCCCTATGTGCGCTACGGTGACAAATATGTGTCTATCAAAGATGACGACCCATACACGATCGAGCTTCCCCGGGCACTGGAGCTAATCGAAGAGAAAAAGATCGCAGACGCCAACCGGATCATCCTCGACTTCGAAGACGAGGGCATCCAGGTGCTGAATGGGCGCTACGGTCCATACATAACCGACAAGACCAAGAATGCTCGTGTGCCGAAAGATCGCGAACCAAAAACTTTGACCCTCGAAGAATGCAGGGAATTGCTTGCGGCCGCCCCGGTTCGTGGCAAACGCGGCAGTAAGAAAGCAGCAAAGAAGAAAGCCGCGAAGAAGAAAGCGGCAAAGAAGAAGGCAACAAAGAAGAAAGCGAGCAAGAAAAAAACCTCGAAGAAGAAAGCCGCGAAGAAAAAGGCAGCCAAAAAGAAAGCAGCTGAGTCCAGCGAGACCTAGAAGCCAGGAGCCAGGCCGAGCGATATGGCCACGTCACAAAACCTTCGACGCGCAGCCCAAATTCTTGAAAACGGCGGCGTCATCGCTTATCCGACAGAAGGCGTTTTCGGCCTCGGTTGCCTGGCGCATGACATCAAGGCTGTCGATCGCGTCCTGAAAATTAAATCACGTGATCCGGCGATGGGACTCGTTGTAATTGTCTCGAATCCGGAACAGTTGATCGGCTGGGTCGATATGCCGGTTGAAAAATTGTCGCTCGACTCCAGTGACGAGCACCCGATTACATGGATCGTGCCTGCGACAGATGAGGCGCCAAAATGGATCCGCGGCGACCATGCGGGCATTGCGGTTCGGCAGACTACTCATCCGGTTGCGAAGGCACTATGCGAAGCGGTTGACGCGCCATTGGTCTCGACCAGCGCCAATATTTCAGGGCGCCCGCCAGCCAGCGGTCGCTTTGTCCTGCGCAGCATATTCGGCACTTTAGTAGACTACATCGTGCCAGGTGAATGTGGCCCGGCTCTGAATCCATCCGAAATTCGCGACATCGAAACCGGCAAAATCCTGAGGTCCGCATGAGTGATGTTGATATCCAGGCTGTAGAAGAATATCTGCGTGCATTGCAGATGCGGATTTGTTCATCCCTCGAGGAAGTGGATGGCAAAGAAAAGTTTCGCCAGGATCACTGGGACCGCCCGGGTGGAGGAGGAGGAGAAAGCCGCGTTCTTATCGGCGGCTCGGTATTCGAGCAGGCAGGAGTCGGTTTCTCCCATGTTTTTGGCAATGAGATGCCGCCGTCGGCAACCAAGAGCCGCCCGGAACTAGCCGGCAAGAGTTTCCAGGCTATGGGTGTTTCGCTGGTGCTGCATCCGCAGAACCCATACGTACCGACGACCCACGCCAACTTTCGCTTTTTCACAACCGACAGTGGGGACGGCGACCCGGTATGGTGGTTCGGTGGTGGTTTCGATCTGACGCCTTACTATCCGTTTCATGACGACGTCGTTCACTGGCATAAAACGGCCAAAGAGGCTTGCGACCCGTTCGGTGATGACGTTTATGCGAAGTACAAAAAGTGGTGTGACGAGTACTTCTTTCTGAAGCACAGGAACGAGACGCGAGGTGTTGGCGGACTGTTTTTCGACGACCTGAACGGGATGGGCTTTGAGAGGTCCTTCGAGTTTACGCGTGCCATTGGCGACCAGTTCCTGCCGGCCTATTTGCCCATAGTGAGATCGAGGCACAAACACAAGTACGGCGAGCGGCAGCGCGAGTTTCAGCTTTACCGCCGCGGCCGATATGTGGAGTTCAACCTGATTTACGACCGCGGCACGCTGTTCGGGCTGCAATCTGGCGGCAGAACCGAGTCCATACTGATGTCGCTTCCACCGCGTGTTCGCTGGGAGTACAACTGGCAACCCGATGCGGGCTCCCCGGAAGCTGATTTGTACGAAAACTACCTGCAACCCCGCGACTGGCTGCCGTAGAACGCCCAAACACAAGGCCTGGCGCCGCTTGTGCGCCTTTCCGGGCCTTCACTCTCAATATTAAGTCCTATGAAAAACCGGGATTTACACCGGTTTCCTGAGTTAGAATCGAATTGAATCGAATCGGGCCATGATCCGAGCGAGAATCTCCGTGACACTAATAAGGCTGACAATTCTGTGCATGATGTTCGTGGGCGGCGCAAGCGTTGCCGACTACGAAACACGGTTGCGTGATGGCGGGCCGCCGCTTGGTATCCGACTTGCCGGCACGGAAGACGCCAATAGTGATCCCAAGGTCTACATCGTTCAGCTCAAGACCCCGCCGGCAGCCGTGATTCACGCCCAATCGGCGCCACGAGTCATCAGCAAGCCGTCACCTGGCGCCTTGCCGTCGGTCCCGAGATTCGACAAAACCAGCGCTGCGGTCCAAAGCCATGTCCAGCGACTGGAAAATGAGCAGGCAGCCGTCATCGCAAATGCCGGGGTCAATATCGAGCCGATTTACAGTTATCGCTATAGCCTGAACGGTTTTGCGGCGCGCATGACGGCAGCGCAAGCCACGAAGATCGAACACCTGCCAGAGGTGCTGCGCATTTGGGAAGACGAGGTCAGACCGCTTGCGACCAACCACAGCGCGACCTTCCTCGACCTCTTCAACGCTAACACCGGTTTGAGGGGTCCGGCCGGGCTTAACGGCGATGGCATCGTGATCGGCGTGATCGACAGCGGCATAGCCCCCGAACACCCGGCAATTCAGGATACGCGTCCGGTGGACCGGCCCAGCGCGTGCTGGAGTGCCTGGGCGGAAGTATCGTTACTCGGCCGGTGGCTGTGCAAGAACTACAGGCGAGCAGAAGATGTTGTGGACTTTGATCCGCCCGAGAACTGGAACGGTATTTGTGAAACCGGTCCCGAATTCACGGAGGATAACTGCAACAACAAGATGATCGGCGCACGAGTTTTCGTGAGTGGAGCGCAGGCAACCGGACCGATTGATCCGGGCGAGATTTTCTCCGCAAGAGACGTTGATGGACACGGTACTCACATTGCAACCACGGCAGCCGGCAACAAGGTAAAGGCGTCTATCTTCGGCACACACCTGGGGTCAGTCGAAGGAATGGCGCCCAAAGCCCGCATCGCAACTTACAAAGCCTGCTGGCTCCGTCCCGGCGGCACCCGCGCCAGCTGCAACACCTCCGATCTCGCTAATGCCATCGACATGGCTGTGGGCGACGGCGTGCATATCATCAATTACTCGATTGGCAGCTCTCTGTTCACCGTTACCGCACCCGACGACATCGCGCTGCTGGCAGCAGCAAAGGCCGGGGTGCTGACAGTCGTTGCCGCCGGCAATGAAGGACCGAACCTGCAAACCGTTTCCTCTCCGGCTGGCAACCCTGCAGTCATCACCACCGGGGCTTCCAGTCGCGACGGTCAGCATTCACTCGAGGCGTTGAAGGTGAATACACCGGCCTCCGTCGCTGGCAAGTATGCTGTTAAGGAAGCAGCCTTTACTCCTGCCCTGATCGACCGCGATCCGATCGAGGCGCAGCTCGTTCTCGCAGATGACGAAGATGACACATTGCCGGATGGTTCCGCAGGAAACACCATGGATGGCTGCCAGGCGATAACAAACACCACCGCCATGTCCGGCAACATTGCGTTTATCGAGCGAGGCGGTTGTGACTTCGACGAGAAGGTTGCTAACGCTGAGGATGCGGGCGCTGTTGCAACGGTGGTCTTTAATATTGCCGGTGATCCGATTGTAATGACCGGGGTGTCCGGCCTGTCCGACATTCCCGCGGTCATGATCGGCAGTGCCGACGGTACCTTGCTGCTTGATGAGATCAATAACAACGAGCCCGTTAACATCGTTCTCGACAAGAGCCTCTTCCTGACAGTGGATGACACCGGCAACGTAATGGCCACGTTTTCATCACGCGGACCGGGACCCGTGCAGGACATTCTCAAACCCGATGTCACGGCGCCGGGTGTAAACATCCTTGCCGGACATACGCCGGATGCTATTGCGACTGTGTCCGGCGAGAACTTTTCCTTTTTGAGCGGTACCTCCATGGCCGCACCGCATGTTGCGGGCGTGGCCGCGCTGTTGAAGCAGGGACACCCGGACTGGAGCCCGGCAGCCATCAAGTCCGCACTGATGACCACGGCGTACCAGGAAGTCAGCATGCCGGACGGCTCATCGATTATTCCGTTCGATTACGGCAGCGGCCATATCGACCCGAACAAAGCCAACGATCCGGGTCTCGTTTATGAAGTGACTGATGAGGAGTATGACGCGTTTGCCTGCGCCATCGGCTCGCCCGATATCGAACAGACACGTTGTGACGCACTGGAGGGGAACGGCGTTTCGTTCGAACCGGTCGACATGAACCAGCCGAATATCTCGGTATCGCGACTTACCCGGGCAACCACCGTTAAGCGCCGAGTCACCAATGTCACCGAAAATACTGAAACCTACAACGTGGAGGCTGAGCTGCCGCCCGGGATCAACCTCACGGTGTCGCCGACGTCGCTCACTGTCGGCCCGGGCCAGACCGTCGAGTACGAAGTGACGCTGACGTTCACCGACGGGCCGCAGGATATCTACCGCTTCGGCAGCCTGACCTGGGTGAGTAACGATCACCGGGTACGCAGCGTTATCGCAGTGCAGCCACTGTCGGTCGACGCGCCGCGAGAGATGTTCTCATTCGGCGGCAGCGGCAGCCTTTCGTTCCCGGTTGATTTTGGCTACACCGGCGCTTATTCGCCGGGCGTGCACGGTCTCCGGCTACCGCTGATCCTTGACGGCTTCGTTGATGAAGATCCGGACAAGACGTTCACATTCCGCACCGGCAACGGCGTCACCGCGCACCTGGTCGATGTACCTGCCGATCAGGCTTTCCTGCGCTTTTCAACGTTCGATGAACTGACGGACGGCAACGACGATCTCGATATGTACGTCTACTACTGCCCCGACGGCATTAACTGCTCGAAGATCGGGCAAAGCGGCGGACCCACCTCACGCGAAGAGGTAGATATCTTTTTACCGGGGGCAGGCACCTACGCGGTCTTCATTCACGGCTTCGAAACCGATAACGTCGCCGGGGGTCCCGGCGCTTTCTACACGCTGCTTAGCTGGGCTTTCGGTCTCTTCGACGACCAGGGCAACATGACGGCAACAGGTCCAATGGCCGTGACCGCCGGAACAACCGGCGACGTGACCGTCGACTGGAACGGCCTTGCCCCGGATACCATCTACCTCGGTGGCATCTCACACAACACGCCGGATGGCCTGGTCTCGCTGACCATCATCAATATCGGTAACTAAAGGGGCCAGCAGAACAAAGGGGTCAGAGTACATTTTCAGAAGCGGCAGGAGATTAATTTACGGACGGTGTTGAAAATGTACTCTGACCCCTTTGTTCCGCGTTATTCAAATAGCCACCTCAGTCCCTGCCTGAATGCGACTGGCGGCGCTGACATATGGCTGTGGCCCTCGAGATCGATAGTCTCCAGCTGCCAGGGAACATGCCGTTCCTGCCAATGCTGAATCCACTCCATTGCCGGCTGCCGAAACTCCGGATCATCCTCTGTGCCGCTTGCGACAAACAGTTTTGACTGAGTCGGTCCGCCATAGTCGGCGTGCTCTTCGAGAAAGAATGAGAGGTTTCGATGCAATGCGGGATTGCTGGCGATATGCCCCCAGAAAAGCTTAGGCTGCGTGAGCGCGGTGAATAGCACAAACTGGCCGCCAATCGAATGACCAAAAATTATGCGACGACTGGCATCGGAACGATATTCGCGCTCGACCAGCGGGAACAACTCATCGCCGAGAAATGCCTGGAACGCGGCAGCCCCGCCCCAGTACTCCCGCTCGTCTGATGGCGCGGTGTAGTCCGTGCTGCGAAAGTTACCATTCTCGAAGTTGTCGCTGCCGTAGGAAATACCCACCATGATCATATTGGGCGCTTCCTCGCCAAAATTCAGGTAGCGATAGTACGGCACCAGCATTGGAAACGTATTGCCACCGTCAAGCAGATATACGGTCGGGTAATGACGATCCGTTTCACTGTAGCCTTCCGGCAGATTGACGTAAATGTGGTAGGCACGTCCAACCGCTTCCGACAGGACCCGATGGTAGCGAACGTCTCCAAGCCCCTGCATGAACTGTGTGTCTGCTGGCCAGGCGATTGACGTCGCCAGAACCGCCAACAGGACAGCTGCCAATCTCTTCTTCATGATTGCTTTGTTCGTCCTCGAATCGATAAGGGGTCAGAGTACATTTTCGGAAGTGTCAGGCGATCGATTTACATAGCGTGTCGAAAATGTACTCTGACCCCTTATCTTCATTTTAGGTTTGTGTGTCTCGGCATCATTAGGTTCCCTATATTCGTTATACTCAGCGAAACGGTGATGTCCATGTTCATGGGCGCTGTTTTTAACTTTGACGAGAAAGTTCACTACCAGCATTCCAGCGGTTTTATTGATGACGAACATTGGGCAAAAAGCCGGTTCGGGTTAAAGAACCTGGTCAAGGAGGAGAGGCCCGCGTTAATCTTCAGAAATTAGATATCCGGTTCGCGCGCTTCTTTTAAGAGTCCTGTGGAAGAGCTGATCGCAAAAATCGACACAGAGGAGAAAACAGATGACAGACAGTAGACGACTTTCCGGAGTACTGAGTCCCGTTGTCACACCATTCAAGGAAGACTTGAGCCCCGACGCCGACCGTCTGGTCAAACAATGCCAATGGCTGCTCTCGCAAAACGTTGGACTGGCCGTTTTCGGCACCAACAGTGAAGCGAACTCGATGTCGGTCGACGAGAAGATCGAATTGCTCGACGCGCTTGTCGATGCGGGTGTGGATATCAATCGCATGATGCCGGGCACCGGATGCTGCGCCCTGACCGACACCGTGAAACTGACCGCGCACGCCGCGAAGCTGGGCTGTGCAGGCACATTGATGCTGCCACCTTTTTATTACAAGGGCGTCAGCGACGAAGGAATATTCGCGAACTTTGCCGAGGTCATCGAGCGGGTCGGCGACGAGTCACTACGAATCTATCTCTATCACATCCCGCCGATAGCCCAGGTTGGTTTCTCCGTCGACCTCATTGAACGATTGGTCACCCGTTACCCCAAAACCGTTGTCGGCATAAAGGACAGCTCGGGTGACTGGGACAACACGTTCGCCATGCTGGAACGAAAGTGGGATGACTTCAGGATTTTTGTCGGGAGCGAGAGCTTCCTCCTGGCCAACATGCGCAACGGCGGCGCCGGATGTATATCAGCTACCGCCAACGTCAATCCGGCCGCAATCGACAAGCTCTACCAGGAGTGGCAGTCAGATAACGCCGATGAGCTGCAGCAGGCACTGGACGACATTCGAGACACCGTCATGGCCTATCCGATGATTCCGGCGCTCAAGGCGACGGTTGCCGAGTTCTCAGGCGATCAAGCATGGCGGACGGTGCGTCCGCCGCTGGTTAACCTGGGCGCGGAACATAGTGCCACGCTGGCGGCGGCACTTCGGGAAAACGGCTTCGAGATGCCGGGTCTTAGCTGAGCCAGCCCTTTGCCTTGGCATTGTTTGCAAACCAGACCAGGTAGACGCCGATAACGACCACGGTCGCCGAAAATGCAGCTCCCGCCGGACCCACTATCGACAGGGCGCCCATTAATACGAACGAATTGAAATGCTGCACCAATACGCCAACCAGCGAGAGGATCAGGATGGGGACCGCAAGCGCCTTTTTGAACAGGAGCAACAAGCAGCCAAGCGCGCCCGCGTTGACGGCAATGGCAAAGGCCGCTGTCGCCCAGGCGGGCAGGTTTTCATAAAGTGCACGTTCGGCATCCGACATCCCGGCCAGCATTTCCGGCGACGTGGTGACCTGCGAAACATAGGCGCCCAGGCCCATAAGATTCCAGATCAGGGCAAGGCCTGCTATCCAGTAAAATGATTTCGGCGGTCCGCCGTTGAGTGATTCAGACATACCTATCCCCTTATACGATTGTGATTTTTGTTGGGGTCGTGATGATCCAGTTTCTGCCCAAAGTCTCCTGAAATCAAGGCCTTGATGGCGAGCCGGGCTAACTTCTACGGCTTGAGTTTCGCCAATGCCGCACACGCCTTGTGGCGAAAGCAGCTCACCTCGTGGTCGTTGACCATGCCGGTCGCCTGCATGTGAGCATAAATGATCGTGCTACCGACAAACTTGAAGCCCCGTTTTTTGAGATCCTTGCTGAGCGCGTCGGACTCCTTTGATGTCGCCTGAAAATCCGAATCCTTGCGAATTTTGTTCTGTATTGGTTTTCCGCCAACGAATTCCCAGATGTAGTTGCAGAACCCATTGAACTCTTCCTGAACTTTCAGGAAAGCCTTTGCATTCGTCACCGCTGCGTTGACCTTGAGTTTGTTACGAACGACTCCCGGATCCAGGAGGATCTTTTCAATGCGCTTTTGCGTAAATCGCGCGACTTTGTTCGGATCGAAGTCGGCGAAATTTTTTCGGTAGCCTTCACGCTTGTTCAGGATCGTTGACCAGCTCAGCCCCGCCTGGGCACCTTCCAGAATCAGGAACTCGAACTGCGTCTGGTCATCCCAGACGGGTACGCCCCATTCTTCATCGTGGTATTTGATGTACTCGAGGCTGGAATCGCCAGCCCATCGACAGCGTTTGATCTTTTTGGTCATGGTTGTCATTTGGTTTTGTCAATTTATCGATGCTAGCAATACACGAGAGAAATCTCAGCCTGCAATTCTGAGTAAACCATGGAGTTTGATCACAAAGCCGGCTCACGAACACCAGGCATAAAAAAAGGGCTCGCCGAGGCGAGCCCTTTTCAGCTTAAGCAAAGCTTAGCCTTTTTCTTTGTCGCCACCGCAAGAACCTTCCGCAGCTTCCTTGTCACCGCCACAAGAACCTTCGGCAGCTTCCTTATCGCCGCCGCAAGAACCTTCGGCTTCCTTGTCACCGCCACAAGAACCTTCGGCTTCCTTGTCGCCGCCGCAAGAACCTTCGGCTTCCTTGTCACCGCCACAAGAACCTTCAGCTTCCTTGTCGCCGCCGCAAGAACCTTCAGCTTCCTTGTCGCCACCAGCAGCTTCTTTGTCGCCACCACATTTGCCTTCGCCACAGCTACCTTCCTGAGCACCGAGCAAATAGCCCGAAGCGAGGGTGGTCATCGCGAACGGGCTAACACCCGTGTCCGCGTCAGCGGTCGCTGCTATTGCGAATGTACCCGCTAGTGCTGTGCTAACAGCAATCGCTACAGGCTTTACTACTTGCTTCTCAGACATGTTGATCTCCTACCTCTGATTTAAAACGCCCAGGTGGGCATCGATTATGTGCCCAACCCGGGCAGTAATTTCAGCAGTGCGCTATATGCTCCACTCCACTGAGTTAATAATTTTTTGTTCTATCTCCGCGAGGTTCTCCTCGCGTTCACCGATGATTGCAATGCTGCCGTTGCCAACTGGCAAGATAACGCCATTCACACCTTCGCCGTCAATGATTGATGCACCATCCACCATCTCATCGGGCATCAACAACAGGGTTATCGGACCTTCCTTGCCCTGGATGATCAGGTGAGGAATCGTCTTACCGTGAATCACACAGCTTTGTGCGTAGGTTATAAGCCCAACATTGCGATCCATAGTTCCGACTGACGGATTCACTACGCTCGCAAATCGTTGGTCAGAGACAGCGACATCTGTCACGCGCAATGCGCCCGGCTCGTGATCGATATGCGCCAGGATTTCATCAGCCAGTGAATACTCGCCAACCGGGCCTGTATCTATGAACTGGACACCGATGATGGCGGCCAGGGCAAAACTCGCGGCAATGGCAATCCACGTCGGCAGCTTGCTCTTACGTGCGAACGGCAGATTGGTCACGTTGTCGTCTTCGATCGGCGGCAGATCAGGAATCTTCAGCTCTGGTACTTCGATGGCGAGCGCACGCGCAATTCTGTCGTCGAGTGCCTGCATCTCCGCCTGATAAGCGGAACAGGACTCGCAGTTGGCAACATGTGCGGCAACCTCGTCCGATGGCGCCGACGGGTCTGCTGCAATTGCCTCTTTGTATTCGTCGCAGTTCATTTTATTTCCGGAGGCACTCATACTGCTGCCTCCTTTTCCATTTCATCCTTCAGTTTGTGTCTTGCTCTGTGCAATCTCGTTAGCACCGCACCCTGCTGCATTCCCATCAATTCCGCGATTTCCCTGGTGCTGTGGCCCATCAGGACCTGTAACACCAGCGGCTCGCGATAATCGTCTTCGAGCCTGAAAATGGCCTGCCGCATATCTTCCAGGCCCGTTTCCTCTTTCTCTGCCAGCATTGCCGACTGGGCGGGACTCAAATTGTCGATATCGACCGTTTCCAGCCTTTTCCTTTCAAAATACCTCGCGTTTTCTCTGCGAACGATGGTCAGCAACCACGGCTTTGCGGCTTCGTCGTCGCGCAGCGCATCCAGTGATTTCCAGGCCCGAAGAAGCGCCTCCTGGACCACTTCCTCCGCGATTCCCGGGTCACGGCACAACCAGGCCGCATACCGGTACATATCCTGGTGGAATATGCTGACAACCTTGTCAAAGCGCGCGCGGCGCTTCCGATCCGCATCATTTCTATTCATTCGAGATGACCTGTCTCCCTGTTGATTTATTACCCGCTGAGGGCTTTTTTGTGAATCAGGCGTGGAAACCCTACCGAAATACAGGGAAAATCCAAGGTCTGGCTACGTAAGATATTGATATGAGTAAGTTTCCATCTGCTTTGTTCCCCTCGATTCGTATGCGAAGGACGCGTCGCAGCGCAGCGCTGCGCGCGCTGGTTGCCGAAACGTCACTTTCAGCGTCCGATCTGATTTACCCGGTTTTCGTTCTCGAGGGTCACGAACAATCGCAGGCGGTCGAATCGATGCCCGGCATCGAGCGTAAGAGTATCGACGGCCTGCTCAGGGAAGCCAGCGTGGCCGCCGACCTCGGCATCCCCGCCATTGCTCTTTTCCCGGTGATTGAAACAGGCCGGAAATCGCTCGATGGGGCGGAATGCGCCAACTCCGACGGCCTCGTGCAACGAACCATCAAGGCGTTGAAGAGCGAGTTGCCGGACCTCGCTGTGATTACCGATGTCGCCCTGGATCCTTACACAACCCACGGCCAGGACGGGATCATCGACGATACCGGATATGTGCTGAACGACGAGACCGTCGAGATGCTCGTCAAACAGGCGGTCTCACATGCCGATGCGGGCGCCGACATCGTCGCGCCGTCGGACATGATGGACGGCCGGGTCGGTGCAATTCGTACCGCACTTGAGGCAGCCGGTCATCGCAACACACTCATTCTCGCCTATGCCGCGAAATACGCATCCTGCTACTACGGTCCGTTTCGGGACGCAGTCGGTTCTGCGGCCAACCTCGGTGGTGGCGACAAGCATAACTACCAGATGGACCCGGCCAACACAGACGAAGCATTGAGGGAAGTAAACCTGGACCTCGCCGAAGGCGCCGATCTTGTGATGGTCAAACCGGCTCTTCCCTATCTCGATGTGATTCGACGCGTGCGTGACGAGTTCCAGGTACCCACCTTTGCCTACCAGGTGAGTGGCGAGTACGCGATGATCAAAGCTGCGGGACAGAATGGCTGGCTCGACGAAAGATCGGCTGCACTGGAAGCGCTCATGTCGATAAAGCGCGCCGGTGCCAGCGCCATCCTGAGCTACTACGCAATACAGGCGGCGCGCTGGATGGCAGAATAGACAGATGACAGAAGGTGTAGCAGATCGCTATGGCGTAATGGGTTACCCGGTATCCCACAGCCGCTCGCCCGTTATCCATCGACTCTTCGCCGCGCAGACCGGGCAGAACATTCAGTACGAGTTACTCCAGGTCGCACCTGACAAGCTTGAGCAAGCCGTGCTCCAATTCGGCAGAACGGGCGGCAAGGGCCTCAATATCACCGTACCCCACAAGAGCGAAGTCGTCCGCCTCGTTGATGAGTTGAGCGAACAGGCCAGCAATGCAGGCGCCGTTAATACGCTTCAGTTTCTCGACGGAAAGATTTTCGGTTACAACACGGACGGTATTGGATTTATGCGCGACTTGCAGTCCAACCAGGGCATGCAACTCAAGAATGCCAATATTCTTATCCTGGGCGCCGGTGGCGCCACGCGTGGCATCATCGGTCCGCTTCTGGAGGCCGAACCGCACTCCATCGTTATTGCTAACCGAACGTTTCCGAAAGCAAGCGGCCTCGCCGATCACTTTGCGAGCCAGGGTCCGGTCACAGCATGCCGTTTCCAGGACGTGAGGTCGCTCCCTGTATATGACCTGGTGATCAACGCAACCTCGGCCGGCGTCAAAGGCGAAACGCCGCCATACCCTGCAGCAGCAATTCATCCTCAGACGGTCTGTTACGACATGTCCTACGGCCTGACACCCACACCATTCTCGCACTGGGCGGCCGAACGAGGCGCCGCGAAGTCCGTCATGGGCTGGGGCATGCTGGTGGAGCAGGCGGCCGAGTCGTTCTATATCTGGCGCGGCGTCCGACCGGACACCGCTGCAGTACTCAAGCAGCTGACCATCAACGCATCGTAACGAGCTCTTCCGAACTCGTCGGATGGATCGCCACCGTATCGTCAAACTGCGCCTTGGTCGCACCCATGCGAATCGCCACCGCAAATCCCTGCAACATCTCGTCCACGCCATCGCCAATGATGTGACAGCCGATGATCTTTTCATCATCGCCGGTAACGACCAGTTTCATAGCCGTCTCGGTCTTGTGCTCGCTGAAGGCGTACATCATCGGATTAAAGCGGGTTTCGTAGACTTTGACTTTTTCCGCATGTAGTGCGCGCGCGGCTTCTTCAGTCAGCCCGACCGTGCCTATCGGTGGGTGAGTAAAAACCACGGTTGGAATCGTGTGGTATTCGAGCCGCCTGTCGGTCATACCGTTATAGAGGCGATCGGCCAGGCGCCGGCCGGCTGCGATGGCAACCGGTGTCAGCGCTTCCCGTCCGGTGACATCGCCTAATGCAAAGATGTGCTCAACATTGGTCTTCTGCCAATCGTCTGTAGGTATGAAACCACGGGCATCCAGCTCCACACCGGCCGCCTCGGCATTCAACGTATCCGTGTTTGGTGCACGGCCGATTGCCCAGACCACCGCATCGTACTCGCCAAATTCCCTGCCATCCTCGGCAATCAGGCGGATCCCGCTGTCTGTCTTTTTCAGCGAGGCGGGCACAACGCCTTTTTCGAGCGTGATGCCATCTTTTCGCATTGCATCCTCCACGCCTTTGCGCAGCATGCTGTCGAAGGTTCTTAAGACCCCGTCCCTGCGGAAGAGAACGGTGGTTTCGGCGCCCAGCGCATTGAACACGCCGGCCAACTCGACCGAAATATATCCACTACCCGCCAGGGCGACCCGTCGTGGAAGCTCCTCGAGCTCAAAGAAACCATCAGAGGTAATTCCAAGTTCGGCGCCAGGAATATCGGGAACCGTCGGGTATCCTCCGGTGGCAATGACGAAACGCCCGGCGGTGTATTGCGTGTCCCCGACGGCCACCGTCCTGTCATCGATGAAACTGGCGTGTCCTTGCAGGTACGTCACATCACGGCGATCGAGATTACTCTCGTAGATGCCGTTGAGGCGCTGGATATAGGCGTCGCGCTTTTTCTTCAGGTCTGCCCAGTCGTGTGAGTTGACCGAGACATCGAAACCGAAGTCTTTCGCATGTTTCATCTGGTACGCGTGATGCGCTGAATACCACATAATCTTCTTGGGAACGCAGCCGACATTCACGCAGGTCCCGCCAAGCGGGCCTGACTCGACCACGGCTGCCTTAACACCATATTCAGCTGCACGTTGTGCGTGGGCGAGCCCGCCGCTACCGCCACCAATTACCAGGAGATCAAAATCTGTTGCCACTGTTTTTTCCCTTCGTTATTTGTATTCGCAGTGGACCGTTGCGAGTCCTTGCTGTGATACCATTCCGCCGCGCATCCAATCCCTCAGGATTCCATGTCGAACCCGCTTCTAGATACCTCTGATCTGCCTCGATTCGACGCTATAGAACCGCAACACGCGGTTCCGGCGCTCGAGGAGCTTATCGCAGCACATCGGCAAAAGCTCGCCGCCTTGCTGGATGACCCTAATGCCCGGGATTTCCAGACCCTGGTTGTTCCGCTTGAAGAGATGAGCCACGAACTCGGCCGCGCCTGGTCTCCCGTCAGCCACCTGCAAAGCGTGCTGGATGATCCTGAATGGCGGGACGCTTACAACGCGTCACTGCCATTAATGACCGAATATGACACCGAATTATCACACGACAAGAGGCTTTGTGACGCCTACCAGGCGGTGATGGACTCGATGCCTGCGGATGCGACGCCCGCGATGCGCATGCTGGTTAAACAGGAACTGCGGGACTTCCGCCTGTCAGGCGTCGCGCTTGCGGAGGAAGAAAAGGCCCGCTACAGCGAAATCATGCAGGAGCTGGCCACGCTGCGGGCAAGCTTCGACCAGAATGTCCAGGATGCAACCGACAGCTGGCATTTTCAGACCTCGACCCGTAGTGATGTAGAGGGAATCCCGGAGTCCGTGTTAAAACGAGCGAGCACTGATGCCGCGGAAAACGGCGCCAACGGCTGGTGGTTCAATCTTGATTATCCAAACTATCACGCGGTCATGACCCATTGTGGCGCACGCCACACCCGCGAGATGTTCTATACCGCATGGTCGACCCGCGCATCGGATCAGGGTGGGCATGAGGAGTGGGACAATAGCGAGAACATCGAAAAGATCCTCTCGCTTCGGCACGAAGCTGCCAGGCTTGTTGGCTTCAATAGTTTTGCGGACTATTCGCTGGCCACCAAGATGGCCGGCACCGTTGCCGAGGTCACGGAATTCCTGACGGAGTTGGCCGGCAAATGCCGCAAAGCAGCGCAGAAAGAAATCGATGAAGTCCGGAGCATCGCCGATGGACCGCTCGAGGCGTGGGACGTTGCTTATTATCTCGAGAAGCTGAAACAACAGAAATTCGCTGTTTCAGACGAGGAGCTGCGCCGGTACTTTCCCTTTGCTGTCGTCAAGCGCGGCATGTTCAGCCTGGCAGAAAAACTCTACGGCGTCTCGGTCCAGGAAGACCAGGGCGTCAGTGCCTGGCACGACACCGTGCACTATTACGATATTCGGGACTCACAAGGCGCCATCCTCGGCAGTTTCTATACCGACTTGTTCGCTCGCAACGGAAAACGCGGGGGCGCCTGGATGGACGAGTGCGTAGTCCGAAAGAACCTTGACGGTGAAAAGAAAACGCCTGTCGGCTACCTGGTCTGCAACTTCCCGCCTCCTGATGCCGATGGAGAGTCTCACCTGACGCATACCGATGTGGTGACACTGTTCCACGAGTTCGGTCACATGCTGCATCACCTGCTCACCCAGGTCGATTACCCGAGCATAGCGGGAATCAACGGCGTCCCCTGGGATGCAGTGGAGCTGCCCAGCCAGTTCATGGAGAATTTTGCCTGGCGTTATGAAGTGCTCGAGGAGTGCTCCGAACACTGCGAGACCGGCGCACCGCTGCCACGGGAGATTTTCGAGAAGCTGGATGCCAGCCGGCATTTTGGAGAAGCGTTGTCGATGTTGCGGCAAATCGAGTTTGCTCTTTTCGATTTTCGACTGCACGCAGGGTTCGATCCCGCATCCGGAGCCAAGGTGCTCGAAACGCTTCAGCAGGTACGCGATGAAGTCGCTGTGATCAAATATCCGGCCTATAACCGATTGCCACACAGCTTCTCGCACATTTTTGCGGGCGGTTATGCCGCCGGTTATTACAGCTACAAGTGGGCCGAGGTCCTGGCGGCAGATGCCTTCGGCGCGTTTGAGGAATCCGGCATTTTTGACGTTGAAACCGCATCGCGGTTTCGCCGGGAAATTCTTGAAATCGGCGGTAGCCGTGACTTCATGGAGGCATACGTCGCATTTCGTGGGCGCAAACCGACGCTCGATGCGCTTCTTCGCCAGAGCGGAATCGGCAAAGCCGCATGAAGATTGCGACCTGGAATGTCAATTCTCTGAACGTCAGGCTGCCTCACGTGCTGGAGTGGCTGTCGAGCGCAAACCCTGATGTGCTCGTACTGCAGGAAATCAAACAGGTTTCCGAGGCGTTCGCAGCCGATCGTTTTTCGGAACTCGGTTACCACGGCGTGGCGAGCGGACAGAAAACTTATAACGGCGTGGCCGTCATCAGTCGCAGTCCAGGTGACGATCTCGTGACGGACTTTTCAGGCTTCGACGACCCGCAACGGCGCATCCTTGCAACGACGATAGAGGGTGTGAGGATCGTCAATCTGTACGTGCCAAATGGAAGCAGCGTTGGTTCAGAAAAATACGAATACAAACTGGGCTGGCTCAAAGCCCTGAAAGGATTCCTCGAGCAGGAATTGAAGAGCCACGAAAAGCTGGTTGTCCTCGGCGATTTCAACATCGCCCCTGATGATCGCGATGTGTACGATCCCGAGAAATGGGGCGACGATATCCTCTGCAGCCCGCTCGAGCGACAGGCGCTCGGCGAATTGATCGACCTCGGCCTCTCCGACGTATATCGCCAGTTCGATCAGCCGGAGAGCACGTTCAGCTGGTGGGACTACCGTGCGGCCGGGTTTCGCCGCAACGCAGGCCTCCGGATCGACCTGATACTCGCCAGCAAGGCGATGGCTGACAACTGCAATGCCAGTTACATTGACAGGGAACCACGCACCTGGGAGCGGCCATCGGATCACACCCCGGTCGTCGCTGAATTTGCGCTATAACGCGGACATGACCCCCTCACACCCGGTCCGTATTCGACCCTCTAAGCCCAACTACGTCATGTCCGGAATTGATGTGACATATTCACGGAACCACTTCACTTTTAACGCCGGGGCGGAAGTACCAGTTCACGAATCGCGTTGGCAGATTAGCGAAAACGCGCGGTTCTTTCCGTTAAGCTACCGGCAACAGGTTGGGCCATGAGTAACGTTAACGGCACCGCCGAACTGAACATGACGATCACTCCGTCATTGAAGAACAAGAAAAGTATGTTGAATTCCCAGGATCGCCGCAATGACTACGACGTGACGAATACCGTACAGGTAAGCGACCCTGTGGCTGTTCGAAATGCGGTGAGCGAGTTATTTACCGAAGCGTTTCCAGGTGCGTCCTTCGACAAACTGTGGCTCGCTTTCTATGACTTTGCGCGACTGTTTTCCGGCCAGTACCCGGGCTATCAGGGCTGCGACACCACCTACCATGACATGCAGCACACGCTGGACATGACCCTGGCTCTCGCACGCCTGGTTGCCGGCTACGAAAAGAGTGTGGACCCGGCCGAGCGGCTGGGCGCACATCGGGCGCAGATGACGATCATCACCTCTCTCTTTCACGACGCTGGTTACATACGACATATCGAGCGTGACAGGGACTTCACCAACGGCGCTGAATTTACGCTTTATCACGTGTCCCGAAGTGCAGATTTCCTGCGGCGCTATTTGCCCGAACTCGGCTTATCCAGGGATGTCGGAGTCTCCAGCATGATCGTGCACTTCACCGGTTATGAACTCGACATTGACAACATCGAGCTCGATGATCCCCGCGACGCGATTTGTGGACACCTGCTGGGAACCGCCGACCTGATCGCCCAAATGGCAGATCGTTGTTACCTGGAGAAATGCCGCGACCGCTTGTACACGGAATTCGTCGTCGGTGGAGTGGCCGTCGAAAACGCGTCGCCCGGCGAGTACATGGTTCGCTATGAATCCGGCATCGATCTGCTGCGAAAGACGCCCATGTTTTACCAGCATGCCACCAGGGACAGATTGCAGAAGAAATTTAACCGCGCTTATCGATATGCGGAAGTTTTGTTCGACGGACAAAACCCGTACGTCACCGCCATTCGCCGAAACCTTACACACCTGATCAAGGTGCTTAAAACGGATAGCTGGCAGCTCTTGAGGCGGGATCCGCCCTATTTTGTTGGTGTTGATGATGCGGTCGAAAGTATGGAGTCCGTTGCACAGAAACTTCTGGCAACGATCCCCAGGGAACATCTCGACCTGCCGCCGAATATCATGCCGCTATGACTTGAAATCGTGGCGTCGGCCCGTGGTTACATGCCCGTGAAATTCTCCCTTGCCTCTATACGTTCGATCCGCGCCCTGACCGACGGGTAGTCTCCCAAATCAAAACCTCCTCGTCCGCCACATGCGTTTAAACAAAAATCGCGATGTCTGCGGTGCTGAAGCAGTCGCCGGCCAGGATATCGACTTCCTGCCAGTCGTAATTCATCTCCATTTCTGCACACAACAACTTCGGTTTGTAACAAATACCTAAACGGGAATCGCCGTATATCCTTAACCTGCCGTCGTTCAAACCGGCTCTTTGTCGATCGCCCGCAAACCCAGAATTTCATGGCGTTTCAGGCGCCTGTTCGCGAAAAAGGCGGCTACGCCACAGGCCGAAAAGGCATAAATATGGTCGACTGGCCCAATCGTGTTGTTGAAGAAATTTCGAAACGTGTCGGATGAGAGCCCACCCATGACGCGCACAGGCGCCTCGTCAATATATCGCCCTGTCTCGAGGATGCCGATCATCAGGTTGCCTGCATAGGCCGCTGTGCCGGCAATGACGACCGCCATGACGGGAAATCGCCAGTCGAGACCCCGGCCGAAGCGCTGCATTGCTAAGCCAACGAGGGCGCCAATGAGGATTGAAAACCAAGGAAACACCCGTCCGGTCATCGTCGAGAAAAGTGCCCATAACCAGCAAAGCAACAAAGCCACCGCAATAGTGCCCAGGAGGCCGCGGCGAACAGACTGCTCGGCCAGCAGTTTGCGGCCGTCCGCAGGGGGTAGCCTGTCTTGCCGCTTCGGCGTGTGCTTTTGCTTCAGTCGGAACATGTTTGCAACGGATGTGAACACCTGGACCGGCGCAGTATATTACATGCTGACCAGTGTTATATTCCGTGTCGTACGAACCCGGTGCGTGCGGATTCGTACCCTGACGCAACCTGGAGGCTGGCATGTCATTGACGACCCGAACAATATTACCCGCGATAATGACGACGCTCGCATTACTCGCTTCCTGCGCGTCTGCGCCGCCGTCCACGGTGATTCGAACGCATTACAATCCCGACCCCGATATGGACGGATTCAGAAACGTGGTGGTGGTGAGCGTCACGGGGACATATCGATCCAGGGAACAGTTTGAACGCACCCTTGTGGCGGCGCTTTCCAGCGAAAAAATCTCTGCGACGGCTTATTTCACCGTTATCGGGCGTAATCCTCAGCTGACGCGCGCCAATCTCCACAATGCGATTCGCAACCGTGGATTTGATGCCGTGATATTTACCCGCCTGAAAGGTCAGGAGCAGAAAGAACTGGCGCCATTAAGGCCGGTCGGCCCGGGTCTCGACCTGTTTGGTTACGACTACGCTGAATTGAACAGGGATGTCGGCATGCAGGAAGCCCAGGCAATCACGTTCGTAACAGAAATTTACTCGACAACGAGCCAGAACAAGGTATGGGCAATCGAGTCATTAAGTATCGACAAGGCATCCGCCGCGGAGGTCGTGAGTGATCAGGCCGCAATGATTGGTGCCCAGATCAAAATCGACAAACTACTCGCCCGCTGAGCAGTCGCTGCCACCCTGGTTGTTGCCGATGTGATTACGCATAGCAAGATCGGCAGCCGCCAGGTCTTCGAGCGCGGTGCCCACCGACTTAAAAAGCGTGATAGCTTCAATCGATTCCCGGCCGCTGATTTTGCCGCTGGCGAGTTGCGAGAGTTCTCCGCAAATATCATCCTCATCGATCGAGCCGCTGGCGATGCCTTGCACGATTTCGCCTGCCTCGACCAGGGCACCCGCTCGGGTATCAACATAAACGCTGGCCCGGCGAATGGCCTCTGAATCAGCTTCACGCATATCGGGTTTGAACGCGCCAACCAGATCGATATGCTGTCCTTCTTTCAGCCACGCACCACGAATAAGCGGTTCGGTCGCCAGCGTGGCGCAACTAATAATGTCTGCCGCCGAGACCGCGCTCTCTAGATCGTCGGCTACCGAAACGCTGAACGATGACGTAGCAAAGCGGGCCGCCAGCTTCGCCGCCTTTTCTCGCCGCCTGCCCCAGATAACCACTTCTTCGATAGGTCTTGCAGTTGCATGCGCGGCAACCAGGTGGGGGGCAAGATTGCCGGTACCGACCATCAACAGGCGTTTCGAGTTTTCACGGGACAGGTAAGTCGACGCCAGCGCGGATGCTGCAGCTGTTCTGCGCACCGTAAGCTCAGTTCCATCCAGAACAGCAACCGGCACTCCGGTTGCAGCGCTCATCAGGAAGTAGCTGGCAAAAACTGCCGGATAATCCTGTTTTGAATTATCTGGAAAAACGGTCACAATCTTGACGCCCATGCCGCATCCTTGCTGCCATGCCGGCATCAGCAGAAGTGTTCCGTCGTTACCACCTGGTACGGGTACGTTGTGATGCGACCGCTGAGGAACGACAACATCAACGGCAAATGCCTTGCCAAGCGCATCGATCAACTGATCGTAAGGCAGCAGCGCTGCAACTTTTTCGGCGTCGAGAATTAGCATCGGACAAACGAGAATATCACTTCCCCGTGACGCCGGTGCGCTGTAATGTCTGACGGCGGAGAATAAGAATAATTATGATGTTGCAACGAAAACTCGGGCTCGCCGCCGTGCTGGCCGTGGTCATGGGCGACATGATTGGCTCGGGGATTTTCTTCACGCCCGGCGAGCTCGCTGCCGTGGCAACTGCCGAGTGGCAGGTATACCTTTTCTGGACACTGTGCGGCTTTATTACGCTTTGCGGCGCCCTGACGCTCGCGGAATTGTCGGCGCTCATACCCAGGGCCGGCGTGTCCTACCACGCGTTAACTGAGGCCTACGGTCCTTTTGCCGGTTTCATGCAGGCATGGATGATGGTGCTCGTCAGCGGACCTGGTGCGATCGCCGGGATAGCCATTCTGTTTGGCGAGCTCGCCAACCAGGTGTTGGGCACCGGGTCAGCCGGGATGCAGCTGGCATGGGCTGCGGCGGCGATTATATTCTTTGCGCTCATCAACCTTCGCGGCGCCGAGTGGGGCGGCCGCACCCAGATTTTTCTTACGTCGGTCAAAGTAACAGGTCTGATAGCGCTGGTTATCGGTGGCGTGTTAGTCGCAGCCCCGGCCGTCGAGCAGGAAGCAGCTGGCACATTGCAGGAAGGAAATGGTCTGCTGGGGTTTTTGCGGTTTGTCGGCCTGGGCGTGGCAATCGTTCTCTTCACCTATGACGGCTGGATTGACGCGTCCAATGTCGCTGGCGAAGTCAGGAACCCGAATCGCAATTTTCCACTCGCAATGGGCCTCGGCGTCATTCTCATCACCCTGATTTATTTGCTCGTCAACTACGCCTTTCTGCGGGTTGTACCGCTCGACGCAATGCGAGCAAACCCGACTCTGGTTGCGCCTATGGTTGCAGAGGCCGCTTTTGGTCCGACAGCAGGTAACGCACTGAATATGCTGATGTGG
Source organism: Woeseiaceae bacterium (assembly GCA_024640315.1). Classification (GTDB taxonomy): domain Bacteria; phylum Pseudomonadota; class Gammaproteobacteria; order Steroidobacterales; family Woeseiaceae; genus SZUA-117. Next base: position 34,508 of record JAHEFF010000030.1, read on the forward strand.
ATTTCTATTTTCGGTGCGCTGGGCGGACTGATTATGACGCTGCCGCGCCTTTTCTACGCCGCAGCATCGGAGTACGTCGAGCGCTCGGCAGGTACCTGGCTCGCACCTTTTTTTCGCACGATCTCGCACCTGTCGGGTTCCAGATCAGCGCCCTCCGGCGCGATACTTTTCGCTGCGGCGATCTCAATTGCTGCGCTGTTCTTTTTTGGCTCGTTCTCGAGAATCGTCACCTTCTTCGTCGTGCCGTTTCAGTTTATGAACATCCTGATGGTCTCCTCGATATTCAGACTGCGACCGAGACTGTCACGGCCGGATTCGTACAGGCTACCGGGATACCCCATCGTTCCGGGGATATTCATCTTCGTCATGGCACTGTTCCTTGTTGCGGCGCTCGTCTACAACCCGCTGGATAGTCTTGTCGGGATCGCACTCACGCTTGCCGGCGCACCTGTCTACCGCGTATTAACAAAAGGCCGGAAGGAGGCCATTAATGAGTAAGTTTCGGGATCTATTCCAGAATTCGAAGGCGATTATCGGAATGATTCATCTGCCGCCATTGCCGGGCTACCCGGACTCACCGGGAATCGAGTACGCAATACGCCACGCAACCGGTGACCTTCACGCACTGGAGGAGGCTGGCGTCGATGGTGTTCTCATCGAAAATGAATATGATCGGCCGCACAGGGTGAATGCGGCGCCGGAAACCATAGCGGCCATGACCCGAATTGCTCGTGCGGTTGTGCAGGAAAGCGATTCGGCGCGTGTTGGCTGCGAAATCCTTCTTAACGATCCGAGGGCGTCACTGGCGGTTGCGCGAATGTCAGGCGCTTCTTTCATTCGTACGGATTATTTCGTGGACAGGATGACCCGGCCTGAGTACGGAGAGTTCGATATCGATCCGGAAGGGCTGTTGCAGTACCGAACCGCAATTGGCGCAGACAAGGTGCTGATACTCGCGGACATCCAGGTCAAGTACGCAACCATGATCAAACCAAGGCCATTAGCCGAGTCCGCTAAGCTGGCGTATGAAATGGGTGCCGATGCGGTTGTCGTCACGGGCAGCAAAAGCGGTAATGCGCCAACTATCGAGAGCCTTCGGCAAGCCGCACAGGGATGTCCTGTGTTAATTGGCAGCGGCCTGACACCGAAGAATGCGAAGCGTCTGTTGCAGGCGTGCGATGGCGCTATTGTCGGTACGTCGCTGATGAAAGACAGGTTCGTCGATCCTGCTTCTGTTGCCGCGCTGATGTCGCAGGTAGAACGGGGCTGAAATGGAAGTCGTTTGCGTAGGTGACTGCGGAATCGATTACTACCTGCCGGCTGGCGAAAGTCTTTTTGGTGGAATTACCGCAAATTTTGCACGCCATGCGAACGATGTGTTTCCTGATAGGGACATCGTTCGCATCGTTTCGTGCACGGGCGATGATGTGGGCGCGGGGATCGTGCGCTCCGCGCTGGCGGGTACTGGCCTCGATTGCCACCTGACCCGACTCGGTGGACAAACACCGGTTCAATATATCGAGATCGAAGAGAATGGCGAGAAACGCTTCATTCGTTACGATGAGGGTGTCTTGCGTCACTTCCGCTTCTCTCGAGAGCAGAAAAAAATTATTAAAAACAGTGACTTAATGGTGGCGCCGGTATACCTGCAAATCGTCGGCCTTTTTGACGAGCTCATGTCGATTGATACGCGCGGACAGGTTTCGGTCGACTTCGCCGATTTTCTGCAGCATCCGGATTTCGAGCTGCTGGAGAAATACATCCACAGGATCGACATCGGATTCTTCGGCCTTACGCTCGCGGACAAAGATGCGATGGATCGAATCCGGCTACTGGCTTCCCGGCATCAAAAGCTCTTCGTGGTGACACTGGGGGCAGATGGCAGTCGTTCATTTTTCAACAACGAATGTTTTGACAGCCCGGCAGTTTCTGTCGAGGAAGTGATTGATACCACCGGCGCCGGCGATGCCTACGCCGCCGCATTTCTGTCACGCTACTGCCACGGCGCGAGCATCCAGGAATCGATGCAATGCGGCTCGGCGCTTGCGGCGAAAGTCGTGGGACAGATTGGCAGCTACAACCGAACCCCGAAGTAAAAAGGAGTATCATCTCAGGGGATAAGGAGGACATATGGCGGTCTTGAGTATTGGCGTCCTTTTGTGGGTGGTCGTTCACCTGATCCCAACGATTCAGCAGCCGCTGAAAAAGTCCCTGGTCGACAAGCTCGGCGCAACTGGCTACCGGGGCGCATTCTCTCTGGCTATTCTTGCAGCGCTTCTAATGATCGTCATGGGCTGGCGTTCAACACCGGAGCAATATCTCTACATACTGCCGCAATGGGCCCGGCTGGCCGGGTTTGGCCTGATGATTGTATCTTTCGTCCTGCTCGGCGCGGCGCATTATCCGACCGCTATCAAGCGCTATATACGACACCCTATGCTGATGGGTGTCTTTCTTTGGGCAGTGAGCCATCTGCTCACAAACGGTACCGGACGCGCATTGGTCCTGTTTGGCGGCCTGGGACTCTGGGCGCTGATTGAAATGCCGCTCATCAACCGGCGTGAAGGTGACTACGTGAAACCCGAGGCGCCCGGAGCCAAAAAGGAATTAATGGGCATAATCATCAGTGCTGTCATTTTCGTCGTGATGCTGACGCTGCATCCTTATTTCGCCGGTGTCAGTCCGTTACCGAGATAATGTCTTGAACGGAAAAATCGAAGCGCTCCTCGAACAACTCGACGCTATTTGTCAAAGCGCCGGCAACCTTGAGCGCCAGTTGTCGGATGAAGTCGAAAATGTTCACCCGAACTACGTCGACAGCGCCAGGAACCTGATTCACTATGTTGCTCTCCGCAATGTCGATGGTCGCGAATTGCAGGAGGAGCTCTCGCAACTCGGCCTGTCCTCCCTTAGCACCTGCGAACCACATGTCATGGCGTCACTTCAGGCTGTGCGTCACGCGTTAATTCGAATGAGTGGTCTCGATGTAGCTGACGACACTATGAGTCCGGTGAAGTTTGATGAAATCAATCAGGAACTCGAAAAGCACTGCGACGACCTGTTCGGTGCCAACCCTGATGGGCGAGACGTGGAGATCATGGTCACGCTGCCCGCGACCGCCGCGGAAGATGTTGAATTAACGCACGAACTTGTAGGCGCCGGAATGGACGTCGCGAGAATCAACTGCGCCCACGATACGAGCAGCGACTGGCTCAATATGATTGCCAATGTCAATCAAGCCAATCAGGCCACTGGTCGGTCATGTAAAATCATCATGGACCTGGCGGGCTCGAAAGTACGCACCGGACCACTGAAACCGGGCCCCGGTATTTTACGTATTCGGCCTCGACGTGACGGTCTCGGCCACGTCATTGCTCCAAGACGATTACGCCTCATCGCTGACGACCCGTCCCGGCGCACAAAAAAACAATCGGCAGTGCCAGTGCCTGCTGCCCTCATCGAATATGCAGAGCCCGGTGATGAACTTCGATTCCGCGATACTCGTGGTCGACACAGGCAATTAGTGGTGACGGGTAAGGACGAGAAAGGGCTCATCGTCGAAACGCATAAACGTGCCTACCTTGCGAGCGGCACAAAGTTGCGCCTACACCGCAAAAATTCCGGCGAGAAACTCCGCTTCAAAGTCGGCCAGTTGCCTGCAGTCGAACTGCCAATAGTGCTCTCTGTCGGTGATGCGCTGTTGCTCGACGCGAAGTCTTCTCCGGGACGCCCGGCAAAGATTGACGCGGAGGGAACACTGCTGAGGCCTGCCCGGATATCGTGTCTGCCGCCTGAGGTCATTGGCCGTGTGCCTGTCGGAGCGCCGGTTCTTCTTAATGACGGCAAGATTGAAGGTGTTGTCGACGAGGCCACCGCTGATGGTTTACTGATTCGCATTACGCACGCCAAAGCCACTGGAAGCCGGCTCCGCGCTGGTCGCAGTATTAACTTTCCCGGCACCGAACTTTCGCTGCACGGGCTGACAGATACGGACAGGGGAAATCTTGAATTTATCGCGGAGCACGCCGATGCCGTAAATTTGTCCTTTGTACGAAAACCAGGCGATGTCATCGCGTTACAACAGGAATTGAAAAAGCTCAAAGGTCACAAGCCAGGGATCATCCTCAAAGTAGAAACGGTGGAGGCATTTCATGATCTTCCCCGGATTCTGCTCGCAGCGATGCGTAGCTATCCGGTCGGCATCATGATTGCCCGGGGCGACCTTGCAGTTGAATGCGGTTGGGAGCGGCTGGCAGAAATACAGGAAGAAATCCTCTGGATGTGCGAGGCGGCACGAATTCCCGTTATCTGGGCGACACAGGTGCTGGAGGGCAAGGCGAAGAAGGGGCGTGCGTCACGTGCCGAAATCACTGATGCTGCCATGGCACAGCGAGCGGATTGCGTCATGCTCAACAAGGGACCGCACATATTGTCAGCCATTCGTATGCTGGATAATATCCTGCGGCGAATGCAGGACCATCAATACAAAAAGGCACCCACACTTCGCAAACTGAGCATCACGGACTTGTCGCCGCCCGGTTGAGCCGGTCATTGCTGCCGTCCACGACAGTACCTGGGGACGACAAAACATCGGTCGCACCGACGTCTATTGGTGTTTCTTTATCAAGGGGTACGTGATGAACAATAAAACCGCAGGTGGCATTCGTCGGAGTTTCTGGATCATCAGCACCGTCGGGCTGGCCTGGAATGTCCTGGGTGGAGTGAATTTCATCTCGCAATTGAACGCTGATTTTATCGCTTCATTGCCCGACACACATCGCGCCATCATCGAAGGCCGACCTGTATGGGCCACTGCCGGTTTTGCGATGACCGTCTTTGGCGGCGCGATGGGTTGCCTTCTGCTTTTATTCAGGAAGTCGTCTGCATTCCCTGTGTTTATTGCTTCGCTTCTCGGGTGCGTCGTGACGATGGTTCATACCACTGCTATCACGTCGACCATCGAATTCAATCTCTTCGAGATCTTCATGATGATCCTGATGCCGCTCATCGTCGCGGGATTCTTTACCTGGTATTCAAAGCAAGCCAAGAACAAAGGCTGGATAAGCTAGTGTTCCCGCCGACTTTGAACCGCCTGTAACCAGAACCGGAGTTAGCGTGGAAGGCCGTCCAGAAAAACCTGCCCAATTCGATAGTGAACTCGTCGCTGAGCTGCTGGATCAGCAGGAATACCCTTCGAATATCGGGAAAGTCGCCGCCCTCTCCAGTCGCTGGATTTGTTTGGTGAAGCGAGACTGGCATGAGTTGACCCACTTCAGGCTCGAGTATATAGAGATGCAGGATTGCCAGGCAATTGAGTATCAGAAAGAGACCGCCTGGTACCGGATCCTCGTAGCGATCGTGTTTTTTGGTGCCGCACTATTCCTCGTATCAATGCTGCTGACCGATTCGGGGCGACCGAACACTCAGAGTGCGCCGTTGATCGTCGGAGTAATTGCACTCGCTGTGATCGGAATTCGTTTCATCACCAGCACCCACCGGCATGTTATTCGATTCGAAATGCCGGACGAGACGTTCACCTGGCGATCCCCTGCAATTGACTTCGATTCCAGGGCTGACGCTGCGCATGCCGTACAGGAGTACGCCCGGAATCGCGGCATACTTCGGCAGTCAGCAATATAGTGTCAGATTCCGAAATTGTCAGTTTTATAGAGAACCGAACAACGAAAGTCCGTCATTTTCATTCTCGTAAGACGTTGAATTGTACTGCACACATGCCATCAGACTAACAGGCGAACTCCGTCGCTTAGCGTAACAAGCGGCAACTCCTGACCCTTGGTTCGCATTGGAGATGAGGGGCTACTTTCCCCGAAACCGGTCGCTCAGGCGTCAGCCCTGGAGAAGCTCAGCGTGCTGGAATCTGCTGGAACCAGCCGCCCGGCCGCAGTCTCTGAGTGTCCGCCGTCCAAGCTGGGTCTCTTGGAATACTGGCGTCAGATGACGCCGGACTTGGGACACTAAAGCTTTGGTGCGAAGGAGAACCCACGATCATCACCGAGTCTTCCACTTATTTCCTTCTAGACGATGAACCTCATCGCTCTTCAGGTGCCGCAATTCGAACGTCGGCAGCGGGTCGGTAGCCGACCGTCATCACAGCCGAAAGCAGCCGTTCGGGTGATATAGTCTGAACGACCGCTAATGACTCAAAGCGGACGTTGCGACATCACGTGTTGAGTCATTTGCGCGACGGCCTATGGAGACTGAAACAATCTGAGATACAGTCGGGTTGGAAAGGTTACGTGTTGATCCGAAATAGAACCCACTATGCTCTTCAAGCGATTCTTCGAAAATATTAAGCGCCAAGACTTGTTCAGTATTTGGTTCGAAATATTGGCAGTGGTGCTTGGTGTCTTCCTTGCTCTGCAGGCAGACAATTGGAATGAATGGCGCATCGAAAGACTAGAAGAACGCGATTACCTGGTTCGTTTGCACTCTGATATTGATGCTTCAATCAATACCTTAGGAGTTGCTATCGACTACATGATCTTACACGCCAATCGCGCCAATGTGGTTTTGCGCAGCCTGAAACAATGCAAGATTGATCAGGATGATCAACTTGATTTCGCGAATGGGCTCTTCCAACTGGGCAATATCGTGCCACCCTACCTTGCAGATGGGACCATTCAGGAATTACGTGCGACAGGAAAGGAGTCCGTCATTAGGACGCTGGAAATACGGCGTCAGCTGAATAAGCTACTGACTGAGCGCCGATACTACATGAGCTTTTTCCAGCTCCTTGCCGACAAAGTGACGCCACAAGTTGTCTACGTAGAAAGCCAGGTTAGTTACAGGATTGATCAATCAAACGCAGGCACGCAGGAAATAGCTTGGGAAGCATTAGAATTTGACTTGGAGGCGTTGTGCAACGATTCGCGCTTTTTTACGGCTGTTTCCGCTGCCCGCACTCACAGTTACGACGCAGTCTTTTGGAGCCAACTAGAGCAGCGCCGTCTCGAAGCCTTAATGGCTGTGCTTGAGGATGAGATTGATCGGCTGGGCATCAGCCTGGATGAGCGATGACGACTGAAGCGGTCGAGTAAAATTTGGAGCAGGAGCGATAATCGATTTGTTCGCACCGGCATGTTCCCGATAGCAACGGCTGCTTGTGGCCGAAAGCAGCCCCAGGACTGCTTAACTAATGAGTGGCTGCTTAACCCCGAAAGCAGCCGCTGAGCTGCTAGAATGATGAGAAGCTGCAACTGACCCAAAGCGGCCGCTCACAACATATCATCGGATATGGAACATTATTCTCCAAATTTGCAGACGAACTGTAGGTAGGCGGCACGAAACGTCGTAATGGAATCGAGCGAGAACACTAAGTCCAAATGGGCGGCATATTTCGGCGGCGTAACTGTCGTCGCTTCTCTACTCCTGGTGGCCTGGGAGATACGCCAAAACACAGTCGCGCTGTCAGCCCAAGCATTGCAGGATCTGAACGCCATGGCGAACGAGATCCTCCTGACGGCCGCCCAGAACGACCAACTATCCGCAGTATTGGAAAAGGGAGACGATGACTTGTCGTCATTGTCGGACGCCGAGTACCGCCAGTACTGGTCTTATAGCTACGGTCTTATCAATGGGATAGATGCCGCCTATGGGTTCTATCAGAAAGGAATTCTCAGCGAGGATGATTTTTCAGGATGGCGCACCTATGCCTGCGAATATTTGGGAACTTCGTCGGGCCGGACTATTTGGGAGAAAGATAAGGCGTCGTTCGGAGATGATTTCGGTATGTTCGTCGAGGATGAGTGCGACATATGAATAGCAAGGAACAACTCATAGAGGTGCCGCTTAACAAATCGCTGCACTTGCAGTCTCGACAGTCCACTCTTGGCCGAAAGCA
>JAHEFF010000098.1:0-1816 GCA_024640315.1 Woeseiaceae bacterium
TTTCGCACCAGCTGGCTTCGCCGGACCGTAAAGAGGTTGTTGGACCTGTTTGTCGGCACAATTGGCGTCACGTTGGGAGCACCGGTGATGTTGCTTACTGCGCTCGCCATCAAGATCGAGGATGGACTGTCGGCGCCGTTGTTTTATCGGCAGACGCGTGTGGGTCAGGGTGGTAAACCTTTCGAAATATTGAAATTCCGAAGCATGACTGTCGATGCTGAAGCCGAGGGTGAGGCGGTCTGGGCGGAGGAGAGCGACAGTCGCGTCACTCGGGTCGGACAGGTGTTGCGGAAAATTCGTGCCGATGAAGTACCGCAGGTTTTCAATGTTCTTCTGGGCCAAATGAGTATCGTTGGGCCTCGTCCTGAGAGACCCGAGTTTATTGAAGATCTGCAGAAAACTATTCCTTATTATTCCGCGCGTCACAACGTAAAACCTGGAATCACTGGTTGGGCGCAATTGCGATACACATATGGCGCCAGCGAAGAAGATGCGATGGAAAAACTGCAGCACGAACTCTACTACGTCAAGAACCAAAGCCTGATGTTGGACATTATTATTATCCTGCAAACGGTCGAGGTCGTGCTGTGGAGGAAAGGGGCGAGGTAACCGTTTCCGATTAAGCCGATCTGTGACCTGGATCGTTGGCAGTTCCGGATCAAAGAAATTAGAATTATCGAGAACAGGAACAGGCGCGTAGCTCAGTGGTAGAGCGCTGCTATTACATAGCGGAGGTCGGAGGTTCAATCCCTACCCGCGCCTACCAATTTATTCAGTTTGCACAGTGAGTTTATTCGAGGCGGATTCGGTGCAAAATAAAACTCTCTCCCGATTCCTGCTGGGTGCAGAAAACAACCAGTCCGTCAATTTCCCTCATATTCATCTGACGTTCGGCGGGCGCATTTTCAATTTCGGACAGAGAGATAAGAATCGTCTGGGTTCCGGGCGCCAGATCGATGCTTCGGTTGAATCGATCGCTGTATGGTTGGGCGCCGCTTCGATGAGCGCGATCGTGAACGCGAATATTTACCGGTAAGGATTCGGCCCCGGGATTTTCAATCTCAATGGTCAGGGCAGAATAGGGCGCCCAATTGGGCCACAGGTCGTGAAATATGATCCCGGGCCAGGGGCCATCCCCCAGAGAAACCTCCGCGGAAAAGGTAGTCTCACCAGAACGACGAAATTTCCTGAGTTCCGCATTTTGCACGTAGAAGAACATGTCGCCAAATCTTGAATCAAAGCTTGTAAGCTCTGGCAACAACTGACTGCGTTCCAGATAAGCAGCAGATACCTTGGCGAGAGGAAGCAGCGGCCAGGCAACCAGAGCGATGCCCACCAAAATAAGATAGCGGCCTCGGCCTTTCGGTATGGAGATGCTTGCGGAAAACACGATGGCCACTGCGATAAAGCCAGCGGCACCAAACCAGTCAGCCAGGAGATCAATGAAGGATGCGTCGCGCTCTGTCGGAATCTGTGCGGCTTCACTTAACGTGCTGAGCGCGAGCGCGGCAACGAGTACAGTCAGGAGTCTCTTTCGCCTGGACCAATGCAGCGGAGTAGCGAGAAGCGTACAAACTGCAATGACGCCAAAAAAGAGAACGTGCATGGAGTCGTAAAAGGTCTGCAGCCAAAGACCGCCGCGAGACGGCGTAGCAAAATGTATGACCATTAGCAGGGCAACGATTACCGCACTAGCCATAATCCTGACGAAGTTAGGTTTCATGATGATTACACCCCTACATACGCCTTACATTCTCAGAAAATCCAACAAATGTGCAAATTTATTGCTCGCGGAAGATAGAATTCCAGATATGAA
>JAHEFF010000098.1:1916-3388 GCA_024640315.1 Woeseiaceae bacterium
AGAGGACCGGTCAATCTTTTCTTTGTGCCTCTGATTGCCGTTGCTGCACGCCGCAATCCGACCTGGGATCTCAAGATTTTTGTTTCACGCCAGGTCGTATTCTATTCAACGACACTCGTTGCAGTTGGACTCTATTTCCTGCTCATGAGCGCGGGCGGATATCTAATCGTCCGTTACAGTGGGAGCTGGGGGGGCGTTGCCCAAGTAGTCTTCTTTGTTGGTGCAGGTGTTGTCCTGGCGACACTGTTGTTCTCGAGCACGCTGCGTGCGAGAGCGAAGGTCTTTCTCAGCAAGCATTTCTTTCATAACAAATACGACTACAGAGATGAGTGGCTCAGGCTTGTAGCGACCCTGGCGAAGTTCGAAGACAGTTCAGCGCGGCAGGTCGTCATCAAGGCAATGGCCCAAATTGTCGACAGCCCGTCGGGTTTGCTATGGGTACTCGATGAGCAGGGCAACTCCTATAGGCTGGCAGCCAGCTACAAGCTGGACGAGCAGGCGCCCGATATCAGTATCGACGATGACGTTGTCGCCTTCATTAAACGAGAGGGCTGGTTGATCGATCTGGGCGAGTATTCTCGAAAACCGGAACGCTATAAGGGACTGCAAATACCGGAGTGGCTCGGTCGCATGGGACTTGCATGGCTGCTCGTGCCGCTGATGTCGGGACAGCAACTGCTCGGGCTTGTGCTGTTGAATAAAGCGCCAGGACCTCCACGGCTAAACTACGAAGACAGAGACTTGCTGAAGACGGTCGGGAGTCACATAGCGGTACATCTGGCTCAGGAAAAATCAGACAGTTTGCTCGCTGAAGCACAGCAATTCGAAGCCTACAATCGCTTGACTGCATTCTTGATGCACGATCTGAATAATCTGATTGCACAGCAGTCGCTGATTGTCTCGAATGCCGAAAAACACAAACGCAATCCAGACTTTGTTGATGATGCAATTCAGACGATCGCAAACTCGGTCAACCGAATGAAAGGCGTGATGGCTCAGTTGAAGCGCGGCGAGGCGGCAAGTGCGGCGAAAAAGACGGTGGTGAAGTTCATCGTTTCGGCGGCCGTGGATCGTTGTGCAGGAAGAGAGCCTGTCCCCAATCTGCATATTGAAGCTGAGGATGTGAAGTTAGCGGTCAATGTCGAAGAATTTACGATGGTGCTTGCACATTTGATTCGCAATGCACAGGACGCAACGCCAACCGACGGCGACATTGATGTGAGGCTCCAAGTGGACGGAGCAAAAGCTGTGATACGCATTGCCGACAATGGCTGCGGTATGTCGGCCCGTTTTATTCGTGACCGCTTGTTTCGACCATTTGACTCGACCAAAGGGGTTCAGGGAATGGGTATCGGCGCTTATCAGGCCAGGGAGTTTGCGCGCAAGCTTGGTGGTGACCTTAAGGTCGAAAGTGAAGTCGGTAAGGGCACTATCGTCACAATGATCCTGCCGCCACCTTAGTCTCTAAGCGG
>JAHEFF010000070.1:0-5386 GCA_024640315.1 Woeseiaceae bacterium
CGGGTGGCGGATATTTTTCCGCTTTTTCCAAACATACAGAGACCGTCACCGAAGGGCCGGGTTCCGGATTTTTTCGAAAAAAGGGCTAAAGGGGGCTAAAGGGGTCGAACCGATTTACTGGTGGCGAGCAAACCAGGTTTACGAAGAAATGGCAGTAAATCGGTTCGACCCCTTTAGGTGCGAGGGCTGAGACATACGGGTAGTCCGCATTGTCCGGTCAGGCGGGTCATGAAATACTTTGATTCATGAATATCGCTCGCAAAATCCTGCTCTTACTGCTTTTAATCGCATCGGCAGGTAATGCCGCTGCTGCGGAGACCCGCAGCGCTACGGACATTGTTCGTGACGCGCTCGATCACTGGCGCGGACTTTCCTCTCATGGCGAAATGACGATGACGATTCATCGCCCGGACTGGGAGCGGAGCATGTCGATGGAGTCCTGGTCGGAAGGTGAAAAACTGTCGCTCGTGCGTGTTACGGCACCGCAGAAGGACCGCGGCAACGGAACGTTAATAGACGATAACAAGATGTGGACGTTTTCACCGAAAGTGAATCGGGTAATCAAAGTGCCGTCTTCGATGATGAATCAGAGCTGGATGGGCTCGGACTTCTCGAACAAGGACATTTCCCGCACCGATGACATCGTTTTGGAGTATGACCACACACTGTTGAGTGAAACTGAAGAGGAAGGCATCGCCGTCTATGAAATTCAGTCGATACCGCACGAAGATGCCGCGGTCGTGTGGGGCAGGGAAGTCCTGAAGATTCGCGAAGACAATGTGATGCTGGAGCAACGTTTCTATGATCAGGACAACGTGCTCGTAAAGACATTACGCACCCTGGAAGTTGCCGAGATGGGTGGCCGCGCAGTTGCGGCACGGCAGCGCATGGAAAAGGAGGATAGTCCCGACGAGTGGACCGAGATCAAAATGGATTTTGTCGAGTTCGATGTTGAGCTTGGCAACAACGTATTCACGCTTTCCAATCTACGCAACCCGCGCGACTAATGAACATTACAATTCGTCTGGCCTGGAGAAATTTGTGGCGCCACTCGCGTCGAACATGGCTGACGATAGGCGCAATGGTCTTCTCAAATGCACTGCTCGTATTCATGATCTCACTGCAGTTCGGCATGTATGAACTGATGATCGACAACACCCTGCAGGCATTTATCGGGCACATGCAAATCCAGGCGCCCGGTTACAAAGACGATGCAAAGATGCGCCAGGTCGTCCCCGACGCAGAGCAGCTTGCCGCAACCTTGCGGCAGGAGCTTGACCTGGAGACGATCGCGGCTCGCTCGGCGGCGTTCGCATTACTGTCCAGCGAAGACAGAAGTTACGGCGTACAGATTTTCGGCGTCGATCCTCGCTACGAGCCCGGAGTCTCGACCCTGCCGGGTCTCGTCAAAGAGGGGCGTTATCCCCAGGACAGGGACGCACAGGAAATCGTCATAGGCAGCGTGCTTGCGCGAAACCTGAAAGTATCTTTAGGTGACGAGCTGACTTTGCTCGGCAGCGGACGCGACGGATCTTTCTCGGCCGCGGTGGCAGAAGTAACGGGGATTTTCGAAAGTGGTGTCATCGAAATGGATCGCAGCATCGCCGAGGTGCCGTTGGGATTCTTCGATGACGTTTTCTACATGGACGGGGCTGCACATGCTGTTGTGATCGTGACGCCCGGTCTGGCGGTCATTGAGGATTACCGCGCAAGAGCTGAGGCGTTGTTGCCTGCTGAAGAAGACCTGGTATTGCATGACTGGGATGCGCTGCAGCCCGGGCTAAAACAGGCGATCCAGGCGGATATTAGCAGCGCGTTCTTCATGTATGGCGTCCTCGTCATCCTGGTCGCATTCAGCGTGATGAATACGCAATTGATGTCTGTCCTTGAGCGCACCCACGAATTCGGCATCGTCATGGCACTCGGCCTGACACCCGGGCGACTCGGCCGACTCGTTATACTGGAAACGTCCCTGATGGGCCTGGCCGGCCTGTTCCTCGGCGCATTGGTCGGTGGCCTGATCACGCTCTGGTTTACGTATAACGGTTTCAGCTATCCGGGCATGGACCAGATGGCGGCGAATTTCAATTTGCCGTCACGCTTCTATCCTCAGGCAACCTTGCTCACCTTGTTCCTTGGTCCGGCTGTTGTCTTTGTTGGCTCGATACTATCGGCACTTTACCCGGCCCTCCGCCTGCACTGGTTGCGTCCGGTCGAAGCGATGAGGGCCGTGTAGATGCATTACGTTCAAATCATCTTCACCCTTGCGTGGCGTAATCTCTGGCGCAACCACCGCCGCACCATCATCATGCTCGCTGCCATCAGTGTCGGCGCGTGGGCAATGATCTTCATGACCTCACTGATGCGTGGCATGGTCAATGAAATGCTCCGCGACGGTATTCGCGCACTTCCCGGGCATGTGCAGGTTCATCATCCCGATTACCGGGATGATCCGAGTGTTGGCAACCTCGTGTCGCTGACCAGCGCCGAAATCGATGCAACATTGGCAGGGGCGGGCATCGAAAGGTTTACGGCGCGCATCCGCGTTCCGGCCATTATTTCCAGCGAACGCGAATCGCGCGGTGTTACGTTGATCGGCGCCGACCCGTTACGCGAGAAATCCGTTGCTGCGGTTGGCAGCGAAATCGTTGAGGGTCGCAATCTCGATGGCCCGGATGATGGTGGTGTGGTCCTCGGTCGGAAACTTGCCGAAAAACTGGAAACCCAGGTGGGCAAGCGTATTGTCCTGATGAGCCAGGATCCCGACAACGAGGTTGCTGATCGGGGATATCGCGTGGTCGGTCTGTTCGAAGCCAATCTCGCCGCTCACGAAGAAGCATTCGTGTTTGCCGGGCGGGAGACCGTGCAGAAGATGCTGCGTATCGATGACCGTGTCAGCGAAGTAGCCGTCGCCGGGGATGATTATCGAGTCGTCGACGCGTTGCTCGCTGAGGTTCGCGTATTAATGGGTAAAGACGACGAGGTCCTGCCCTGGACCGAGCTGGATGAGTACCTGGGCACCATGCTCGGTGTCATGGATGGATTCGTGCTCGTCTGGGTGGTTGTTATTTTTCTTGCGCTGTCTTTCGGCCTGGTCAATACGTTGGTCATGGCCGTGTTCGAACGCGTTCGCGAGATCGGCCTGATGCTCGCGCTGGGCATGCGACCATCGAGCATTCTCGGCCAGATCATTGTCGAGTCGGTCCTGCTGTTGGTGTTGGGCCTCATCATTGGCAACCTGCTGGCATTCGCCAGCATCATCCCATTAAAAGACGGCATCGATATTTCGATCGTCGCCGAAGGCATGGAAATGTTCGGGGCTTCCAGCATTCTCTATCCGGAGATCGAAAAAAGTGACGTCATTCTGGCCAACATCGTTGTACTGGTTCTCGGGTTTATCGCCAGCCTCTCGCCGGCGTGGCAAGCGTCCCGGTACGAACCCGTCGAAGCAATCACCAAGGTATAGAACATGACTGCCGTTCGTTGTATTGATCTTTGCAAAACCTACCGTCAGGGCGATCAGGACATCAAAGCGCTTGATCATGTCGACCTCGAGGTGGAGCACAGCGGATTCGTTTGCCTGTCGGCGCCTTCGGGTGGCGGTAAGACAACGCTCCTGAATGCTATTGGCGGACTGGACATTCCGGATAGTGGTGAAGTGTGGGTGGCGGGGCAGCGAATCGATCAACTGAGCAAAGGCGAGCTGGCAGCCATCAGGCTGACGCAAATCGGCTTTGTATTCCAGGCTTACAACCTCATCCCGGTACTGACAGCGCAGGAGAACGTAGAGTTCGTCATGCAGGTCCAGGGTGTTGCCGCTGCGGATCGACGCAGCAAATCGCAGGCCATATTGGAGGAAGTCGGACTCAAAGGACTGGAAGACCGGCGTCCGGCCGAGATGTCCGGCGGACAGCAACAAAGGGTCGCTGTCGCCCGTGCTATCGTGTCGCGGCCCGCGCTGGTTCTCGCGGATGAGCCCACCGCCAACCTGGATTCGAAAACATCGGACGAGTTGATGGAATTGTTTGTCGAGCTGAATAATCATCACGACACGACATTTGTAATTGCCACTCACGATCAGCGTGTGATGGCGTACGCGAAGCGTCTGATCAAGATGCTGGACGGCCGCATTGTCGAAGACATTGAACAACGGGCAGCGTAATTTACTGCTGGCAGTCCTGTTGCTGCCACTGGCGGCAATGGCGGAGGAGGCCGATGTCGAATTCGGTGGACACAGCAAGACCCGCGGGCTTCTCGACCGATATCCCGCCGACAGCATATTCGACACCCTGACAGGCTCGACCGCGAGCAGTCTCGAATCCGAGCTGCGACTCAATTTGTCCGTCGACAAGGGAGCGTGGTCTTTCGATGGCGCATGGCAGTTATACGCAGGCTACGGTGACCGCATTGAGCTGACAAGGGATCTGGCAGGTACCGCGCTGCCGGGTGTTGGCCACCTTCCCTCCGACGACCGGCGCCTGATGAACCTGACGGATGTATTGCGGGATGAGGACAAGTTCGCGGCCCTGCATCGAGTGGACCGGTTGTCCGTTTCCTATGCCAAAGATAACGTAGTGCTTCGGCTTGGTCGGCAGGTGATCACCTGGGGCAACGGCCTGATCTTTTCGCCAATGGATATTGTGAATCCTTTCGACCCGCTGACTGTCGACACGGAATTCAAGGCCGGCGACGATATGTTTTACGGTCAGTTTCTTCGCGATAACGGCGACGACGTCGAGGTTGCGTACGTCTTCCGGCGCGACCCTGCAACGGGCGATCCTGAGTCCTATGCGGCGACGAGTGCCGTTAAATACCACGGCTTCCTGGAAGACGCGGAATACGATCTGCTCGTGTCGAATCACTACGATGACACGACGATCGGCATCGGCGGTAACAAGAGTGTCGGCGGTGCTGTCATTCATGGAGATGTTGTCTGGGCAGACACGGAATCCGGAAGCAAGCTACAAATCGTGGCCAACGCCAGTTACTCCTGGGTCTGGGGCGGGAGAAACATGAGTGGCATCATCGAATACTACTTTTCGGAGTTTGGTCAGAAGTCCGGTAATTACGATATTGGCAGCCTGTCGCAAAACACAGAGCTGCTAAGGCGTCTCGAGCGTGGCGAGGTGTTTACCCTGGGCAGAAATTATCTCGCCGGTGGCGTCCTGATTGAGTTGACGCCGCTGTGGATGCTGACGCCAAACCTGTTCGCCAACCTCGATGACGGCAGCGCGCTTCTCCAGGTCGTGAGCCGAAACAGCCTGGGTGACAATGCGGAATTCCTCGCGGCAATCAACCTGCCCATCGGGCCGGGCGGAACGGAGTTTGGCGGCATCGAGGCGGGCCTGCCGGGCGTCTACTTTTCAAGCGACTTTTCCCTGTTCGC
>JAHEFF010000070.1:5486-11695 GCA_024640315.1 Woeseiaceae bacterium
GTGACAATGCGGAATTCCTCGCGGCAATCAACCTGCCCATCGGGCCGGGCGGAACGGAGTTTGGCGGCATCGAGGCGGGCCTGCCGGGCGTCTACTTTTCAAGCGACTTTTCCCTGTTCGCTCAGTTCGCCTGGTATTTCTAACCGGCTGCTGACTCTTTCCGGATCGTTGCCACCAGGCGACCGAAGTTGTCCTCGACCTCCGGGCCAAAGACCGGATCGACTTCGCGCACGAAGTTGGCAGCGTCGAAAACATCGTGGCCGGACCTGATCATCTCGTCGATCCGGCGGAACAGGTCGAGCTCTTCCCACTGCATGTGGCCGCGCAGTGTGTTCACGTAGCGCAATGCATCGGCAACGACCGCGTTTCGCCGCACCGGGTTGCCCGCGTTGATTGAAGCGATTTCGTCGCGGAGCTTGATGCTGAGTTCGGCAATATGCCGATGGTCCATCGTGATCCTCTCGAATCCCGTCGACAGGTCCGGCCGGAACGCTTTCAGCTCCGCGTAGAGCCTGTCTTCCTTCGGGTGATGCACGGCATCCGGATACACCGTCATGTAGTGCATGATGTCGTGTAGCAACTCGTAGTCCGGCTCCTTGCCGTCGTATATCAGATTCGACTCGCGCTCGAGCAAGTTGATCATAAGTGCCATGTTCTTATGATCCTCGCGTAGTTCAGCGAGTACTGTGGCGGCGTTCTTATCCATTGATTAAGACAATTCCGTATGAATCGACTAATACTCGACTGGCAGCGCCCCGGCCGAAATCGGGATTTACACGTATATAAATCTATGAATCAAGTAGTTACACGCGGTTAGAGGAAAATTCCCCTGTGCCCCAGTGGGGATGCTCTCGAAATCAGCCGCACTATGGGTAGCCGGAGGGAGTGCATGCCGAACGGGAAAAGACCCGGACCCGCCGCCAAATATCGATTTCCGCCGGCATGCGCAAAACAATACCTGAAGCAGGTATTATTGAAGGCTCGCGATGGGCTTTGCCAAGCCGGAGAATAATAATGATAAAAGTCGTGACCCGGGGTTTGATCAGCTCGTTTCTGTTATTCGCCTTGCCGCTGATAGCGCAGGATGACATGGCCGGCGTCGATCCGGACGACGCAGCCATTCTTCTCGATACGACTGACGAAGAGCGTGATCCGTGGATGTCGATTCGCGATTCCTCGGACGATGCGAAGCGCGAGCCCGGGTTGATTCAGGTCGGGCGGATGGGTCGGCCTGGCGTAAGGACATTCTTCGGCCTGCCGGTTGCCTTGACGCAGGAAGATCTGCGCGCCGCTGAAGTCGATGTCGCGGTCATTGGCGCGCCGGTCGATATGGGTGTCGGCATGCGTGGTGCCGGCGAGGGGCCGTCCGCGTTGCGGGCAGCCATGAGGGGCGCCAGCGGTGGCGGGAATCCGCACATGCACGTCGGTGTGGCATGGCGACGTGAGCTCGTGGCTGTCGACTACGGCAATTCACCCATCGATCGATTGAGCGTGGAGCGCAGCATGCCGCCCGTGCGGCGCCTGGTCCGCGAGATCGCAGAGACCGGTGCGATACCCGTGATTGTGGGTGGTGATCATTCGCTGGAATATCCGAATGTGGCAGGCGTCGCAGATGTGTACGGCAAGGGCAACGTCGGCGTTATTCATTTCGATGCGCACTTCGATGCGGGCGACCCGATCAACGGCCATCTCATCTCGCACGCGCAGCCGATTCGCCGCCTCGTCGATGATGGGCACATCCTCGGCAAGAACTATATCCAGGTCGGTCTGCGCGGCTACTGGCCCGGCGAGGACGGATTCAACTGGATGCGCGAAAACGATATGCGCTACCACACCATGGCCGAAATCGAGCGCGACGGCTGGGACGTCGTCATGGACCGAATTCTCAATGAGGCGTTTGATGGTCCTGAATATCTTTACATATCATTCGACATCGACGTTCTGGACCCGGCCTATACGCCAGGGACAGGCACGCCGGAGCCGAATGGCCTGACGCCACGGGAAGTGTTCCCGCTGATCCGGACGTTGTGTTCGGAAAACAAGCTGATCGGCTTCGATCTTGTCGAGCTTAATCCACTGGTGGATCCGGGCTACACGACGGTGATGAACTCGGGCACGCTGGTGCAGGAATGCCTCACGGGTATCGCCATGAGAAAGACAGGCGTTACAGAACGCGATTACTACAATCCGTTGACCGTTGAGGACGACCGGCCGGATCCCTGATGTCTGACGGGCAGTTCATACGCGTCATTCGCCGCAAGGAAGTGCTCGCGCTTTCGTTTGGCGCGATGATCGGCTGGAGTTGGGTCGCACTGACCGGCAACTGGATCAACGGCGCAGGCAGCGTCGGCGCAATGCTGGCCTTTCTTGTGGGCGGTGTTGTGGTGATTTTTGTCGGCTTTACCTACGCGGAACTCGCATCCGCCATGCCGCAGGCTGGTGGCGAGCATGTCTACTCACATCGCGCCCTCGGTGCTACGGCATCATTTATTTGCACCTGGGCAATCCTGCTCGGTTACGTCTCGGTCGTCGCATTCGAGGCCGTAGCCCTGCCGACGGTCGCAGAATATTTGTTTCCCGGCTTCAGTCGCGGCTACCTGTGGACGGTCGCGGGCTGGGACGTCAATTTCACCTGGGTGCTCGTCGGCGTCGTTGCAGCGGTTGCCGTTACGTTGATCAACATTCTCGGGATCCGCCCGGCCGCCCAGCTGCAGGTCCTGGCCACGACGCTCATACTGCTTGTCGGCCTGATGCTCGTCACCGGAGGTGTGATGAACGGTGAGGCAGGCAACATGCAGCCGTTGTTTGACAAAGGCGCAAAGGGATTGCTCGGCGTCCTGATCATGGTGCCGTTCATGTTTGTCGGATTTGACGTCATTCCGCAGTCGGCCGAGGAAATCGACATGCCGTTTGCTGATATCGGCAAATTGCTGATGGTGTCGATCGCGATGGCGGTGACCTGGTATATCGCGATGATCTGGGCTGTGTCGGTTGGCCTGCCGTTTGCCGGCAGGCTGGATTCCGCTCTGCCGACGGCAGACGCAGCGTCTTCCCTCCTGGACAGCCCGTTGGCCGGGCAGTTGCTGGTCCTCGGCGGCATTGGCGGCATTTTGACGAGCTGGAACGCATTCCTGATCGGTGGCAGTCGCGCCATCTATGCGCTTGCCCGCGCTGGTCAGTTGCCAAAGGGCCTGAGCAAATTGCACCCGCGATTCAATACGCCCTACCGGGCACTGCTGTTGATTGGCGCGTTGTCCGTTATTGCGCCGCTTTTCGGCCGGCCGGCGCTCGTCTGGCTTGTCGATGCCGGTGGCTTAGGCATCGTGATCGCCTACGCGTTCGTGGCGTGGTCGTTCCTGGTCCTCAGGCGGAAGGAACCCGACATGCAAAGGCCCTATGTCGTCAGGAACGGGGTCATGGTCGGCAGAATCGCGCTGGTGCTGTCGATTGGCATCAGCATCCTGTATTTGCCCGGCAGCCCCGCCGCACTGGTCTGGCCTTATGAATGGCTGATCGTGCTGGGCTGGGCGCTGCTCGGTGCCGTGCTCCTCGGCGTCGGCAGTCGTTCGGCCTGAATCAGAAGAGTTTCTTTGCCAGGTTCATGACGTCGTCGAGGTCGAGGCCGTCACCGCTATCACGACCACCGCCCAGGAATCCGCCGATCAACCCACCCAGCAGATCGCCGTCGGGAGTCCCCGCGTCGGCCTGGCCCTTCTTGCTCAGGGCACCCATCGCCAGTCCGGCTAGTATGGGAAGCGCTTTCTTAACCAGGCTCGAGTCGATGCCGGTGCTCTGCGCTGCCTGAGCGGCAACATTCCTGCTGACATCTTTACTGCCGAATAAATGGCCGAGAATATTGTTGCCGTCCGCAAGCGTCGCATCGTCCGCCAGAACGTTCGGCTCGTCGAGATAACGCTGGTGATGGCCGCTTGCCAGTGCTTTCGTGAGCGATTCCATCGTGTCCGGTTTTTCGGTCTGTTTCTGCAGGCCGCGCATCAGTGCCGGAGCGAGGGCTTCCATGAGGTTACTGGTGTCAGCGCCACCAATTCCGAGCTGCTTGGACAGTGTGCTGACACTGTTGCCGCCGCCCGCTTCTTCGAGCAGGTCCATCAGGTTCATCGTTTTTTTTCCTGGTTCAGTCGAGCGGTATCCGGATTTTCTGTCCCGGGTAGATTTTGTTCGGGTCGGAGATGATGTCACGGTTTGCTTCGAAGATCTTCATATAGGCAGAAGCTTTCCCGTAATACTTCTTGGCGATGGCCCCAAGCGTGTCACCACTGGCAATTTCGTAGAACTCGTCCTTTGACACTTCTTCAGGCGGTGGCTCCGGCGCGCGGAGGTCGTCCGCAATAACTTTTTGAACGCCTTTGACGTTGCCGGCAATCAGGATTGCCTGCTCGCGAATCTTCTGGTTGTCACAGTCTCCGCAAACTGTCGCAACCCCGTCATCGAATTCAACTTCGATATTTCGAATGCCCGTCATCTTAATTTCGAGATGCTGCTTGATATTGTCTGCGGCTTCAGCATCCGTGTCGAACAGCTGCCGCCCGACGTCTTTGGCGAAATCAAATAAGCTCATTTTGTTGCCCTTCTTTCAATGGTCAGATCAGGTTAGCCGTGTTGGCCCTCTGCGCATACTGAAGGTTGTATACTCATCGATCAACCCAATTTAGTCAGCAAATGTTTAACGGTCGGTCCGAAATGGCAGTGCAGAAACTCAGAATCGTGTTCCCAAAGTTCACAATCGTCCTCGGAGCGCTTCTGCTCCTGGCCGGTTGCGCCGTCAACCCGGTTACTGGCAAGACGGAGTTTTCCCTCGTCAGCGAAGCCCAGGAAATTCAAATCGGTACCGAGAACTATGCCTTCATGCAGCAATCCGGCGGCGGCGAGTACGACGTTGATCCCGGGCTGACGACGTACATCCATGGAGTCGGCAGCAAACTGGCGGCAGTCAGCGACCGGCCGTTGCCCTATGAATTCGTCGTGTTGAACAGCTCCGTTCCGAATGCCTGGGCGCTGCCAGGGGGCAAGATCGCGATCAACCGCGGATTGCTGACGGAGATGGAATCAGAGGCTGAGCTCGCGGCAGTTCTCGGCCACGAAATTGTGCACGCTGCCGCAAAGCACTCCGCCAGGCAGATGTCACGGGGTATGTTGCTGCAGGTCGCGGTCATCGGCACGGCCATTATGACCAGCGACACAGGCTATTCCGATCTCGCGGTTGGCGGGGCCAGTGTCGGCGCACAGCTCATCAACCAGACGTATGGTCGGGGCGCGGAGCTCGAGTCCGATCTCTACGGAATGCAATACATGTCACGCGCCGGTTACGACCCGCAAGGTGCTGTCGAGCTGCAGAAAACCTTCGTTCGTTTGAGCGAAGGCAGGGAGACCGACTGGCTCACCGGTTTGTTTTCGAGTCATCCGCCTTCCCAGGAGCGGGTGGATGCCAACATACGGACCGCGGCGTCGCTACCCGCAGGTGGTGAAACCGGCGAAGCCCGCTATATGGCGGCGATGCAGCAGACACTGGACGCCAAGCCTGCGTATGACGCCTACGATGAGGGGCGCAAGGCGCTCGGTGACGATAATTACGAGCTGGCGGGACAAAAGGCAGAGGAAGCGATTGCCCTGTTCCCGGGTGAGGCGAATTTCTATGGCTTACGGGGCGACCTGCGTTACGTCGCCAAAGAGTATGACCGGGCGATTCAGAATTACGACATTGCCATCAGGCGGCGCGACGGATTTTTCCAGTATCACCTGCAACGTGGCCTCGCGAATGAAAAGCTCGGCAACGACGACGAGGCTGTTGCAGACCTCGAACGCAGCAATGAGCTGTTCCCGACCGCCATCGCGCATGCATCGTTGGGCAATATCGAAGCGAAAAGGGGCAACAAGGCCAGGGCAATCGAGCATTACTCGGTGGTAGCAGGCGAGCAGGGGCAGGTCGCCCAGGCGGCACAGGTTGAGTTGGTGAAACTCGATCTTGAGGATCACCCGGATAAATACCTGCGCTTCGGCTGCTACGCAGGCAGTAACTCGAACCTCGTGGTTGCGATCGCGAATACTACGCCTGTTGCAATCAGGGACATTCGTTTTGTCGTGCAGTACCGGGATGCTGCCGGCATGACGCGAAACTACGAAGAATCCATTCGCGGCCCGATCGCGGCCGGGCAGCGGGGCGACCGGCAGACGAGCCTCGGCCCCTATAC
>JAHEFF010000071.1 GCA_024640315.1 Woeseiaceae bacterium
ACCTTACCGATGAGATGTCTATAGAAGCCGCAGCCAAAGTCGCGATCTCCCAATCACCTCTCGACCTCGTGATCGTCGCTTCAGGAATGCTCCACCGCAATCAGGAAGTAAAACCCGAGAAGAGCATGCGTGAAATCGATCCGCATGTACTCGCGGAGGTGTTTGCAGTTAATACGATCGGGCCGGCGATGGTCGCGAAACATTTCCTGCCGAAGCTTCGCGGCAAGCACAAGACTGTTTTTGCGGCGCTTTCAGCACGCGTCGGCAGCATAAACGACAACCGCCTTGGCGGCTGGGCCTCGTACCGCATGTCAAAAGCAGCGCTCAACATGTTGCTGCGAACCGTAGCAATAGAGCAGGCGCGGCGCTTGCCGGAATCGGTCGTCGTCGCGTTGCACCCGGGAACCGTGGACACGGAGCTGTCAAAGCCTTTCACAAAGCGTGTCGATTCGTCGGCGTTATTTTCGCCGGCGAGTTCGGCGAAAAAACTATTACAAGTCATTGACAGACTGCAGGCGGATGATTCCGGTTGTTTTTACGCCTACGATCACTCGCGGATCGATTACTAGTATACGAACGATTCTTGCCCTTGCTGCGAACTTGATTGGAATCCGCACAGGGTGGCGGTTAGACTGGCGTCCTCGTTCTTCTATATTGTTTTTGAGTGATTATGCGTCTGAAAGTATACACATCAGTCGCCGGGCTATTGGGAATCCTGGCCGCTTCCTGCACCTCGGGAGGAGACGGAGGAGTGGACCAGGAACTTGCCGACCTGATACTGACCGGAGCGACAATATTTACTTCAAACCCTCAACAGGCGTGGGCGGAATCGGTTGCAGTAAAGGATGGGCGAGTTATATACGTAGGCGATGCAACCGGGGCCGCGAGATTTCGAGCAGACCACACCTCAGTCGTCGATCTCGATGGCCGGTTGGTAATTCCCGGCCTGATCGATAGCCATGCGCACCCCGGTTACATCGAAGTTGAGCAATACGGCGCTATCGATGAGGCCGATGAAGAGGCAATGCTGGATGCAGTCAGGGCGTATGCAGACGAGCATCCTGACGAACAATGGCTGCGACTTTGTTGTTGGCCGGTCAGCCTGTATGTAAAAGGCAACCAGGGGCCGGAAAAGCAAAAACTGGATACCGTTGTCCCGGATCGCCCGGTTTGGTTTGTCAGTGAATGGTGGCACAGCGGCTGGCTAAACTCCAAAGCACTGGAGGTGCTCGGGGTGGATAAAGATACGGTGGACCCCAAGACCGGTGTGGCTACCTATATACGTAATGAAAATGGAGAGCCAACGGGATGGGTTAAAGAGGGTGCGGGATGGCAACATTTTGCGGAGCATTTTCCCATCGATGATGAGAGTCACAAGAGACTCCAGCAAGAAAATATTGTGACGGCGCTTGAGCTTCTGAGCGAGTCTGGCGTAACAACGCTATACGATGCCGGGAATTTTGGTTTTGATGACCTGGTTTACGAGTTTATAGCCAGACTGGAGGACGAAGGCAGGCTACCTGTTCGATACGAGGGTACATACCAGGTATTTACACCTGAAAGACGACACCTGGCTGTCTCCGAAATGGCACGATACCGACGCGAATATGGCGGCGATCGACTGCAATTCAACACGGTCAAGCTATTCATGGACGGGATCTACCAAAATCGCACGAGCGCGTTGCTTGAGCCGTTCGTGGACGATCCATCTTACGTTGGCGAAACGCTTCTATCGGTTTTAGAGCTTCGAGATTTTTTGTTGGAACTAAGCGCGGAGCAACTCGATATACATATCCATACAGAAGGCGACCTGGCTGTTAGACGGGTTCTGGATGCTGTTGAAAGTGCGCAGGGCATTGCCAGGGACGATTTTTATACCCGGGTTACCATTTCTCATTTAGGGCTCATCGATCCGACTGATTTGTCCCGCATTGCGGAGTTGGGAGTCATCTGCAATTTCACGCCATGGTGGTTTACGACGGAGCAAGGTGATCCCGAGAGAGCTTCGTTGGGGGACGAGCGTTTCGGAAGAATGTTCAATCCGAAGCCACTCATCGACCTGGGTGTTGATGTGACTTTCTCGAGCGATGAATGGTGGGGCGGTGAGAGACTTTCAACCTACCTCAATCCCTATTTCGGGATGCAGGTCGGTCATACCCGGCGGTATCCAGGCGGGTGGCGTGAGCAGGAAGAGATTGTCAGGCCACCTGCGGATGGACAGTTAGGTCTCGAACAGCTGATCATGGGCTATACGCAAAATGGTGCTTACCAATTGCGTATGGAAGACGAGATTGGTTCAATCGAAGAGGGAAAGCGTGCCGATCTGATTGTATTCGACGACAACTTGTTTGAAATTGACAGCGACAAGATCTGGAAGGCCAAGCCTGCGGTTGTCTTGATGGATGGGGATGTGATCCGGGGTGCGCTACCTGACGAGAAACAAAAATAGCCGGATTATGAGCCCCGAAACCGTCATGTGCGCAGGGTATTACGATTCAACGCCAGCGAATTCGGCGGCACGAACCGGCGGGCGGCAAGTTATCGGCGTTACAGCCAAATGGGTCGAGCCAGGTTGTTTCAATCGCTCGCGAAGGGATTACGTTCCAGCCGTTTCCCTCAATGTCAAAGGCTAAGCGATACATGGCGAAAGACTCACTGCAGCGTCGTCGGGATTTTGCACTGGGTTCCGGCGCAGAACTTTTTTATGACACGCCGCTTGAGATCATCCGTGGCGAAGGCGCTTATCTGTACGACAAGGATGGGCGACGCTACGTCGATATGTACAACAACGTGCCTTGCGTCGGACATGCCAATCCGGCGATTGTGCAGGCCATGGCGGAGCAACAGGCCATCGTCAACGTTCACAGCCGGTATCTTCATGAAGGAATAGTGACGTTTGCTGAACGGCTCGCCGGGCTTAATCATGATGGCATTGAGAGCGTGGTGTTCAGCTGCAGCGGGACAGAGGCAGTCGAAGTCGCCATCCAAATGGCCCGGATCGCTACTGGCAAGCGCGGCCTGATCTGCACGGATGCGACCTATCATGGCAACAGCGAACTGGTCGGTGCGATGAGCTATTTGGGATGCCCCCCAAACCAGACGGGAGACATCCGCAGTTTTCCGTTTCCGGAACGCTACAGACCGCTGAAGGAAGGGCTTAGCGACGACGAACTTTGCGAGGCGTACCTGGCTGAGGTTGCAGCGGCCGTCGATAGCCTGAAGGCCGAAGGGGCCGGCGTCGCGGCACTGATTATGTGCTCAATATTTGCCAATGAGGGTGTTCCGGACATTCCTCCCGGCTTCATGAGCAAGGTCACGGACCTGATCCATGGTGAAGGCGGGCTGGTCATAGCCGACGAAGTCCAGTCCGGATACGCCAGGACGGGACGCTGGTGGGGTTACGAAGCAACACAATTCCGGCCGGACATCGTCGTAACTGGCAAGCCGATGGGCAATGGCTTGCCGATCTCGGCTACGGCAGCGAGAAAGGATTTCGTGGATGCTTTCCGAGCCGAAAAAGATTATTTCAATACCTGTGCGTCGACGCCATTGCAGGCAGCCGTAGGCATGGCCGTGCTGGACGAAATTGAACGACTCGATCTTCCCAGTCACGTCGCCGACGTTGGGACCAGGCTGACAAGCGAACTTGCGAGCCGGGTTGACCAGCACAGTACGATTGGCGATGTGCGTGGTAGCGGTCTGTTCATCAGCATTGAAATGATCAAGGAGGGTGGTATCAAAGAGCCGGATGCCGCGCTGACAATGTTGTTGTCCGACCGCCTGAAAGACAAGGGCTTCCTGGTTTCGTATTCGGGAAAGTTTAATAACGTCCTCAAGATCAGGCCTCCACTCGTGTTCTCGCATGCCGACGCCGAGGATTTCCTGGGTGCCTTCGACGAATGCATGGGGGAATTGGGTGAATAGACCACTGGCTGAATCCTGTTGCACGCTGGCCGCCTCCGGGCCGCGACGGTGGCTCGCAAATAGCATTCCCGGCAACTACGCTCATCTGGTCCGCTATTGAAAAACGAGGGGTAATTCAGGATGACTGACGACGGCAGCAAACTGCTGCATCACCGCACTGAATTCGACGACTGGCGGTCTCTGGCCATCGGCATCTATATGGCCCTTGCCGGATATGCGGTCATGGTCGGGATCCCGGTAATTAGCACATCGTGGGTTACCCACCTTGGATTCTCCGAGGTCGAAGTAGGTCGGGTGGCCGGTGCTGATTTGGGAGGGCTTGCCATCGGCGCGGTGATTGCAGCGCTGTTTGTAGCCAGGGTCGATCGCCGTTACCTCGCGGTGGGAGCAGCACTGGTCACAATTGCTGCGAACGTACTTTGTATCTATTACCAAAGCTACGAGGTCACCGTTTGGCTCAGGCTCGCGGCAGGCATCGGCAGCGGGTTGTATACGGGTATCGCTGTGGCAACTATCGGTGGTCATTCCCGACCGGCGTTCGCGTTCGGTCTCGAGCTGTTTGCGTTCGCAGCTTCGCAGGGCGCCGAACTCAAGTTGCTGCCATTCCTCTCTATCGAGGGTATTTATACCGTGCTAATCGTCACTTACGTGGTTGGCATTTTGTTCGTAGCGTGGCTACCCAGGCGCCCGGTCGACAAAGCGCTGGACGTCGAGATCGATGTCGAGGAGCGCGACGGCCGACATCACAGGGAGCACAAACACGTACCAGCGTACGTGCCATGGATGGTACTGGCAGCGATCGTCCTTACCTATATCAACATCGGTGCGTACTGGACTTACATCGAATTATCGACAGTAGACTCGGCCGCTTCACCCGAGTGGGTCGCCAGTATGCTGTGGGTCTCGTCGGTGTTCTCTGTGATTGGATGCCTGTTCGCCGTGTTGCTCAGTAACCGCTTCGGGCTGGCCCGGCCGCTGCTTGTCACACTGGTCTTCCAGGCCAGCATCGTCCTGATGCTCGTTTTCGGCATCACTAACCCGACGGTGGCGTTCAGCATGTTCTTCTTTAATTTCTGCTGGATTTTTGTCGATATCTACCAGTCGGCAACGATAGCGAACGTCGATCATTCCGGCAGGTTCCCTGCGATGATTCCTGCCGCGCAGGGTTTGGGTAATTTTCTCGGCCCGAATATTGCGGCATCGGTACTGGCTTATGGCTTAGGCTATAACGGCGTGTTCATAATGTGTGCGATGGCTTCTATCGCGGCGATGCTTGTCTATCTTTACATGTACGTGATGTTGAAGAAGACGATTCCGGCACTCGCTGATGCATCATGAGCGCCGCGTTCGGGCAAAACAGATCGTCGATGAAGGCTTGAGGGAAGTTGTTGGAGAGCGCTCTGGTTAAATGTCCTTACACGCCTGCCGCACTCAAGGCCCTTGAGAGTTTTTCCGTCGAGGTGGAAAACATCGAGCTCATCGCCCATTCTGAAAACGTGACCTTTCGGGTGTCGGTCTGCGGTAGTGATTCCGATTATGTCCTCAGGCTGCACCGACCCGGCTACAACTCGATCGAAGAGCTCAATTCAGAACGTATGTGGACAAGAGCGCTGAGTGAGGCGGGCGTCATCGTGCAGGACTCGCTCGAGACATACGATGGGGCGCATTATGCGCTCGTCGATATACCGGGTGTCGGAGAGCAGCGATATGCGGGCATGACAACCTGGCACGAAGGAATGCCGCTGCGCGAGTTCCTGGATACGTGCCGGGATGCGTCAGAGCGCAGGCGCGTTTTCTACAGGTTTGGCGAAATAGCCGCTGCATTCCACAACCAGGCGACGCGCTGGCAGGCACCACCAGGTTTTTCTCGCCGACGCCTTGATGTCGATGGTCTCCTCGGTGAAGACCCGTTCTGGGGTCGATTCTGGGAACACCCGGAGCTGACCGAAACGGAGCAGGGGCGATTGCTAAGGGCGAGAGCAATGGTATGCGCCTCACTGACTGCGTACGGTGAGACACCTAAAAATTTCAGCTTGATTCATGCCGATTTTACACCTGACAACATCATTTACGACGGAGACGATCTAACCGTCATCGATTTTGACGACGCGGCCTATGGATGGCATATGTACGATATCGCGTCGGCACTGATCGAATGTCGATTCGACCCCGGCTTTGAGGAGGTGCAAGCGGCTCTGCTTGAGGGTTATTGTGAATGCCGAAGCCTGGCGATGCAGGATTTAGAAATGCTGCCTGATTTCCTGCTGGTTCGAGGAATGGCGATCATTGGTTGGTTTCATCAACGGCCCGAGCATGCCGGGGCGGCATATTTCGACAAGTTCAAGCACTGGGTTGTCGAGGAGTGCAAACGCAGAGAACGTTGATCTAGAAGTCATTGTTCCTGATGCAGGCGAAGATTGCTTATTGCCTGACGGCGGGCGACGCAGTTGATTCTGCAAAGCTCCCCGAAGTGGGGGCGGACCAGGCCGCCGCTAGCGATCTGGTCAGGGTCCATGTCCGGTGCGGCTGGCGTTCGCCGAAACGCGTACGGAGAACAAGGCATGACGACCCGCGATCTTGGAATGAACCGGCTGATCACGCGCCGCGACTTTGTCGGCGGTGTCGCCGTCGCGATAAGCGTAAGCATGGCCTGGCGATGGACGCAGGCGCAGGATTTGACCGACAAGTATCTGCCTCTGCTTGCCGGCATGCGTGGCAGCCACGAAGGCTCCTTCGAGGTTGCTCACGCAATGCAAGATGGCGTCCTCTGGGACAATCCGGAAGATACCGGCAAACAATACGATCTTGTCAGTCTTCCAAAAAACCGACCGGTGTGACGTTCGGCCGCTTCAGGTCGAAAAGTATTTCGCGGGCGGCGTTACAGCCCGGCGCCGACATCACCCCGCCACCAGGGTGGCTCCCCGAACCGCACATGTACAGGCCGCCGAGCGGGCCGCGATATTGCGCATAGCCGGGAATTGGCCGGTTGAACATGAGCTGATCCATCGTCAGCTCGCCGTGAAAGATGTTGCCTTCGGTGATTCCGATCTCTTCTTCGATCACTGCCGGCGTGCGGACCTCGACATGCTCGATCAAACTCTTGAAGTCGGGGCTGTATTCGGCGATCTGATCGATGACCGTCTGGCCGAACTGCTGCCGCTCCTCCTCGGTCCAGTCGCGGCCCTCGATTTTCGCAGGACAGTATTGGATGAAGCAGCTCATGTAGTGCTTGCCGGGTGGCGCCATTGTCGGGTCGATGAGAGTGGGCAGGACGACATCGACATAGGGATCCTTCGACCACGTTCCTTCCTTCCAGTCGTCGTAGGCGCGTTCCAGCCGTTCCATCGAGTCGATGAAGTGCATGTCGCCCTTCAGCAGCGGGCTGCCCTTGGGAAGCGCCGGAAACGTCGGCAGACCGCTGAGCGCAATGTTGAGCTTCCCTGATGAACCGCGAATCTTGAAGTGCTTCACGCGATGATAGAAGTCCGCATCGAGATCATTTTCGTCCATGCACTTTAGAAACGTGTTTTTGATGTCCATCGCCGACACCACTACGCGGGCGCTGATCTCCTCTCCCGTGGACAGCGCAACGCCGGTCACTTTGCGGTTTTTTACCAGAATCTGCTCGACGCCCGCGGCGGAACGAAGCTCGCCACCAAATGACTGGAATGATTTGCTGATAGCGTCGGCTACCGCCCCCATACCGCCGCGTGCGTAACCCCAGGCGCCGATGTTGCCATCGACGTCGCCCATGGCGTGGTGCAGCAGCACGTAGGCGGTTCCCGGGGAGTAGATGCCGAGCGCAGTCCCCTGGATGCCGCCGCCGGACAACGCTGCCTTGATGACGTCGGTCTCGAAGTATTCGTCGAGGAACTCGGCGATGCTCATGGTCCAGAAGCGAATTGTGTCGTACATGCGCTGCTCGCTCATCTCGAAAAACTTTGCACCGAGATAAGCAAGCTCCTTCAGGTCGCGCGGCTTGAACGACGTCGGGTCGGGCGGTGTTCGCAACAGGAAGTCGCGTATGAAACGGCACTGGCGCATCGTGTCCGCCGAGTAACGCACATAGGCGTCCGCATCGCTCCTGGAGAAACGTGCCATCTCGCGATAGAGAACCTCGGGATCGTCGTAGTGGCCGAAATGGTCGCCGTTCTCCATGAAAATCGTGTCGCCACCATAGGGAGTGATCTGCAGACCATGGCGAGCCAGTTCGAGATCGCGATAAATCTCGGGGCGGAGCAAGCTACAAACATAGGAGCAGTTTGAATACAACCAGTCTTCATGAAGGTTTCGGCTGACGGTCGCACCACCGATGTAGTCGTTCTTTTCCAGGCACAACACATTCAGTCCGGATTTTGCCAGGTATGCCGCATTCGTCAGGCCGTTGTGCCCCGCACCAATGACGATAGCGTCGTAAGTCTTCATTGTTCGCTCAAGTCCTCCTGTTTCAGTGGTCCCGGTTGCCGCGAATAACGACGCGTATGTTCTTCTACCACAACGTTGTCTATCGTCGCATATCCCTCAGGCGTCGCCCATGTTGTTTCCACATCATGGAAATCGCGAGTCATGAAGGACTGATTGGCGCACCTCGAAATCACGGTGTCCACGAATTCCGGCCGGTTGGCTCGACGCGTCTTGCGATCATCGTTGTGGCGGGAGTGAGCACGCCAAAGATTGAAAAAAGATCTTGTTGTCTTGGAGAATTTGTCGCCTGAATATACAAGCCGACATGTATTGAGATTATCGGAAAAGTGCATGTCGAGGTCGACGTGGCAGGTCGACATAGCTGAGATTCGAAAGTGCGAAGGCAATCCTGCTCTCGCGATCAAAAAAAAATCAATGCCGGTCGCAAAGAGAGCGACTTTTTTGTTTGCATAGTCCGGCCGATTCGGCACCTGATGGCGGCAATTATTGCGCCTGAGATTAACTGTCTTTGCCGAAAATCAGGTGCCGATCATGAAATCGATCGAGCCCTTCGCCTGTCTGGGGCGGTTTCCGGGGATGCAAAGACGTCGGATATTAAACGGGTTAGCCCTCTTTCCTAGAATCAGCCTGACAAAGGCGCCGGTATTTTTGGCAAAAGTCCGGATATTCAGTTCGTGATAAGTGTGGGACATCAATTATTATGCCGTAATGAACATGAGCGTCGAGTCGGCCAGCAGTGGCGGTGATCTGATCAACAGCGGCAGTGGTCCGGGGTTGGTCGCGGGCCGCTATCGCCTGCGCGAGCGGATCGGCGGGGGCAGGCTCGGTGAAATATTCTCGGCGGATGACCAGGTGTATCGTGGTCTCGGTGTTCGCAAGACAGTGGCGCTTCAGATACTTCGCGAAGACCTGCTGCAAAATGAGGCACTGTTCAGCAAGCTGCAGTGGGGCTTCGGAATTCTGCGAAACGACGCGCATCCCGGCATTGTCACGTATAGCGACTTCCGCCGTGACGGCATGTTCGGCTACCTGGTCCTGGAGCAACTCGACGGCGCATCACTAAGAAAAATACTGGACATTGCTACGACGGTCGATATCGATGAGGCGTCCGCCATCATTCGGGCGGTAGCTGACGCCCTCCGGTATTTGCACGAAAAGTCTATGGTGCATGGCAACGTGACGCCAAGTAACATCTTCGTCACTTTCGAGCACGAGGTGCGGCTCCTCGATACCGTCCCGCTGGTACCGGCAGTCGCAATACCGAGCCACGGGGCCGCGCCGGATACATTCGCTCCTCTCGATCTTCGGGATGACGTATATGCCTTGGCAGTCCTTGCATACGAGATGCTGACCGGCCGACATCCCTTCAATTTTCATGCGCCGGAGATTGTCCATAGCTCGGCACTCAGGCCAGCGAGAATTGACTGTTTGTCCGAAAGGCAATGGCAAGCCATTCTCAGGGCGCTTTCTCCGCGGCGCAACGAGCGGTTTGCGTCAGTCGCCGATTTTCTGCAGGAATTCGGCATTACCGGATCCGAGCGCATGCCGCTGCCGGGCGAGGCGGCAACGAGTCGGGATCTGAGCGCCGGGCATAGCAGGCAGCAGATGCCTGAAAGCGAGCAACCTGCTGTAAAAACGTTTGCGTTATCGGCCGATGCGGTGTCGACTGCAACGTCTGCTCGTGCCACTGGCGAAAATATCCGAGAAGGCGCTCTGGCGACACGACGCGATTCCGGATCCAGGCGGCAATGGCACCAATCGTCGCCAATATTGCTGATGGCATTGCTGGGTTTGGGGGGCTGGTATTTGTTCGGCCAGCCACGGGATGACATCGGCAGATTTTCGGCGCACATCGATCCGTACCTGGCCGGTCTGTCGGCCAGTGCTCAGGATATCAGGGGCCACGGCACGCTGGATGACGATGAGATATTTTCTTCAGGCGAAACCGGCTCCGCAGATGCCTCAACTGGTGTGGACGTCGCTGCAATTGAGATTAGCAGTGGCAGCCCGGCGGAGTTGTTTACCGCTGCAGATGCAAACGGGCCAGTCGTTGTTGAAGAATCCCCGACTGCGATGGCGGCTGAGCCGCCGGAATTGATCGGCGAGACGGAAACCGTTTCGGATGCTGCTGGTTCGGCCAGCGCCGGAGCGGGAGTGGCAGCTGCCGGTAATTCAGAAGTCGCTGGTCAAACAGCAGGCCTGGGCGATGCTAAATTCAGCGAACCGGTTGTTCGGGTGTCCGAGCGTGCGAGTGTTGCACGTGTCACGATTACCCGAAATAGTGGTGCGAAGGACCGCGTATTCTGGTGGACCAGCGAGCAGAGTGCCCATGGTGAAATTGACTTCATTGCCACTGAGCGCCCTGTCCCTGGCTTCACGTCAGGGCAGCAGACTGAAACGCTTCACATTCCCCTCATCAACGACAGTATCCCGGAGTCACCGGAGGTCTTCTTCGTTCACCTTGGTACCTATGACGACAGTCTGCGGCGATTCGAGAGGCTTTCCATGGTGCGGGTAGAGATAACCGACGACGATTCCAGGTGATCGCGCCAATTGCATCGATCAGCAACTCTGCAAGGCTAAGCGACTCGAAGTGTCCGATCGTGGTTTCCGCTGTTCCCGAGCGGCCGATGTATCGCTAAATGTGACTCCCGTAGGTCAAAAGCAGGGTGATCAGGAGCAGAAAGATTGCGACCATGATGGTGGTGTTGAGCAAGCCCAGCGTGTGGTCCTCCCGCAGCAGTTCCACCAGCACGAATAGCAGTAGATTGTCACCAACGCGATCACGAATGCGGTCGTTGGACTTATATGAATAAGGAAACCGATGACGACGAGTTCTGGCAGAGTGGAAAGAATCTCGGCTGCGGTCCCCGCCACGTAATGA
>JAHEFF010000006.1 GCA_024640315.1 Woeseiaceae bacterium
AGGTCCGCCCCAACCGCCGTTGCCCTCTGGATCGCAATTTGTTCCGGCCATGTCTCCTCCGGCAGCGCCTCCTCCAGCACCACCGGCACCACCGGCACCACCGGCACCACCGGCACCACCTGCACCGCCTGCACCACCGGGACCAGGAACGGGCCCACTGATACCGCGAATCTGACCGCCGCCTCCTCCACCGCCGCCGCCGGCACCACCATCGGCCGAACCGCCACTGCTGCCGGATGAACCACCGCCGGATGATCCGCCACCTGACGAGCCACCAGGCATTCCACCGCCGGAAGATCCGCCTCCGGATGAACCGCCACCTGACGAGCCGCCAGGCATTCCACCGCCGGACGAACCACCGCCGGATGATCCGCCACCTGACGAGCCGCCAGGCATTCCACCGCCGGAAGATCCGCCGCCGGATGAACCACCGCCGGAAGATCCGCCGCCGGAT
Source organism: Woeseiaceae bacterium (assembly GCA_024640315.1). Classification (GTDB taxonomy): domain Bacteria; phylum Pseudomonadota; class Gammaproteobacteria; order Steroidobacterales; family Woeseiaceae; genus SZUA-117. The sequence goes on from JAHEFF010000006.1 coordinate 455, forward strand.
GAACCGCCGCCGGATGAACCACCGCCGGAAGATCCGCCGCCGGATGAACCGCCGCCGGAAGATTCGCCTCCGGATGAACCGCCTCCGGATGAACCGCCTCCGGATGAACCGCCGCCCGGGATACTTACGCCGCCGCCCGACGAGCCTCCGCCCATCGAGCCGCCGGAGCTGCCGCCGCCTAAACTGACTGCGCAGCCTCCGAGAATAAGTGCTGACGCGGTCGCGACAGCGGCCGTGCGCAATTTGATAAGAGTTGTGTTCTTTCGGCTGCCTGTGTGCATCGCCATACCGCCCTGAATAATATTCGATTGCCCCAAGCGATTTATCACTGCACGCAATCCCGTGCGTCGACGTCGCTTTCTGCCTGATTGGAGAACATTTTCAGTCCATTAGTTCCATCAAACATGGCTTGCTGTCACCCGGTCTCAAGCTGCCGGATTGACTACGACCATAATACGCGCAGTCGACTGTCGCAACCGCGTTTATCGCTGCTCGTTACGCTACCTTGGAAAGACGAGTCGCCGACAGCAAAATCGATCCTATCTTATTGTTTTCAATTACAATATTAGAGAAAGAAGGTAATTTCACGAAGTACTGACAGGCGTTCGCCGGCAGCAATACGCCGGCCTGGTGTCCGACGACTTAACATAGAAAAACGAACCCGGCATCCGCGCCGACCTGGGGGATGGGTCGGAGCGGGTCTGCCGGGCCGTTTCTGGTGGTCAACCATTCAGGGTCTTATCTCGCGCCCCGCCTCGGGTGCTCGCGGTCTCGCTGCCGTAGTCGATCTGCACCTTCTGCCATCTTCTGCTGCTGGTCCGGCGTCAGAACTGCATGAATTTGAGCCCTTACCCTTCCCTGCAGCAAAGCCGTCTCCGCGGCCAACTCGCCACTCTGCGCCGCAAGATTCTGCAAGTTGACACCGTAGTCCGCATCGTTGGCGTCAAGAGAACGCAATGCTTCCCGATTTTCCTGGGAACGCAGCCGCAACGCTTCGAATTCAGGCCGGGAGGCCGCCACGATATTCTTGACCGTCTCCTGTTGCGCATCATCAAGGCCAAGATATTCGGCCATTCTGCCCATTGCGGCCGGGCCACCGAAATCCGGGCCGGGGCCATGCATTTGCGACCCGCGTTTATCATGCCGGCTGATGCCGTCATACGTTTCCTGTGCGGCAAGTAAGCCGCCCGTCAGCGACAGAGCAACCAGGCTTGCGACCACTGTGAGATATATCTTCTTCATATTGAATTTCCCTTGTTTAAGTTTAACCCCACGGCGTCCGTTACAACGGATCTGATAATGAAAGGTTACGGGCAATAGTGTGTAGCAGGGTTCATGCAAGCGCAGGGATTGCCAAGATTTGTCAAGGATCAAGGCGTGGACGTTGCAGAAGATTTCGCATTGGCGGACGATGACAATCAATGCGATCCAACGCCACAAAGAGATGACGGAAACAAACAGGAATCCGCGGATTTTGATGATCGATGATGACCGCGAGCTTGGCGGCATGATCACCGATTTTCTCGCGGCCGATCACCTCGAAGTGACAGCGGTGCATACCGGCGAATCGGGAATCGAGGCGTTCAGGTCGAACGATTATGATTTGCTGATCCTCGATATCATGATGCCCGGGATCAGTGGTCTTGATGTGCTCAGGAAAGTCCGCCTGACCAGCACTGTTCCGGTAATCATGCTGACCGCTCGCGGCGACGATGTTGACCGCATTATCGGACTTGAATTCGGCGCAGATGACTATTTGCCCAAGCCATTCAACCCCCGTGAACTCCTGGCACGAATCAAGGCCATCCTCCGCAGATCGCAACTTCAGTCTGACGAGCATAGCGTTCTCGAACTGGGCGACATCCGGCTGGATGCTCGAACACACCGCGCCGCGGTAAACGACAGCGAACTGCAGCTGACCGGAACGGAATTCGAAATATTGAAATGCCTTCTGGAAACGCCAGGGCAGGTCGTTAACAAAGAATACCTGAGCGAGCGTGCACTGGGACGCCGACTGCTGCCTTACGACCGAAGCGTCGATACGCATATCAGTAATTTGCGCGGCAAGCTCGAGAAAGCAGGCAACCGAAACGAAACCATTCAGAATCAGCGCGGTGTTGGTTACCTGCTGATCCCGGGAACCTGAGCCGAGCCTCATGCGCAGCCTTTTCCTGAAATTCTTCGTTGCGTTTTGGCTGGTCATCGGACTGATCATCGGTGCTGCGGCCATCGGTGGCTTTCTGTACGCCGAGCAGCTGCAAAAGACAGTCGAAGATTTCGAAGTGGGTAACTCGATGCTGGAAGCCAGCGCCGCGTTGCAGACTGGCGGTCGGGAAGGTCTGCTCAAATGGCGTGACGGAACGCCTCGGGATGATGGCGTCGTCGTATTCATCATGGACGAAACCGGGCGAGACATTTCATCGCGGCGACTGCCATTTGCCGTCGAGCGAATGTTTCAGCGACACAGGGAACGGTTGGAACGCTACCGACGAGCAGACGAAGGCGAGCGCAATTTTCGTCGTTCCAGATTCCTGCCACAACTGGTCGCGCCTAACGGTGATGTGTACACGATGTTGGTCGCGCCCGTGAGAGCACCGGAAGCGTTCTGGAGCAACCAGGATATTCGCGTTCTTTTGTTGATTTTCGCCTTACTCACAAGCGGCCTCGTCTCCTACGCACTGGCAGCCGCATTCTCCCGGCCTGTTCGCAAGCTCCGCGACGCCACGGTTTCACTGGCAGAAGGTAACCTTGATGTGCGAGTTGCAGATTCCGTCGGCAAGCGCCGCGACGAACTCGGCATGCTGGGGCGCGACTTCGACCTGATGGCGGCGAATCTGCAACGAGCTGCCGAACAACAAACTGAGTTGTCGAGAAATATTTCTCACGAACTCCGCTCGCCACTGGCGAGAATGCGTGTTGCCGTCGAACTTGCGCGACGAAAAGCAGGCGACTTGTCAGAATTTGCCCGGCTCGACCTGGAATCGGAACGCATCGATTCCCTGATCGGACAAATACTAAGCTACACCAAGCTGGAAACGGACAGGCAACGTGACGCTGCGGACACGGACCTGGCCGACGTCATCAGCGAGGTCATAGAGAATGTCAATTTCGAATGCAAATCTGATCACCGTGTCGCATTCGATATGGCACATGGCGTTTCAATCGTCATCAAGGGTCATCGAGGCGCGCTGGTAAGCGCAGTCGAGAACATCTTGCGTAACGCCATTCGCCACAGTCCAGTCGAGCGGCCCGTCGCCGTAACACTAAGTGTCGAAGGCCGTAACGCGGTTATTGACATAGAAGACGACGGCCCGGGTGTCCAGGGTGATGAGCTGGATCACCTGTTCGAACCTTTCTTTCGCACCCAGGAATCAGCCAAGAAGGACAGTAATGGCGGCACCGGGCTCGGACTTGCCATCGCACGACGTGCGGTTGAACTTCACCATGGTCACATCGAGGCGAGGAATCGCGATAGCGGTGGACTGATTGTTCGGATCACCCTGCCACTTTCAGACTGATTTGACTTCCCGCTTGTAGGGTTTGCGGAACAGAACCACCGAAAGATCGTCCGGCTTGCTTGGCTGATGCATGGTTTCAACTGTCATGCGCCTTCGCGCGAGGCTGGTCATTGAACTGACCGCTCCGTTCAGCGGGCCCTTGCGGATCATTTCCGTGATCTCATGGATATGGATGTTATCGGTCAGGCCATCACTGGCAAGCAACACGGTGTCAAGCGGGTTCAGCTGAATGCCGGCACCCATATCGATTCGCATGTCGGCCATGCCAATAAAATTAGAGACAAGGTGACGCTCTTCGTGGTGCAGCGCATCACGCTGATCCAGCAGTCCAGCCTCGACCGCAAAACCTGTCGGCGAGTGTGCCATGGTTTGCGCGCGCATTTTGCCCCTCTGACCGACAACCATCGCCTCGGAATCTCCAATCTGGTAGCTGCGTGCTATCCGCCCCTCAATAGTCACCACCGTCAGCGTTGTTGCTGATCCGTTGCCCAGCGCGAGGACGGCTTCGTTCGCTGAATCGATTCCGTTGAGAATTGCCGTTCGCAACTGCATTGTCTCCGCTGCAGCAACATTCAACGATTGCTCCAGCGAACGAACTGCAGTCTGGGACGCTCGCCGCCCCGCAGGCAGGCCACCGGCGCCATCCGCAACGGCCAAAACAACTGCATCCGGGCCGTAAGGGATCGCTGCAACACAATCTTCGTTCTCTGATTCTTTGTCCGGCGCCCGACAGGTAAAGGCAACCATGAATCCGCCGCCTACGGAAATATCGACTTGATCCGGTTCGGTCGCCCCATCCAGGAGAATCATGTCATCACTCATTTCTCTACGGGCTCGCTGCACCAGGCGCAAAAATTCCAGAATTCCGTGGCGACGCCCCAATTGCAGGAAGGACACTTGTGCCGGTTGTTTTTGATCTGCCAGCCTTTCTTTACTTTGCTGCGGCACCAGGGGCAATAACGCATGAACGGCATGATGGGCTCGCGACATTTTGAATTCGCGCATTTGGCGGTATATCGCTTGTCAGGAAAACGACGGGACGTCTCCAGTTCGAACCCGGCGCCATAGCACCAGGCGCAAAAGTGCCAGTCGTTTTTCACACCGCGCTCGCAGCGCGGACAAACGGCTGGCATTCGTGTTTCAGAACGCCTCGTCGGATGTTCCGTACCGCACCACGGGCAAGCCAGCATGCTTTCTGCGACAGGCCCTTCGCAGCTCCTGCAATGATGCCGCGTATCCAACTCGGCCTTGTAGTGTTTCTGGAACTCTCGCCACTGCATACGACGCCACGACGCCCCGTTTTTCGCTGACTTCTTTCTGCGCGGCGCAGCCTTTTTCTGCCGGCGTTCCTGCAAACGCTTCACCTTGCGGAACACAGCGTACATCTCGACCGCATTTCGGTAACGGTCTGCCGGGTCGAGTTCGATCGACTTTCGCAACATTGCTATTAATTCGGCAGGCACGCGCGACTGCAGGCGATCATATCCGATCATCGGCCACTTGAATGGCCATTCCGGCAACTTGCCGGAAAGGAGCCGGTATAAAACCAGGCCCAGAGAAAATACGTCGGACTGAAATTTTGGCCGACCCATTGCCTGTTCCGGAGCGATGTAATCGATGGTCCCGGAGCCCGATGCCTTGAGTGTTCTCAGGCTAATCTTGGCAAATCCGAAGTCGGCGAGTTTCACCTGGTTGCCTGGAAACAGAATGAAGTTTTCCGGCTTGATATCGCAGTGGATAATTTTCCTTTCATGCGCGTGAGCAAGCGCCGCAAGTGCCTGCTCGGCGATGTCGAGTGCACGTGCGGTCGACATTCTTCGCTCAATGCGATCGGCCAGCGATTCTGTACCCAGGCCCATGGCGATCACGAATCGACCGTCAATAAAACTCGCATCCTGGATAGGCAGGATATTCGGATGATTAAGCCGCGTTGCGATCTGTACTTCACGCAGGAAATCATCGTGCGTGGTGTTGTCCTCAGGCTTCGGAATCTTTAGCGCAACGCGGGTCCGATGTATCGTGTCCGCCGCCTTGTACACGTCGGCGAGCGGCCCTGACGCAATGCGTCCGAGAATGCGGTATTTACCAAGCTTTTGCCGGGCTCGTAACAAGGGTTTACTACTCTCAAGAAAAAAAGGGTCGGGCCCTTTCAGGCTCCAATCATTCTTTGCAACAGCTCACTAGTCAAGCGCAATAGATTCTCGACATTTGACGAACTGAATCCAGCTAATCGACACCGCCTGATTTAGAATTGAACCCGCTTTGGCAGGGGAGGCAAATAATGGGTAAGCCTGGAAACACAGGAATTCGCAGAATTATCCGCGCTACCGGTTTTTCGGCGCAGGGTTTCGGCCACGCATGGCGGCACGAAGCCGCTTTTCGCCAGGAGTTGACGCTCGCCCTCGTCCTGTTGCCGGTCGCCATTTGGCTGGGCCAATCGTTGATGGAAAAGTTGCTTCTGATCCTGTCATTGATGCTGGTACTTATCGTCGAATTGCTGAATTCTGCAATTGAGGCGACTGTGGACAGAATCGGAAGCGATCATCATGAGCTTGCCGGCCGTGCGAAGGACATGGGTTCCGCCGCTGTCTTTATCAGTCTTGTCGTGGTTCTGGCGGTATGGACGACCGTCGCATACCAGCGCTTTTATGTCTGACTACGTACCCTGTTTACCGCCTGTTGCCATCCGACATAAAGGGACTCGCGCCTGCTTTCTTCCATCGCCGGACTAAAAACCGATTCGCTCGACCAGAGCGCAGAGATATCGTCGACCGAGCCATAGACACCGCGCTGCAGACCGGCAAGATATGCGGCGCCAAGGACAGTTGACTCGACATTCTTCGGCCGCTCCACCGGCAATCCCAGGATGTCCGCAAGAAATTGCAGAAACCAGTCATTGGCGACCATGCCGCCATCAACCCGAATGATGCTCGGAGTTATCCCATCCTCGGCCATGGCATTGACCAGGTCTCGTGTCTGAAATGCCACGGCCTGCAGCGTCGCGGTGACAATCTCATTGATGCCTGAATCACGTGACAAGCCAAGAATGGCGCCCCGCGCATTCGGATCCCAATAAGGCGCGCCAAGGCCTGCGAAAGCCGGTACCACGTGCACGTGATCGACGATCCCGGTCGACACCGCGATTGCTTGCGACTCGGCTGCCGACTGAATGATCTTCAACTGATCCCGAAGCCACTGTATCGCCGAGCCGGCAACGAAAATGCTGCCTTCGAGCCCATAAGTCACCTCACCTTGCAGCCGATAGGCGACCGTGGTCAGCAAATTATGATTTGAAATCGGGGCATTACGGCCGGAATTTGCGATGACGAAACAACCGGTACCGTACGTGCTTTTCGTCATGCCGGGAGAAAATCCGGCTTGCCCGATCAGCGCTGCCTGTTGATCACCCGCGATCCCGCAGACAGGAATTTCGGCGCCAATTACAGACTTGTCCGTGACACCGAAATCGTCTGCGCAATCCCGAACTTCCGGTAACAAGGAGTCGGGCACGCCGAAAAGCTCAAGCAATTCCGGATCCCACTGCTGCGAGTGAATATTGAAGAGGAGCGTGCGCGACGCGTTGGTCGCGTCGGTGGCGTGCACGCGCCCGCCGGTCAGCCGCCACAGCAGGAAACAATCAATCGTGCCGAACGCGAGCCGACCAGACTCAGCCAACTTCCGCACCCCTTCTACATGATCAAGCGTCCACGCAATTTTGCTGGCAGAAAAATACGGATCAATGCGCAGGCCGGTTTTATCGGTGACCATTTTTTCATGGCCGTCATCTTTGAGCTCCTGGCAAAAATCGGCGGTACGTCGATCCTGCCAGACAATGGCCCGGTGAACGCATTGGCCCGTCTCCCGGTCCCAGATCAGCGTCGTCTCGCGTTGATTGGTAATGCCGATACCGGCGACCCGGCCGCTGCCGGCAGCCTCAAGTGCCTTCCGGGTCACTGCTACAACCGATGCCCAAATTGCTTCCGGATCGTGCTCCACCCAACCCGGCTGTGGATATTCCTGGGGAAATTCCTGCTGCGCATTCGAGACAACCCTCGCAGATTGATCGAATACCACGGCACGGCTGCTGCTGGTCCCCTGATCGATCGCCAACAGAAAATGATTGTCTGTACTCACTGTTTGTTACTCGCTACAACGTATACAGAGGCTTCTTTATCGACATCTGTTTGCCCGCCTCTTCCGGCCTGAGCTGGCCGGCCTGCGATGCCGCAAACTCGCCGATACTCTTCAGAATCGACTCCGGCCACGGGCAAACCCTCCGCGTTTCAAGACTGACATGCAGGTTCATCCATTCGGCAGTTGCGGCCAGGAAGCCCTGCTCCGCATGGTAAATCCGCTGGAACTGGTGAATTCGCTTTTCATCGTAGCTCAACAACTGCGACGTCACGATAAAGGGATCATCTTCGTGCAACTCCTTCTGGTAGATGACATGGCATTCAACGGCAAAAGTCGATCCGCCGGTTCCACTGATGTATTCGTCCGTAATGCCGTACTCAGTCCACAAGGCATCGACGCCCTGGTCGAACGCCAGCAAGTAGTAGGCAACGTTCATATGGCGGTTGATATCAATCCACTCGGGCAAAACCCTGCCTTCGTAAACCACCGTTCCGAGCATATCCGGAACACTCATGTCGTCGAAAGCTCGGCGATGTCTTTGAAATACTCAAGCGTCTCCGGATTTGCCAGCGCATCTGTATTCTTCACCTGCCTGCCATGAACCACGTTGCGCACTGCAAGTTCGACAATTTTGCCGCTGATGGTCCGTGGTATCTCCGGCACGGCGACGATTTTCGCCGGAACATGCCGGGGTGTCGTATTTTCTCTTATCACTGTACGTATTCTCTGCTTCATATCATCATCGAGAGCCTGGCCTTCGCGCATGACGACAAACAGGATAACGCGGACGTCGCCGTCCCAATCCTGACCAATGGCGATGCTCTCCATTACCTCGTCGAGTTTCTCGACCTGGCGATAGATCTCGGCTGTGCCGATACGAACACCGCCTGGATTGAGCACGGCGTCCGACCTGCCGTATATGACCATGCTGCCACCACCGGTGATCTCGGCATAGTCACCGTGTGCCCAGACGCCGGGATACTTCTCGAAATAGGCTGCGTGGTACTTTTTACTGTCCGGATCATTCCAGAAGCAAACCGGCATCGACGGAAACGCATTACTGCAAACGAGCTCGCCATTCTCACCGATCACAGCCTCGCCGTCGTCGTTGTAGATTTCGACGTCCATCCCGAGCGCCAGGCATTGCAGCTCGCCGCGGCGAACCGGCGCCAGCGGATTTCCGCCGGCAAAGCAGCCGAGAATGTCCGTGCCGCCCGATATCGAGGCAACCTGGATGTCATCCGAGATGGCGTCATAGATAAAGTCGAAACTTTCGGGGGCCAGCACTGAGCCAGTCGAAAACAGGGTCTTAAGGCTTGAAAGATCAAACTCCTCACGGGGCCTGACACCGGCCTTTTCCAGCGAGGATATGTACTTCGCACCACTCCCAAATGCCGTTACTTTCTCCGCCTCGGCCATGCGCCAGAGAATGCGCCCATCTTCATGGAACGGGGATCCGTCGTACAGAATAATGGTCGCCCCGGTCGTGAGCCCGCTAACCAGCCAATTCCACATCATCCAGCCACACGTCGTAAAGAAGAAAAACCGGTCGTCTGCATCGATATCGCAGTGGAGCCTGTGCTCTTTGAGGTGCTGAATCAGGGTGCCACCGGCTCCGTGCACGATGCATTTTGGTACACCGGTGGTGCCGGACGAATACATGATGTAGAGGGGATGATTGAATTCAGTCGGCGTGAACTCGAGCTCAGCACCCGGAATGACAAATTCCGGCCAACTCACGCCCCCTCGAATATCGCCCGGCTCGAAGGATTCGCCTGTGAATGGCACTACCACTGTTTTCTCGATGCCGCCGATCCTGTCGAGCACACCGCGAACGGCTTCGAGCGAGTCGAAGCGCTTGCCGTTGTAAAAATAGCCGTCGGCGCAGAAGAGCACTCTGGGTTCAATCTGGCCAAAACGATCGACGACACCGTTGATACCAAAATCAGGTGAGCATGAAGACCAGATTGCGCCGAGGCTCGTCGCTGCAAGCATCGCGATGATGGCTTCCGGACAATTGGGCAGGAATCCGGCAACACGATCACCCTTTTCAACGCCTGCGGCTTTGAGTCCGGCTGCAACTTCCGCGACTCGTTGCCGCAATTCGTCAAAACTGATTTCACGACGAACTCCGTTTTCACCCCAGAATACGATCGCGGCACTACTACCTCGGTGGCGAAGCAGGTGTGCCGCAAAGCTGATCTCGCCGTCACCGTAAAAGGTCGCCGTCGTTATGTCGCCAGGCTGCTCGAATACCGTACTGGCTCTTTTTGAAAACTCTACGCCGCCGAAATCGCAAACAGCCTCCCAGAACTCCGCCACGTTTTCGATGGACCATTTGTGCAGGTCCGCGTAATGGTGGTGGCCTTGCGCCGTCATGAATTGGTACATGGCGCTTTGTTCCAACCTCTCCCTGGCGGGCGTCCACAAAATGGGATTACCAGTCACATTCGTTGCCTTTTTTGTTAGGTGGTGCAGTATCCGGACAGAGGCCGGTGAATTCGCCGGTCCCTCATCAGGGGAATCCAATTATGAAAGATTTAATGCAGGCAGTCTCTATCCGCGAGCCGGGGGCTCCCGAGGTATTGCAGCCTGTGACTGTTCCCGTGCCTGAATTGGGAGAATTTGACGTACTGGTTGAAGTATCAGCGGCGGGGGTGAACCGGCCGGATATCCTGCAACGACTGGGTATGTACCCGGTCCCCGCAGATGCCAGCCCGCTCCCTGGCCTGGAGGTTGCGGGCAAAGTGGTCGCTCGGGGCAAGGCAGCGAGCCGCTGGCAGGAAGGCGACAAGGTCATGGCGCTGACGCACGGCGGCGGCTACGCGGAGTACTGCCGCGTTAACGAAAACCACTGTCTGGCGATGCCGGGTTCTCTTTCATTTACCGAAGCAGCCGCTGTGCCGGAGACTTTTTTTACGGTCTGGTACAACGTCTTCATGCGCGGCGATCTTCGGGCGGGAGAAACGCTACTTGTCCACGGAGGCTCGAGCGGTATTGGCACTACCGCGATTCAAATCGCCAAAGCAAAAGGCGCCAGGGTTGTCGTAACCGCAGGTACAGATAATAAATGCCGGTTTTGCGAGGAGCTCGGTGCCGATCACGCGATCAATTACAGAACGAACGACTGGGAGAAGGAAGTCACGGATCTGACCAGCGCGACTGGCGTGGATGTCGTGCTGGACATGGTAGCCGGGCCCTACATGCAAAAGAACATGAACGTGCTTGGACGCGATGGCCGCTATGTCATCATCGCCTTTTTGCAAGGCCCGAAAGCCGACCTGGATATGCGGCAGGTCTTAAGCAAGCGACTCACGATAACAGGATCGACACTTCGCCCACAGACCGTTGCAGAAAAAGCCGCGATCGCTGCTGAGATTTCGCAGCACGTACTCCCCATGCTTGAAACCGGCAAAGTAAGGCCCATAATCCACGCTACCTTTCCGCTCGTTGACGCTCGTATCGCCCACGAACTGATGGAAAGCAGTTCGCACATGGGCAAAATCGTTCTGCAAACCTGATTCGAGGACCCCCCGTGAACCTGACCTGGATCCTGATCGTTGTTGTCGTCGGCATAAGTGGCGCACTGCTTGTGTTTCGCGACAAGGTTCGTGGCAGGTCAATCCCGGATGACCTGAAGCCGGGCAAACCCTTGCCCGCGTTCGTCGCGGTTGACGAAAATGGTGGGCCGCTCTCGTCGACTGACCTGCGTGGGCGACCTTCGGTTCTGCTGTTCGTGCGTGGAACCTGGTGCCCGTTCTGCAGTAAACAGGTTCAGAACCTGACCAGATTCTATAAAGAGATCAACGAATCCGGCGCCCATCTCATCCTGATCACGCCAAAGCCGCTGGAAACCACCCGGCGCGTCGCCGATTTCTTCGATGTGAAATTCGAGTTCTGGCTGGACGAGTCCCTGGCCATCGGCAGGCAACTCGGGCTCGTGCAGGAAACCGGCGTTCCTGAAGAATATAGCCGTGAGTATGGGCGCGACACATTGTGGCCTGCGTCTTTGATTGTCGACAGCGATGGCATCATCCGCCATACCGCACTTTCCCGATTTATCGCCGATCGGCCCGACCCGGAAAAACTGCTGAGGATTGTCCGGGAGCTGTAATTTCTACGTGCGGCCGGAAAAGCTTCTGGCGTTCCTCGAAAAACTGTAAAGTGGCCGGAAACAAGGACTAAGGGGCCCACATGAGCTTCAGATGTGTAGTGACCACTTTCGTTATCTTTGCGCTCGCTCAGTCAGCAGGCGCCGCATCCCAAACCGGACGACCGAACATCCTGTTGATCGTTGCCGACGACCTCGGCTACGCCGATCTCGGCGTCTATGGCAGCGATATCAATACGCCCAACATCGATCAGCTGGCCGCAGAGGGGATCCTGTTTACCCAGTTTCACACAGCTCCGCTATGCGAACCGACCCGCGCCATGCTCCTGAGTGGCAATAACAATCATGTTGCCGGTGTTGCCGCTCAGTCCTACGTCGGCGTTGCCGGCGTGCCGTCTGAACATATCCCGGGCGTACCGCTTGCGGGTTACGAGAACCAGCTATCGGATCGGGTTGTACCTTTCCCGAAGCTGTTACAGGGTGCCGGCTACGATACCTACAGCGTCGGCAAATGGCACCTCGGCCTTGAACTGGAAAACAGCCCGTACGCAGCCGGGTTCAGCCGCTCATTCAACCTGCTGCAGGGTGCAGGCACGCACTTCGACGACAAGGGTTACTACGAGGGTGGATCGCTCTATCGCGAGGGGCAAGAGCTCGCAGAGTATCCGACGGGCCGTTATTCAACCGAGTTCTATACTGACAAGTTGCTGGAGTACATTGAAGCGGATCGTGATAGCGGGAAACCGTTCTTCGCCTTCGCCGCCTATACCTCACCACATTGGCCGATGCAGGTTCCGGATGACTACCTGGATTTGTACGCCGGCCACTATGACGACGGCTACGATTCTCTTCGCGAACGCCGGTTCGATTCGCTCAAGGAAGCAGGAATTATTCCCCTTGATTCCCAGCTGCCACCGCGAAATGACCGTAATACGCCATGGCAGCAGCTCACAGCCGAAGAACAAAGAATCGAGTCGCGAAAAATGGAGCTTTACGCGTCAATGGTGGACAACCTGGATGACCATGTTGGTCGGTTAATCGGCTATCTGAAGGACAAAGATCTTTACAACAATACGCTGATCATTTTCATGGCTGACAATGGTGCCGCTGCTGAAGATTTTTATAACGGCGGCCCGTACCAGGACTATCTTCGGGCGACCTTCGACAACAGCTATGAAAAGATGGGCACAGCTGACTCGTTCGTCTCCTACGGGCCACAGTGGGCTGAGGCGGGCTCAGCTCCTTTCCAGAAGCATAAGGGCTATACGCGCGAAGGCGGAATGGTCGCGCCAATGATCATTGCCGGCCCGGGAGTGGCAGCGTCAGGCGTCATTGACCCGACTTATGCCACCGTGATGGATCTCGCGCCCACATTTCTTCAAATCGCGGGCGCCGACTACCCGAACGATGGCTCGGTAAAACCCATGCTTGGGGAAAGCATGAATGACTTCCTTGCGGGAGACTCCGATGCCATACACGATGATGATTACATCACCATCCTCTCGCATCGCGGCCGGTCATTTGTCAGACAGGGGCCATGGAAGATCGTGACAACGACGGGACCATTTGACGAATCCAATTTCGAACTGTTCAACGTGGTGGCCGACCCGGGCGAAATGCACAACCTCGCGGAAGCCGAACCGGAAAAGATGGCGGAGCTGATAGGTATCTGGCGCGTGAAACGAAAGGAAATGGGCATCATTCTGCCCGAAGACCTTTAGGCTGCGCTGGCGATTATCTTCCGCGCCTGCGCATCCGCCACAACGTTGGTTGGTTGCCCGGTCGCCGCAGATTCCTTGAATATGTCTGTCAGCCGGGGACCGATCGCCGCAATCCGATCGAACACCTCTTCGTCGGTGGCATCAGCGTAATATTCGCTGGCAACGTTGATAATTCCACCACCATTAATGACGTAGTCCGGCGCATACAGGATGCCGGCGTCGTGCAGTCGCTGTCCGTCTTCGAGCGTTTCAAGCTGGTTGTTTGCACCGCCGGCAATAATGGCCGACTTCAGTCGCGGAATCGAATGCTCATTCAGGATTGCCCCAAGCGCACAAGGCGCAATCACATCCACATCCTGTGAAAGAAGCTCATCCAGCCCGACACCTGTTGCACCAAATTCATCGGCGACCCGCTGGACTCTCTCGCCGTCAATATCAGCAACAATCAACTTTGCACCAGCTTCGTGCAGGTATTGGCAGAGAAAATAGCCGACGTGACCGACACCCTGCACCGCGACAGTCAGCCCGTTAACGCTTTCATTGCCGAGTTTGAAACGAACTGCCGCTTCTATGCCGGTGAAAATGCCGAAGGAAGTCTTTGGTGAAGGATCGCCGCCTGCCTGACCGCCCTGCTGCGCAAGGCCGGCGACGTACTTTGTCGTTTTAGCAACCTTCTCCATGATTTCTACGCTCATGCCAACATCTTCTGCTGTCACGTAGTCCCCGTTTAACTGGCCAACAAATTCGCCGTAACGTTCATACAGGGCATCGGTGCCAACGAAGCCCTCGGACTTCATAATAACGGCCTTGCCGCCACCAAACTTCAGGCCCGCCATCGCATTCTTGTAACTCATACCCTGGGACAGCCTCAGGGCGTCATGAAGTGCTTCATCGTCGTTTGCGTACGACCAGAGACGCGTTCCACCCGCTGCCGGACCCAATGCGGTGGAGTGAATCGCGATGATTGCCTTGAGGCCCGTGTTTGCGTCGTGACAAAAAACGACGCGTTCGTGGTTATCGAACGCGGAATCATCAAATGCGGCCATGGTAGTCCTTGTTGCCTTTCGGCTGGTTCGTTACAGGCGATACTTTTCGCTCCGGCGCGCGGATTCTAGCACCGACGCCGCTCAAGGTCATTTGCGGTATCACCTCAGTCGTACAGCGTCAGAACGGTACGTTAACTGCCTTGCAAAGAAACTGCATGTACGGTGTGGCCGCCTTAAATGCGGTTTCGACTTTCTGTTGAAATCGGGGTTGCAGCGCGTCATCCAGTGACATGGTCTTAACGGCTATAAAGTCCTTGCGCTTGATATCCTCAATCTGCGGATGGTCCTTGTCGAAGCCGCGCGGCGGTCGGCTGAGCGTCTCGCCGCCCAGGCGGAAATTGCGCCTGAAACTCTTGTCGTCACGACACCGTTCCCACTCAAGCGGCTTGGCGGAAATCCGCTCGCGAATTCCGCGCAGTGCATCCGGAGCCGGACGCCACATACCTGCGCCCAGGAATACTTCGTCAGGATCGATGTGCACATAGTAGCCTGGCGCGTGTACATCCCGTGCCTGCTCGTGTCGAAACTGAATCCCGATGTTCGTCTTGTATGGCGTCTTGTTCTTCGAAAAACGGGTATCGCGATAAACGCGCATCAGCGAACCACCCATGCGTTTCGGGATTGCAGTGAAGTGCGGAGCAAATTCCGCCAAAGGATCCTGCATAGCCTGTATGAAGCGCAGCGCTACATCGAGCACCTGCTCTTCGTAGCGCGATTTGTTTTCATTGAACCAGTCGCGATTATTGTTCGCTTTCAGCTCATGCAGAAACTTCAGAGATTCCGGCGTAAACGACGCATATCGGTTGCCTGCCATACTTGCTCTCTCAACATTTTTCTGTGCCCGCCTTCGGATGCGGGTACATATCGGTTTCATCCTCGCCAACGCGCGGCGCAAGGCAGGCGAAATCTTTTTCTATGAGGATCTTCAATTGACCACCGTCGCCCAGACCTTGTTCCCCCTTGATCGACACCGCTTCTGAATCGGCCCAACTCTCGATATCCAGTTTAGGTACGCGAACCGTCAACACGTTGTTCGATATATGGGCTTCGGGCTTAACGGTTGCGGGCGAGCTTTCGAGGACATAATCGAAAGAGTTGGTGCCCGCAAATCGCACGCGCCCCCGGACCAGGCCATCCGAGCTGACGGTATCGACCTCGGTACGTGTCAGGCGCAGGCGGATCGAATCATCGAGCAGACGAAGCTTCAATTGAAATCCTCTTCATTTTGTTATTTGCGGCATTTAAGCACGAAACGCATGAGGCCAAAAACCAATTAACCGGTGCGGCCGGTAAATGAGATGATGGCTTGACGGAACGGAACCTACAGGGTTTGTAGCAAATTCTGGACGGGCGGAACATTCGGGTAAACCTTGTCAAGATCTGCGGCGATGGTCCGGGCTTCTTCTGTGCGGCCCTGGTCACGAAGCATGGTCGCGAGTGCCCAGCTGATGTCGAAGTCACCCGGAAACTGATCTTTAATGCTGTGCAAATAGTCAATCGCCGCATCCGCTTCACCCAGCGAATTAAGTGCAACGGCATAGACATAGGCGAATCTTGCGTTTTCAGGCTGCAATTCGGCAGCGGAACGGAGTTCCGCGAGTCCGTCCTGCTGCCGGGCGTCGCGAACCAGCAGCAAACCAAGCGAGTGATGGTACGCGGCCTCGTCCGGGCTGATTTCAAGTCCTTCGCGAAGCAACGCCTCGGCATCACCATCCCGACTCGTCCGTCGAAACAGGTCGGCAAGATTCGCTCGCGGACTGACTGCTTCGGGTTCCATTCGTAATGCTGTACGAAACGCCGCTTCGCCGAGGCTTGCATCCCCTGATTCGACCAGCAGGTTTCCGAGGTTGATGTGCGACTCCGGTCGTTCTTGAATGGCCAGCATGGAATCTTTCAGTTCCTGCTCTGCAACCCTGAATGCCCCCTCAAAGCGAATATGCAGCTGCTGGCGCATTGGTGAGATAACGCGGGCCGCTTCAATTCGAATAGTGCGAATGCGATCTGACAGTAGCGGCGCCGCCCAATCGACCTGTAATTCCTGTTGCAGGCCAGGCAGTGCGCGCAGAGCACCCAGGCGCACAAACGGATCAGCGCTTTGTATTGAGGTCTGGATCACCTGGGCGACCTGCTGCGAATACGGTGGTCGCAACAAGCTAAGCGCGGTGCCACGGGCAATGCCCGGAAAATCGTTGTTGCCGATGGCCGCAATCAAGGGCTGATTGCCGCCACCGGTTCTGCCGGCATGAATTGCAAAGCCGTAGTGATCGCGAAAGTCATCGCCGCCGTACCAATCACTCACAGTCTCTGCCGCCCATTCGGCGTCCTGATCACTGTGGCACTGGTTGCACGCATTCGGCGAACCGGTGGCAATGGTCAGATCCGGGCGCGGAATTCTGAAGCTGTGGTCCCGGCGACCATCGACCACCATGAAGTCGCGAGAAACCATGTGGCAGTCAACGCAGGCAACTGATTCAACAGGATGGTTGTGATGTTCGGAGCTGTCAAACCGCGTCGGCAAATGGCAGGTCGCACAAACTGCACTGGGCTCCGGCCCGGTACGCAGCGTAGCCGAGTGTGGCTCATGACAGTCACTACAGGATACGCCGGCCTGGTACATTCGGCTTTGCATGAAAGAACCGTATACGTACACCTCCTCCCGAATCTGACCGTCCGCAAAGTACAGTCGGTCCTCCAGCAGGGACGGCGAGTGCGTGTCCATCAGGGGTTTATCGAATTCGTACTCAGCAGCCGTGATGCCGCGGCGTGAATGGCAGCGGCCGCAAGCCTCCGGCTGAATCGGCGGGCGCATGCGAAGCTCGCTACGCGCAGCAATTCCCGTATCAGGATTCATCTGCCAGGTCGCCCGCCCCGCATCATCAAGATCCGTCAGAAGGCCCGCGCGGCTTCCAAAATCGTCACGTTCTGCCTGCGAGATGTGAACCGATGCGGGCCCATGACAACCTTCGCAGCCAACGCTTATTTCAGACCAGGTCGTATCAAATGAGTCGGTATCCGCGCTGTAATTTTTTTCAAGATTGGTGGAATGACATTCGGCGCACATGTAATTCCAGTTCTGCTCCCGACCGGTCCAGTGAAGCTCGTCCCGGTGATCAATCCTTTCGTCAGGGTAGATATGAAACCAGCGCTGCCCACCGTCTTCGTCCGGCCGGCTGTCCCAGGCAATGGGCAGGGTCTGCAACTTGCCGCCCGGAAACTCAACCAGGTATTGCTGTAAAGGGACAACACCAAACACGTATTTGACGGGGAAATCCTGCAGATTGCCATTCTGGTCATCCGTCCGAACGTAGTAAGTGCCATTGCGTTCGCTGAACGTACTCGTCGTGCCAAAATAGCGGAACTCGACGCCTGAAAAATCACCCAGAACGCTGCTCTCTGTTGCATGTTGCATAGCGAGCTCATGGTGGGAATCTCGCCATGCATCAAACTGTTCCTGGTGGCACGCCGCACAGGTGTCCGAACCGACATAGGACGGCGGCTGGTCGTCGGCCACGACGGAGGGTTGTTCGGCAGGGCCGCACCCGACCAGGATCAGGAGTAAAAGTTGAATAGAAAAATGACGCACGGGGACCTGCGCAACACTTGATACAAACATCGCGGAGCTTAAGGGCAGCCTCTTATTGGTTGGTCTTTCCGGTCTCATCCTGACACCGGGCTGCCGCGTCGGGCTGGCTGGCGGCAATTGAGCTTCAGCGCGCCAGACAACATTGACTATTCGGCGATGACGTTTTCCGCCTGGGGTCCCTTTTGTCCCTGTGTCACTTCCATCGACACTTTCTGACCTTCTTTAAGAGTTTTGAATCCTTCCATCTGAATCGCGCTGTGATGAACAAATACATCCTGTCCACCTTCACGCTCAATGAATCCAAATCCCTTGTCGTCGTTGAACCATTTGACGGTTCCGCTGATTCTTTCGCCTGCCATATCTACCTCTAGATTAAACCCACCGGTGGCAACCGGTGTTTACTTGTGCCCGCTTACTGCGAGCTGCGCACATATTAACCGCAAATTGCCGGAACGCCCAAAATTTTAGGCGTCACCGCATAACAAAATCTGCGATGACGACGAATTTACCGGAAAATTTAGGCTTTGCGCGGTAGTTGAAACATAAAGTAATTGAGACGCCAGACCCTAATTGATTAAATTTGGATTCCCCGACGCGCAGAATTGAATATCAGCGCTTGCGAATATACTCATCGCTCAGCTTGTTCACCGAGTTGCACCCCATAAGTGCCATGGTCAGACCAACTTCGGACCGGAGTATGCCCAGCGCGTGCTCGACGCCTTTTTGACCACCTGCAGCCAGGCCAAACAAATAGCCCCTGCCGATACTGCACGCATTCGCGCCCAGTGCCAGGGCCTTAACGACATGGTTGCCGCGCCGCACACCCCCGTCGCAGATAATCTCCAACTTGTCCCGCAGCGCGTCGGCGATGGGTGCAATGCAATCGACAGGCGCCGGCGCCGACTCGAGCTGCCTGCCACCGTGATTCGACAACATGACGGCGGTCGCGCCGGAATCAACAGCCTTGCGGGCATCCGCGACGGTCTGGATACCCTTAATCACCAACGGCCCACCCCACTGACTTGCCAGCCATTCAACGTCCTTCCAGCCAAGCGTTCGGTCGAACTGGCTGTTAACGTATGCCATGACACCTTCGTTAATCTCAGTGGCGACGCCAGGGCTGCTGGTGACGTTCACCATATCGAAACCGCCGTTGAAGATGGCACGAATGGTCCAGGGAAAATGCCGCAGATAGCTAAGCACGCTGCGCACCCTGAGCTTGGGTGGTATACCGAATCCTGTCACCAGGTCACGCTCGCGATTGCCGGCCACTTGCGTATCCACGGTCAGGCAAAGTGCTTTGTACTCGCTTGCCTTGCAGCGTTCGACGAAATCCCTGGTGATACCGCGATCCTTAAATACATAGACCTGGTACATCTTAGGTCCGTTCGAAGCCGCGGCAACATCCTCAATTGTCGTCGTCGCTAACGTGGACAAGCTGTAAATGGTGCCAAAATTCTCCGCTGCACGGACAACCGCCGGTTCCTTGTCATGATGAAATAGTCGCGAGGCGCCGGTCGGTGCCAGAAACACCGGCCAGTCTATCTCCTGCCCAAGCACTGTAGTTTTCAGATCGATATGGCTGATGTCATTGAGTTGCGTGGGAAGCAACTCGTAGTCGTCAAAGGCTGACGTATTACGCCGCAGGGAAATTTCGTCGTCGGCGCCACCGTCCATGTAATTGAAAATCGGCCATGGCAGTTTGCGTTTTGCCAGCTTGCGGAGATCAGCAATGTTATGGCAGTCGGAGAGTCTCCTTGCAGCTATTTTTTCACGTCGCATGTCGTTTCAGCTTCCCGCGTTTCCACAAACGATAGATTTCAAGACAAAGAAGAATAGCAAAGTGGATGAGTCCCGGTATGAAATCGAATGCAACGAAAATCCAGTGTGCAAAAACGAGCAACGCGGCCACGTAGACCCAGCGATGAATCTTCTTCCAGGTTCGCCTGAGCGCCCGTACGGACGCGTCATTGCTGGTGGTCGCAAGAACAATGAATATCAGGAAGGCGACCCAACCCGTCCACATGGCAAAGTCTGCAGCCTCTTCGACAATCAAAGCGAGACTTGCCTTCCTGTCCAGGTACACCCACGTATGCAGCAAGGCGTAGCCGAACGATGCGACGCCGAGGTAACGACGGCGGTGAAGCAACCAATTCGGCCAGCGGGCTTTTGAGAACATCAGGCGCAATGGCGTGATCGCCATTGCCAGCATCAGAAGCCTGGTCGAAAACTCGCCGGTGATATGGATCACTTCGCCATAGAAAAGTTCTTCGGCCCGCCACGCATTGATCAGCCCAACCGCCGGGAGACCCAGAAGAAGCCACAGGAAGTACTTCGAATTCAGTATGTTGGTCAGCACTTTCATTCAGCCGACAATATAGAGGCAATTGCACGGGAGAACGACAAGAATTGCCAGTAGCATCGACTGGTTATTGACCCGCTCCAGTGCCGCTCTTAATATGCCCGCAATCGCAACCCGCGCCGATCATAAGGATTCACACAATGCAGCACCACCTGTCAATTCTCCGGACCGCCCTGGCGGTCTCTTTTCTCTCGGTATCCACTGCTGCGTTCGCAGACGGCATACTGGATGCGAACACTGCAACGGTCGAGGAAATGGCCGGGCTGCCGCATATGGATGAATATATCGCAGGAGCCATCGTCAGCAATCGACCGTATGCAACGATCGGTGCACTGCATGAGTTACTTGGTGCCGACCTCGATGATGACCAGTTGACCGAACTGTATGCTTATTTGTTCGTGCCAATCAATCTCAATACTGCCGACGAAACGCATATCCTGTTGATACCGGGCGTTGGCAAGCGTATGGCGCATGAATTCGAGGAGTATCGTCCATATTCGAGCATCGAGCAGTTCCGGCGTGAAATGGCTAAGTATGTTGACGAGGCCGAGGTGGCGCGCCTCGAGCAATACGTCACGCTTGATTAGAACTGGTGCCGCATTCTGACGTCCGCCAGGAATGTGACAGACGCTTCTCGATTTGTAACGGGAGACGAAAAATGGCGCAACTGGCCGTGTTCGGACCTGGCCCGGTGCCAAAGACAATCGCAGCAATGGCATACCAGACAGTACCGGTCAGCAACGTTGATCCGTTGTGAAGAGTGACCGGAAAACTACCAGGCCAGCCTGAACATGTTTCGCATCAGTGCAAATCGATATCCGAAAGACCAGAGGTAGGATGGTTTCGGGGTGAATCAGCCTTGACCGATTCGGTTCAGCACTGATGCAGTGGCCAGCGCACCAAGTTTCTTCGTAATAGATAAGTTATCCCGCATTCAGCGCAGGTAAAACTGCGGAATATACCTAGGCCTTTCTTTGATACCATTGCCACCCGGCAGTTTTTCATACAAGAACAAAAGAAGAAGTGGACACGAATTCGGCTGAAAAAAATCGCAGAATCGCGCAGTGGTTGCTGCTCTGCTGCGCGCTTGTCTTTGTCATGGTTGTGCTCGGCGGAGTCACACGACTGACAGGATCGGGCTTGTCCATGGTTGATTGGCGGCCAATCACGGGGTTTCTGCCACCGATGACTGATGAGGCGTGGCAGAAAACCTTCGAGATGTACCAGGCAACGCCGGAATTCCAGAAGGTCAATTCGCAGATGGACGTGCACGACTTCAAAGGCATTTTCTGGCTTGAATTTCTTCACCGCCTGCTGGGTCGCACGATCGGCATTGTCTTCCTGGTCCCTTTCCTGTTCTTCGTGTGGCAAGGCCATATCCGCCGCAATGAATGGCTAAAGTATGGAACCATGTTTGTGCTTGGCGGCATGCAGGGCGTGCTTGGCTGGTACATGGTCAAGAGTGGTCTCGTCGACGATCCGCATGTCAGCCAGTACCGGCTAACGGCCCACCTTATTGCAGCGTTCATGATCTACGCCTATATGTTCTGGGTCGCCCTGTCTTTGCTCTTTCCGCCCTCTGGCGACAAAGCGCATCCCTGGTACGGCAAAATACTGGCACTGACATCATTGATTACACTGACCGTCGTCTCGGGCGGATTTGTCGCCGGGCTGAAAGCCGGCAAGGTCTACAATACTTTTCCGATGATGGGCGAATACTGGGTGCCGCCAGGTTTGATGGCGCTCGAGCCGTGGTGGAAAAATCTTTTCGACAACATCGCGACCGTTCAGTTTGACCATCGCTTACTTGCAATCACAACGTTCACGCTCATCGTGATTTTCTGGCTGCGCATACCAAAAGGTGACTTGCCGGAACGGGCCAGAAAGGGTGTGAATGCCCTGCTTCACACGGGAATACTGCAGGTGGCGTTAGGCATCGCAACGCTACTTCTCGTTGTGCCAATTCCACTGGCCGCCGCGCACCAGGGCGTCGCAATGATCTTGTTTACGGTTGCGCTGTTCCTGACCCACTCGCTACGGCGACTGTAGATCCAGCCTCACTCCGATCGGCCATACCGACTGGCCTGAACATGGCAGGCCGAAAGTGTGACTCAGTTCACATTTGCCAAAATGCCGGGAATCGCAGTTCAGCACTTTGCCTGGCCATTACGTCAAATTCGCAGGAGCGACCCTTATTCACAGGCGTATAAGTTGATGAAATTAAATATAAAGAGCTTATTGCCATGTTTAATCGTCCCCTCTCCCTTGCACTGCTGGCTGGCGCCCTGACCACGGGCTGTTCAGACGTTGAGCCACCCTACCTGATGGTGCCAGCGCCGCTGCAGCCTTTGGCATCGCAACCGGCGCCCGCGCCGGAACCGGAGCCCGAGCCCGAGCCAGAGCCAGTGACGCCGGCCGACGTCGCCGGAACCTGGTACAGCAGAACCGAGAAAAACGCGGTCAACTGCGACGCTGGCGAATTCATTGACGCACAGACAATTGTCATTACGCAGGACGACACCGAAATCACGATGCTGGCGTCCACCGGGGACATGTTTGCTGGCACAGTGAACGGCGACATCGTCGAATGGAGCGGCAGCTACCCTGAACGCGGAGGAACGTCTGACTTTACCTCAGCGACCCTGGTGTTCTCAGCCGACTCGGGCGCCGGAAACGCAGCGTGGACGTGGTCAAACGGAACAGAGTCCTGCAATGGAACGATGGCTATCAGCGCCAAACGAGACGCTGCAACCCAGGAATCCGACAGCAACAGTCGCCCCAAGATCGCGGATCCATTCGAATTTGTCGACAACGTCGCGTTTTTCAAAGGCTCACTGGGGGTCGGATTAGACCGCGATGACTACTATACCTTCACCGCCACCAGCGACGCCGTAGTGCAGGCCGAGTTATCTCACTTCGATACACTGTCGACAGATCTCGATCTCATCCTGCTCGATGAGAGTCTTGTCGAGATTGCGATTTCGAGCTACGCCGACCGGTTTGAAATGATCGACGCACCTGTCCAGGCAGGCGTGAAGTATTACATCAAGGTCGAATCCCGATCCATATCAGGCGCACAATCGTACAACCTCACCGTCGACATCAATTAGTCGCTCGATTTCTTTCGCTGTGAACGCTATTGCGCCACCTTCGGGTGGCGCAATTCGTTAGAATCTCCCACGGAACCTGCATCGGCCAACCGAGCCTCAGCTACGGTTAATACCGATTGGGGATAACGGTGGATTAATGGAGCATTCGGCCATGAGCAAAGCGAAATCACAGGAAATCTGCTTCGATCCGGAGCTGGTCAAACGCTATGATGGCCGGGGCCCGCGTTATACGTCCTATCCCACCGCACTGCAGTTTGAAGACGCTTTCACGGCCGCTGACTATCGGCGCATTGCAGAAGCCAGCAATGACTCCGACCGACCGCTATCGCTTTACGTACATATTCCATTCTGCAAGACGCTTTGCTACTACTGCGCTTGCAACAAGATCGTTACGCGAAATGCCGAACGCGTGCAGAAGTATATGCGGCACCTCGGTCAGGAAATCGACATGCAGTCGGCTTTGTTTGACCGCAATCGCAAGATTGAGCAACTGCATTTCGGCGGGGGCACGCCGACCTACCTGAACGAGACCGAGTTGCGAGCGTTGATGGCGCATCTTCGAACCGCATTTAACTTCGATGAAAGCGACGCCCGGGAATTCTCTATAGAGGTTGACCCACGTACGGTTAATACGCAAATGATGGGTGTGCTCGCCGAGCTGGGATTTAACCGGCTTAGCCTTGGCATCCAGGACTTCGACGAGAACGTCCAGCGTGCGGTCAACCGGGTTCAGTCGGCCGATGATGTCGACGGCCTTGTCTGGGACGCAAGAGACAACCGATTCAAGTCAATCTCCTTCGATCTGATTTACGGCCTGCCGCATCAGTCCGTTGCGACTTTTGACAAAACACTCGATATCGCTCTCGAAATGCGACCGGACCGGCTCGCAATTTATAACTACGCCCACCTGCCGGCCCGCTTCAAAGGTCAGCGAATGATCAATGACGCCGACATCCCGGATCCGCAGACGAAGCTGGAGATCCTGCATCACACCATCGATAAACTCGCGAATTCCGAATACGTCTATATCGGCATGGATCATTTCGCGTTGCCAGGGGACGACCTCGTCAAGGCCCAGGAGAATGGCACCCTGCAGAGAAATTTCCAGGGCTACTCTACGCATGGTGGCTGCGACCTGATCGGCCTTGGCGTCAGTGCGATCGGCAGCATCGGAAATGCATTTATGCAAAACACGCCATCGACGATCGAATACGAAACCCTGCTTCACGAGGGCAACCTGCCGATTAAGCGTGGCCTGGAAGTCGACGACGACGATCTGCTTCGGGCGGACGTCATTAAGCAACTCATGTGCTACGACCGGCTGAATTTCGCCACCTTTAATGCAAACAACGGCATTGAGTTTCGAGACTACTTCGATGATGAACTAGCGCGCCTCGAACCGCTTGCCGAAGATGGACTGATTGCGTTGGACGAAAACGCAATCACTATCACGCCGAAAGGGCGCCTGCTGCTTCGCAGCATCGCCATGATCTTTGACCGGCACCTGAGCCGGGCCGAGAACGACGGTCGATTTTCAAAAGCGATCTGATAGACTGCGCCCTGCAGTTCACACTCTGACGACCTGTTTCACTATGTGGAAGTGGTCTGCGCCCTCACCAATAAGAATTGAATTATGACCAACGTACCTTCGGATATAGAAATCGCGCAAGCTGCGAGCAAGAAACACATTAACGACATCGCCGCGAGACTGGATCTCCAGCCCGACGACATTATTCCCTACGGGCACGATAAGGCGAAGATCAGCTATGACTTTCTGAGCACACTTGACGGCAAAAAAGACGGCAAGCTGATTCTTGTTACGGCCATATCTCCCACGCCGGCAGGCGAAGGCAAAACAACCACCACAGTCGGCCTCGGTGACGGCCTGAACGCGATTGGCAAAAACGCTGTCATGTGCCTTCGTGAACCGAGCCTCGGCCCCTGCTTCGGCATGAAAGGTGGTGCCGCGGGTGGCGGCTACGCACAGGTCGTGCCGATGACCGATATCAACTTGCATTTTACCGGTGACTTCCACGCAATCGGTGCAGCACACAACCTGCTGTCGGCAATGATCGACAACCATATGCACTGGGAGAACCAGCTCAATATCGATCCGAGGCGCGTGACATGGCGGCGCGTTATGGATATGAACGAAAGGGCTCTGCGTACGATTACTTCCGGCCTCGGCGGTTTTCATAACGGCGTCGTACGCGAGGCCGGATTCGATATCACAGTTGCCTCGGAAATCATGGCTTGTTTCTGTCTCGCTAACGATCTCGAAGATCTGCGCAACCGCATTGGAAATATCACGATTGGCTATACGCGCGATAAAAAACCCGTTCAGGCACGCGCGCTCAAAGCAGAAGGTGCGATGACGGCACTGCTTCGCGACGCGCTACAGCCCAACCTCGTCCAGACGCTGGAGAACAATCCGGCGCTGATGCACGGCGGACCATTTGCCAATATCGCCCACGGCTGCAATTCGGTCATTGCGACCAGGACTGCCCTGAAGCTGGCGGACTACGTTGTGACGGAGGCGGGATTTGGCGCTGATCTTGGCGCAGAGAAGTTCCTGGACATCAAATGCCGAAAAGCCGGCTTGCATCCCGACGCGATTGTGCTGGTTGCCACCACGAAAGCACTGAAAATGCATGGCGGCATTGCGAAAAGCGACCTGAAAGGCGAGAACGTCGATGCCATCAAAAAGGGCTGTGCCAACCTTGGTCGGCACATCAGGAACCTGGGCCAGTTTGGCGTACCTGTCACAGTCGCGATCAACCACTTCGTAACTGACACGGATGCGGAACACAAGGCTATCAGGGATTTCTGTGCGGAATACGGGGTGAGTTGTAACGTGTCTTCACACTGGGAACATGGCGGCAAAGGTGCCATTCCCCTGGCTGAAGCCGTGGTCGATCTTGTTGAAAACCAGACATCCCAGTTTCGCCCCCTGTACATGGACGACGTGCCTCTTTGGGACAAAGTTCGGCGTATCGCGCGATCGATTTACGGCGCGGAGGACATCATTGCCGATAAGAAAGTACGCGCCCAGTTCGCCGAGTTCCAGGAACAAGGCTACGGACACTACCCGATCTGCATGGCGAAGACGCAATACAGCTTCTCGACCGATCCGCAGTTGCTCGGCGCACCGGAAGGCCACGACGTGCCAATTCGCGAGATTCGACTTGCGACCGGCGCCGAATTCCTGGTCGTTATTTGCGGTGAAATCATGACGATGCCGGGCCTCCCGCGCGCTCCCGCAGCTGAACAGATCAGTGTGACCGACAAAGGGCGCATAACGGGACTTTTCTGAAGAGACAAAATATGCGCAGCAAAACCTGTCAGGCCTTCCTGACCACGATCCTTGTCCTCGTCGCGGCCAACGCCGTCGCAGCCGGTGAAGCGCAAAAGCGTTGGGAGCGAATGAACCAGATTCGGCTGGAAAAGTTCGATCTCGTGTTGCCGGAGGTCATGCGGGAAAACAACGTCGACATGTGGATCACGGTCAACCGGGAGGGCTTTGAAGATCCCTTAACCGAAGACTTCGGCAAGGGATATGTCGGCTCGTATGGATATTACGTGTTCACTGATCGCGGCGATGGCCGAATCGAACGGGCCATTCTCGGCGTTGGCACCGCACTCGTCGAAGACAACGGCGCCTATGACATCATCGGCGATGCAGCAGAGCTGAAGGCGTTCGTCGAAGAACGCAACCCTCAATCGATTGCTCTCAATTACGCACGCAATATCGGCGCGGCTGACGGTCTTAGCTACACAAGCTTCCAGAAATTGTCTGAGGAACTCGGCGCGAAGTACGCAGAGCGATTTGTATCCGCCGAAAAACTGGCCTCGGACTTCCGCTCGCGCCGGGTTGCCTCGGAAATTGCTGCATTTGCCTGGGCCGGTGAGATGTCACGCAATATCGCCGAGCGCGCTTTTTCAAATGAGGTCATCACGCCCGGAAAAACCACACTCGCCGATGTCGCCTGGTGGATGCGGGAACAGCAATTCGAAAACAGCCTGGGCACGTCGTTCGGCATGCCGTCGGTCTACATTACGGGCCCGGACGGCTTCGTTGCATTGTCCAATGATCATGTTATTCAGCGTGGCGACTTCCTGGCCATCGACTGGGGCGTGGGCTACCTGAACTTCTACACCGACATGAAGCGCCACGCCTATGTGCTCAAAGAGGGAGAAACGCGTCTTCCCGCAAGCATCCAGAAGGCTTTCGATAATGGGCGAGCAGTCCGCGATATTCTAAAGGGCAACATCAAAGCTGGCCGAACGGCTGGTGAAACTTACAATTTGCTGAATGAAAAAATCAATGCGTCTGGCTTCAAAGTGATGGAGACTTTCAATCAGCCTACAGAGGATCCTGACATCGTCGATGTCATCATAGGTTGCCATTCGGTAGGCAATCTCGGCCACGGCATCGGCCCATCAATCGCGTGGTTCAACCCCGAACGCATGACATACGTCATTCAGCCGACTAACATGTTCTCAATTGAGCTGTTCGCGTATACCGCCATTCCCGAGTGGGGTGGCAAAAAGCTCAGAATACCGCTGGAAGATGACGCAATCGTCACCGAACGCGGCGTAGAATGGCTGTACCCGGTTAATCAGAAGGTGCTCCTGATTCGATAGGCACCAGGCCGACAGTGCGAGGGAAAACATGAAAATCAAATCGAGTTTTTACGCCATTGTCGCGACCTTGTTTTACGCGATACCCGTGTCTGCGCACCATTCTTTTGCAACACACTACGACGCCAGCAATATCGTCGAGATCTCCGGCGTTCTCTCGGAAGTCAAAATGCGCAGCCCGCACTCTTTCTTCGCGGTTGACGTTACCAACGAAAACGGTGAAGTCGAAACCTGGGAAGTCGAAGCGCACGCGGTGCCGCTTCTTAGAAGACTCGGCATCAACCGCGATACATTGAAAGTGGGTGACGGCGTCACCATTCGCGGCCCCCGTAGCCGGAAACCGGAGAAGCTCCTTCTGTTCGGCGCACAGATTGATACGGCAAGTGGCGAGTCATTCGAGATGCTGAATTCAATCCGCCGCGCACCAGAGGAAAAGATTACCGACAAGCGCGAAGGCGTGACTGGCGTCGACCGTCTGACCGGCAAGTGGTTGACATTCATCACGGGCCAGGTCATCGCCGATTCGCCGATGCCTTTGACGGAGGCTGGCCTCCAGGCAAGGCGCGATTTCGACCTGCGCAAGAACTCCTCATCCGAGTGCGTTCCGCCCAACCTGCCATCGCTGTTGATGATTCCCTATATCTACGATATTTCGCGCAGCGGCGACATGATCAATATTTTTCATGAGTATTCAAAAGTCCGTCGCGCGGTGATTTTAGATGCCAAAGTCAGCAATATCACGGACCCGATGTACGGTGGCCGCACCGGTCGCTACGAAAACGACACATTGATCATCGAATCAACCGGGTTTCCCGCCATGCCGGCAGGCCTGGCGTCCGGCTGGGACCCAAACGGCAATGGCGCGGACATTCCATCCAGCCCGCAAAAGAAACTGGTCGAGCAATATACGGTCAACGAGGATGGCTCGCAGATGACGATTCGTTACACAGTTTCGGACCCTGTGTACCTGACGGAGCCGTATACCGCCGAAATCCCGTTTTACCGCATGAAGGATGATGAGCCGATACAAGACTTCACCTGTGACGCCGAAATTGCATCACGATCGACGAGCAATGCCGTTGTGCCAAAGAACTAATCAGATGTAGATGATGATCGTATTCAGCGTTGCATCACAGTTGATGATGTCGACTCGCTTGGATCTGATCTTGTAGCGGTCTCCGTCCCTGACAAGTTCGTGCGTGTACTTGCCAGCGTATGGCGTTTGTTTGTCGCGGTAGTACAGGAAACAGTGAAAGTTCGACGTCACCGTGCAATCACCTGACTTCTCATCCAGTTCCCGGACCTGAACATTTGAGATAATGTGTGACGCGCGAACATCATAGTCCTTGGACGCTGCAGCCGGGTGTACGAAATTTCGTCGTCTCACCTCCATAAGCACGCGATCATCATAGAAAAGCGAGATGTGCGTGTGCGGATCTTCCTGGTCAGGAATCGCCGGCATCCAGTAGGTACCATCCTCTGTGTAGAGATTGATCCAGGCGTCGAGGTCCGGCCGGTCGAGACAAGCGGCTTCCTGGTAGAGTAGCTGCTCTATTTCGCGGATCTTCTCGTTACTTGTAATGACGGCGGTCATCTCACGCGGCCTCCGTCATGTACTCTCGCCAGGCACTGAACTGCGTCCTGACGTCGAGGTCACTGGTTCCCTTGCCGACCATCCGGTCTTCCAGCTTTTCATCCCGGGCAAAATTTCGGTGCATCTCGATCCAGTCGGAAGCCTGCGACTGCAAACCTTCCTGCATGCGGAAATAGGCAGTGAGATCATCCGGGCCAACCATCGAACCATTGGAATTTATCAATCGCGAATAAAGCAGCGTTCGTTTCAGCATGGAATCCGGCGCGCCCTTTAGCCGGAATGACCAGGTCTCGATGATGGTCTTGTTGTAGGCAATGGGTCGCACGACGCGAATGTTCTGCACCGCGGACTTGATCGTCAACGACGGGTAGTAGAGCGTATTGTGCGTGTTAAAGGAAAGGATCTCCTGCATCCTCTCTTTGCCATAGGCCTTCAACATCGCGGCTTCATACTCAGGATCCAGCGTGTATTTCGCGTGAATACTCGTCTTGCCGCCATCGTAGTGGTGGCCGAACCTGAAACCGGTGATGCCGGTTTCCTCAAAGGTTTCATACGATGCGCCAAATGGCGGAATGATTTCAGCTTCGTCGCGGCGCGGCGAGCCTTCCGGCAGTGTCTTTATATAGTCGAGCGCCGATTCGACCACCGAGCGATGCACAATCATCGGGTGCATTGTGTCATTCAGATTCTCGATGAACATCTTCCAGTTACACTCGTGCTCATAACGCAAGACACCACCCGCCGCTTCGACTTCCCCTTCCGGCGCCCGATCACACAAGTTGTCCATGACATCGGCAGCGCCACCCATCCACGTGCGAAGGTCGGGAGGATTCGGATTCATCGTCGCGAATACGAAGCCGCGAAAGCTCTCGGACGTCATTTTCTGCATACTGTATTGCGGATCGTCCTTGTCGAAATCAGTACCGTCATAGCCCTGCAAGTGCGGCACGCCCAATAATTTTCCGTCCAGACGATAGCGCCAGCCGTGATAGCAACAACGAAAGGCCGGGATCTTGCCACATGGCCGGTCGACCAGTTTCGCTCCTTTGTGACCACAACGGTTGTGCAGAACGTGCACGTCATTGTCGTTGTCCCGGACCATGACGACCGGTACTTTGCCGTAGTTGAGCGTCATGTAACTGCCCTTCTCGGGCACCTGGCTTTCGTGCCCGATGTAGATCCAGGCATTCGCCCAGATTCGTTCCATTTCCAGGTCGAAGATCTCGGGGTCGGTATAAAGACTTCGGTGCACCTTCGTCGGCTGCACCATGTCGGCAATTTGCTGTTCCGTGTAACTCATTGCTGGGTCCTCATTTATTTCTGCAGCACTTCACCACGCGCCACTGCGATCGCCAGCGCTTCGCTGGGGTTCGGCGGCTTGGCTGCGCTGCGCAATTCAAGCATTTCCTCATTTGCTTTCGCTGCCAGGATCTCCGCCATGAATTTCCCGGACGAGTACTGGGGCGCCCAATACTGATTCGAATATCCATAATGCGCCGCTGCTTTTAGTACAAAGTGGGGTTCGTTCATGATGGAACGACCCAATGCGACGATGTCGGTTCGACCGGCGGCAACCAGGGTGTTCGCCTGGTCAGCCGAGGTAATATTGCCAGCGACAATAGTTGGAATGCCGACTTCATTTCTGATCTGGTCGGAAAACGGCGCCTGGAACATGCGCCCATAGATCGGATCCTCATCCTTGGTAACCTGACCTGTCGACACGTTAATGATGTCGATTCCGGCATTCTTCACCATCGTTGCCACAGCGAGCATGTCGTCCTCAGACAGCCCGCCATCGACCCAGTCGGTTGCCGAAATTCGTACCGACATTGGCTTGTCCGCAGGCCATGCCGCGCGCATCGCCGTAACAACGCGAAGCGGAAACTTCATGCGACTGTCGATATCGCCGCCAAACTCATCGTCACGTCGATTGGTGCAAGGACTGATGAAGCTCGACAACAGGTAACCATGCGCCAGGTGGACTTCGATCATATCGAAGCCTGCCCGCGCGGCGTTTTCTGCCGACTTCACAAAAAGTTCGGTGACGGCGTCCATGTCCTCGCCCGTCATCTCTCGCGGCACAACACTGTGTTTGAGATAGGGAAGCGGTGATGGCGCAATGATTTCCCAGCCGCCTGCCGGCAGAGGCTCGTCAATGCCACCTTTCCAGGGAACGCAGGTCGCGCCTTTGCGGCCGGCGTGGCCAATTTGCGCACAAATCTTCGCCTTGCTGTTTTTATGAACAAAATCAACAATATGACGCCATTTTTCGGTCTGCTCAGGGCTCCAGATACCGGCGCATCCAGGGGTGATTCGCCCGTCCGGCGCCACACAAATCATTTCGGTATTCAGCAAACCCGCGCCACCGACCGCGCGCGCTCCGTAATGCATAAGGTGCCATTCTGTCGGCATGCCGTCTTCCGCACAGTACTGCGCCATCGCAGACAACTGGAACCGATTCTCGACCCGCATGTTGCCGATTTTGAACGGCTGGAACACTGGCACAGTCGGGTTTTCCGTATCGATGTCATGAAAACCCGTCGTTGCCTTGGCGTGACCGGCGAACCACTTATCCATCCTCTCTATGTAGTCCGGATCCCTGAGCCTGAGGTTTTCATACGTCACGCGTTTCGCCCGACACATCATATTGAACGTGAACTGCTCGGCTTCCTGCGTGCCACCATAACGGTCGATGTGTTCGAACCAGCTGAGGGACACCACAGCGGTTCTCTGCAGGCGGTCGGCCTCATCCTTGCGAATGTTCTGATACATTTCGAGTGCTTTTTGCACGTCATTGCCACACTGAGCGAAATATCCGGCGAGTGCGATGGCATCTTCCATCGCCAGTTTCGTACCGGAACCGATGCTGAAGTGTGCGCTGCGCACCGCGTCGCCCATCAGTACGATGTTCTTGTAGAAAAGACGTTCATTGCGGACGACCGGAAACGTGCGCCAAACTGATCGATTCGTAACAATCGGGTAGCCATCGAGATCGTCTTTGAACAATTCTTCGCAGTAGGCCCTGGTGTCCTCCTCGGTCGCATGTTCCATACCGGCGGCAGCCCAGCTATTTTCACTTGTCTCAACGATCCATGTCGTCGTGCCCTCTTCGTAGCGATAGGCATGCGCCCACCACCAGCCATGTTCGTTCTTGCGGAAGATAAACTCGAAATCATCAATTGGCTTGGACGTCGCAAGCCAACAGAACTTGTTGGCACGCCAGTCCATCGTCGTGCCAAATTCGTCCTGGTACTTCTCACGCAGAATCGACGTAATACCGTCGCCGGCAACGACGAGATCGTATTCATCCGTATGCAAATCATCGACATCGGTGATATCTGTGTTGAACCTGATGTTGACGCCGAGTTCGTCACAGCGATCGTGAAAGATATTGAGCAGCTTCAGCCGGGACATGCCGCAGAAGCCGTGCCCTTGCGAATTCACGGTCTTACCATGAATCTTTGTGTCAATACCGCCCCAGTAAGCGAACTGTTCGACAATCCGTTTGTAACTTGCGGCGTCGGCTTCCATGAATCCACGCAGTGTCTCATCCGAAAACACCACGCCGAATCCCCAGGTTGAATCGCGGTCCCCCCGTTCGATAACCGTAATGTCATGCGACGGATTCGCTTTCTTCATCAGGATCGAGAAATAAAGTGATGACGGACCGCCACCGAGACAAAGAATTTTCAAACCATCAGCCATCTACTTCACCGCTACAGCGAGAGCGAGCCAAGACTCGCGCCCCCACATACGAAAAGACATTGTCCCGTGACGAAGCCGTTGTCGGGCGCCGCAAGAAACATAACCGCTCTCGCGACATCGTCAGCACGACCCAGGCGCCTCACTGGCAAACCTCTGGCAATTTGTTCGGCCTTGTCGCTGTCTTCCGGAACAACATCCGTAAACATGTCTGTCAAGATAGGCCCGGGGGCGACAGCGTTGACCGTAATGCCGTGCTGGCCAAGCTCCATGGCCCAGGTCCGAACCAATCCTATTTGCGCAGCCTTGGTCGCCGAGTAGGACGTGCGTGTCTCGAGCCCCAGCATGGCACGTGACCCGATGATGACGATTCGGCCAAAACCGGCACGTTTCATGGCATCAAGCACACCCTGCGTCAACACTATGCTTGCTGACAGGTGCAGGTTCGTCAGGTACTGCAGGTCCTCAAGCTGCACATCTTCAATGAGGTTTGGCCGGATCACACCGGCGTTGTGTACGAGCGTCGTAATGTCGTACTGGCCGGCAAGTTCTGCGATGGCTTCCTTTGTCGCCTCAACGTCGGCAAGGTCGACCGGATGATCAATCAGTCGCTCATGGCTGCTTTCTGATCCCCGGCGGGAAAGGTTTAGAACGACATACCCATCCTCCAGCAAATGCTGGCAGATGCTCTTCCCTATCCCGGCGCTAGCGCCGGTTACCAGTGCAATTTTTTCGCTCATGCAGCACTCCTGTCGACCAGGGCCAGCACGCGCAGCGGGCTTCCGGAACCGTTTTTTATTTTTAGCGGCGGGCACACAAGAATCGCTCCGGTCGGTGGCAGCTCATCAAGATTGGCCAGGCACTGCAATCCGTATTTGCCGGCACCATGCAACAAATAGTGCGCGGGGTACGGTGGCGACAGATGGGTCGCCTGACCAGCATCTGTTCCCACCGTTTCTGTACCGAAGCCAATGATCTTGCGTTCCTCGACGAGGAGTTTTACCGCATCTCCGGTCGGACCCGGTGTATGCGCGCCATCATCGCGCATGTTCAGGTATTCTGCGCCGGATCGCTTGGACCAGTCGGTGCGCATCAGCACCCAACTCCCCTCCGGTATGACACCGTGTGTTTGTTCCCAGGCGACGATGAATTCCGGCGTCAGCAAAAAGTCTTCATCGTCGGCCGATTCCTGCGAACAATCGATCACACATACAGGGCGGACAAAAGCGTCGGCCGGAATGCTGTCCACGGCGGCATCGGGAAGATCCTTGCCGGAAATCCAGTGAATAGGTGCATCAAAATGCGTGCCCGTATGTTCGCTACAGGTAAAGTTGCGCCAGTACCACGCAGGACCTCGCTCATCGTAACGAGACACTTCTTCGACACGAAAACGGGCGCATTGCCCAAATTCCGGTGGCAACACGATGACCGGAAAGTCCGGGTCCAGCGTGTGCGTCAGGTCGACGGTTACGATGCTGCCGCTCGTTAGTGCACCAGCAAGCGCCTGCAGTGCATTCGTTTCATTCATATTTACATGCCCTGGTTGATTTGGGTCAGTTCTCTTTCGAGAACAAATGGGTCCTCTTTGTAGCGCCGCACAACGTCTTCAGCGACCGGGCCGAGCGTTACATTTTCGATGCCCTGGGTCAGCGCATGAATGACCGTGTCGGCAAGCCGTTGCGGTGTCACTTTGGGTGGCGGCAACGGCTGACGCCACGATTCCTCCAGCGGACCAAACAGCACATTGATCACTTTGACACCGCTGCCCGCAAACTCGCCACGCAGGCACTGGCTGAGCGAGAGCGCCGCCGCCTGGCTTGCCGAGGTCGTGCCATATACAGGCCAGTTGGAGAGAGAGTAAACCGACAACAGGTTAACCCAGGCGCAAGCGCTGTTATCACCGTCTGCGCCGCGCGCTTTCATGCCGGGCCCAAATGCCTGAATCAGCCGCATCAACCCAAAGTAGTTTGTCTCCATCTCGTCGCGGGCCAGGGTGACGCCGTGCCGCTGCATAACGGATCCCGGACGGACGTATTCAGCAGTATTGATAAGGATGTCTGCCTTGTCTCCCATCTCTGCGGCCAGTTCGTTGACCGAAATTGTATCGGTGATATCGAGCGGCATAATCTCGACGCCGGGAATCGCTTCAAGTGCCTCGCTGCCCTCGTACGGCCGCCATTTCTCGGCAATGCCAACGAAGATCCGGGTAGCACCGGCGTCAGCGAGCGCCTTGACCATGCGCTGGCCGAGTTCGGTACGCCCGTCGGTGACGAGCGCACGACGGTACTTGGGATTACAGGTCAGCGCTCGCAGTTGTCGATCGTCTGCCATGTTCGGTGTCTCCTTTTCGGGTAGCGCCAGCATGACGCCCTGCCCGGATTTATCGGTTCGGGCAATCATTCTCACCCGTTCGAATTCGCCCACGTCGCCATGAATGTGCGCCAGCACGGTCGGCCCGGCATCGAGCTGAATGGTGCCAATGCGCCACGGCATTCTTTCGCGGAAATAGGAATTGACGCTGGTTCGAAGCGTTGTCTCGGAAATCAGCTTGCCGCCATCAGGGATGTCCCGCCATTCGAGTTCCATCGACCAGCACTTCGGGCAAACTTCGCGCGCGGGATAAGTAACGTGCTCACATTCGGCACAAACCTGCAGCGCGAATCGCCCTTCCGCTGCCGCCAATGTAAATGCAATCGCCTTGCGACTGCGCGCATACGGCGGCAGCGTCGGCGAGTTCGTGCGTTTTTGCGGGTCCTTCTTGGGCGGTCGCTTGAGCGCGTCAGTCATGTCCGCCCCAGTATCGCTGCGCCGGAACAAAGCCCGCGATCGAAATTAATAATGCCAAAGCCGGATACCGCGGCGTATTGCGCGTCGGGAACCGCATTCTGCTCTGCACCGCCGGTTAGCTGCCTGATCGCCTCGACCAGGCCGAGGAAACCTCCGGCTGCGCCTGCCTGGCCAACCGACAACTGACCACCCGAGGTATTGTGCGGAAACGTGCCATCGTAAGTGAATGTATTGGACTGAATGAATTCGCTGACAGATCCCTTCTCGCAAAAGCCAAGATCCTCCATCTGCATCGCACTGATGACCGGGTAATCATCATACGTCTGCAACAGGTCAACATCCCCGGGACTGATGCCGGCCATGCTCCAGAATTCATCCTTGTCCAGCGCCCAGCCACCACGAATCTGTACCGGATCGTCGGGATATGAGTTGTGTCGCTCCACGGTGGAGAGAATGTGCGCATACGGCAGGTTTTGTGCCCTCGCATCCTCTTCGCGCATAACGAGGTAAGCTTCCGCGCCAGCACAGGGCATGACGCAGTCGTACAGCACAATCGGGTCAGCTATCAGCCTGGCGCTCATGTATTCGTCCAGCGTCAGCGGCTTCTTCATCATCGCGTGCGGATATTTCAGCGCATTGTCGCGCTGGGCGACGCACAGCTTGCCAAAGTCTTCCCGCTTGACGCCATAGGCGTCCATGTAGCGGCTGGTCATCAGCGAGAAACTGCCGTTCGGCCCACCTGAGCCATACGGATACGAAGCATCCTGGGAAAACCGGCTGAAGGTGGTCAGCATCGCTCGAAATGAGTCAACGTGATTGGTATCGCCCGAGATACAGGCAACGACGCTGGCATCGCCGGACTGCACAGCCCTGGCGGCACGCCGCAAGGTAATCACGCCCGATGCGCCACCGGTCGGCACGTGATCGAGCCAGCGCGGCGTAAGCCCGAAATGCTGCGTCAAACCTGCGGCGGTATCAGGAAACAAGGTGAACGACGAAACGCACAATCCGTCCACATCGTCGGCACCCAGCCCGCTTTGCTTGCCAAGGTCAGATAACACTCTCGCAAGCCACCAGTGGGCAGGCTCAGGCGAATACCGCTCATAAGGAACGCTTGCGGGTGCGGTCACCACCACACCCTCATATCCCGAACGATGTTTGACTGAATTTCGCACTACATCCTTTTTCTTTTCTTGAATTCCCTGAGATCGGCGCATTCTTTTTTCGCGATGCGGTCGCGTGCCATCTGCTTGATTTCACCACGACTCACTTTCTGCGAAGCAGTCAGCGGCAGCTCTGGCACAAACGCGATGTAACCAGGCACCTTGAAGTATGTCAGATGCTTCATACAATGATCGAAGATTTTGCGGGCATCCGCGCCTTTCTCATTGATAATAAAGGCAAAAACCTCATCGCCCCGGATCTCGTCAGGCACCGCACAGACCGCGCAGCCGATCACGTCGGAGCTTTGCAGAAGCACCGCTTCGACCTCGACCGCAGCGATGTTCTCACCGCTTCGTCGAATGACATTCTTGCGCCGGTCGACGAAGTAGAGAGAGCCGTCGTCACCTTCGCGGACAACATCTCCCGTGTGCCACCAGCCACCCTTCCAGCCTTTCTCGGTCGCTTCAGGGTCCTTGTAATAGCCGCTGAAGAATCTCTTCCTGGGGTCGTCGCCTTTTGCTCGAACCAGCAGTTCTCCGGCTTCACCGGCCGGCACGTCTTCGTCCTGCTCATCCACGACACGGTAGTCCATCGAATCGATTGGCGGACCGATGCAACGACTGCCAACGTGCCGCGGATCTTTGTACGCAATGGTCATCCCGCCGGCGCCCGACTCCGTCATAGCCCAGGCCTCGATCAACGGTACGCCGAATCGTTTTTCGAACACACCCTGGTGTTTCGGGTCAGATCCGGGACCAAAACAAAATTTGATCTGCCCCGAAAAATCGTCGCGATCATCTTCCGGCAGTGTGAGCAGAATTGCCGTCATCACGCCCAGGCAATGAATGATAGTTGCCTTTTCTTCGCGAACCGTTTGCCACCAGGTGCGCGGGTGGAAACGATCTAATTGGATTACGCAGCCGCCAGAAAGCATCATCGCCGGGAATGACGTGCACAGCGCGTTCATGTGATTTGGCGGCAGCGGCGTCATCAGCCGGTCGTCCTTATCCATGCTGCAGATTCCACCGAGTCCGACGTACCAGTCCCCCAACGCCAGAAAATACTCGTTCGACAGCATACAACCCTTGGGTTTACCGGTCGTACCGGAGGTGTACAGCAATGCGGCTTCTGCAGACAAGTCGGGCCTGGCAAGCTTCGCGGCGCCCACACTGCCAGTCAGGTCGGATTCGGCGATGACTTCGCAAATGTCCAGCCCGGCAAATCGTTCGCCGTACTCGGGCAGCGCAACGAGCAGCCGGCTGTCACTGTGACCGACGATATGCAGAAGCTCATCGTCACTCGCGCCGGAGTTTAAGGGCACAATGCTGACGCCCAGCGCATTCAGCGCAAGCAGGTGAAGATAAACCTCAAGGCGACTGTCGAAGGCCAGCGCAACCCGGTCGCCGGGCTCGAGGCGTCTTGCCGCGTAGCCGACGATCAACTGGCCGACCCGGGTTCTTGTTTCTTCGTATGAGTATTCGATCGCGGAGTCTGAATAAGCCTTTGCACTGTCAGCGGGCACACGAAGAAAGGACCGCGGACCATACTCCTCAACAGCCCGTTCGAACGCCTGATATACGCTGTGCTGTTCCGCGACTGATCCCATCAGTCGGGCACCTCCCAATGCGGGGGTAACAAACGGCGTTTTCCGTCACTGGACAAGGAAACGCCGGGCGCGTCCTTGTCCTCGCGATCCCACAATTCGCAGGTAACCTGCTTGTGCCTGGTATCGAGGGCCTCGCAGTAGTTTGAATAGATGCAGACCCTGACCTGGTCTCCGTAACCAAGCCGCATTTTCAGGAACCAGTCCGGATCCGCAATTGACTGTCTTGCAGAGCCTATGATGTCAGCCTCACCGGCCTGCAGTATTCGCTCTGCCTCGACGAAGCCGTGAATGCCGCCTGCGACGACTACCGGCGTTTCGTAACCAGCCTCTCTGATCGCGCGCCGCACCTGGGCCGTCGCGGGAAGATTGCGGCCGAAAGGGCCTTTCTCGTCAGAAATGTACTGCGGCATGCATTCGTAACCGCTCTGGCCTGTGTACGGATAAGCCGCCGCCCCTACCTTCGGCTGTTTCGCGTCCTCGAATTTGCCACCGCGCGACAGTGACAGGAAATCCATGCCAGCTCTCGCAAACTCCACGCCGAAATATGCCGCGTCATCTGCCACCGAACCCCGCTCGATAATTTCGTCGGCGAGAAAACGGCAGCCCACAACGTAGTCGTCGCCAGTGGCTTGCCGCACAGCACGGTATACCTCAATCGGCAGGCGCGCGCGACCTGCAAGATCACCACCATAGCCGTCGTCGCGAG
This sequence comes from Woeseiaceae bacterium, assembly GCA_024640315.1. Classification (GTDB taxonomy): domain Bacteria; phylum Pseudomonadota; class Gammaproteobacteria; order Steroidobacterales; family Woeseiaceae; genus SZUA-117. Next base: position 40,240 of record JAHEFF010000006.1, read on the forward strand.
TGTTGCGCGCTGAAAGGAATGAGGCCATCGTATAAGCGTGAGCAAAGTGCAGCTCGACACCATCGAAACCCGCCTTTTGTGCACGCACTGCTGCATCGGCAAAAAGGCGTGGAAGCGTCTGCGGAAGGTCCCTGATGTGAGGTAAATCAGTATCGGTCACGCGCTCCCGGTAACCCTGTGCATAGCTCTCGTACTCGCGCCGGCTGAGTGCCTCGACGAGAGCCTCATCCGTCAGCTCCAGAAGTTTTTCGCGAATCTCTTCGTCGGTAAATTTGTTGTAGAAATACGCGCGATGTTCGTCAGTGATTTTAAGGTAACGCTCGAAGTACTTCTCGGCTGTCGGCCGGCGGTTGATGCGCAGGAAGTCGATGATCTGAATGAAGAGCTTCGTTTCACCTTCACTGGCTTCGCGAACCGCTTCTACCAGTTCCTGTAGTCCGGGAATAAAACGGTCATCGCCGATCCGGAGTAATGGCCCGCTGGGGACATCGCGAATACCGGTCGCCTCGACGACAATAACGCCGGGCTTGCCTTCTGCGTAACGGCGGTACCAGTCGAGCACATCCGACGTGATCATGCCATCTTCCGTCGCGCGCCAGGGTACCATCGCCGGGACCCAGGTTCGTTGCGACAACCGGGTCGGCCCGATCGCGACAGGGCTGAACAACTTCGATGCAGCAGCCTCTTCTGCTGTCGGCCACGGACCCGGCTGTGGTTTGTATTTGATTCTTTCTTTTGGTCGCCACATCGTATCGATTAGTCCCGGGAACCGGTCTCCTGTAATTGCGCTTCGAATGAACCCCTGATGTAGTCCGGTATCCGGATGGACTCAAATCCGTCATCCAGCATTTGCACAAAAACGACCACCTGTTCGTTTTCAACGAGGCACTCCTCGTTGCTGACCAACCAGCTTTTGAATGTCATGGACCGGTCGCCGATCTTGACGGGACGAAGCCAGATCGAAACGGATTCGCCAACCGCAGGGAGCCTCCTGACACGCGTATTGAACTGAACGGTTGGGATGCCGACTTTGCGTTCGACGTGCAATTCATTAAACGGCACATCAAGCGTGGCTTCGAACCACTCCTCAATTGCCTGGTTCAAAAGCTCGAAGTACCGTGACAACTGCATGCATCCGGTCCGACCCGAGGACCACTCGCCGACAACTTCCGGTTCCGTTATGAAAGCTACGGCGTTTTGCCGGTGCGCATCAGCCGCTAGTTCACTGTGGGTTTCCAGCGGGCGCATCGAAAAACAGTCGTTGCCGTTCATCCGGCCTGTCACGGACCAGCCACCGGACTTTGAATCGGCGTCAACAGCGATACTGATCTGGTCACCGAGCCGGTTTGGTTTCAGAAATTGCGTCTTGATTGCTGTGGGCGTTCCCGCAAATGGCACATCAGCGAAATGGCGAAAGATCATCTCGAAATATCGTGGATAAAAGACGATGCCGGCCGGATCCACCTGGGGAAATCGGATCGTCACCACGCGCTCCGCCAGTCGGGGCATTTGCTCGCCTTTACTGTTTGCAGTCACAACAGCCCTGAACCGCCTCTTGTTTTCTTATGTTTTCTTGTTTGCCCGGCAATTATTATAAACTTAAAATAACTCAGTGTAAAAAATCGATCATGACTTATTTGAGGTTCGCAATTGCTTTCCCGCCACGATATTATTGGCGCCGCCACTCCTGCCAGAGAACGTGTATCTCCATGAATCAAAAAGAAAAAATACCAAGCAAGGGCGACTCGAGAACCAAGGAATCCATACGAACCTGGCTGCGACTCTTGTCCTGCGAGACGGTCATCGAGCAGCAATTGCGCTCTCTTTTCAGGACCAATTTTTCGGTCACCCTGCCTCAATTCGACGTACTGTCCGAACTTGAGCGGACAGGCGAGCAGATGACGATGTCCGAGCTCTCAAGAGAACTCATGGTCTCTAACGGCAACGTGACCGGCGTCATCGACCGGCTGGAGAAAAACGGCTTTGTCACCAGGACCCGCGCAGAACACGACCGTCGCGTCCAGTATATTGAGCTGACGCCAAAGGGCCTTGGCGAATTCAATGAAATGGCCCGACATCATGCCTCCTGGCTCGATGATATGCTTTCAGATTTGTCGATGAACGACATGGCAAGTCTGCAGCAATTGCTTCTCAAAACGAGGAGCTCTGCCGGTAAGTAATTTGTCACAACTCCGTCCCCGCCAGATGTTTGGAGATCGATTCACCTGGCGCGATCAACTGCCCGGGGAATAATGGCGGTCGACTCAATTTCGATCATCGCGTTTGGCTCAACGAGGCCTGTCACACCCACAACCGCCATCGCGGGAAAATTCTTGCCCATGACGTCCCTGTAGGTTCGACCGATGCCGGGAAGATTATTCCGGTAATTTTCGAGGTCAGTGACATACCAGGTCATTCGCACGACATGCTCGGGACCGGCGTCCGCTTCTGCGAGGACCGCGACCGTGTTCCTGAGCGTTTGTTCCAGTTGTTCAACGAAGTCATCCGGAAACTCTCCTTTTTCATTCCAGCCAATCATGCCGGCCACGTGGACCTGCTGTCCGCTGGCAAGAATTCCATTTGAATATCCGCTTGGCCTTGACCATCCCTGCGGTAGTAAATGCTTCATTGATTGTTTCCACTGTAGGTTTGTCTTGCGATGATAATTTTCTGCACTTCGCTCGCGCCTTCATAGATTCGTAGAGCACGAATTTCGCGATAGAGGCTTTCTGCCATGTTGCCCTTTGTGACGCCCTTTCCACCGTATAGCTGTACTGCCCGGTCGATTATTTTTTGCGCCGCCTCAGTCGCATAGAGTTTTGCCATCGCCGCTTCGCGCGTGACCCGATCCTGGTAGCAGTCTTTCGCCCACGCAGACCTGTAAACCAGCAGCGCGCTTGCATCGATCTCAGTCGCCATGTCGGCAACGGCGCTTTCCGTCATTTGCAACGCGGCGAGCGGCGCTCCGAAAATTTGCCGGGTAGTCGTATGTTGCAGCGCTTCATCCAGCGCACGCCTGGCGAAGCCCAAAGCAGCGGCCGCAACGGTGGTGCGAAACACATCCAGTGTCGCCATTGCGACTTTGAAACCTTCACCTGCAGCGCCAATCATTGCCGAGTTCGGGACACGGCAGTCATTGAACGAGAGCGTTGCCAGGGGATGTGGCGCAATCGTCTCGATACGCTCCGTGATCGAAAGACCCGGATTATTTGCATCAACAATGAAAGCACTCAGGCCTCGGGCACCTGGCGCTTCCCCGGTACGCGCAAAGACGCAATAGAAGTCAGCGATTCCGCCGTTCGAAATCCAGGTCTTCGCGCCATTGAGAACGAATTCGTCCCCTGCCGCTACAGCGGTTGTCGCCATCGCCCCAACATCGGAGCCCGCTTCAGCCTCCGACAATGCAAACGCTGCAATCGTTTTGCCTGCGGCCACGCCTGGCAGGTAGTTCCTGCATTGTTCATCCGTACCGAAAAGCGAGATCGGGCCGCTACCAAGACCCTGCATTGCAAAAGAAAAGTCGGCCAGGCCTGAGTGATATCCGAGAGTCTCCCGGCACAATGCAAGACTTCTCACATCGAGTTTATCTGCGGCGCCACCCCATTCGGCAGGAACGCAATTTCTGAGAATCCCGGCCTTTCCAAGATCAACCACCAGTGAGCGGCATAATTCGTCGACGTCGCCATCGTGGCTGAACACTTGCTGCCCACACCAGTCATCGAGGCCGGCCTTCAATTTGCGATGGCTGTCCTCCAGGAATGGCCAGTCGAGATAACTTTTGTCACTCATTGCATCAGTCGCCTTCGAAGTCCGGTTTTTCCTTGTTGACGAACGCTTTGTACGCGCGTTCGAAATCAGCCGTCTGCATGCAGATTGCCTGTGCCTGGGCCTCTGCCTCGATTGCTTCGTCAATCGACATGTCCCACTCTACGTTGAGCTGATTCTTCGTCATGCCGTGCGCGAAATTTGGACCGGCTGCGAGTTTTGCCGCCGACGTCAACGAATGCGTCATTAATTCTTGCGGCTCGGCCAGTGCGTTGAACCAGCCCCAGCGCTCGCCCTCCGCGGCGCTCATCGAACGGCCCGTGAACAGAAGTTCGGACGCCCTGCCCTGACCGATGATTCTCGGCAAGATTGCACAGGCACCCATGTCAGCCCCGGCAAGTCCGACGCGGGTAAAGAGAAACGCCGTTTTTGATCGCGGCGTCCCATAACGAAGATCGCATGCCATCGCGATCGCCGCGCCGGCACCGGCACATATTCCATCGATAGCACCGATTACGGGTTGCGGACAATGTCGAATTGCTTTGACCAGGTCGCCCGTCATGCGGGTAAACTGAAGCAGACCCTTCATATTCATTTTCGTCAACGGACCGATGATTTCGTGCACATCACCGCCTGAGCAGAAGTTCTCACCGGCGCCGGTGATGACGACAGCTTTCACCTCGTTGTTCGACACCAGTGAACGAAACGTATCCCGGAGTTCGGCATAGGAATCGAACGTCAGGGGATTCTTTCGCTCCGGTCTGTTCAACGTGACTGTTGCGACACCGCTGCCGTCAAGTTGCCACAAAAAATGCTCGGGATTGATAGTAGTCATTGTGTTCTCACGTTACTTCGCCGCCTGCGATAGCGATCGCCTGTCCGTTCATCGATTCCTGCCTGCACAACCAGATCACCGTGTCCGCGACCTCTTCAGGTAATATCAGGCGTCCCTGAGGGTTGGTGCTCACCAGGTTGGCCAGCGCCTCTTCCCGGCTACGCCCCGTGGTTCTGGCGATATTGTCGAGGGCTTGCTGCACGATATCGGTATCCGTATATCCGGGACACACCGCATTCACCGTAATCCCTTTTCTTGCGTACTCGGCGGCCAGCGCACGGGTGAGCCCGATTACGCCGTGTTTCGCTGCGCAGTATGCCGCTACATAGGCGGCACCCTTCAGCGCCGCTACGCTTGCCACATTGACAATTCGACCGCTGCCTTTTTCGAGCATGCCGCCGATTGCTGCCCTGGTGCAGTTGTAGACGCCTGTCAGGTTGACGGCCAGCGTTCTGTCCCACAACTCGTCATCCATTTTTGCAAAAGGCATCGCCTCGGCGACGCCAGCATTATTGACGAGTATGTCGATCGTGCCGTTCAGGTTGGTCGCTGCAGCAAAGGCGGCCGCAACTTGCTGCCGATCCGTAACGTCTGCCGCCTGGCTTGATACGCCCAGCTCGGTCGCTTTTGCAGCGAGCTTCTCGCGGCTTCTGCCAACGATGGTCACCACGGCACCTTTGTCGACGAAGACCCTGGCTATCGCTGCCCCAATGCCGCTGCCACCACCCGTCACCAGCGCATGCCTGCCCTCATACCAGCTCAAGCGAAATGCTCCAGCTTGATGGTCGCCAAATGCCCTCTGAAGTTAGTCATCCATTTGCCTCCAGTGCTGCCATTGTCTCGTCAAATACCCTGCCTTGCTCATCAGCCAGGGCCGCGCGATGTAGTCGCCGCACCGCGTCGGCATTTTTTGTCGCGGCTGCTGCACCAACGGTGGCCAGGTACCGGGTCCGGCCCCGCTCGTAGGTTTCGCCATAGCCCTTTACGATTTCAATGCAACGCGCAACAGACAGCGCATAATCGTAGTCATCACAAACTGCCGCCGTCACTTTGTCCAGCCAGTCATCAATAAAGATCTTTTGCTGCTTGTACCTGTACGTCGTGCGTCGAATTCGTTTCATTTTCGACAGCATGTACAAAAACAGGAAACCCGAAATGCTCGTGGTGGAAATATTGCGGCCCTTGCGAAAAAACGGCGCCAACATTTTCCGAAGCAGAGCCGACCGGAGAATCATCGACCCAAGGAAAGACGGCAAGGCATCGCAGAACTCCTCGATTCTCGGATGAAAATATTCAACAACACGAACCGGCTGGTCATCCCCTGCGGCGACGTGCTTGCGAATCCGATCGAATCTTTCGCGCCGTGTTTTCAGGTCCGCGACGCGAATCGTATCCTCGTATGACATTTGCAGTGCCAACTGCCGGGCAACCTCCGCTGTCAGCGCATAGTCAAAGTCTGCGTTGTCGGCCTGAACGAATGCGCCGAGCGCGTCCAGATAGTCGTTGGCATAGCGAATGTCCTGATAATCCAGCGTTCTCAAGGCGCCATGCAGGGCTATATCTCGAACTGCCTCAGGTAATTCTGCTTTGACACGTTCTGCCAGCGCCCGACCACTGGGGCCACGAGGACTCGCCTTTTCAATCGCAATGACCGGGTCCTGCACGGGCGCCTCATTGACCCCGTCGAAACCGGCGGCAAAGCCGCGCAGGTTCGATTCGACCGCTTTGCCCATTCTCCGAATTGTCTCTTCAAAAGCCTGCCGGTCGAACGGCAGCGCACCACTTGCTGCGATGGCGCCCAGCAACACCGAACTGATCACGCTTCCGGTTTCGTCAGCGGCCTTTTGCATATCGAAGCAAACGAATTGCTTCGAGGCTCGCACCGCAACATCGGCGACTCTGGATAAATCCATAATGCCGTCACCCAGCGCTTCCTTCTCCGGCATCGAATAAACCCGATGGCTGCTGGCAATGAGGGTGGTCGCGTTCGGTGTAACAAATCCTTTCTCGATGGCACGCCCGGTTTCTGCCATTTCGCCGGCAATGACCAGGTCGACATCACCCGGAACGGGATACGGTGTAAAGACAGGCAACTGCCCGGCAACACGCGCGGCTTCCTGTGGAAACATTTCGACACAATAGACTGTGGCCCCGGTTCGCTGCGCCACACCGGCAACATACGTCGATTGGGCTATGTAGCCATTCGCCTCTGCCGTTTCGACCAGCCACCCGGTAAGGACGCCGCCGCCCTGGCCGCCGAGCGCCAGCATCGCGACTGATATCGGCCGCTCGCGATTCGTATCCATCAGGCGGCCCTCAATCGTCGCCGATCGGCCCGATTTTGCAGCCAACCGATGAATTTTTTCCGCAGGTTCCACAGGAACACATCGAAAGCACCGGGATTAAATATGATCTCCGCCTTGTAAAATGACGGGCAGAGCACTGCTTCATGGGCGACCTCGCCGCAATTGCCGCAACCTACGCAGCTATTGTCCACAAAGGACACGGGCTGCCGTTTCAATGGATCCGGGTTTGGTTTGACGGTCAACGACGGACAACCACTCAGACGAATACAGGCGTGATCACCCGTACAGGTATCCTCGTCAACGCCAAATCTTTCCCTGACCACTCGCTTGCCGTCACCGACTGCTTTTGCGAATAGTGGTTTCTCCCGACGCTGCTTGTTGAGCATGCATTCGGACTGCGCCACCAGCACCTTCGGCCCCGTACCTTTCTGCGTCACCGCCTCTTTGAGCGCCTTACGCATCTCGCCAATGTCGTAAGTCCGAACAGTCTTCGTCCACTTGACGCCAATGCCCTGCACCGCTTTCTCAATCGGGTGCTGCGTGCTTCGACCCTCGGCCTCGCCCTTGCTGGAAAGCAGGTCCTGCCCGCCAGTTGCCGCCGAGTAATTATTGTCAACGACGATTGTCAGGCCATCACTTTGGTTGAATACGGCATTGCCAATGCCGCTGGTCAGGCCGTTATGCCAGAACCCACCGTCGCCCATGATTGAAATTGCAGGCCTGTCGCTTTCCGTATTGAAAGCGGAAGCTCCCGCGGCGCCAAGGCCGTAACCCATCGTGGTATTGCCGATATTGAACGGCGGCAGGATCGAAAACAGGTGGCAGCCAATGTCAGCGCTGACATGAAATTCACCCATCTCCTGCTGCAACATCTTGAGACTGGCAAACACAGGCCTCTCGGGACAACCCGTACACAGACCTGGCGGCCGCGGCGGTACGTACCCGTCTATCTCGCTGATGAAGCCGGCAATCTGCTGCATCGGGTCTTCGGGCGGCTTGAAGAAAACCTGATGCTGTTCGAGGAAACCGACTAGGCCACTGCGCAAAACCTGGATCGTATATTCACCCGCCATTGGAAATACGTCTTTGCCGACCAGGACCGTCGACGAATCCGCGCGGCGTAACATACTGCCGACAGACTGCTCGATATAATTTGGCTGACCTTCCTCAATCAGCAATACCGCGTTCTTGCCACGACAGAACGATACAACCTCATCGTCAATCATCGGATAAGTGACGTTCATTACGTAGATCGGTATGTCGGAGTTGCCGTAGGTATCAGAGAGTCTCAGGCGCTCGAGCGTGCGAATCAGTGAATTGTACAAGCCACCTTGCACAATGATGCCCACATCATCCCGGCCACCTTCAAAGTGCTCGTTCAATCCGTTGGCTTTGATGTATTCAATCGCTGCTGGCCAGCGCTTGTGGACCTTCTCCTGTTCATGCACAAACGACGCTGGCGGCAGAACGATACGCTCCAGATCTCGCTTTGGATTCTCCAGGGCGTCCCGCAAAGACGGCGATGGCCGAACGTTGTCTTTCGCGATAAAGCGCCCGTGAACGTGGCAGGAGCGAATGCGCATTTGCAGAAACACCGGCGTGTTACTCGCTTCTGACAATTCGAACGCTTGCCCGACGGCTTTGACAATGCTCGGCACATTGGGCCGGGGATCAATGAGCCACATCTGACTCTTCATAGCGAACGCGTGGGTACGCTCCTGCATGATGCTGGAGCCCTCGCCATAATCTTCACCGACGATGAATACAACACCGCCCGTCACCCCGCCCGATGCCAGGTTCGCCAATGCGTCGCTGGCCACATTGGTACCGACTGTCGATTTGAATGTCACGGCGCCACGCAGGGGGTAGTTGACAGACGCCGCCGCCATCGCCGCGGCAGCGGCTTCGTTGGCACTGGTCTCGAAATGTATACCGAGTTCGCCGAGAATTTCCTCGGCGTCTGACAGGACGTCCATCAGGTGTGAAATGGGTGAACCCTGGTAGCCACCAACGTAGGCAACGCCGGACTCCAGCAGCGCCTTGGTAATCGCAAGAATACCTTCACCGGCGAATTCCTCGCCGGCTCCGATCCGCAATTTTTCTACTTCTTTTCGGAAGGAGCGTTCAGCCAAGTCTCGACACCGTTATTGCCAATATCCGGCACCATGATAGACCACTGTCGGGTTCGCGCGGTCTTTGTAGCGTAATCGACGTCAAAGCGGTCCAGGTACATGGGTGCGATCGCTTCACCGCAGATGCCTGGAAAGATCGGGATCAGCATAACATTTTAAGGTTAAAATATCAGTCGACTGCCATCGTCATTATCCCGCCCTGATCGCATAAGGCTTTGTTTTTACTTACGTTCGTCAATGACACGAACCGCCTTGCCTTCCGATCGCGCCACTTCACCGGGTTCGCAGACGTCGATTGTGGCGCTAACACCGACATAGTCCTTGATACCTTTTTTCAGTTCTCTCGCAACCGCGGCAGAATCGGCATCGGCAGCCTCGACCGTTTTTTCAACCTGCACCGTGATGACATCGAGCTGGCCGTCCCGGGCAACTCGAATCTGGTAGTGCGGAGCCAATGCGCTGACCGCCAGCACCCGCTCCTCGATCTGCGTCGGGAACACGTTAACGCCTCGGATGATCAGCATGTCATCACTGCGGCCTGTGATCTTGTCCATGCGGCGCATGGTGCGCGCAGTGCCCGGCAACAATCGCGTCAGATCGCGAGTGCGGTAACGAATGATCGGCAACGCCTCTTTAGACAGCGACGTAAAGACGAGCTCACCCATTTCGCCATCCGGCAAAGGCTCTCCGGTTTCCGGATTGATAATCTCGGGATAGAAATGATCTTCCCAGATCGTGGGCCCGTCCTTCGTTTCGATACATTCGTTGGCCACGCCCGGGCCGATGACTTCGGACAGGCCGTAGATATCGACTGCATCGAGGCCACAGCGTTCTTCGATTTCCTTGCGCATTGCATCACCCCAGGGTTCGGCACCAAAAATACCGACCTTGAGTGAGCACTTCGCACAATCCAGTCCCTGGCGCTCGAACTCGTCCGCAATGTTCAACATGTAAGAAGGTGTCACCATGATGATGTCGGGCTCGAAGTCATGGATGAGCTGCACTTGCTTCGGCGTCTGCCCGCCCGACATCGGTATGACCATCGCCCCGAGTTTCTCTGCACCATAGTGCGCACCGAGACCACCGGTGAAGAGGCCATAACCGTACGCCACGTGAACTTTGTCGTCCGGACCACCGCCACTGGCGCGAATCGAGCGCGCAACGACGGTCGCCCAGGTCTCGATGTCATTCCTGGTGTAGCCGACTACTGTCGGCTTGCCGGTGGTTCCACTGGACGCGTGTATGCGAACAACGTCTCGCTGTGGAACGGCGAACATGCCAAACGGATAGGCCTGGCGCAGGTCATCTTTAACCGTGAAAGGAAACTTCGCGAGATCTTCGAGCGAACTGAGATCAGCTGGTGAAACGCCTGCCTGCTCACACTTGACGCGGTAAGGCGCAACGTTTTCGTAGGTATGTCGAATCGACCATTTCAGTCGTTCGAGCTGCAGGCCTCTTAATTCATCGACACTCGCTGTCTCAATGGGCTCGAGCTCGCCAGGATTGGGGACACGATTGACCACAATTCTCTCCGTCTAGTAATGCAGGGTTACTTCTGATTGTTTGTTGGCTTCTACTTCATCGGCATAGAACCACACCCTTTTCCTGTCAAACCGATAATACATCTCAAACTGGTCGTCGTAATGCGCTCCTTTTGTACCGTCGGGCGAAATAAAGGCGCTCTGGCCCGGCGGCGTGACTTCCCAGGCAACGATCGCATCACGTTGCATCACGATCATGTTATTTTCCGTGCCACGGTTCTGCTCCATTGGGGCAACCATCAGTTCGTCTTCACCTGCCTGCGGTATCCCGAGGAAGTTGCGCGTGGAAAACGGGCGCTTCGCGACCGGCAAGCGAAGCTCTGCCAGTGCCTGCCCCTTTTCTTCCGTCAGCTGCCTCACCGCATCACGCAAGGCGGCTTCAACGACGTCATTGGCGGATTCGCCATTCAGGATATCGATTTTGGCTCTGCCCTCGAGCGCTTCGACTATCGCCTTGAGCCCGGCCGGTATATTGGTGCCGGCGCCGGTCGGCACATCTGCCGTGGGATAACCCGATGCCGCGAAATACGGGTAGGCAGCGCCAAGGTCGTCGCTCAGAACCCGCTCGTTCAACGCCCCAATGAATGTCCGGAAGATAGCCGTTGCAGCCTCATCGTAAAAACCGTCCGCATCACCATCGCGCGATGACCGATTCCAGGCTTGCAAGATGTCATTGGCTTCGCGCAAACGCGCATTGTCGGACGAGCTGGCAGCAACTTCGATCAACGGCAGGAAGTAACGAGCGTATATATCTGCATACGAGCTGCTCTTGATTACCGCCCAGGCTTCGTCCGCTGTGAATTTATCCTTCCCGGACAATTCCTGCTGCAGGAACTCGACGCGATCCGCAGCAGACCAGCTGTAGAAGAAAAAGTCCGGGTTCATGACGCCATGACCCGGCTTGTTGTTCCAGTTAGCAAGAAAATCCGAGACCGGGTTCAGCACATGTGGATTCGCCAGCTGAACAGACTGGCGACCTTGCCAGTCCATGGTGCCGTCGCCTTTAACCGGAAAGCGGTTGTCATGTCCGGCAGCACGCTGCGGGAACTGGCCACCGTGAAAGTAACCTATATTGCCATCGACGTCGGCGAAATACATGTTGACGTTAATCGCCGATTTTTCCGCTTCGACTTTCCACTGCTCCCAGTCGGGAACCCATGTTGCATAGAGCCACGCCAGGAGCGTATCAAGCTCGCCACCGTCCCACGACCGGTGCTTCGCGTAGGCCACCCTGGCGTCATGATCCAGCCGAATGATCGGGCCATGCACCGAGCGGTAGACCTCGTGATCTACGTCCTCGCCGTTACGCACCTTGATTCGCTCAACGCGATGCTCGAGGTCAACATAGTCGCCATCGTAAAGATACTGTTCGGGATTCGCCGGATTCAATTGTTCAGCAAATATGTCGACGATATCGCTGGCACCCCAGGTGCTTCCCCATGAAATGGTCTTGTTGTGCCCGAACATGACCATCGGATAGCCGAATGGTGTGTTGCCGACCACGTCTATGCCGGGACCATGCATTCCGACCGAGTAAACGTAAGATGGACTGAACCAGCCGAACTGTGGGCCGTTGATCAGGATCGACCCGCCGTCGACCAGCTTATCTCTGCCAATAACGTAGCAATTGCTGAAACCGGACGTGACCGGAGCGGCAAACACGTTTTCTAACTCAAGTCCCGGCACTTCGCTCATGCCCGCCGAAGCAAGCGAATCGGGAGCACGGCGCGACCAGTCTGCTCGTGGAATCGTGGTCGGTGCATTATCCGTGAATCGTGGATTTAGCAAATCAAACAGGTCGAGAGCAGCTTGGCGACCGTGTTGTTTTTCCAATGCCGCCAGTATTGCGGCGTTCTCGAGTTCGGTATTGTAGTCCCCGTATCGATTATTCATCGTGCCGATAAAGATCATAGCGACGTCGTAGGCGGTCCAGTCTGCCGGCGAGAAATCGAGGTCGATAAACTGCTTCGGCATCAGCGTATCGGGCGACTTATAGATCTCGTTTAGCCACGAATTGACACCTGCAGCATATCCCTCGAACACGTCGAGATCGTTCTGCTTGAGCTCATTCAGCTGGCGTTGGATCGACGCAGGATCAAAAAGCGCCCGCGTGTTTTTATCGTAATCGAGGTGCTCCGGCCCGAGCACTTCCGCCACCGTGCCCTGAGTACTCCGCCGCGACATCTCCATCTGGAACAGACGGTCCTGGGCAATCGAGTACCCGTAGCCGTAATAAAGACCGAAAGTATCGTCCGCATAGATGTGCGGCGTTCCATAGTCGTCCCGGACGATACGCACATAATTTGGATTTCTTGCTGTATTGACAGTGCAGGCTGCCAGCACGAGCAACGTAGCTATTGTGATTATTTTCTTCATTTTTTCAGGAAAAAAAAGGGTGCATTGCTGCACCCTTTTTATATACCAGCTTTCACCGTGGATCAGAAGTTCACCAATGCAGTGACACCGACTGTCATCGGATCACTCCAGACACCGATGGACCCCGGACCAATGCGATACGAGTGCTTGATATAAACCTCGTCTGTAAGGTTCTTGCCCCACAGCGTCAATTCATAGCGGTCCTCGGGAGATACCCAGCGAACGCTCGCATGGAGCAGGTTGGCTTCCTCGATAATTGTTTCGGTATTGGTCACAAAGTCGACATGCTGATCGTCCGTATGACTGTACTGTGCGCGGAAATTCCAGTCGCCGTTGCGGGATGTCATGTCGTAGTTGGCGACGATATTGTAGGAGTTCTTCGGTGACTGGCGAAGCGGAAAACCGGAGAAATCCTGCGGTCCGGTAGCTGTGTTCAGCGTCAGGCCGCTAACTTCCGAATCGAGGTAAGCGTAGTTACCGGAGAGCGAGAAATTCTCTGTCGCGACCCAGTAGAAATCGACTTCGAGACCCTTGATGTCCGAGCTACCGATGTTAGTCGTTTGGAAAGTGCCGAATGCCGACCCGGGTACCGGGCCAAAGCGCACAACCTGCAAATCGGTGTAGTCCATGAGGAACAACGACGCGTTGAGCCGCAAGGTGTTATCGGCGAAGTCACCCTTCATGCCGATTTCGTAGTTGATGACGTCCTCTGGTTCAACCGGATTGCTTGCGGCCGCCTCGACACCCTGCGAGCCTGCAAACCCGCCGGACTTGTAACCCGTCGATACGGTACCGTAATACATCACGTCACCGCCCGGATTGAATTGCGCCGATACCATCGGAGAGAAATCCGTCCAGCTGTTCGAAGTCGCTATGCCGAATGTTTCCGCGATAATACTGAGGCTGCCGCCGACACCCGCACATTCCGGGAAGTTGGGGAATCCCGCAGCCGCGCGGTCCGCCTCGTCCATACCGCAGTTGACTGCGGTCGCGGCATAGTCACGTTCATCCCGGGTCCAGCGTCCACCGAACGACAGTGTCCAGGCGTCATTGATGTCCCAGTTTGCATGACCATAAGCCGCATAACTGGTGGTTTCGTTTTCGGTCTTTGTGTACTCATTGCCGAGCGTGGTCTGGCCATTCGCCGTCGTATAATTGGCAAGCTTGAACTGCTCGGGACGCCAGGTTTCTTCAGTCAAATAGTAGAGACCGCCCACCCACCGAACCGGGCCGTCGCCCGTCGATGTCCAGCGGAATTCCTGGGAGAATGTATCGATTTCCTCGTCGATGGCATCGACGACGTCGACACCCCAGTTGCCATTCGGTACGTCAGAGCCGCCTCCGGCGGGTGCGCCGATCGAAGGCATTTCCCAGCTCGACTTCGTGTTACGAACACCGGTGATCGTTGTCAATATGCCCGATTCGAAATCGATGTCACCCTGCAGGCTAAGGCCGGAGCCTTCGCGTTTTGAAAAACCAATCAATGGTGATGCGTTCGTGCCGGGTCGTCCTGCACCCAGGGCAGTTGCGGCACCGATGTAGTCGAAATTACCGTTTGCGATTGGAGCTCTGCCCATGTCGGTACGCTCGTCGTCCCAGGTATCGGCTGACATGAACCACTCAGACGAATCGAGTTCGAGAAGCAATTGCCCGCGAATGGACGTAAAGTCCTCGTCCTGCACATCCATTTCGCGATGCGTATTCCGGACAAACCCGTCATGCTCACGGTGATTCACAACGATCTTGCCTGAAAGCGTCTCCGTCAGCCCACCTGTGATCAGGCCCTGGTAACGCAGAATTCCTTCATTGCCGACTGTTACTGCAGCCTTGCCGCCTAATTCATTTTCCGGCCGCGAGGTGACGACATTGATGGCACCTCCAACAGCATTTCGTCCGAACAGGGTTCCCTGCGGGCCCTTCAGGACTTCGACGCGGTCCAGGTCAAACAGGTCGAAGTTGATGCCTGCCTGGCGACCGATGTAGACGCCGTCGAGAAACAAAGCAACGGAGTTATCAAGCCCGGCGCCATCGTCGACAGACCCGACACCACGCATCGAAATGTATGCCTGACCCGGTGCGAACTCGGCGAAAGCCATTCCGGGCGTATTGAGTGCGACGGTCGTAGCATCAAAAATACCTGCCGCTGCGAGCTCTTCCGAGCCGATCGCGGTTACCGCGATTGGCACATCCTGGATACTCTCTTCGCGATGCGTCGCGGTTACGACGATTTCTTCGAGCTGCTGTGCCATGGTCGGCGCCGACAATGTCAACGTTGCAGCACATGCCATCGACAGGCCTGTTATCTGGTTCTTCCCAATCATTCTATTACCCCGAAAACAATTTTGATTACAATTTGGACTGCCAATATTTAATAGTTAAAGCAATCGACCAAGAAATGATACGGAATGCGTCAACGCGCAATCAACTATGTATCAGATTGGAATCGACGCTTGACCTTAACTCGTTATTAATCAGTAAATTAGAATATAATTGTTGCAACTGTAACGACGCTGGTTACGCTTGTTTTGCGCTAGGGCCGCGCAGCGAACTCGAAAATCTGCTCGAGCGCCCTGGCGACCGCGAGCAGATCCCGGTCCGACCCTTCCGGGCCGTCGATTTCGATGCCCACGGGCAAGCCGCCAGCGGTCAGACCGATTGGCAGGCTGATTCCCGGCAATGCGGCAATACTCGCCGGATCCGTATTGTGAATGTAGGTCGGAAACGTCGGTACCTGTTCGCCATTCAGCTCGACCGATTCCTGGCTGCCTTCGATCGACCTGGCGGGCAACAAGGTCGTTGGAAAAATCATGCCATCGAGATCATTCTCATCGAAGTATTTGCGAAACATGCTGCGCATTTCTTCTCGTGCAGACAGGGCGTTCCTGTAAACCGGTTCCGGCACCTGCCCTTCGACGGTACCGAGCATTTGAAACAAGCCCTGTACATCGGGGCTTGCTGCAGCCGCACCTATCGCCGCGAAGTCCTTGCCGGTTTTGTACCGCTCAAGATAAGCCGGAAGATCAGCCACAACCTCGTACAAAGCGATCGGAAACGCACTTTGTGTATTTAGCCCGCCAACATCGCCAGGCTCCACGTCAACAAGCGTTACCCCGGCATCGCGCAACTTGCTGAGTGCCGCTTCGACGGCTGCTGACAGCGACTCATCGACATTTTCAAAGTAATAGTCTCGGGCAACACCGAGGCGTATATCCGTCGGCGATTTCATTGCAATGCTCGCGCCGCCCGGTTCGACGACCTGGTCCATAAGGATCACGTCGGCGACATTCCTTGCGATGATTCCTACTGTGTCGCGGGTATGCGATATCGGCGTGACAGCGGACGAGTCATAGCGATCCGTGCTTGGGCGAAATCCGACAACGCCCGTCAGCGCAGCCGGGATGCGCACCGAACCGCCGGTGTCGGTGCCAAGACCAGCCGGCGCCAGTCCGGCAGATATCGCAGCAGCCGTGCCACCGCTGCTGCCGCCGGCAAACAAAGACGTATCGAACGGATTCGCAACGGCTCCATAAGCCGCGTTGTCGCTGGTGATACCGAATGCCAACTCGTGAAGATTGGTCTTGGCAAGAATGATTGCCCCGGCGTCGCGCAAAGCAGCGACCGCCGGACTATCGGCAGCGGGCGTAAAATCTGCCAATCCGGGCGTGCCGGCAGTATTCTTCAGTCCTGCGACGTGAATATTGTCCTTTACGACCAACGGGATACCGTGCATCGGTCCCAGCACATTGCCCTGGCTTCGCATTTCGTCGAGTTCAAGCGCACGTTTCATCGCGCCGTCTGCATCGATGGTAATGAAAGCGTTCAAACCATCGGCCTCCGTCGCACGACGCAGTAGTTCAGTAACAATCGCAACGCTCGTGGTTTCACCCGCTCCCAGCATGGCAGCCAGCTCCGTTGCAGCCGGATAGTCGGGCACGGGTTTCATCACCTGTTCCTCGGCACAGCCGAACATCAGCGCTGCCATTGCCAGTAAAGAAATATTCTTCATGAATTCTCGCCTGTTTCACTTCTGACCAATTGCGCAGAATACGCAGCACGATCAATTTGTGCTCGAGCACTATTGTCCGCGACGGATACCAGGATCGTCACAGCAAATGCAGCAGCAACTGAAAATAATGTGGGATAGGCGTACGGAAATATCGCCACCTTGTTACCCAGCACATTGACCCAGACCGTCGGGCTAAGGACCACCAGTACAATAACCACAACGAGCCCCGTCACGCCGCCTGCAACAGCACCCCGGGTCGTCAGGCCTCGCCAGAAAAGCGCAAGAAATATTGCCGGGAAATTAACACTCGCGGCAATAGCCAGCGCGATCGTTGATAACACTGCAACATTGACGTTCTTGAACAGAACGCTCATGCCGATAGCAATTGCGCCAATAATGACGGTGGCAATTCGCGACACCCTGACTTCGGCGTCGTCGGAAATATCGCCCTTGCGGATGACGCGGGCATAGAAATCATGGGCCACGGCGGCCGATGCAGACAGGAGAATTCCCGCAACGACGGCGAGAATAGTGGCGAATGCGACCGCCGCAATAAGACCAAAGAAGATCTCGCCACCAACCAGCCGCGACAGGTAAATGGAAACCATGTTGACGCCACCACTGATCCGCCCTGCGTCGTCGACATACTCCGGCTGGCCAATCAGCAACGCGATCGCTCCTATCCCGACGATCATGATTGCAGCTTGAAAATAACCAATAATAACAACCGCATAGCCAATGGATCGACGTGCCTGCCTGGCGTCGGGCACAGTAAAAAAGCGCATCAACACGTGCGGCAGGCCCGCTGTTCCACAGATAAATGCCAGGCCCAGCGACACAACGCTGATCGGGTCACTGTAGAGAACCCCCGGCTGAAATATACCTTTGCCCCTCGGATGCGCGTCGCTGGCACTCCGGAAAAGCGAATCGATGCTAAAGCCGAACTTCGATAAGACGAGCACCAGCAGCACGGTACCTCCGGCGAGCAACAAAACCGCCTTGGTGACCTGAACCCATGTCGTCGCCAGCATGCCGCCGAACACCACGTAAATCGTCATCAGCGTGCCGACAATCAGTACCGCACCCAAATAAGGAATATTAAAAAGCGTTTCGATCAGGGAGCCGGCTCCGACCATCTGCGCGATCAGGTACGGTATCGCCACCGTCAGCGTTCCGGCGGCTGCAAGCACTCGCATTCGTTCCGGCTGCAGGCGAAAAGCAACAACATCTGCAAATGTATAGCGACCGAGGTTGCGCATTCGGTCCGCAAACGCGAAAAGAATGAATGCCCAACTGACGGTAATCGCCACCGTGTAGAGCATCGCATCGGCGCCGCCAATGAATGCGAGGCCGGTCAGGCCGAGAAACGTCGCCGCCGACATGAAATCGCCTGCCAGCGCGAGACCATTCTGGAAGCCGGTGATTTTTCCGCCCGCCGTGTAAAACTCACCGGCGGAATGCGTTTTCTTTGCGGCCCACCAGGTAATGAACAGACTCAGCGATACGAATGCAACGAATACGACGATCGCCGTGACGTTTGTGCCACCGCCGATCATCGGTGTTTATCCTGCTCGAGTGCCTCGTCCGCCTCAAGCCGATTCACCACACGGACATAGACCATTGAAAGCACGATTGACATCGCAATGATCAAAAACCCGACCGCCATGCCCCAGGGAAGCGCGATGCCCATGAAGGGTGCCGCATACGCTTCAGCGAAATAGATGCCGCCGATTCCCCAAACAAGGTAGGCGCCGATCAACAAACCGGATAGTCCCCAGCGCCACCGGCTGCGGCGGACGAGAAGTCTCTGAAATTCCGGATCCTTAAGTAGTTCCGTCTCTCCGCCCATTGATCCCTCGCTTTTAGTTATTTTTTGTCAGCTCGGCTGCCAGCAATGGTAGCTCATCGGCCAGGCTGTTGAGGATAAGTTCACGCGCTGCGGCGGGATCAGGTTCAGGATCGTCTCTTAACGAGGCCACTTCCGCTTCGGTAAACGGCTCAAACCGGTCGGGCAACTGACCCTCACTGTAAGTCTGTAACAACCAGTTCATCAGCTCGGCGATTTCGCTGTCACTCAAAGCAGACCTCGACACACCAGGCACCCGGATCAGGAAGTCCCTTCCCTCTTGCGAGTGAAGGAAGTAACCGGAGAAATCTTTAATCGGTGGCACCCTGCCTTCGAAGCCAGCGGCCTCCGGCAAATGACATCCCTGGCAATGCAACATGAAATTTACCTCTGCACGCCGGTCATCGGCGAGCGCACAGCTGCCCAGCAGCGCAACGAGGACTGTCAGTCGGGCTAGGGCCACTTGTCGCCGTGCTTGCTGACCAACTCACTTCTGAGCTGACCGGCACCTGCCGGACTCTTCTGCGTAATGCCAGCCTGAACCTTTTCGACTTCTTCCGCGGCAAATGGCTCGATCCCGGATGAATCCGCATCATTTAGCTCGAAGACGACGTAGTTAAGCGCTGCCGCAATATCATCTGCTGACATTGCGCCCGTGTTGCCTGCCATAACACCGAAGTATTGCATGCCGTCGACCTTTATCGTGCCCATGAGACCGTAGGTCACCACGGTGATGAGATAGTCACGCCCACCCTCCAGTCCCGCAATCGTTGCCGCCCGATTCCTGATCGGCGGAAAAGCACCGGGCACGCCAGCGCCATCAGGCAGATGGCAAGCCGAGCACGTCGCGAAAGCGTCGGCGCTGTATTCGCCTGAACTTTCGTCCGCAACCGACAAGCGCCCGATCGAAATCGCAAGCCAGCCCGCTACTACAATCCAGAGAAAGCGTTTCATTCGTCGAGCGCCGCGCCGATGACAATCGCAGTCGAGCAGTGATAAGTATTGCTGCTCGTGCCAAGGCACCAATTGAGGTCATTGGAAACGCGCGGGTTGTATACCGGCCGATCACCTTCATTCCGCTGACAGAGGCAGTTGCCGCAGGACGACTTACCGCAGCAGTCGTTGTACGAAATGATATAGCTCTTGCCATCCACCGGGTTCTCGCAGGTACCGATCCAGGTAATCGGTGACATTTCGGTTCCTGGTGGGCAGGAATTCATCGAACCACCGCAGCAGCCGCAAAGAAAACCATCGATCGCACAGTAGCGCCAGTACTCGCAGCTTGCAGGATCACCCTCTTCCCGGGGAGCAGGGTTTTCCTGCGATCGGGCAACGGGAAGAAGCGGTACGGTGACGGCACCACCGACAACCACGCCTGCCACTTTGCCAAGGAAACCGCGCCTCGACGTTTTTTGCGAAATACTGCGTGCAGTATTTTCCGCTGTCTTATCAAGCCATCCATCCAGCCATTTCATGATTTCAGTCCTCAGTTCTCTTATTCTGCGCCGTACAGCATCAGCACCGTTTCGGCGGCGAAGTTGTTGAGTGTTCTCTGGTACTCGCCACTTTTGGCAGTGTATATATCCAGTTCGAGATTGACATTCGTGACCAGCAACAAAGGATCGTCATCGTTTGTCATTCCCATGCTGATGGCAGGCAGCTGCAATTCGATGCGGTCGACGCGACGTTTATTCTCGACGTCAAATACCCACACCTCCGTGCCCGGGTCCTTGTGCGACCCTTCGTAGCCATCAGGATGCATCAATACATACATCCGGCCGTCGGAATCTCTCTCGGTCACCTGGATGCCGCCGGGTCGCCATCCCTCGTCACCGTCGCCAAGCAATGACCATTCCCGACCCACTTCCGGTTCCGAGCCATTCAGATCAACAGGAACGACGCGACCAAGAAAAGTCGGAAAATAGGCAACACCATCAATCATTACCGCTTTCTCCATGATCGGATCGTTGTTCGCGTCGAAGAACACGCCGGTCCTGGCAGTTGATGCCTGCTCACCGTTTTCATCGAGTTGTACGCTCATCATTGAACCATCGGTGCACAACGACGCAAAAGCGCGTCCCGCCATCGGGTAAACCAGCGAGCAACCCGGAATTGGTATTTCCGCAAGGAACTCACGATTGACGATGTCGACCACTGAAACCGATGTCGCCGGCGTGAAGTTATAAATCAACGCCAGCTTTTCGTCGTCCACCAACTGGAGGTGGTAATTCGTCGGCATGGCGCTTGCACGTTTTGGCGGGATCACAACCTCGCCAATCGGCGCCAGATTGTCCTTGCCATAGATCGTCAGTACGTCCGTGCGTTCACCGCGCGACCCCCGTGAACGAAAGGTCTCGAGAATGTACATCTCGGGCCGGGTGGTCGCCTGGGTGAACTGCGCTATGAATGCGCCATTGAATATGCCTTTAACGCGCGTCGCCGCATCATCCGATTCCGCATCAAGCACGTAAAACTTGCCATCGCTCATGTGAAAGAAAGCCACGTCGTGGGCAATAATCCAGTGTGCCGGCCATGGCGCCGGCAAGGTCTGAATCACGCCCGTTGGTTCGGGCTGAACCTGCCCGAACGCCGACGACGAGAATATCACTGTCAATAATATTAATTGTTTCATGATGTTATGCCGCTGCATTGATTATCTTGATCGAGGTATATGCCGCCAGTCCCTCCTCGGCGAACTCAACACCAAGGCCCGAGCACTTAATGCCGCCAAACGGAACATGCGGTTGAATCTCGGCATGCTTGTTGATGAATACGGTGCCCGCTTCAAGTCGCGCCGCGACCCTTGCACACTCATCCGCATCCGATCCCCATACCGATGCATCGAGACCGAAGTCGAGTGCATTTGCACGCTCGATCGCATCGTCGATATCGGTGTAGGTGATGATCGGCAGCACAGGCCCGAACTGTTCCTCGTCCACCAGGCGAACGCCGTCTGATATACCGGTTACGAAAGTCACCGGGTAGAAATAGTTGGGGCCTCCTGTCGGCTCGCCGCCTGTGACACAGGTGCCGCCATTCGCCTTGGCGTCTTCGACCAATTCGATGACACGCTTGAACTGGCGCTCATTCTGCAGTGGCCCGAGAATGCTGCCCTCATCCATGCCGTCGCCCATCGGAATATTCGCCGCAAACCCGGACAATGCTGCCACCGTCGCGTCGAGATCATCCTCGTGTACATAAAGTCGTTTCAGTGCCCCACAGGTCTGACCCGAGTTGATCATCGAGCCAAAGAACAGGCCTTCCGCAAACTTCGCGGGATCTTCCCCAGGCAGCAAGATGCCGGCATCGTTGCCGCCAAGCTCCAGTGTCACTGGCGTGACGCCTTCCGCCGCGCTGGCCATGACCTTTTTGCCGGTCGCGATGGAGCCGGTGAAGACGATCTTGTCGATACCTTCATGGGTCGTCAGTTCGGCACCAAGTTCGTCGCCACCGGAAACCACGTTGACCAGGCCCGGCGGCAAGACTTCGTTAAACAACTCAATCATTCGCAACGTGCTAAGCGGCGTGAACGGAGACGGTTTGATGACGACTGTGTTGCCCGTTCGAATCCCGGGAACGATATGCCAGATTGCGATGATCAGGGGCCAGTTCCACGGAGTGATCGAGCCAACAACACCGAGCGGGACTCGTTTCTGGATCACATGCCGTTCATCACTGTCCTCGATGACTTTGTCGGGCAAACTCAATGAACCGGTATATCCCGCCCAACCGGCACAACCACCCATTTCGAACCTTGAACCAATGCCACCAAGCGGTTTGCCCTGCTCTTTGGTCAGTAACACCGCAAGCTCATCGGCGTGCTCGGTACAAACGCCGGCAATCGCATTGCAGGCGTTCACGCGTTCTTCTTCGCTGGAAAAGCGCCAGGACTTGTAAGCCTTGGCTGCTGCAGCAATTGCCTTGTCCAGGTGTTTTTTTGTGCCTACAGGTGCCTGACCGACGACCTCTTCTGTGTTTGCGGGGTTTCGAACATCCACGTAGGAATCCGCGGTTACGGTCTCCCCACCAATTGTCATCTCGTATTTCTTACTCATTTCGCACCTCGTTTCAGTGATTCAAATAATCTTCAGCAAGCTCGCAGGCTGCCGCCAGGATCATCGGCGTTAGCTCTCTCGCTGTTTCCGTCTCTTGGCGGGTATGTACCCACCCAATGTATGTAAAGCCGCGCGCCAGGAAAAAGAGCGGCAGCATTTCCAGTTCTTCATCGGTCAGTCGCCGACGTTTTCTGTAGCCGGCAATCAGCGCATCTTTTGCCTGCTGGAAGTACGATTCCTCTTGAATGAAATAGAGGGATGTCGCAAGTTCAAAAAGGTGCCAACCGAAACCGGCATCATCGAAATCGATCAGGCGCACTTCGTTGCCATCGACCATGACATTTTCCGGCGCGAAATCCGCATGGATCATGCTGTAGTTATCCGGTGATTTCGCCAGGGCACTGAGATCCTGAAAGACCCGGTCGCGGCCGCGTTGCAGCATTTCGGTCTCTGATTTCGATGCGGCCGCCAGGTTCCAGAATTGCCCCCAGAAGGGATTCTCGCCTGCCAGTCCTTCGGCATCCCAGGCGTGGCGGACAAATCCCTCCGGCAACCGCCATGACGTTGCCTGGTTGTGAACTCTCGCCGCAAGTTCGCCAATGGCGCCGTAAGTCGATTCGACCTCGGCGATATCCGCGACGCCCTCTTCAACCGAGCCGAGTTGCTTGCCGTCGATCCATTCGAACAGGTCGATTTGCAGCGTGCCCGGCAGAGTGTCGCCCGAATAGTCGACAAACAGATCGCCCGACAGCGCCGGAATGACATTCGGCACCAGGACACCTGATTCCGACAGCGCCTGCATCCATTGCAGCTCGGAGCGCAATTCGTCGTCGGTGTGGTAGCCGTGCCGGTGCAAACGCAGCGCCGCCCTGAAGTCGTCCTTTTCCACCTTGAATACCGCATTTTCGCGATGCTTGATCAGCTTGAGCGAAGCACCGCTGAGACCCCATTGTTGCAGCGCGTCGTGGCCGGCAAGTTCGAGTCGTCTCACCCGTTGCTCAGGCGTCAGTTTAAAGAAATCAGTCATACCGCCGCCATCACTTCGTCGAGAGTTGCTGCCAGAAAATCCGCGTTATCTTTGGAGAAACACAGTGGCGGTCGTAGCTTCAGCACGTTGTCGTGCTCACCTATCTTGCTCATCAGCACACCCTTGTGGCGCATTGCATTGACGATAGTCCGCGCCTTGTCTGCCGCTGGCTCCTTAGTCTCGCGATCGTTGACCAGGTCTATACCGAAGAACAGGCCACTCCCGCGAACGTCGCCGATCATGTCGTGCCGGCTTTGGAGTTCTTTGAATTTTTCAAGCACGTAGTCACCGACTTCAGCTGCATTGGCGACAAGTCCTTCGTCGTCGATGACGTCCAGAACTGCCATTGCTACGGCGCAGGAAACAGGGTTGCCGCCGAACGTATTGAAATACATCTCGTGACGTCGATAGTTGTCGAGCAATTCTCCCCTTGCGACCACCCCGGAGACAGGGTGGCCGGCACCCATGGGTTTACCGAGTGTGACAATATCCGGAATAACGCCGCTTTCTTCATAGCCCCACCAGCGCCCGGTACGACCGAAACCCGACTGGACTTCGTCCGCGATATAAACGCCACCGGCCGCGTGAACGTAGTCGATCGCTTTGCGCATATAGCCGTCCGGAATGTTTGGCAAGCCTTCGTTCGCAAAAATAGGACAGGCAATCATGCCTGCGAGCTTGATTCCGTTGGCTTCCAGGGAGTTGATCGCTGTTTCGATCTCGTCGGCATACACATCGGCCAGCGCTTCGCCTTCCAGGCCGTCGGCCGCACGATATGAATCGGGCCAGGACACCATGCGAATATTGTCGCCATAGCCACCAACCGGTTCGAATATGGAGCTGAGCTGCGCAACTGCCGTTGTATTGCCGTGGTAGGTCGCGTTGGTACAAATAAAACCCTCACCACCTGAATTTACCCGGGCGATCCGCAGAGCAAGATCGTTTGCTTCACTACCCGTGCAAGCGATCGCGACGCGATCGAGGCCGTCATCAAACTTGTTGAGCAGACATTCTGCGTAGTCGAGTATGTTTTCGTGCAAATAACGCGTATGCGTGTTGAGCGTACCTGCCTGCGCGCAAAGCGCTCCGACAACACGTGGATGGCAATGACCGACACAGGGCACATTGTTATAGCAGTCGAGATATTTGTTTCCGTCCGCATCGTGCAACCAGACGCCCTCGCCCCTGACGAGGTGAACCGGGGCGTCATAGAACAGGGGGTTGCCCGGCCCGAGGAGCCGTTCCCGTCGCTCGACCAGTTCCTGCACATTCGTCATGTCAGGAAGATCCCTCCAGGTCCTTGATGCCTTCCATTTCTTCAAGAAACACCGGGCTCTCCGGCAAGGTTGAACCGCCGTCGATACAAATCGTCTGCCCGGTGATGTAACGCGCCTCGTCGCTGGCGAGATAGAGCATGCAATAAGCGATGTCCTCCGGCGCACCCATGTAGCCGCTCGGAATATATTTCGCCATCTGTGCAAGTCCTTCCTCGTCCGCCAGCAATTCCATCGCAGCGGTCCGGATATACCCCGGCTCTACACCGTTGACGGTTATGTTCTCGCGCGCCAGCTCCAGCGCCGCCGTTTTAATGAATGCGTTCATGCCACCTTTGGATGCGGCATAGTAGGAAGTGCCCGGCATCGCCACTCGCGGACCGGTAACAGACGACGTAAACAGGAGCCGGCCACCGCCACGTTTCCTGAAATGCGGGATCACGGCTTTTGAAAACCGGAAGCAGGCTTTCAGGTTCACCGACAACACGGTTTCGAGATCCTCTTCGTTGTAGGAATCGACCGGTCCGCCGAGGAACGATGCCGCGTTGTGCAACATGATGTCGACACCGCCCCATTTGTCGACGGTTTCAGCTACGGCGCGGTCGACGCTCGCGACATCACCGATATCGATACCACACAATTCCGCTTCGCCACCGGACGCGCGAATGTCATCGACAGTTCGCTGTCCGTTTTCCGGTGTGCGATTGACCACCATGACCCTGGCCCCGGCGCTGGCAAAAACCCGCGCAATTCCGGCGCCGATGCCCTGACCGGAACCCGTCACGATCGCTATTTTTCCACTGAGATCTGCAAACATACTGTTAATCCGTAACGGCGGCGGCCGCACCAAATGTTTTTGACTGCATCAGTACCGGCGGCAATATCAATAGCAGGCTGAGAACGAAGAGGCCTGCACCGAACCAGTTGACGTTGATGTACTCGCCTTCCGAAATGACGGATGCGGCAAGTGCGGGACCAATCGCAAGTCCGACCATCTGCATGGCGACGGCATACACAACAACCCTGCCACGCCGGTCGAAACTGGCCATCGCGCCGAGGAGAAAGGGATGGGTCATGTTCCAAAGGAAGTTATAGACACCGACAGCCAGTGCAAAGACGATAAATTCGAAGGTGCCGAAAAGAAAATACAGACAAAGTGCACCGCCAAGAATACCGACTGTCAATGGAATCGAACGACCGACCTGATGGGCAATGACTGCCGCAAGTAATGCGCCACCGATGCCGGCAAATTGCGAAATCATGAGCCCGTTGGCAACCGCCTGCTCGCTCAGGCCGCCGGAAACGCCGATGAGGAATAAATACGCCCAGACAACGCCCTGCGCCATGAAATACGCGAGCATTGCGAATAGCGCCAGGCCTTTCATTTGCGGCGACAGGTTGACCGCGTCCGCCTCCACATGTGCGTCGACCTCACCCGATACCGGGAAGTTTCTGATGAATGGAACTGCCGCGAGCGGAAACAGCGCGAAGAACCAGATCACACCGTTAAAGCCGAACAGCTCATACGCGGTTGGCATTGCCCAAAGCACAATAGCGCCATAGGTGAGCACCCACATAATCAGAAAGCCAAAGTTTCGATCGGGGTTTTTGGTTAAACCCACAGCAGCAAAACTTAGTGACACAAGACTGCCGGCACCCAGCCCTGCGATGAACCTGAGTGCAACAAAAGCGTTGAGGTCAGTGCTCACCGTGCAGAGAAGGTTTGCCAGAAACATCACAAGCAGCGACCAGAAAACGACTTTTCGCCAGTTCACACGATGCGCCACAAAAGTCATCAGTATGGTCGTTGCGGCGAGGCCAAACATTTCTGCCGATGCGACATACCCTGCGCCCTGATCGTCGAATCCGAGATACACGACCAGGCCCTGCACAAATCCCGGCTGCACGATAAATACTTCAGGCGCGATGACACCGACGAGGAACATGCTGAACAAGGCGCCTCGTGAATTGAGGTCCACCGGGTGGTCGTTAGCGAAAACCCTGTTAAGTATCGCCATCGTCCTAGTAGCCGCTTACCCAGTCGGGAATAATCACGTTGTTCGCCTTTGAATACTCTTCCCACATTGCTTTTAACGCGGCAACGGTCTCCGGATGATCAAGCGAGACGTCATTCGATTCGCCCGGGTCTTCATCAATATTAAAAAGCTGCCAGTCGTCATTGCCATATGGCGCAGGCATGTGAACGAGTTTCCATTCGCCGCGTCGGATAACGCGTTTGCCAAATAGTTCCATCCCCGTCACCCGATCCCTGGCAGCCGAACTCTCACCGCGCAGAATTGGCAGGAACGATTGCCCTGTCATCGGCTCGATGGGTCGACCCTGGTATTCATTGCCCGGATGCCTGACGTCGGCGATTTCGAGAATTGTTGGCGTAATATCCTTGATGAATACGAATTCATCGACGAGTTCCGGCTCCCCGACCAGGCTCGGTAAACGGACAAATGCGGCAACACGAGTACCACCTTCTGTCGGGAATGCTTTGTGCAAGCGAAATGCTGGTGAGCCCGCATTCGCCCAGTTCGGCCCGTACAGAACATAGGAGCCCGGTCGTCCCATCGCCTCGTAACTAAAGTCATGGGTCGAATCTATTGTCTTGCGGATATCCGGAAACAGATCCATTGACCAGGTTTCATCGAGATCATGGCCCTCCGGACCATTGTCGGACAGGAAAATGATCACCGTATTGTCGAGTTTGCCGCTCTCTTCGAGGTAATCGATCAGGCGCCCTGTATGCCGATCGACTTCGTTGATCATCGCGGCATAGATCTCCATCGCTCGCATTTCTGTCTTTTGCTGTGCAGTGGTTAGCTCGTCCCACGGCCTTTCCTTGGGCGAACGAGCGCTGCGACGTGCATCAGCCGGGACAATTCCCATTTCCTTCAGGCGTTCGAGACGGGCATCTGCAATCGCGTCATAGCCTGAATCGTATCTCCCCGCCTGCCGCGCAATCGCATCATCCGGCGCCTGCAGCGGCCAGTGTGGTGCGGTAAACGACAGATAGCCGAAGAAAGGTTGCTCCGGCTCACTGTCATCACTCAGGTACCGGATCATCTGATCAACGTAGTATTCTGTTGAATAGTCAAAATCGCCCGGCAAGGCGTCCAGTTTGACGCCGTCTTGCGAATAGTTTGCCTTGACGTCGGGCGAAGGCGCGTAGGCCGGCCGCATGTCCCCGAAGTGACTCGCGCCACCGGTATCAAGAACGAAAGATCGCTCAAAACCGCGATACGCAGCACCTTTGCCAACACCGGATCCGAGGTGCCACTTGCCTGTCATGTAGGTGCGGTAGCCGGCGTCTTGCAGCAACGTTGGCAACGAAACAACGCGCTCGTTCAGAAAACCTTCATAGCCTGGCTGCCCTGTCTGATTGGGAGCCAGTTCCTCGAGCATATTTCCAAGCCCGGCAAGATGTGAATCAACACCGGTCAGCAGCATCGACCGACTTGGTGAGCATGTGGACGCGGCATGAAAGTTGGTAAATCGAATGCCTTCAAGTGCGAGACGATCGAGATTTGGCGTTGCGATCTCGCCACCGAAGCTGCCGAGATCAGAAAAACCCATATCGTCGACAACGATGAGCAATATGTTGGGCCGATCCGGAGCGGCGTCAGGCGATACCGTTTCCGGGCCCTCGCCCATACAGGCGGCCAGAAGAAGAATGATCGATAACTGAATTAGACGTCGCATCGCAGGATCGGAACGGGAGCACGGATAGTGCCCCCGTTCCTTCAGTCTTTCTGCCCTCGACTAGAACGACAAACGTGCGGTAAGACCGAACATGACCGGCGGCGCATAAAACGTTGTCACGCCAAGGTCACCGAGGTCCAGCGAATACATTTTGTAGGTCTCATCGGTGAAATTCCGGACCCACGCCGTCGCACTGAATCGCTCTGAGTCACTCATATAAGTGAGACGGGCATTCGAGACGTTGTACGCTTTCTGCACCGTGCCGGTTCCGTTCGTTACCTCGAGGAACTGGTCATCGTTCCAGTTACCGTCGATCTGGGCCGCAATATTGCCCCCCAGGGCGTCGAAGTTATAACGGATCAGGTAGTTGAAGCTGAGTGGCGGCGCATTCGGAAACTCGACATTGTTGATGTCAGCCGGCGAAGGTGCTCCACCAACCGGCGAATTAACGCCGGCAATTCTGTCAACTTCGGTATCCATGACGGCGGCACCAAGCATGATGTCCCAGTTGTCCGTCGGGAACAGGTACCACTCGATTTCGCCGCCGACCGCCGATGCATCGGAGTTGCCGACAAACGGACCGCCACCGGCCAGCGAGAATGCCTGGTAGTCTTGGTAGTCGTAGTAATAAACCGTCGCATTCAGGCGCGAACGCTCAAAGTCGGACTTGAATCCCGCCTCGTAAGCAAGTACGACTTCCTCATTGTGACGGAAGTTAACCTCCGAGATATTGGCGCCGACACCAGTGGACCAGTTGCCGCCCTTGATGCCACGGTTGACGGAACCGAAGATAATGGTCGCATCCGAGAGCTGGTAATTGAGCGCAAGACGTCCGGCCCAGTCGCCATAGTCAATCTCGTCGACACCCGGATTCAGGGCTGCTCGTGCAGCGCTGGACTCGACAAGCAGGGCGGTCGGATTGAAATTATCCCTGAAGAAGATCTGCTGATTGATATCCTTGTCGTCCTGCGACCAGCGGAGGCCCGCGGTCAGAGTCAGGCTATCCGACAGATCGAAATCCGTCTGGCCGAATATTGACCAGTTCCTCGAATTGAGCAGGTACAACTGGTCGCTGACGGCACCTTCAAAACCGTTGAACGGATTAGCGGTCGGTATACCCGTTTCGACACCACCTGCCGCGAGCACCTTGCCTGCAATCAGCAGGTTGCCGAACGCGGGAGCACCGGTCACCGTTGTACCGTTGTCACCTTCGATGTCCATATAGAAGGCGCCAACCTGCCAGCGTGATTTGTCAGTGTCGCCGGACCAGCGAAGCTCCTGCGACCATTGTGAGTAGTCGATAAAAGTCTGGAATGTCAGGATCGGCACAGCAAGTGCGTCTCCGTCTTCGTCATAGAATTTATCGATGCCCAGGTAATTGGTAATCGAGGTGAACTCAGTCCCGTTGTCCATCGAGTAGTCAAAGCGCGCAGTCAGGCTGGTCTGCTCACGATTCAGAATACCGGGATGCTCCGCGTAGTTAAGGTGCTCGTCCGTAATCTGGCCGAACAAATCGATGACGCCGGGGCTGGTTACGGCCCTGCCGTACTGGTCCGTCGGGCACAATCCGTTTGCATCCAGCTCGCAGTTCTCGAAGACGTAGCCTCCTGTCGGGACGTCATTGTCCTCGGCATACTTAACCCAGAAGTTGCCCTGCAACTTGTCGGAGAAATCGACCTGCATCGTTGCACGGAGGCCGTACCCGTCCGCACCACCGATGTCCTGTCCGCTGCCCGGGAACAGGAGCGGCCCGCCACCCGGCAGGAATGTATCGACGGACTCAACGTAGCCATCCATCTCCGACCAGCGGCCGGCAACCCTGGCGCGGACGTTGTCGCTCAGGCTCCCGCCTACCGCGAATTCGAGACCTGTGCGGCCGTAATCACCCACCTCGGCCTCGACATAGCCATTGGTATCCTCGTCGGAGGCATCCTGGCTGATGTAATGAATCAGACCACCCGTCGCGTTGCGGCCAAACAGCGTGCCCTGCGGGCCACGCAATACCTCGACGCGCTTCATGTCGAACATCTGCCCGCTTATGCCATTCATTGATGCCACATAGGCATCATCCATGTATACGGCGATCGGCCCTTCCAGGTTATCGGTGAAAGAGTTCTGCGAGATACCGCGAATGTTGAAAATCGTCAGGTTCGGCGACCAGGCATTCAATGACAGCGCCGGAATCTGCTGCGTGATTTCCGTGAAGTCCTTGATGCCAAGCGCATTCAGCTGATCGCCGGTCAGCGCCGTTACAGAAATCGGAATCTCCTGGAGATTCTGTTCCCGTTTCTGCGCCGTAACGACCACTTCCTCAAGTATCTGGGCCGAGCCACTTGCCGGTAATCCGACCGCTGCAATTGCCGCGAACAATATCGACGGCTTCCATAGGTTGTTAACTTTCATTTTTCTTTCCCCCCGAACCGGGTTGTTAGGTTCATAAACAAAATATCAATCAAATACAAAAAACTATCCCATCAGAAATTTTGCGCCTGCCGTTGGGCCAGTATGCCCGGTAGTATAACGATTGCAGATATGACGAAAAGCACCACGCCTGTTGTATTGACGAGATCGTAACCACCTTGTGTCAAAAGCTGAGCCGCAACATACGGTCCGATCGCGTAACCGACGAATTGCATCGAAACGCCATGGACAACGATGCGCCCCCGATGATCGAATTCCGCAAGTGTCGCCAGCAGGTACGGCATGCTCAGGTTCCACAGAAAGTTAAATCCACATACCGCCAGCCAGAAACCCGCTGACTCCAGATGACCGACGAGCACATAGATGCTGGCAGCACCGCCGAAAATCCCGACCATGAGCGGCTTCAGCCTGCCGAAACGAGACTCGAACACAACGGCAAGAAATGCGCCCGCAATACCGAGAAACTGTGACGCGACCAGCGCATTGGCAACAGCCTGTTCTTCCATCCCCGCCTCGAGGCCAACCAGGAACAGGTAGGCCCAGACAATGCCGACTGCGACGTTATATATAAGTATGGCGACGAGCGAGATATTCTTGATCGCCGACTTGTAGTGCTTTTCATTTCCGGAATCGATATGCGCCGCACCGGAGTCAGGTAAAAACCGGATGAAATACATTGCCGATGCACAAAAGAGCCCGAAAAACGCCAGCACACCATTCATACCAACGAGATGATAGGCGCTTGGCATTAGCAGCAGGCCGACCGCACCATAGATCAGCACCCAGCTGACAATGAAGCCGAAGTTCCTGTCGGTTCGTTCGGTCAGTCCAGCCATGGTAAAAGTAAGAGAGATCAAGCCACCGGATCCGAGCCCCGTAATGAAGCGGATGATACCAAGCGTCTGCGGGTCGCTTTGGCCCATCGAGGCGAAATTGCCAAACATACATACGGCAGCACACAGAACGAGAACGTTTCGCCATGTGACGCGCTCGGCGAACAGGCTCAGTAACACGGTCGTGGTTGCGAGGCCGAACATTTCGGCAGCGGCAATCTGGCCGGCCTGTTGCTCTGTCATTCCGAGATATTCAACCAGCCCCTGGATAAAGCCGGGCTGCAGAATGAAAACACAAGGACCGACGACGGCGAGGTAAACAATCGCGACAATACAGCGACGACTGTTGACGTCGATTACCGCGTTCTTGTCACCGGTCAGGACTGCAAGCATGTCTGTCCTTGCTAAGAGGCACCCTGAATCGCTCGCAGGGCGAATACAATCTGATGAGATTCTATGAGTTTGGCTTAAAAATATTGACAATTCACGGCAATTTTTTGATAAATTGACTCAAATCTATTTTAAGCGTTAAACATAGATGATTCCCAGGCAACCCACCGTTACCAGCAGGACCGAGCCGACGATCTCCTACCCCTTCGTCACGGCACTTTGCGATGCGGTCGGTGATGCCGAGCCGGTTGTGCGGGATGGCTTGCAGCACTTCGAACTCACTGAGCTGGCCGAGGATGTAACCCGTGTGCCACTAAAGCGTTACATCGGGCTTTTCGAATGGCTGGCCGACAAACTGGATCGGCCGTACCTGGGACTGGAGCTTTCGCAACAAACCGGGCCCGAAACCCTGGGCGCTATCAGCTACATGTTTCTGGGTTCACGAAACCTTGAAATGGCGATCAGGAATTTCAGCAACTATCTCCTGGCGGTGCAGGACAATTCCCATATGTACCTGGGTATCGATGGCGAATACGCCTTTCTCGATTATGGCATCCTTGATCACCGCATCACCCACCGCCGCCAGGATAGCGAGTATTCGATCGGTTACGTCTGGCGACTAATCCAGATTTTCGCTGCCAACTCGATTGGCCTGACCATGGTGGAGTTCGAGCACGACCGGCCAAAAGAAGGCGACAGTCCGTTTCGCCGCTTCTTTGGCGCTCCGGTATTATTCGGCCGCCGCGCAAATCGGCTGCACTTTCGAACAGAAGCGCTGTTGACGCCGTCACGCTCGGGCGACCCGCACCTGTTCCCCATCCTTGAAGCGCACATGCGGGACCTCGTTGCCCGTGCCGAGTCGATAGAGTCATTTTCAGACCAGGTCAGATCCCGGCTTAACCACGATGCACTTGGCAACGGCTTGCGGGCTGCCGCGATTTCAGCACAACTTGGCATTTCGCCAGCCACATTACATCGCCGACTAGGCAATGAGGGAACGAGTTTCAAGAATCTCCACGACGAGGCAGCCAAGGATCTCGCGAGCTTTCTGATGTCGCAGAAAAGCCTGTCCGTTGCAACCATCGCAAGGCGACTCGGCTATGCAGAGACTGCTTGCCTTACGCGCGCATTTCATCGTTGGTTCGGAATGTCGCCACGGAACTATAGAAAATCCCTGCAGCAAGAAACGAAACAACAGACCGGGGCAGGTTCTTAACCACGGGAAATAGTGCCGTCTTCCAGCCACTCGTCAAAGATTGACAGGACAGTATCCGCGAAAGCTTTGTCATTGATGTGAGCATCGATTTCAACGAGCCTGACGGGTTGCCTGACCAGGCTACGGATGGCTGCGGCGAACGACTCGAGTCCTTCCTCATCGCGAAACGGTCCGCCCTCTTTGTCCCATTCATCGATGCCTTGCAAGGGCATGATGAATGCTGTCGGGCCGTTCGCTTTCATCACCTTGTTCGCGATGGCTTCCGCAGCCTGAACGCGTTCATCCGCAGTCAACTTGGCGCAGGCAATAAACCGGTTGTGAATGTGAATTTCCCGATCAGCGAATTGCTCGGGAGGATCTCTCCACGTTGCCAGGTCGACAAGCGTTACCCCGCCCGGTGCAACAATCTGAGGCACGCTCGAAGACCCTGCACCTTCGAGACGATCGGGCCCGGCAGAAATTACGGAACCGAACACGTGGTCGCTGACTTCGACTAGAGAAAAGTCCAGTACCGCCGCAAAAGCTCCTTTCCTCGCCAGCGATTCCATGGCACGGCCACCCAGCCCGGTTGTATGGAAAACAGCAAGCTCGAATCCTCGAGCCTCGATCTCCGGCTTGAGGTGCAGCATGTACTTGAGCGTTGAGCTCCCAAGCGACGTCATACCGATCAGCGGTCGGTCAGCGGCCGGCAGCTCCCTGCCCGCGACCGCGCCAACCACCGCGCCGGCACCCTGGCTGAGCACGGACCGGGAAACAGAGTTCAGTCCGTACAAGCCACCTGGCCAAAGTAGCATCATGACATCCACCGGCAGTCGCTCGGGTGGAATCAACGCTGACGAAGCAATCGTCGAGATAACGAACTTGGGAGTACCGAGCGGCAGTGCGTCAGCCACTTCAAGCGCAAGATCTGTTGCCATCGAACCGCCGATCGCCAGCATGCCGTCGATCGTGCCATTGTCTTGCAGCTTTGCTGCCAGTGCGCTTGCCCCGGCCGCCTGACAGACCATTGCCTCGTGTTCACCACCGAGTGCAATGATTTCCGCATTGGTTGTGCCCGCGGCCTCGGCGACATCGTGTTTCGAAAACTCCGGCGTAAACGGCGGATCGCCCAGCACGCCTACATCCATGACGAGCGCAACGCCTCCTGCCTTCTCCACCCGCGACTTCAGATACACGAGCTCGTCCGCTTTCGTGTCGGCAGTACCAATGATCAGAATTTTCGGCTTATCCGCCATGCTCTCGTTTCTATTCGGCTGCCGTCAGACCGGCATCAAGAGC
Organism: Woeseiaceae bacterium; assembly: GCA_024640315.1. GTDB lineage: Bacteria > Pseudomonadota > Gammaproteobacteria > Steroidobacterales > Woeseiaceae > SZUA-117. The sequence goes on from JAHEFF010000006.1 coordinate 75,249, forward strand.
CGACAATATAGCGGCAACATGTTCATTTGTAATTACAAGTGGTGGCGAAAGGATGACGATATTTCCGGAAATCCGGACCATCACGCCATTTTCGTAGGCTGTTTGCATTACTTTTTCCAATACATCTTTTCCAGCCGGCTGTTTCGTTTCGCCATCGGCAACCAGTTCGAGACTGATCATCAGGCCTTTGCCTCTGACGTCCCCGACGATTGAGTGTCGGTCCTGCAATTCGCGGCAGCCGGACAAAAGCGTATCGCCACGTGCGGCCGCATTTTCGGCGACATTTGCCTTGTCAATCTCTTTCAGCGTCGCGAGTGCTGCGGCAGCACCCACCGGATGAGCGGAATAAGTGTAGCCATGACCGATTGCACCGAAGGCGTCCCGATTTGACTCGAAAGCGTCGGTCACCTTTTCAGAGATCATCGTCGCGCCAAAAGGGAAGTAGCCATTCGTTATTCCTTTCGCGATCGATGCCAGGTCCGGCTTCACTCCCCAGAGCCGCGAACCCGTCCAGGCACCGGTGCGGCCGAATGCCGTTATGACTTCATCCGCGATCAGGAGGACGCCATGTCGATCGCATATGTCGCGCACCATCGGCATGAAGCTTTCGTGCGGCACGATGACACCACCGGCACCAAGCACCGGCTCCATGATAAATGCGGCAACGGTATCCGGGCTCTGGAATTTAATCTCGGCCTCGAGAGCCGCGGCGCAAAGTTCCGCCAGCCGGGCTGGATCGGATTCGTCGAATGGGTTTCGATAGACCCAGGGAGCCGGAATGTGGAAACAGCCGGGCAGCATTGGTTCGTAATTGCGACGAAATTTCGCGCTGCCGTTGACGGATGCGCCACCGAAATGTGTGCCGTGATAACCCTGGCGAAGACTGATAAATTTCGTTCGGTCGAGCTCACCACGAATCCGGTGATACTGGCGCGCAAGACGGAGCGCGGTTTCCACGGCATCCGATCCACCCGACGTAAAGAATGCCCGAACAAGGCCGTCCGGTTTGAACCATTCCGTTAGTGCGACGGAGAGCTCGACGGCGGGTGCATTCGACGTTCCCCGAAACGTGGAGTAGTACGGCAGCGTATCAAGCTGCTCATTGATGGCATCTTTGATCGGCTGGCAGGAATAGCCAAGGTTTACGTTCCACAACCCGCCCACTGCATCCAGCGTTTTATGTCCATTGACGTCAGTGATCTCCACACCTTCTGCGGACGCGACCACAATGGGCGGATGCTCCCGCATCTCAGCCGGGTGTGCCATTGGGTGCCAGAAGTGCCTGGCATTGTGTTCAGCGAAAAACTTCGCGTCTTGCATTGTTCTAATCCTCCGTCACGCTTTTTGCGTAAGCGTCAGGCGGCCACGACACGGTCCTGACCCAATATGCCGGCGTGTGGCTCACCGCCGATCGCCAATGTGATTTCTTGCGCCGCCCTTTTTATTTCGGTCTGCACAGACGCGATGACTTTGCGCCGCGCACGCGTTACCGGTGCGGCTATGGCCACAGCTCCACATGCAACGCCATCATTGCCGAACACCGGCGCGGCAATGCCGCAAACGCCGTCCTCATAGGCATTCTTCACGACCGCAGTGCCGAGTTTCCGCACTGAAGCCAGCTGCCGCCGAATCTCGGCAGAATCCGTTATCGTATGTTCGGTGAATGCGGGCAGCGTTCTTCGCAATACTGAATTGGTGATTGCTGGCCTCGTAAATGCCAGGTATACGAGGCCGGACGCGGTCGCATGCAATGGAATGGCCTCACCTTTCTCCAGCATCACACGATTCGCCTTTGCGGATTCAACCAGCCCGACGGTTGCCAGTGAACGTCCGGCGTAAAGCGAGAAATGCGCTGTTTCTCCGGTTCTTTCAACGAGATCTTCGAGGATGGGCTGTACGACTGCGCTCACCGGGATCGTTGCTTCCCGTACCCGGGCAAGCCGCAGCAAGCCTGACCCCAGTCTGTACGCCCTGGTTGACGCATCCTGTTCGACGAAACCGTGCTTTTCGAGAGCGACCAGAAACCTGTGCGTGGTCGCCTTGTTAAATTCCGCGAGACGGGCAAGATCGCTCAAACCGATGGACGGTCTCTGCTCCGAGAAGAATCCAAGCAACCCAAGTGCTTTGTCTACTGTTTGCACGTACGATTTACCGATCTGCGTCTTGCCATGAAGGAAACTTATTCTTGACGCGGCATAGCGTATTTGCAAGCATTATTTGAATCATCGGTTCATTAAATGAACCGTTTTGCTTGATAGAGGATAAACCCAGATGGTCACCCAGACCGAAATTGACGCCCTCAGGAACGCGCCGATCGCGCCGCGTAATCTATTGATTGATGGTGTTTTCCGAGAGGCCGGGGCCGGTGAAACACTGCCCGTCACCAGCCCGATCGACGGCAGGGAGATTACGACCATTGCAAAAGCCGGCGGCAACGATGTTGACGCTTCGGTTGCGGCAGCCAGAAGGAGTTTCGAGGCCGGTACCTGGTCCAGGGCGGCGCCGAAATTCCGCAAGCAAGTCCTTCACAGACTGGCTGACCTGATAGAGGAGAACACGCTTCCACTCGCCGTGCTGGGCGTGCGTGACAACGGCACGGAAATAAGAATGGCCATGCGTGCCGAACCGGGAAGTGCTGCTGGTACATTTCGCTACTATGCGGAAGCAATCGATAAGGTTTATGGCGAAGTCGCTGTGACTGACGCACAGCACCTCGGCCTGATGCACCGGGAACCCGTTGGGGTCGTCGGCGCAATCGTACCCTGGAATTTCCCGTTAATGATTGGTGCGTGGAAACTGGCACCTGCACTTGCCGTTGGCAACTCCGTCGTGTTGAAACCGGCGGAGGGTGCGTCACTTTCGTTATTGCGGCTGGGAGAGCTGGCACTCGAGGCCGGCTTGCCGGAAGGCGTCCTGAACATTGTGACCGGGAAAGGCTCGGAGACCGGTGAGGCGCTTGCCCTGCACATGGATGTCGACGTGCTGGCGTTTACCGGTTCTGGCGCAGTGGGTCGTCGTCTGCTCGAATATTCGGCACGGTCCAATTTGAAACGTGTTTTTCTCGAACTCGGCGGCAAATCACCCAACATTGTTTTTGCAGACACGCCGGACATCGACGAGGCTGTCTCTGGCAGCGTGAACGGCATGTTTCGGAACTCGGGCCAGGTGTGTGTTGCAGGCAGCCGCCTGCTCGTCCAGAAAGAAATTGCTACCGAGTTCACCGAAAAGCTCGTCTCAGTCGCGAATTCGCTGACGGTCGGCAATCCACTCGATCTGAGCTCAGACGTCGGTGCTGTATCCAACGTGGAGCAACTCGCGACCGATCTCAAATATATCGCTGTTGCGAAAAATGAAGGCGCTGTGCTGGCGGCAGGCGGCAAAAGGATATTGGAAGAGAGTGGCGGTTATTACCTGGAGCCGACATTGTTCACCGGAGTGACAGCCGAAATGACGATTGCTCAGGAAGAGGTGTTCGGCCCGGTCCTTTGCGTCATGGAATTTGAAACCGCGGAGGACGCCGTTCGAATCGCCAATTCGACTCCATATGGACTGGCGGCCGGCGTATGGACATCAAATCTGAGCAATGCGCATCAAATGGTTCGTGCAATTAAATCCGGGGTCGTTCACGTCAACTGTTATGGTGGCGCCGACATCTCTCTGCCACTCGGCGGCGTTAAACAGTCCGGCAATGGTCACGACCGGTCGTTACATGCGCTCGACAAATTCACTGATCTGAAGACGGCCTGGATTTCGATATGAGCCAACTCGCCCCACTCGTTAACCGCCTGCCCGATGGACCAATGGACATCATCGGAGATGTTCACGGCGAAATCGACGTGATGGAGAGCCTGCTCGCTCACCTGGGTTACGATCAGGACGGCATTTCTGCCGACGGTCGTCGGCTTGTTTTCCTCGGCGATTTGATGGACAGGGGCCCGGACAGTCCGGCCGTCATCGACAAAGTCATGCGATTGGTCAGCGAGGGAAACGCTCACTGCCTGATGGGCAATCATGAGCTCAACTTACTCCTCGGCAGACCGTTGCCGGGAAATGGCTGGTTCATTCAGCCGAATCCGGTAGAAAAACCTGGCGAGTTCAATTCAAAACGCGTCGACCCGGAAAAGATTGAGGAATATCTGCGATTTTTCGCATCGCTGCCCATCGTATTGGAGAACGACTCACTGCGCCTGGTTCACGCATGCTGGCATCGCCCGTCTGTCGCGCGATTAAGGCGCGATGCCGTCCTGCAGAAATCAGTAACCGATTTGTATCGACAGTATGAGATTGACGTTCGAAAGAAATTGAATGATGCCGAGCTTGCGCACATGGTCGATGAGGAGAATATGTTCTATTCGGTCAAGCTTGGAGACCGCGACTGGAATGCTGAATTGCTTCCGGCGCACGCAGAAGCGGAAGTGATCGGCCAAATGGGCAACCCGATTCGGGTACTGACATCGGGCGCCTCACAAGTCGCCGAAAAACCATTTTTCGCAGCAGGACAATGGCGCATGGCCGATCGCACGAGGTGGTGGGATTACTACGAGGACGATGTGCCAGTGGTGATTGGACATTTCTGGCGCAGATTTAACAGTGCCGCTGAGCGAATATCAGGCGTGTTCGGCCGGGATGTATTTGAAGGGATTCCCAGCCATGCATGGATGGGCAAGCGAAAGAATGTCTATTGCGTCGACTACAGCGTAGGACAACTTTATGCCGAGAGGCGCCGCAACAACGCAGATGCGGGCGAATTTCACGGCAAACTGGCGGCGCTCAGGTTTCCGGAGTGGGAAGTTCACCATGACGACGGCACTGTGATTCCTGTCGCGTAAGTTTTTGAAGCTCGGGCGTCGCAAGAAGACCGGTTCAGCAACTATCCCTTTCACCACGCTGCCGGGCGAGACTCGTTCGGCCATTGTCGTAACGATAGGTGTAGAGATTCTCGCCATTCTTGTAAAGACAGTGCACTTTCATCTCGAGACGGCTGGGGTGCTTCTGGCCGAATAATTCAAGCACATCTCCAACGCTCACACTTTCTTCATTGAAACCAAAGCGACGGTTTCGGGCAGGCGGCGCCAGCAACAGATTCCACTCATTGCCCTCCTCGTCTGTGGCAATCAACCGATCATGCGGGTTGCCGAGCTTCAGGGCCGTGATGGTCACGGTCATTTCAAGCTTCTCTTTGTAGCCGCCCCAGCCGTGATGGGAGAACGCAACAGACGTCAGCAGAAGTCCGGAAAGTAATATTGCGAATTGTTTTTTCATCTGTTGATGTTAATGGCGACCGTTGCCGGCCCGTCATCCTTAAGTCCGTAATATTCGAGACGGAACTGATTGCTTTGATACGCCGGCCCCCGCGGCGATCCTTCATGGATCTGGCGGATGATACCGACGTTACCCAGTGAGAGTAGCTGGCCTGGAAGAAGTTCCTTGCCCGACTCCTTCAGCTGGTCCCGAAGCCAGCGCACAACGGTGATGGGTTCATACCAGCCCTCCATCGTGCCGGACTCAATGACGGTGTCATGCTCGTCAAGTACGGCAAACTCAAAAGTATTGATCCGTTCCAGCCACTCGTCAGTTGCTGCGATCAGTACAGGCTCTCCGGTAAATGACATGCGGGTACTCATGTTCGCGACGATAGTGCCATTGATGGTCCGGGTGTCGGGATCGTAATAAGGATCCGGTACCTCGGCGAACGGAACGATAGCGTCAAGCCCTGCCAGAATTTCGAGGTCTGTTTCAGCGCTGTTTATTGACGAGTCGCCAACCCGAAACGCGAAATCCGCTTCGAGGAAACCGACCACTGACTCGTCAACCGTGATCGCGGTACCGCCATCGCGCAACATGCCCGACAGGATGTAAGCTCGAATGCCCTCCGGCGGAAATGTCGGGAAACCAGGACCGGGGTCGTGGCCACCAGTCTTGTAGCCAACAACCACGCCCATCGCCGGCTCCATGATTTTCACCATTTCATCCTGCCAGCGGTAAGCTTCCGCGAGCGGCATGTCGTGTTGAAATCCCTGCATCATGCGGAAGTTCACGAAGTCATCCGCCATCCGCACAAGCTCCGCACGAATCTTGTCGTCGTCTGCCAGAATGACACCACCAGTGATTGTGGCCGCCGCCAATGCCACACATAAATTCCGGATTCTAAATGTGCCGTTCATTATTGGCCGCACCAGAAACCCGGTATGATCGCCGACATATTGCTTCCTCTTCCCATAATCAAAAGATCCGGGGGCTAGTATGGCAGTTCAGGCAAGCAGCGCAAAACGGCTAGCGACCTTGTTGCTGGCTGCGGTGTCAATGTACGGACCTGCCCTGCTGGCGCAGGAAACATCCAGTCAATTGGTAAGTATGGAGGACTGGCCAGCCTGGCTGGTTGAGGCGATGGGCAGGGAAAGCCCCGCGCACCACGCAACGCCAGTCTCGATAGCAGATCGCGGCCTCAGGACCGAAATTCATGGCGAAGATATTCAAGACCTGCAGCAACAGAGTTTGGGCTGGTATCTGACGTCGGCCATTGACGCGGTAACGCCAATCGAGTGCTGGATCTTTACGTCGCCGGTTGATCGGGCAGCTACCGTCAGGAATATCACGCAGTTGAATGTCAATGCGTCTGCAAAACTGAACGGTGACGTGATTAACCGCGATATCTTCAGCCTTGACTCGGGAATGATCGGGCGATCGCCATACCTGGCACTTGAAACAGTATTCTCAATGGGTAGCGAAGATAAGACAGTGGTCGGATTCGTCAAGGTTCGCCTGGCCGGTCGGGACGGCGTCCAGTTTGCCTGCTCACACAATCAGGTTGGATTTCGGCAGACTTTTGCTCGCGTTTTCGAGCACTTTGTTAACTCGGCCACTTTCGAGGCTTCTGCAACACAGCCGTTCCTGAGACAGGTGCACCGTCAGTCAGTTAACGGGCTGGCAATTGGATTGATCGAGTCTACCTATGCAATCGATGCGGATGGCGATTTTGCTCTTACATCGAAAGAGTCGAATTTGATGCCACAGAACGGGTCGGATGTGAACTCAACGGATAACTACGATTACGCGTTCTGGAAACCGGACGGTGCGTTAATCAACCAGGTTCACGTCTCGTCAGAAAATGGGCAGCAGGTGACCAATTTGAACCTGCAGCCTGCGGGGCAATCCATGTACAAACTCTCTGGAACATACCAGGATCAGGACGTCGAGTTGGTATTTGAGGACGGCAATGGCCCGCTTTCAGACATCGAACTCATGCTTGAGACGCAGCGAATGATTGCCGATCCTGCCAGAGAGTCGATGTCGGCCAAAATCTGGCGAGCCACGATAGATCCCACTCGATTTATCGAGACGAGTTTGACGTTTGTACCTGAGGGGCGGGATGAGCTGCGAGCGGTTGCTTCAGTTGGTCCAATCAACCTGTCGGTTCAACTGGATGAATTCGGACAGATGAAAAGCGCCGTGTCAATCATCGAGTCAATCAATGTTCTCGTGGAAAGAATTTACAGGGAAGGTGAGCCACCGACAATTAATAGCGACGAATAACTGCGTTCATTTTATTCTTCCAGCCCGCTCGACGTGAACTTGCTTCCATCCTCGAAAATGATTTCTCGGAGGTACATCGTGTATTCACGCTTGCCCTTGCGGCCGGATGCGACAATCTTCGACCCGACTGACAGCCGTTCCAGCGTCACTCCACGACGCTGCAGCGTTGTCCTGGCATCCATTTCGATCAGCCAGTAGGTTTCCTTGCCGTCTTCTGCCGTATTTTTCATTAGTACGGATGCGTGAGGATTCTTGTAGCGCACCTGTTCGATGACGCCCTCGACAGTAATAATTTCCTGCGTAAAGTTAGCAACCGTGGAATGGTGCGCACCGGCCGAAAATGACAACAACAACGACATAAGGACCAGGAGCCTCATTCGGCATCCTCCTCTTTCGGCGCGTTCAGCTTGTTAAACCAGTCATAGTCAGCATCGCTGCACTCATACAACGGCATTTCCGTTTCATCAATGCGCTGAAAAGAGTAATCAACAACAAACGGTTTCTCGAACAACGAGGCATCGATATACGCCTGTCTAAGCCTCAATGTATCTCCGTCAATCCACAGCTCTTCGACAGAAACGGTGTCTGCGGATTGCGGAACGCCACGCGAAGTACGAATGTAGCCATCTTCATGATTGCGGGTTTCGATGACGAGGCGATCGCCTTCGTATCGACCGAACGATGAACCCATCTTGCGAAAATACGTGCCTTCGACATTCATCGTGCTTGGTGCGTCGGTCATGGCACTCTCGTCGCCAAGGGGAATCATTCGCCGCAAATCGTAGAATTCATAACTGATCAGAACATGGTCGTCCGCCTGTTCGAAGGCGATGCGAACATTCGGATTGGCCCAGACGCGCGAAATACTGGCCGGCTCGCAATTGAGACTCGGGTCGTCCACCAGCAGGTCATAGTCCGCCTGGCGCTGCAGTGCCTTGGGCGTCATTGCCAGTTCGCCCTCCTCCGCCCGGCCACTAAGCATCCAAATACCTGACAAATCAGGTTTGGCGCTCGCAGTCGGTGAAAACACCAACTGCACCGCGACCAGGCACGCCATAAGAATCCTGTTCATAAGGAACGATTATAGATATCTTGGCCGCGACATGAACGAATATTGGAGTGGCTGTTACGTATGATGAATGGCGGCAACGATAAAACCGAAAGCCCACCATTTTCCAGGCTGACCAAAAAGATCTCCGGCCCACGGTCAAGAGCATGGGACATCACGGATCGAGCTGTTCAGATGGAACGGGACGGACGTGAAATTATTCATCTGGGCGTCGGCGACCCGGACTTTGATACGCCGCAATGCATTATTGATGCTGCCATCGAGGGCATGCAAAGCAGTCGAACCCACTATGCACCTGTCCCCGGCGAGACGAATCTCAGGAAAGCCGTCGCGCGGGAATATTCGGCTTCAACGGGCAGTCACTTCAGCTACGAACAGGTCGTCATATTCCCGGGCGCACAGGCGGCGTTGTTTGCCACTATGCTCTGCCTTTCCGGTCCTGGTGACGAAGTCATCCTCCTGGAACCGTTTTATGCGACCTATGAGGGTGTTGCCTGTGGCGGCGGAGCTGACTGCGTCACCGTTCCTTTATCTGCTGACACCCACTTTGGCCTCGATATCGACCGAATCGCCGCTGCGGTGACCGGAAAAACCAGGGTCATCCTCGCAAACTCTCCCGGTAACCCAACGGGTGCCGTTTTCTCAAGAGAGGGCTGGATCGAACTGGCCGAGTTATGCAGGAAAGAGAACATCTGGTTAATTTCTGATGAGGTGTACTCCGGCCTGGTGTTCGACGGCGATTATTTCTCTCCGCTGAATATTCCGGAGGCAAGGCCAAACTCGGCCGTTGTCAGTAGCGTTTCAAAGTCACATGCCATGACCGGTTGGCGACTCGGCTGGACCATCACGCCGCCCGAATTGGCACATCACCTGGACAACCTCTCTCAAAGCATGGTTTTTGGTGTTAGTCAGTTCACTCAGGACGCCGTCACCCACGCGTTGCGCGAACCGCCTGCTGAACTTGACGCTATCAGGGAAGCGACCCGCAGGCGCCGCAACGTGTTATGTGACGCGCTCGAAAAGATCGCTGGCCTGACCGTACATCGGCCTGCAGGTGGAATGTTTGTGATGGTCGACGTTTCCGCGCTTGGTTGTGACGGGAATCGCTTCGCTAACGAATTGCTTGACGCCGAAGGCGTTGCCGTAGTGCCTGGCTTCGCATTCGGCGACTCAGTCAGAGACTGTATCCGGATTGGCTACCTGCACGATGAAGCCGTGTTAAAAGAAGCCGCCGACAAGATTGGGAGATTCGTCGACGGCTTCGGGTCTTGATGCCAGATTAAACTGCGACGAGCTGTGCTTGCGGATCTGTGGCAGTAGCCTTGCTGCTCTCGGCCGGCACTTCCCAATCAGCGGGCATGTGACTGAAGTCGAAGAATGGCTGTTGGTCGCCCTCGTCTATCGCATCCTGAACTTGTTTGTAGAACTCCCCGCCGGCTTTGTCAGAGAACGTAATCTCGACTTCTTTGGCTTCGTCGTCCGTCTCTGGTCGTTGACAGTATTCAGGAAAAGTTGCCTCACCCGCGTGGCCTGACGCGTATCCCTTGGCAAACATCTGCTTGAGGATGCCGAATCCGTCATTCTGTACGAGCACGTTGCCGCGCGGATGCCCGCCCAGTGATTTCATGTGTTCGATGAAACTGTCGAGATTGTAACAATCGTACGCCACGTGCTGGCACGAGTGATCACCATGTTTTTCGGCGAAAATTGATACCTGGGATTTCTCCGCGCGATCAATGCCTTCAATGAGGGCGATACCGAAATTGCCAAAGTCGATGCACCAGATCTTCATGCTGCTGTTCGGGTCGCCCGGGCGCGCATCGTCGATGCGCTTGATAAGGGTTCCACCCTCTACCTCGATATGAAACCAGGCCCATTTTTCGATGCTGCCACTTTCAACCGCGTAAGCGACATGATCAATTTTCCTGAGATGCGACATTGTGTCCTCCAGCCGAATCAATTGGTTAAATGCAGGACACCAGTTTAGAGAAAGGATCGAGCAGGGTGCGCGCGTTTTTCATCCCATCTTGTTATAATATTGCAGGTTATTCGCTACTTTATTAACTTTTGCGCAGGATTTCTCAATAATGGATAAATATGACGCTCGCATCCTGTCCACGCTTCAGCAGGACGGGCGCATCAGCTGGTCTCGCCTCGCCGATAAAGTCAGCCTGTCTGCAAGCGCCTGCCAACGCCGCGTTGAGGCCCTGGTCGACAGGGGCATCATTGAAAACTTCACCGTCAATCTGAACGAGGATGCGCTCGGTCACCATGTGAAGGCGTTCGTCGCCGTGAACATTGACCGGCAAAACACCAACCTCGCACAGGATTTTCGGCGGCGGGTAATAGAGCACCCGCAAGTGCAGGCTTGCCATATGATTTCAGGCGGGATCGATTTCATGCTGGAGGTGGTCGCTGACGATCTGGACGCTTTCGGCAACTTCATTGATGGCGACTTGCTGTCGATGCCTGCCGTAAAAGATGCGTCGTCATCTATTGTACTGAAGGTGGTCAAGCCGAAAGAAACAATGATCAAGTAGAGACTTTGTTTGAGATCGTCGTGTGGACGTGACAATCAGCCGGTTTCAAAGCTCCTTGCCAATACAGACCAGCTGCGCATCACCGGGGTATGGGCTCACAGTGAATCCGAGATCTCTGCAGAGCCGGAGCATATTCTCGTTTGCGCTCATGACGATGCCCTCAATGCGGGCAAAACCTGACTCTTTGGCCACAGCAAACAGGTGGCGCAGAAGCTCGCGTCCAACTCCGCGCCCCTGCCAGTCGTCCGCGACCACGATCGCAAACTCTGCGGAGTCTTCGGAGCTACCCGCCATATACCGGGCAACGCCGATCTCAAGCTCTTTCGCCTCAGCTTGTATCGTTGCTATGAACGCCATCTCCTGCGGATAATCCACCTGCGTGAATCGATCCAGCATCTCAGGTGACAGGCCTTTAATAGCCGAAAAGAAGCGGAGGTATTTGGAGCTATGCGACAGGTCTCGAACGAACGCTCGCTCGATGTCGCGATCCTCCGGCTGTATCGGGCGGATCGTTACCTTGCTGCCATCGCCGGCCGTCCATTCATACCGGGTAGCGGGCGGTTGCATTATGAATTCGATACCAACTCGTAGCCCTCAGAGTATTCCCAATGCTCGAAGCGATCGAGTGGTCAGCTCTTTTCGCAGGGCTGCCTGTTCGGCTCGATCCATACGCATATTCATTGCGAACAGCCAGACATTGTCGCCTTTTTCAACATATCCGACGTACCAGCCAACGCCAAGCTTTGCGCCTGTCCAGCCCGTTTTCGCGTAGATGGAGTAATCGGCCGTTCGCTCTGCCAGCATGATGTCTTTCACGATATCGACATGTTCACGTCGATACGGGAGCGAATAGTCCATTAGCTTCCTGAGGAACGCTATTTGCTCGTGAGCTGATATCTGCAGGTCATCATTGAGCCAGAACTGATCGACATGATCGCCTAACTGCTGGTTTCCGTAGTCGATGTCGGCCAGTGCGCTGTTGTACCGTTCGCTGCCGATACTCCTTGCCATTTCCTGGTAGCACCAGACACAAGAGACCTTGAATGCGGACTCGAGAGTTTGATCCATGTTCCAGGCTGGCAAGCCCTTGTCCGACCCATCCCATTCGAACGTCGTGTCCTTCGATGTGACGACTGCGGCATCCAAAGCAATTAGCGTATTGGGAATCTTGAAAGTCGATGCCGGTGAGAAGCGGGTTTCAGCCCGTTCCGCGTTGTGCACATGGAGAACCTCTCCATCGGCAGATGCAACCACAAGCGTTCCGACCATGTCTTCTGCCTGAAATACCCGGGCAAGCGGTTCACTTTGCAGTCCTTCTTGCTGACCTCCCGAATCGCCATATGCCACCGACATAGCCAGGAGAAATATCACTCCACAAATCACTCTCACCAAAACGCTCCTGCAATTTTTCTTGTGAAACTTCGTGGCACATGACTTTACCACCCGGGCCGCCACTTTCGATTGAAATGCGGCGTCTCGAGTCCGCCGCGCTTCGATATACTGGGTCCGGGCAAATGAACAGGAGGTCGGCGGCATGGCTGGAGTCGAAGGGCGAGTTGCTTTGGTAACCGGAGCAAGTCGGGGAATCGGACGGGCAACTGCGGAGCTCCTCGCCGCGCGCGGCGCACGGGTAGTGTGTGTCGCAAGAAGCCAGCAGGACCTGACTCAGGTCGGGCTGGAGTCTGTAGCGGCCGACCTGGGTACCATCGAGGGCTGTACGCACGCAGTGGCGGATACCGAGAAGCGCCTGGGCCCGATCGAGATCCTGGTATGCAACCACGGCATTGGTTCGGCTCATGAGCGGGTCATTTGGGAACAGGACCCGGATATCTGGAGCGAGACGATGCGGGTTAATCTTGACGGACCGTTCCATCTTTCGAGGCTGGTTTTGAAGGGCATGGTGGAGCGCCGCTATGGTCGCGTTGTCTACACAAGCTCTACAGCAGGGCTGGTGGCTGAGTACGCCGGCAGCGCGTACAACAGCTCCAAATCCGGATTGCTGGGCTTGATGCGCTCGGTCGCACAGGACGGCGGACAATACGGCATCACGTCAAACGCCGTCTTGCCTGGCTGGGTACAAACGGAGATGGCCGATCGATCTGCGGAGCAGGAAGCAATAGATCGCAACATGACGACAGACGAGGTGTGGCAGGAACGCGCGGCACTTTATCCGGCAAACCGTGTTGCCACAACGGATGAAGTGGCTGAGACCATTGCATTCCTCGCATCGGAAGAGTCCAGCGGAGTCAGCGGAGAATCGATCCGGGTTGCGCTCGGCAGTGTCTGGTAGTCCGATTGGCCTGATTTTTCCGCGTCAGCGTCGACCTGTGGCGACAAATTTTACGCCCGCAAAATATAGTGCTGACCGTCACAAAACGCGGCTTCGTGGAAAAGCTGCGCTAGTATAGGGCGCGTAAACTCAACCTTGGGGAAAAATCGATGTTAAATGAATTCAAAGCATTTGCGATGCGCGGCAATGTCGTCGACATGGCCGTTGGTATCATTATCGGTGCCGCCTTCGGCAAGATCGTCAGCTCCTTCGTGAGTGACATCATCATGCCGCCGATTGGCATGTTGATGGGCAATGTCGACTTCAGTCAGCTCTTCCTGAATCTGTCTGGCACTGAATACGCGACTCTCGCGGCCGCCCAGGAAGCCGGCGCGGCGACGATTAACTACGGTACTTTCATTAACACTGTTCTCGACTTCGTCATTGTTGCGTTCGCGATCTTCATGGTCATTCGTGGAATGAACAAACTGAAGAAGCAGGAAGAAGAGAAACCGGCGGAACCACCGAAGCCGTCAGAAGAAGTGCTGCTGTTACAGGAAATTCGCGACGCGCTGAAAAACAAATAGACAGCGAAACCTGCCGACTCGTGAAAAGGGGCGATTCGCCCCTTTTTGCGCTTTAGAGAGCCGTCATTGCCAGGAACGCCCACATATGCCCGGCATTGGTATTCAGAGGCTCAGCAACATGAATCTCCTTGCTGTATGGGCGGACATTTCGTATCGCCGTATGAACAGTATACGCAGCAATCACCAGGCTTGGGCTTCAGCACGGCACCACATCCCCGGCAGTCGTAATAGTATTGGCACGCGTTTGTCGGCATCTCTTCTTTCACTTTGTGGCCGCATATGGGGCACTCAAGCGTCGAGAAAAGCTCCACCGTATTCGGGCTGCCAGTCATAGCCGATGGTTCCCGTCAGTCTTCAATGTGCGCAACCACCCTGATCTCGGTAACACCGTCCGGCGTCGCGAGTGCCGTCGTACCCACGGCCGTCCAGGTCGGGTGAGGCGGCGCCATGTGTTCCATCCTGACCTTGACAGCCGTCTGTAATTGCCGCTGCAAATCTGTGTGGAACGAGGTGATGTCGATGACATCATCGAGACCGGCGCCGGCTTCATTCAGCACCTCTTCTATCCACTTCAGCGCGGTTTCAAAGCCGCGTGCATAGCGCTCCTCGTAGCTCCCCTCGCCTTCGAGGAGCGAGACCACGCCGGAGACGTAAATGGTATTGCCCACCCTGACGGCCGGGGCGTATCCCCAGTTATCGTAAGAAGACTGCGCCCTTTCGGGAATCACAATTTCCGCAGACTGGCGGCTGCCCTCCGCGAATGCGGCGGACCAGGCGAAGGAAATGAGCAGGGTTGCGGTAATCGTTGCGAAACGGTAACGGGACTTCATCGCTCTACCTCCGTAGTGATCTATCGGGCTCAGCCAGCCTGGATTATTCTATTATAGAAGCCAATGCCGATGTCGCTCCGAACTCGGGGCCAAATTAAAAAAGGGATATTTATGACCAAGTCCAATCGAGCTCCTTTTCAACTATTGATTGCCGCGGCCGCTGGTCTCCTGGTTTCGACTATCGGCTTCGGCCAGGGATTGAGTGCTACGGATGTCAACGCTGTCATTGACGCTGTCGACGGTTATCGCAGCGAGAGGGAAGCAGCGATCATTCGTGATTTTGTCGAACTTCTTTCAATTCCCAACGTTGCCGACAATCTGAGCGACATGGAGCGAAACGCGGAGCACATCGAAGGAATGCTCCGTGCGAGAGATTTTTCGGTTCAACGACTTGGCGCGGGTGGCGCGCCCTATGTCTTTGCCGAACGATTGACTCCGGGCGCCGCTGAGACTGTCCTTATATACGCACACTTTGACGGGCAACCCGTGCAGGAAGAAAACTGGGCCTACCCGCCCTTCTCTCCCACCCTTCTGGACGCACCATTACAGGCGGGCGGAAAGGTCATCGATTTGGAACAACTCGTCGGGCCCATTGATCCGGAATGGCGACTCTATGCGCGCTCTGCGGGTGATGACAAGATGCCTGTTGTCGCACTCATGCATGCACTGGATGCACTGGCGGCCAACGACATTGAGTTGACTGTAAACCTGAAGCTGCTGCTGGATGGTGAGGAAGAACGCGGCTCCCCAACCGTTGGCAAGCTGATCGACAGCTACGGTGAACTGCTGCAATCCGACCTGCTGCTTTTCTGCGACGGCCCAATGCACCAGTCCCGCCAGGCGCAAATAGTCTTCGGCGTTCGTGGCAGCAAGACGCTGGATATCACGACCTATGGCGCCACACGGCCGCTGCATTCAGGCCACTACGGCAACTGGGCGCCCAATCCTGTCATGCAAATGACCTACCTGCTCACCAGCATGCGCGACGAGTCAGGAAGAATCCTGATCGAGAACTACTATGACGATGTGACTCCCCTGACCGAGCTGGAACGTGACGCGATTGCCTCGATGCCCGACGTCACGGAGTTATTGCAGAACGAACTGTCGATTCACTCACCGGAAGGAAACGGTGTCCGGCTGGAAGAACTGATTACGCAACCGGCGATCAACGCGCGCGGAATTGTCGCAGGCGGCGTCGGCGCCAAGGGCAGAAACATCATTCTCTCGACGGCCACTGCGTCTCTGAATTTACGCCTGGTACCTGCGCAACGCCCGGAGCGGGTGAGGGAATTAATCGAGGCGCATATGGTGAAGGAAGGGTTCCACATAATTTACGAAGACCCCTCGGCTGAAACGCTCCGCAATCATCCCAAGGTGGCCAAACTGGATTGGCGTGGTTCCGGCTACCCGGCACTGCGAACGCCGCTGGATGATCCAGCAGCATTAAGGCTGACTAAGCTTTTACGATTGACTGCTCCCGACCTGATCGTGACCCCGACGATGGGAGGCAGCCTGCCACTGCATGAATTCGGCAGCCGCCTTAGCGCACCCATCATCATTCTCCCGCTGGCAAACCACGACAACAACCAGCATGCCGAGAATGAAAACATTCGCCTGCAAAATGTATGGGACGCGATTTCAACCTATGCAGCAGTGCTGGCAACTTACGGGGAAATGTAGAAAAACGCCCTTAAGCGGGCTTTCACCTGCAGGTTACAGGACCAATCGACCGCCATGCGAGCAGGTCACCTTCAATGCGATTTATCCTTCGTTCCGCATCGGCGCGTCCCGGGATTTGGTCATTGAAGTGGCTGCGCCTGGCCAACAAAGAGGGTCCCTGCGGGGCCCCTTTTGCCTGGCGGTCACTGCAACAGCCACTATTGGGTCAATGAACCTGATCGCAGGGGACGTTCGTTGCGAGGACCGCAATCAGCAGCGGACGATAACTTGAACTCGAACCAGACGCTGTTAGCATAGCGCGCTGTTTTCACTCTCAAGTATTCATGGAGACCTCGATGAGAAAAACTGTTCACGCCGCACTCGCGACGATGTTCCTGGCGCTTGCCGTCAATGCCCAGGCCGACCTCTCGGCCGTACCGTCCGGCGAGTATGGCCTCGACGACCATCATGCCTATATCTCTTTCACTTACAGCCATATAGGCTTCTCGACACCTCATGTTGGCTTTCGCAAGTTCGACGCCAACCTGACGCTCGACAGCGAAAACCCGGAAAACAGCCAGATCGAGGTCGTGATCGACACGACCAGCATCGACAGCCGTGTCGATGAATTCAACGGTCACCTGAGGAGCAGCAATTTTTTCGACACCGACAATTATCCGCAGGCAACGTTCAGGTCCACAAGAATCGAAGCGACCGGCGAGGATTCTTTCGATATTACCGGGGACCTGACAATCAAGGACGTCACCAAATCGGTCACGCTCGAGGCGACACTCAACAAGGCCGCGATGCACCCGATGCGCAACATACCGACGGTCGGATTCTCGGCAGAGACAAAGGTCATGCGGTCGGACTTCGGCATTGATCGCGCGGTACCGGCCGTTGGCGATGAAATAACGATCTACATTACGGTCGAGATGCCGCAGAAGGTCAGCGACTGAGAAAGCAGCGCAATTGGCAGAAACCGCAAAGGGCTCCTGACGGGGCCCTTACTGCCAGTGCAAACTCAAACGGGTAGACGGACTTATCGGCGACCCGAGTCAACCGCCGACGAAAGCGACCACCAAATATCGCCAGTCCACGGCACCTCGCCGGGCTCGCTCGCACATCGGTTCACCACAATGTCGGCAACCAGAACGGTTCTCCCCACCTGCACATGAACAGGTTTCTGGCCAAGTGCCCTGGGATGACCGCTGGAAGATTGGCCGCACTGAGGTCTTGCTAATCAGAGCACGGCATTGCGATGTACTGCGACAACAACCACTTTCCGTCGATCTTGTCGGCCAAATACCAACCGCAAGAAAGCTCCGTGCTGCCATCGTCGTTTCGATCGCGCCATGTGACATCAAAGACGGCCGTCGTCGCATTCAACAGTCTGGCGTCAAGGTTCGCAACGTCCGTTCCCAGCCAACCTTCACTGCGCCACTCGCCCAGTGAGTCGACCACAAAGCCATTGACATTCGTTAAGGACAGACCATCGTCCGAGCGATAAGCAATTTCATCCGCGAAGTACTGTGCAAATTCGTCGGCATGGTCCCAGGCCTTCTCGACATACAATGCCGCATAACCGCCTCTAAACCATTTATCGAGATCTTCCGCCGTGTCAGCCGAAGCCGGCATAGCCGTTAATGCGACCAATAGCAGTGTCCAAATCAATTTTGTCATTGTTGTCATCCTCTAAATCAGCTGATTGTTTCTGGTCAGGCCCGAAAAGCAGGATTGATTTTACAGGGATTTGATGACGGCCATCCATGCCCGTCAGCCCCGCTCTGCCCGGGCGCTTTCAGCGTCCGGATCTGCGTCCTGCAAATCCGTGACCACCTTCGGCGCTTCAACTTCACGTATCAGTCAGCGAATAACAAAAAAGGGGGCCCCGTTGGGACCCCCTTTTTCATTATATGGTGGTGATGGGCAATCGGCCTGCCAGTGCCGGGCAACGCCCTAATGGCCGATGCCGATTGATCTTTAGTGACAGAGCCGGCTTCTGCGTGGCGGCTATATCCACCCCGCCGCCACATTAAAAGGGCCCCGAATGGGGCCCTTCTTAATTGGTGGTGATGGGCAATCGGCCTGCCAGTGCCAGGCAACGCACTAATGGCCGATGCCGATTGACCTTTAGTGGCAGAGCCGGTTTCTGCGTGGCGGATATATCCACCCCGCCGCCACATTAAAAGGGCCCCGAATGGGGCCCTTCTTAATTGGTGGTGATGGGTGGATTTGAACCACCGACCTGCGGGTTATGAGTCCACCGCTCTAACCAACTGAGCTACATCACCTTATTCGTTATTTTCTGCACCGACCTGCGGTTATGAGTTTACCGCTAAACCCTGCGACTGCGTCGCTGAGCTCGCAATGACGGGTCATTCAGACCGGCCGGGACGGATCGGGCCGGAATTGTCCTTTGAGGCCACGACGGTGTCAAGCGCAGGCACAGGGTCTGACCCCGGGTTATTCGAGGCCGAAAACGTACAACGTACTGCCGCCCGTGGAGGCCACGCGCTGCTTGCCGTCCACCGCAAATCCCATCGGATTCGTGCGGACTGCCCCGCCGGTCTGGAAATCCCACAAAGCCTTGCCGGTACTCGCATCCAGGGCAAAAACATTGCCCTCGTTGCTGCCGCCGAATACCAGGCCGCCTGCCGTGGCCATGACGCCTGCCCACGGCGGAGAATGCAGCATGAATTCCCATTGCTGTTTGCCGGTCAAGACATCGAGCGCGCGAATGGCGCCCGCCGCGTCATCGCCCGAAAGGGCCTGCTCACCGCCACCCAGGAACGGCTGGCCCTCTTCGTATTCCACGTCCGCTTTGTAGTAGACAGATCCCATCAGGCGGGTGGCCACGAAAAATTGCTCCGTCTCCGGATGGTAGGAAGGGCTGAACCAGTTCGTCGCACCTTGCAGGCTGGGCCAGATCAGGTTGCCGTCGTAGGTCGGATCCGTGCCGGGCAACACGATTGGCCGCCCTGCTTCGTCGAGTCCGGATGCCCAGGTCTGCTTCGAATATTCATTTCCGTGCAGGAACTCGCCGGTCTCCCGATCGAGCAAATAGAAGAACGCGTTGCGATTCGCGAGCGCGACGATCTTTCGCTCTTTGTCGTTAAATTCCGCGTCGAGCAGAATCGGGATCTGGTTAGCATCCCAGTCATGCGTGTCATGCGGCGTAAACTGAAAATGCCAGCTGAGCTCCCCGGTGTCCGGATCGAGCGCAAGCAATGAACAGGAATAAAGATTGTCCCCGGGACGAACGTCGCCGTTCCAGTCAGGCGCGGGATTGCCAACCGTCCAATAAAGCAAATCGAGCTCCGGGTCGTACGAGCCGGTCAGCCAGGTCGAACCGCCCCCGGTCTGCCAGGCATCTCCTTGCCAGGTCTCGCTGCCGGGATCGCCGGGTGCAGGGATGGTATGAAATCGCCACAGCCGTTCGCCCGTTGCGGAGTCATAGGCGTCGACAAATCCCCGCACACCGGCTTCCGCACCACTGACACCAACGATGATCTTGCCTTCGATCGCGAGTGGCGCGAGCGTCAGCGCAAACCCCGAGCTGTTCTCCGCCACCTTCACATCCCAACGCACAGCGCCGGTGGCCGCATCGAGCGATACCAGGTGAGCATCAAGCGTGCCGACGTAAACCGCATCATCGAGAATCGCGACACCGCGATTGACGCGCGGAAAACCAATGTGCAGCACCTCATCGGACATATCCGGCGACCAGCTCCAGATCGTCTTGCCGGTTCTTGCATCCAGCGCTGTGACGGTGCTCGGAGGCTCAGTGAGGTACATGATGCCGTCAACGACAATCGGTGTTGTTTCGACCAGGCCGTTCCCGGCCTGCGTGGAGGGTTGCATCTGGTAGGCCCAGATGACTTTCATGTTCTTAACATTGCCGGTGTTGATCTGGTCCAGCGGTGAGTACCGCTCCGAACGGTAGGTGCCGGAATAGGTCAGCCAGTTGTCCCCGTCATTTGCCGCGTTGACGAGTCGCTCATAACTGACCTGCGCGTAGCCCGATTGACAGATGAGCAAAAGGAGGACTGTGATCGGCTTTTTCATTGGTCGCTCCTCAGGCTCATCAGGTAGGAAATCACGTCATCCATATCCCGTTCATTCAATACTTGCCCGTACTCAGGCATCAGGCTGTGGGCAAACACCTTTTTCAATTCAATGAGGTCGTCTTTACGGAACGAGTGAACGACACCGCCGACATCACGAACCTGGATGGAAAACGCATCCTCGTTGATCCGCAGGCCATCAACCGATCCTTCGTCTGTAGTCAGCCGAACCGTCAGGTAATCCTGGTAGCCCATCGTCTGGGACTGCGCATCGGCAGGATCGATCAATGATCGCCTCAAATAGTCGAGCCCGCGCCGGTCGCCGACGAAAGTCAGCTCCGGCCCAATACCCTTTCCGTGACCGGCGATGATGTGACATGCAGGGCAGCCCCCGGTGGTGCGGTAAATCCCGGCGCCCCGAAGCGGATCGCCCGGCATTTCCTCAGCCTCGAGCCGCCCCAAGGTCCGTACGTAACCGGCAACACGGGTGGCCTGTTTTTCATCGAGTGTCCAGAATGCCGGCATGCCCGTGCCCGGGATACCTTCGCCCATCACCTCGATCAGCGATTCGTCGTCGGGCGCGTATTTGAGCTTCGCCCGAACCAGGTTGGACCCTTCGCCGCCCGCACCATCGATACCGTGGCACCTCGCACAGTGAAGTCGAAACAGGCGCTTTCCATCTGCAATATCAGCTTCGGTTAACGTATCGAGCGGCGATTGAGCCCGGGCGGGCATGACGATGAACGCCAGAATCGCTATTAGTGTCGCCTGGATCTTCATGGCGCCCCCTTTTTTCTTTCAATCTAGCAGACGGGATGACCATTAGAAAGACAGAACAGGCCGTATAATGACCAACTGCCCAACAGGACCCGCTGCATGTTCGAGAACGCCGAGATCCAGCCCGAGTCATTGCCGACGGTCGAATCGGTCGAATGGCAGCTCATGGACGCAAAGTTTATTCGCCGTAAATTGACGGAGTCCGCCATCGCACTCTTTTTCCTCATGGTCGGCACCGGCGGCCTCCAGGCTATCTTCAATGTCACATTGCCCGACGAAAACGTGAATATCAGCCTTGGCTGGCTGTGGCTCGTCCCGCTAGCGCTTTGCGTTCCGCTATTTGCCTGGCCGCTGATCAGCGTGCCTAAGAAAGCGTATGCGGTTCGTGATCGCGACATTATCTATAAGAGTGGTGTCTTCTGGCGCACCGTCACTGCGATTCCGTTTAATCGCATACAGCATGTCGAAAAAAGCAGCACCCCGCTCGACCGCCGCTTCCGGATTGCCACGCTGCAATTGTTCACAGCGGGCGGAACTGGTGGTGACCTGAAAATTCACGGTCTGTCAACGAAGACGGCTGAGAAACTTCGCTTCTTTATCCTGGAAAAAATCGGATCCAGCGTTGAGCAGTCCTGAACAGAAGCAGTGGCGGCGCACGTCGCCGCTGGCTGCGATTTTCTATCTCGGCCGAATATTCGAGGCGATCGCCAAAAACGCCGTTCAGACTTTTGCGCCGCTGGCCGCATTCCTGGTCGCGTCCGGGGGCAGCCTGGCAACCAGGATCTTCCTCGGACTGGGCGTATTCTTCACCATCACTATCATCTCATCGGTCGTCCGCTACTGGTTCTTCCGCTATCGCATCACTGATGATTCCGTCCTGATTCGGGACGGTGTTTTCAATAAGACTCAGCTCGATATCAAATTCGACCGTATCCAGGCGATCAACACACAGCAGAATGTCGTCTACCGGTACTTCGATCTTGTCACCGTCAAGTTCGATACTGCGGGTTCCGCGAAACAGGAAGGGCACTTGCCGGCAGTACACACCAAGCTGGCCGAGTCACTGAAAGAACGAATTCGCCGCGACCGACCCGTTGCCGACAACGACGAATCAGCCGATGAAGCCCCGCTAAATGTCCGGCCAATTCTGTCGCTCGGCCGCAAGGACATGGTTCGTATTGGATTGTCGAGTAACCGGGCCCTGATATTTCTTGTACTGCTTGGCCCCCTCGCCGAGCAGCTGGACAACCGCGTGGGTGAGGCAATCGCGGGAACCCGGATTGAGACCTGGCTGGAAGCCTCGCAAATGTCGTTATTGGCGGGGCTCGGCCTGGCACTTGCGGCACTGGCAGCATGTTTGCTCTTGCTGATGCTGGCATCCGTGATCGGTGCGTTCCTCCGCTATCACAATTTCCAGCTGGTCGCAGACGAAGACGTTCTTCGTTCCACCGGTGGCTTGCTCACGCGCCACGAACACTCGATCAACCTTGCGAAAGTCCAGACCCTGGAGGCCAGGCAAAACCTGATGCTCCGGTTGTTCGATCGTTTCCGCGTAAGTGCGAAACAGGCATCGAGCGGCAAACCCGGACGTAGTAAAACTTTCATCATTCCGCTCTGCACGCCCGATCAATTGCCTGCCCTGGACAAGGAAATTCTGCGCGACGAATTTCCGGACATCGACATGCAACCGAAATCCGCCGTGTTCAATGCAATTTCTCCGCGCTATATCCGCTCGCGCGTACTGCTGGGCGGCATACTTCCTGTATTGATACTGGCGGGGCCGTTGATCGCACTTGCCGGGCCGCCGGCCGGCCTGCTGCTAATCCCGTGGATTCCTCTCGTCCTGCTGATTGCCTGGATTCTCTACAAAAAACGCGGCTACCATATCTGCACAGAGGGAGCGGTTCTTCGACGCGGCTTTCTCGGCTATCGGATCAATGCGTTCCTGTATCGCAAAGTGCAGCGAATCAGCATCACGCAAACTCTGCTTCAGGAGCGCAAGAATCTTGCAACAGTTCGGTTCTTTATGGCGTCCGGAACGCTTAAACTTCCGTATGTGCCTCATGACCTGGCAAAACAACTCCGCGACCATGTGTTGTACAAGGTCGAATCAAGCCAGCTCGCGTGGCATTGACGTGAGAGCACTTGGTCGTCTCGTTTTTCTGTTGCTGATCGCCCTCGGCGGCGGCTGCAGCGAAAATCTTTCAACCAACCGGCCTTACATCCTGAGCACGGCCACGACCGGAGGCACCTACTATCCGGTCGGCGTCGCGCTGGCGACGATCACCAAAGCACATCTCTACGATACCGAAGGGATCACCCTGTCTGCGATCAGCTCGGCAGGCTCGATGGAAAACATCAAGCTCATGCGCGACAACCAGGCCCAGTTCGCTATCCTGCAGGGGATCTTCGTCCCCTGGGCCTGGAACGGTGACGGGCCGATCAGTCGACCGCAGCCCTGGCTCAGAACCATCAGCGCGCTATGGCAGAACACCGATCATTTCGTTCTCACGAGAGAATTGGCGACAACTGGCACCATCACAGATATTGCAGCGTTGAATGGTGAACGATTCGTGATCGGCGCGCGCAATTCCGGTGCGGAACGCAGCGGCAGCCATATCCTGGACGCGCTCGGAATCGATTTCAGAAATTCGACGAGCCTTGCCTACATGGGTTATGGCGCAACCGCAAACGCCATTCAGGACGGCACGATCGTCGGCATGAATGTGCCGGCCGGGGTCCCCGTCACGGCGATTACGCGCGCGTTTGCCATGGTGGGTGAAGATCTGACCCTGCTCTCATTCACCGAAGAACAACTTGAGCTTGTAAACCGGAAATACCCGTTGTGGAGCCGCTACGAGATTCCAGGCGACACCTACCCTAACCTGCCTGAAACCATACAAACCATATCTCACCCGAATGTATTCGCGGTCCGTGCTGATATACCTGATGAGGACGTGTACCAGATTACAAAAGCCATTTTTGAGAACCTCGCCGCACTGCACGAAATCCACAAAGCGACACGCGAAGTCACCCTGGACAAAGCATTAGTCGGACTGGGCGCGCCGCTGCATCCGGGTGCCGCCCGCTACTACCGTGAGCAGGGCATTGAGATTCCTCCGGAACTCACACCACCATGAACAAAGTAATTCTCAAATGGTTTGCCGTCCTCTTCGCGCTTTTCCATATTTACAACAACTGGTTCACCGCGGTATCAGAGATATGGTTTTCTGCCATTCATTTCGGCGGCTTCGGTGCGCTGTGTGCACTCACCTTCCATCGTCCCGACGACGATGTCCAGCGTCATAAATGGCAGGAAGTTTTCAACATCCTGCTTGCACTGCTATCAGTTTCCGTTGCCGTTTACCTGATGCTGTTCGAAGACGCTCTGTATGTACGCGAATCAGAATTCATCAAAGCCGATTACTTTTTCGCGGCAGCGGCGGTTTTGCTTTCCATGGAATTCGCCAGGCGAACCAGTGGCTGGTTCATGCCGGTTCTCATTGCGTTCAGCCTTTCCTACATCCTGTTTCTCGGCCGCTACATTCCGGGTGTCTTTGCATTTCCCGGCCTGAGCCTCGAAACCGTGCTCTATCGCAGCTACTGGAGCGGCGACGGCATGTTCGGGATGGTGGCCAACATTTCGTCGACGTTTGTCTTCATGTTCATCATGTTCGGTGCGTTCCTGCTGAAGTCAGGCGCGGGTGACTTTATTGTAAACGTGGCACGAAGCGTTGCCGGTCGCTACCAGGGCGGTGCTGGTCATGTTGCGGTTATTGGTTCGGGCCTGATGGGTTCAGTGTCGGGCTCTGCCGTTGCCACGACAGTCTCAACCGGGGTCATTACCATTCCGATGATGACGCGCTCCGGATTCACGCCCCGGTTTGCTGCAGGCGTTGAAGCGGCGGCATCGACGGGCGGGCAGCTGATGCCGCCTGTCATGGGCGCCGGTGCGTTCGTCATGTCGAGCTACACCCAGATACCGTATCTGCAAATTATCGCTGTTTCCGTGCTCCCCGCACTCCTGTATTTCCTGACCGTCGCGTTTTTTGTGCGCATTGAAGCCAGGCGGCTGAATCTGACTGTCGGTGTCGAAGAGGGAGATCCGTCGACAATGGCAGCCTTGCGAAGCGGGTGGCATTTCATCATTCCGCTCGCTGTATTGGTCATCTCGTTGGTGGCCGGCTATACGCCGGTCAGATCGGCTACTTTCGCTATTTTTGCCGTCATTGCAGTTTCCTGGTTCACCGAAACACCAATGACCACAGATCGATGTGTCGATGCCATGCTCGATGCGCTTCGCATCATGGTACCAACAGCAATCCTGCTGGTTGCCGTGGGCCTGGTCGTCAACGTCGTTACCACGACCGGACTCGGCAATGCCTTTTCGGTAATGATTGTCGACTGGGCCGGTGGAAACCTGTTGGTCACCCTGATTTTGGTTGCGCTTGCTTCACTGATCCTCGGCATGGGTCTTCCTGTTACGGCGTCTTACATCGTTCTCGCAACGCTCGCAGCACCGGCGCTTTACGACCTGATCAGCCAATCGGTGATGCTGGAGGCGCTAAGCGCAGCAGAGTTGCCGTCCAATATCCGGGCCGTGGTCGACCTGTTTGGCGGTGATCCGCTTCGGGCGTTAACGGAAATGCCTGCGGAAATGAGACAACTGGTGCGAAGTGAACTCGTCGATCCGACGCTCATGACAGGCATGCTGCTCAGCGCCCACCTGATTATCTTTTGGCTATCGCAGGACAGTAATATCACGCCGCCGGTTTGCCTTGTTGCCTTTACCGCGGCAGCCATTGCCGGCACGCCACCGATGCGAACCGGGCTAACGGCCTGGAAAATCGCAAAGGGACTCTACCTGGTACCGATGCTATTCGCGTTTACACCGCTGATCACAGGAAGCTGGGCCGAGCGGCTGCAGGTTTTCGGCTTCGCCTGCCTGGGACTCTATGCGCTGGCCGGAATACTGCAGTGGCATCTTGAGACAAAACTGAACGTCGTGACCGGGGTGTTGTTGCTGGTCAGCGCTGCCTGCCTGATGTGGACACCGTTCGGCGTCGTCGCTCACGTTGCCGGAGCGGTAATGCTGACCGGCGTGGTAATCTGGCAAAGGCGATCAATTACACGTTGAAGCGGAAATGCATGACATCCCCTTCCTGCACGATGTATTCCTTGCCTTCCAGCCTTAAGCGGCCTGCCTCTTTGGCGCCATGCTCGCCATTACCGTCGATAAAGTCCTGGTAACCAATAACCTCGGCGCGGATAAAGCCGCGCTCAAAGTCCGTATGAATTTCGGCAGCCGCCTGCGGCGCCGTGGCGCCAACTTTGGTGGTCCATGCTCTGACCTCTTTCTCACCAGCCGTGAAATAGGTCTGCAATCCCAGCAACTTGTAACCACAACGAATAACGCGATTCAGGCCTGGCTCATCCAGACCCAGGTCAGCAAGAAATTCCATCTTATCTTCATCGTCCAGCTGAGCAATCTCCGCCTCTATTGCTGCACAGATCGCCACGACTTCAGCACCTTCTTTTTTCGCGAGTTCACGTACGGCATCGAGATGCGGATTGTTCTCCATGCCGCTCTCATCGACATTGGCGACATACATCACAGGTTTCGCGGTAATCAGATGCAATTCGCGAAGACTGGTCTTGTCGCTGTCATCGAGGACCAGCGAACGTAATGGCGCACCCTGGTCGAGATGGTCGCGTACCCGGATCAACAGATCGCGATAGGCGATCGCCCCCTTTTCAGCGGTCTTGGCATTCTTTTCGGCTTTGAACAACTGTTTCTCGACCGACTCCAGGTCGGCAAGCGCCAACTCGGTATTGATGGTTTCAATGTCATCGACCGGGTCGATAGAGCCGGACACATGGGTCACGTCATCGTTTTCGAAACAGCGAACGACGTGCGCAATCGCATTGGTTTCGCGGATATTGCCGAGGAACTGATTGCCGAGGCCCTCGCCTTTTGAAGCCCCCGCAACGAGGCCGGCGATATCGACAAACTCCATCGTTGTCGGAATCGTTTTTTGCGGCTTCACGATGCCGGACAACACGTCCAGGCGCGGATCTGGCACAGGTACGATGCCAACATTCGGTTCAATCGTGCAGAACGGATAGTTCTCGGCCGGTATCTCGGCCGCGGTCAGCGCGTTAAAGAGCGTGGACTTGCCGACATTCGGCAGTCCTACGATGCCACATTTAATTGCCATATCTGATCAGTCTTGAGTGTGGAGTTTCTTCATTGCTGCATTCAGCCCCTCATCGATCAGCAATGGCATGACATCCACCGCGTCATCGATGTTTCGGTTAATCGCAGCTTCGACGTCACTTGACGCCCTCTTGAGTACATAGCTCGTCACCTGGTCCTTGTGACCCGGATGACCCACGCCCAGCCGCAGGCGCATGAATTCCCGACCGCAATGCTGAATAACGTCGCGTAAACCATTGTGGCCGCCGTGGCCGCCACCCTGCTTCAGTCGGACCGTGCCGGGTGGCAGGTCAATTTCATCGTGAGCAACCAGCAGTTTTTCAACTGGCAAACGATAGTAGTCGAGCAAAGCGCGCACCGGTCCGCCACTCAGGTTCATATAGCTCTGGGGCTTCGCGAGCCAGACTTCCGAGCCGGCAATGCTGACCTTGCAGATGTCCGCGTCAAAGCGTTTTTCGAATTTGAATTGCCCGCTGTGCCTGCGCGCCAGTTCATCCACGAACCAGAACCCTGCGTTGTGCAGCGTGCGCTCGTAGCGGTCCTCGGGATTGCCGAGCCCGGCGATCAATGTGAGGTGCGTGGACATGAGGCAGCAATGTTATCCGATTCGTTGGGCTTACAAAAAGGCCGCCACAGCGGGCGGCCTTCCTGGTGTTGGCCGGTGAGACCTAACTTTCTTCCTTGTCGCCTTCGGCGTCGCCACCTGCATCTTCTGCCGGCGCCGCGCCTTCTGTCGGAACTTCGCCCTCTGCGACTTCCCCTGCCTCGATATCTTCCTCAACAGGAGCAGCCTTGATCACATGGATGGAGACGATCGCGTGATCGTGCTCCGGTCCTTGCGCCAGCTCGGGAATCTCAACACCCTCAGGCAATTTGATGTCTGACAGGTGCAACATCTCGTTGAGCTTGAGCCCGGCGATATCGACCTCGAAGTACTCGGGCAGATTCTTAGGCAGACAGCTGACTTCAACGTCAGACATAAGCTGGGAAACTGAACCACCTTCGTCTTTCACGCCAATTGACGTTTCCGCGTTCAGGTAATGAATCGGAACGTTCATCCTGATCTTCTCGCCTGCCACGATGCGCTGAAAATCCATATGCAGGATCTGGCGCTTGGCAGGATGGCGCTGGATATCCTTGACGATCGCGGCCTGGCTCTTCTCGCCTACCTTGATGTTGAGGATGCTCGAGTAGAACGATTCGTTCTCGAGCTGCTGAAGGACACGGTTGTGATCGAAAGCCAGCTGCCTCGGCGGACGGCCGGCACCGTAGATGATTGCAGGAACTTTTCCGTTACGACGCAGGCGGCGGCTCGCACCCTTCCCCTGATCTTCACGAATTTCCGCAATCAGGTCAAAATCTTCTCTCATTGGAACTCTCCTGAGATCATCTATAACTGATTGATAAATATGCCTTTTAGGCACCCAATAAAAATCCCGACCGCGACCAATCGGGATAGGGGCGCGAATGTTAGCCTAAAGGCCCGCCGCCCGCAATGCGCCCGAACGGACCCGGCGCCGGCGGACTGCCACTACCATGCCAATCAGTGCGAGGAAAGAAGCCGGACCCCACAACGGGTGCTCGATCGAAAAGACAATTGGCGCCAGCATCCCTCGTACAACGGCACGGAGCCAGTCGCGATCGGCGATAAAGTCAGCGAGCACCGGCGAATGGCGATAGTAGAACGCGACCATGGTACGGCCGAGCCCGTTCGTCAGCATGTGTTGATCCCGAAAATTCCGCAGAACGTCGAGCCGCGAGTCCAGCGGCGAACCATAGGCGGCTGTCGCTATGAAACATCCCGCTCCTCCGATGTCCCCAAAATCGAAAGCAGTTTCTTCACAGCTGGAGAATCCACCCTGAGTGTCCGTAAAGCTCGGGTCATTGTTAGTCAGGTCGTATTCAACGTCGCTGGTGGATGCGGTAACAGAGATTGTCTTTGTAAACCTTTTATAACTTTGGTAAAGGTCGGATGTAACGTTGATGGCGATTGTTTCTCCGGCTCCTATCTCGGCAATCTGGCATTGCGGCGCTGGCTCGTTGTCGCAGACGGCATCGTCAAACCTCAGATTCGGGCCCATCAGATTCGGGGCCATCACTGGAACCTGCTCAACTGTGACGAGGACATTTCGGGCAGCATCGGGTCCGTGATTTGTGACTTCGACTTCACCCTGATAATGATCCTGCGAGTCACAGGTGGGAAAGAATTTGAACGGATCACTTGCGGAGATCCTGAATTCCACATCGAGGTCAACGCACCGATCGGCCCCGTTCTGATAGACGACGGCTCGGCCTTCATTGTTGGCGTCATTGGGAAAGTCATGAAATTGTGACAACGCCCGATTGGCGATGCAATCAGGCGGATTCGGCTCGGTAACAATGGCCGGCACTACGAGAACGGCGCCAGCGCCAGGATCCAGATCACCGATGGTCCACTCGCCGGTGACGGGATCGTA
>JAHEFF010000031.1 GCA_024640315.1 Woeseiaceae bacterium
GATACGGGCTTCAACAGGAACCGGTAAACGTGGCCGCGGTTTATAAGGTCCATCAATAGTTCGCCGTCATCGCGCCTGCCGGCAACGATGGCAACCAGGCGAGGGCTTTTTTTGCGCAGACTTTTTGTCAGTGTTTCGATATTGTCGCCGGCCATTGCTGCGTCAGTAACCAGGACGCCGATTTTCTTTCTGGCTGTGAAGTCCTCTGCCTGCGTTGGCGTGACGGCATGATGAACGTTGTGCAGACCACGAGCAGAGTCTTTGATGGTGCCAAGAAATTCTTCGTCTTTGGTCAGAACCAGGACATCGACTTCGCGCCCACCGGCACCTGGTGAAATTTCGATTTTCTCAGGTCGGAGCGCCGGCATGGTTCCCGTGCCATCGCTGATGATTGTGGAACCGTTCGCCGACGTTTCCATCACTATGTGTTCGGTTACAGGTTCGTCTACATTGGCCCGCTGATCATTTGCTGACTCTGCCAGTGCCATGAGTCGCACGCGCTTGGTCGCCGACTCGATAAGCTGAATCAGTGCATCCGGTGTGATCGTTCCGCGGACAATCTGAAAGACCTCCTGGTCACTGACCAGCGCTTCAAGACCATCTTCCTTATCAGTACCGGCAAGCAAGATACCAATGGTATCCGGTGAACGTTTCTTGGCTTCGCGAAGTGCTTCCAGACCACTCATGCCAGGCAGGTCCTGTGCCGATACGAGTACGTGGATGGGGGTGTCACCAAGTGTGTTCAGAGCTTCGGTTCCACTGGTCGCACAGTGCACCGAATACTTGTCAGTGAATCCGGCGCTTAACGTGTCCAGAGTGCTTTGCTGACTGTGCAGTAGCAGAACCTGTGTTTTGAAATACTCCAGTGACACTTGCGTCCTCCTTGGCGGCTTATGTCCAATCGCGAAACTTTATCTTGCGACTGGCGAGTATATCCCCGCATTTATAGAGTTGTGTCGCCAGAGCCCGACAAGTTTTCGAATATGTGAAGTGGTGCACAGTCATAGTGCAGGCCGCGTCACGTTTGCGCTTCAGGGGACATATCGAAGAGTGCACATCGACGTCGTTGGCGCGGGTTTGCGCAGAATCGTCAACGCCGGTAAGGGACCGTCAGCGGGAAATCAGTCCCAGAATACGGGTGTCAGTCGGCCTGGCCTCGCTGCTGGATCTCGTCTGACAGGCTCGAAACTGCCTCGTCGAGTGAAACGACTTTCTGCTGCTTTGATCCAAGCCGTCGTAATACCACAGTTTGCTCGTCAATCTCACGTTGACCCACTGCCATCAGGGCGGGAATCTTGGCGACGCTGTGTTCACGAACTTTGTAAGAAATTTTTTCGTTCCTGAGATCGGCATCCGCGTTGATGCCCGCTGCCCGGAGCCTGGATACAACATCCATGGCGTAGTCGTCCGCATCTGACGTAATCGTCAGAACCTTCACCTGCACCGGAGCGAGCCACAGGGGCAAGTTACCGGCGTGGTGCTCGAGAAGAATGCCTATGAATCGTTCCAGAGAACCAAACATTGCCCGATGAAGAAGTACAGGCGTATGTTTCTGGCCGTCCTCGCCGATGAATGTCGCGTTCAATCGATTTGGCAAATTCAGGTCGACCTGGTGTGTACCGCACTGCCAGTCGCGTCCGATTGCGTCACGCAGTACGAATTCAAGCTTGGGACCGTAGAACGCACCTTCACCGGGGTTGTACGTGTACTCAAGCCCGGAAGAGTCGAGTGCGGCTTTCAACGCTGATTCGGCTTTATCCCAGACCTCATCTGCGCCAACCCGCACTTCGGGGCGATCGGCGAACTTGATCTTTACATCCTCAAATCCGAAATCACGGTAGATGCTCAGAATGAGATCGCAGACGGCAATCGTCTCGTCGGTAATTTGTTCTGGTGTGCAGAAGATATGCGCATCGTCCTGAGTAAATGCGCGCACCCGCAGCATGCCATGCAATGCGCCGGATGGTTCGTAGCGATGAACCTTGCCGAACTCGGCGACACGGTAGGGCAGGTCGCGATAACTCTTGATTCCTTGCTTGAATATTTGTACGTGACCCGGGCAGTTCATTGGCTTGATCGCAAAGTTTCGGCCGTCCTCGGTTTCGCTCGTGAACATATTTTCGCCGAATGATTCCCAGTGGCCGGATGCCTCCCACAGCGACCGGTCCATCAGTTCCGGAGTATTGACCTCGTGATAGCCCGCATCGATTTGTCGTGCCCGCATGTAGTCGATCAGGTTCTGAAACAGGGCCCAGCCATTCGGATGCCAGAACACGGCACCTGGCGCTTCTTCCTGGAAGTGAAACAGATCCATAATCTTGCCGAGCCGGCGGTGATCCCTCTTCTCGGCCTCTTCGAGCTGGACCAGGTACTTGCGGAGCTGTTTTTCATTTGCCCAGGCCGTGCCATAGATTCGCTGCAACATGGCGTTCTTCGAGTCGCCGCGCCAGTAAGCGCCGGACACGCGCGTCAGGTGGAACGCCTTCCCAAGTTTCCCGGTCGACGGCAAGTGCGGCCCGCGACAGAGATCAATAAATTTGCCTTGCTGATACAGCGTCAGTGTTTCATCGCCTGGTATGTCCTCGATGATCTTCGCCTTGTATTCCTCGCCCTGATCGCGGAAAAAACTGATCGCTTTATCCCTGTCCCAGACCTGACGCTCAATGCTCTCGTCGCGCTCAACGATGTCCTTCATCCGAGCTTCGATGACCTCCAGGTCGTCTGCGGTAAAAGGTTCTGCGCGCGCGAAGTCGTAGTAAAAACCGTTTTCGATCGCCGGACCAATGGTCACCTGGGTTTCCGGCCATAATTCCTTGACGGCCTCCGCAAGCACGTGGGCGGCGTCGTGACGCAGCAGTTCGAGGCCATCATCCGAGTCCCGGGTAACAATCGCTACGCTTGCGTCGTTCTCGATTTCACGGGTCAGGTCCCACAGGTCGCCGTTGATCTGAATGGCAACGGCGTCACGCGCAAGACTCTTGCCAATCGAGGCAGCAATATCCAGGCCGGTTACGGCATTGTCGAACTGACGTTCTGAGCCATCAGGTAATTGAATTTTTGGCATTTTTTCCAGCGTTTGTGGGGGAGTCGATCCGCGCGCTATTGTACAGAATCCTGCCGCGCAACCAAACGCGGCGGACATCTATTTGCCTGGCGATGGGGGGATATCTGGAAATGCCCGTCACAGTGCGTACAATTGCGCAGCCCCTGACTAATCCAGCCGGTTTATGAGCGAAAACGAACCCAGAGACTTTATCCGCCAGATCATTGCGGACGACATCGCCAGCGACAAACATGGCGGTGCCGTCGTTACGCGATTTCCCCCGGAACCGAATGGCTACCTGCATATCGGTCACGCGAAGTCCATTTGTCTGAATTTCGGCGTCGCCGAGGAAAATGGTGGCCGGACCTACCTGCGTTTCGATGACACGAATCCCGGCAAGGAGAGCAGGGAATATGTCGACGCAATCAAGGCTGATGTTCGCTGGCTTGGTTTTGATTGGGGGGATCGGCTGACGCACGCGTCTGATTATTTCGATCAGCTCTATGACTCTGCTATTCAGCTTATCGAAATGGGCAAAGCCTATGTTGATAGCCTGAGCGCCGAAGAAATCCGCGAGCATCGCGGCACACTGACAGATGCGGGGCAAGATAGCCCGTACCGGAACCGCACTGTCGAAGAAAACCTGGATTTATTTCGTCGCATGCGGGCCGGGGAATTCGGCGACGGTGAGCATGTATTGCGGGCGAAAATCGATATGGCGTCGCCCAACATGAATATGCGCGACCCAACGCTTTACCGAATCCGGCACATTCCACACCAGAATGCCGGCGACAAATGGAACATCTATCCGATGTACGACTTCGCGCACGGACTTTCCGATGCGTTTGAGGGCATAACGCACTCGCTTTGCACGCTGGAGTTTGAAGACCACCGCCCGTTGTACGATTGGTTTCTGGATCAGCTCGAACCGCCACACCGTCCTCGGCAGATCGAGTTTTCGAGGTTGAACCTCGCTTATGCGCTAACCAGCAAACGCAAGCTCAATCTGCTGGTCGAAGAGGGCGTCGTCAATGGTTGGGATGACCCGCGTCTGGCAACCCTAGCCGGCATGCGCCGCCGAGGCTACCCACCCGCGGCGTTGCGTGATTTCATCAGTCGGATTGGCGTTACAAAGAAAGACAACCTGATCGAGATGGGCGTACTTGAAAACAGCGTTCGGGAGAATCTCGATCACAACGCTGAACGTCGCATGGGGGTCCTCAACCCACTCAAGATTGTGCTGACAAACTATCCGGACGACGAGACTGAGCAGATGACTGCGCTCAATCATCCGAACCGACCGGATCTTGGCACGCGTGAACTGCCATTTGGCCGAGAGTTGTATATCGAGCGGGACGACTTTATGGAAGAGGCGCCGCGAAAGTTCTTCCGCTTGAAGCCTGATGCTGAAGTGCGATTGCGATTCGCCTACATCATCCGTTGTGACGAAGTCGTCAAGGATGAGGCCGGGAAGGTCGTTGAACTGCGCTGCAGCTACGATGCCGACACCCGAAGTGGAAGCGGCTCAAGTGATCGCAAGGTCAAAGGAACCATCCACTGGGTCTCGGCTGCTCATGCTCTCGAAGCGGAAGTGCGCCTCTATGACAGGCTCTTTACGGTGCCCGACCCCGGAGCCGCGGATGATGTCCATGAGAATCTCAATCCCAACTCGCTCGAAATCGCAAACGCCAGGCTTGAGCCTTCACTGGCCAGTGAAAGTGATGCTGTCCAGTTCGAGCGCCTGGGTTACTTCGCTCCCGACGCCATTGACCATACCGCTCTGAAACCGGTGTTCAATCGGATCGTGACATTGAGGGACAGTTGGGCGAAGCTCGAAAAGCAAGCCATGCAAAACAAGTAGTCACGGAATTCAGGCACTTTCGATTGCTCTGTATTTTCCGGATGGTACTGAAGATCAATCCTCACCGACCGGTTGTTCATATTTTCTCATGGCAGGAGGATTGGGGCCAAGCTCGAAAAGCAAGCCATGCAAAACAAGTAGTCACGGAATTCAGGCACTTTCGATTGCTCTGTATTTTCCGGATGGCACTGAAGATCAATCCTCACCGACCGGTTGCTCACATTTTCTCATGGCAGGAGGATTGGGGCCAAGCTCGAAAAGCAGGCTCTCGCAGGAAAGTCGATTGGTGCTAAAGGTCAGCCGCTGTTCGAAACGACGACAGGAGCGCCGCGGTCGCATCCAAGTCCGTTGGCGGCACTGTCCTCCGCACGCGCGATCTCGACTACATTGAATGAGTTGATGAGTGCAAGATATTCGCCCGGGCTGGCGCGGCCGTAGGTCGGTTTCATTTCAATGCGGTGGCCGGCC
Source organism: Woeseiaceae bacterium (assembly GCA_024640315.1). Classification (GTDB taxonomy): domain Bacteria; phylum Pseudomonadota; class Gammaproteobacteria; order Steroidobacterales; family Woeseiaceae; genus SZUA-117. The sequence continues at coordinate 5,373 of JAHEFF010000031.1, forward strand.
AGTTCGACGACCGGATTGTCAAAATCTTTGATAAGCGCCCCATCAATGTTGGTGATGAGGTTGCCAAATGCATCGACAGTGACAATGATGCCGCTGACCTGTCCTGGCCGGATTTCGGGGTCATCGAGCCAGCCTGGTGTCCAATCGGCTGTATCCCTGCCTATGTCGTCGATGCCTATGTTGCCGGACGCAAGTTCGGCCGCCAACGGCGCGAAAATGTCCCGGCCATGAAACGTAAGACTGGGCGAATCGACGCCGTATTCTTCCAGGCCCTCGTGATTCAATCTGCAGACTCTGTCGGCACCGTCGAGTACTGGCGCCAGCAATCCATTGTCAGGAGCCATGAACAGGTGCCCGTCTTTCTGCGCAATGAGGATCTCACGTTCTGTGCCGACACCCGGATCCACGATGGCAACGTGAACAGTGCCTACCGGAAAATACTGGTAGGACCGACTTAGCCAGAAGCCGGCTTCCGGAGGCCAGTGCGCGGGGATATCGTGTGCCAGGTCAATGACTTTTGCATCATTGAAGCGACTGATGATAACGCCCGTCATCACCGCCGCGAACGGGCCTTTGTGACCGAAGTCAGTGGTAATGGTGATGACGCCCGACGGCTCCCAGTTCCTCATGGCTTCAGATGATATCTCAATCGCTCGATGACGTCGGGTCAATTAACCTGCTTGTACGACAGGAACGTGGTGTTTTTTGAACATCGACCTGGCCCAGTAGATAAATGTTGTATCGATCAGCGCAATAATCAGTTTGAAAACGTACTTCGCGGCGCCGAGTTTGAGCGCCGTGACTAAATCGACAACGCCCCACCACGCAACCAGGGAGAAGATCGCCGTATCGATGATCTGCGAGCTCATCGTCGACAGGTTATTGCGCAGCCAGAGCCACTTGTCGCCAGTAATCTTCTTAATTTGGTGGAAAGCCCAAACGTCGAAGCTCTGGCTGATGATGTAGGCGAGCAAAGACCCCACGATGAACCGTGGCGTGAAGTTGAGAATCGTTGCGAAGGCGTTGTGAATGTTGTTTGAAAATTGTGCCGTATTGGGCCGGTCGCTGGGCAGGTAGAGCAAAGCGAGGCTCATCATGACCAGGACGATGATGCTGACGGCAAAGCCCATGCGAACGGCCTTGTTCGCCTCGGCGCGCCCGTAATTTTCACTCAATACGTCGGTCGCAAAAAAGATGCTCGAATAGAAGATGACGCCCAGCGTCGTTTCTATTCCGAAAATAATAGTTAGTTTAGGTCCTTGCAGGTTTGCCAGGATGATCGCGGTTGCAATTGCGACCTGTAGTCCGGTCTTGCCGAAGAACCGGTAGAGGGTGACAGTGGCGGCCAGGTCGAGCAACAGCGTCGTCAGCCACAGCAGCTCCTGGTTCTGGCCAAAAAACTGCACGACGGAATCAGGGAACACCGTTGTCGCCTAGCTATTGACTGGCAGGTCGCTGAAGCGATCGAGATGATAGTCCGCGTTGCCGAACATAAGATCAATCGCGGTTATTCGCTTAAAATAGTGAGCAATATCAAGCTCCCAGGTGACACCCATGCCGCCGTGAATCTGAACCGCCTCGCGAGCAACCTTGATACCGGCAGTGCCTACCTGGTACTTGAGAGCGCTAACGGTCCTTCTTGCGCTAACGTCCTGTGCCTGGTTCAGCATCACGCACCAATACATGAGCGAACGGCTTTGTTCGCATTCAGTCATCGTGTCGACCATGCGATGTTGCAATGCCTGGAATGTCCCGATAGGAACGCCGAACTGAATCCGGCTTTTGGAATACTCGACGGTCTTATCATGCATTGTTTGCATGATTCCCACGGCCTCCGCTGCGACAGCCAGCGTCGCTTCGTTGATGACATCGCAAAGCGTTGCGTATCCTTCATCGACCGTGCCAAGGACGCAATCTTCGGCGATGGCCACGTTCTCGAGTTTGATATCCGCAGCCTGCAACGAATCAACTGTCGGATACGCCGCAACGGTGACACCGCTGGACTCTGCAGGCACTGCGAAAAGCGTGATTCCTGATTCCTCCGACTGGTTGCCGGCGGTTCGTGCCGGAACGACAAGGAGTGAGGCTGCGCCGCCATTCAGCACCATCGTTTTTCTGCCATTCAACAGATAGTTATCTCCTTCCCGAACCGCGGTCGTTGCAATATCCGACAAGTCGAAGCGAGCTTGCGGCTCCGCGAAGGCGAGGGCGGCCTGAAGCTCACCCTCAATCAACGGCCCCATCCACCTGGCTTTCTGCTGGCTGTCCGCAACTCGTCTCAACACGCCGCCAGCCAGCACGATATTGGCCAGAAACGGCTCGACGACAAGTCCGCGCCCAAACTGCTCCATCATCAGCATCAGCTCAATCGGTCCGCCACCGAGACCACCGTCCTCCTCAGAGAATGGCACGGCGGTCCAGCCGAGTTCGGCGAACGTGCGCCACATGTTCTCGCTCAAGCTGCGATCGCCAGCAACAATCTTCTGGCGCGTCTCAAAATCGTAGTCAGTATCGATAAAGCGGGCGATGCTGTCAGCCAGCATCGATTGCTCTTCGTTCAGTGAAAAGTCCATGAATTTGGCGTCCTAAAGTCCAAGCACGTGCTTGGCAATGATGTTCTTCTGAATTTCATTGGAGCCGCCATAGATCGACGCTTTGCGATTGTTAAAATAGCGGAGCGATGTGCTGGTTTCAGTACCAAAGCCGATACGGTTATCATCCGGAAAATCGAGATCGTACTGTGCCGGGATGTAGGGCAGGGCGTAGTAGCCGGCTGCTTCCATCATCAATGCATCGAGTGATTGCTGGACCTCGGTTCCCCTGATCTTCAGCAGCGAGGACTCCGGCCCGGGGGCTGCGCCAACCGCGACCGACGCGAGCGTCCGAAGCTCCGTGAACTCCAGCGCTTTGAGTTCGATTTCAAGCGCTGACAGTTTACGTACAAAGTTTCGGTCCTCCAGTAATGGTTTGCCACCGTGAATGGCTTGTGCTGTTTTTTCCTTCAGTCGATCCAGGCGATATTGTGAGTTGGCGACCCCGGCAATGTTCGTTCGCTCGTGTTGCAACAGCACTTTGCCATAGGTCCAGCCTTTGCCTTCCTCGCCAACGAGATTCTCTACGGGCACCCGGACATCTTCAAAGTGGACCTCGTTCACCTCGTGGTCGCCTTCAATGGTGATAATCGGTCGCACCGAAACACCTGGTGTCTTCATGTCGATCAGGAGGAAGCTGATCCCCTCCTGCCTGCGCGCAACGTCCGAGCTTGTCCGTACCAGGCAGAAAATCCAGTCTGCGTGTTGGCCAAGTGTTGTCCATGTTTTGGTTCCATTGACAATGTAGTGGTCACCATTTCGGTCCGCGCGTGTTTTCAAGGACGCCAGGTCGGATCCGGAACCCGGTTCCGAATAGCCCTGGCACCACCAGACGTTGCTCGCCAGGATGTCGGGGAGGAAGCGCTGTTTCTGATCCTCGCTGCCATAAGTGTAGATGATCGGCGCCACCATTTTGACGCCGAATGCAACCAGGGGAGGGGCATTGATTGCCGCCATCTCGTTGGCAAAGATATATTTCTGCACCGGCGTCCAGCCGGTGCCGCCGTATTCAACCGGCCAGTTCACCGCGAACCAGCCGCGCTCGTTCAAAAGCTTCTGCCAGCGGATCATATCGTCACGTGAGAGCGTGATACCTTCGTTGCGTTTGCGGCGAATGTCCTCGGGATAATGCTCCGCGAAGAACTGCCGGACCTCTTCCTGAAACGCCAGTTCGTCTTTGCTCAGATCAATATTCACACGGTCTTCCAATGGTCAAATGGGCGCCAAAGCCGCCCAGTATAACGATCGGGCCCGAAAATTCCCCCGTTTTCCTGCGATTTAGGGGCGGCAAGTGCTTACAGAAGACCATGTAATCGTGCAGAATTCGCAGATGACCGATGCACCGACAAATGGCGCGAATTCTGCAGCAGGCGAAGACTTCGTCGCGGACGCGCTCGGCCGCCCGCTGCAGGATCTCCGGATTTCATTGCTCGACCGTTGCAACTTCCGCTGCCCGTACTGTATGCCGGAGGCGGAATACACGGAGGACTACCAGTTTCTCAGCAAGTCAGCCCGCCTGAGCCACGATGAGATATTCCGCGTAGCCTCGATCGCGGTGGGCCTTGGTGTGACCAAGCTGAGGGTGACGGGCGGCGAACCGCTGCTTGATAAAAATGTTGCCAGCCTGGTTTCGCGACTGGCGGAGCTGAGAGGAGTCGACGACCTTGCGCTGACGACAAATGGTGTTTTGCTGGCACCCGTGGCTCAGTCGCTTGCGGACGCCGGTTTGCAGCGAGTGACAGTCAGCATCGATAGTCTCGACACTGAAATTTTCAAGGCAATGAGCGGCAATCGTGGCGATCTCGACAAGGTATTTGCCGGAATTGAGGCGGCCGAACGGGCCGGCCTGTCTCCGATCAAGATCAACGTTGTCGTGCAGCGTGGCGTAAATGATCATACTGTGCTGGATGTGCTCGAGCGCTTCCGTGGTACCGGGCACATCGTTCGACTGATCGAATTCATGGACGTCGGAAATCGGAACGGCTGGTCGATGGACCAGGTCGTGCCTTCGAAAGAAACGCTGAAGTCGGTTCAGGCAAAATGGCCGATGCGTGCTGTCGACAGCAACTACCCCGGCGAAGTCGCACGTCGCTATCAGTACCTGGATGGCAAAGGCGAAATCGGCTTCATCTCATCAGTAACTGAACCGTTTTGTGGTTCCTGCAGTCGCGCCCGTTTGTCCGCTGATGGAACGATTTACACCTGTCTCTTCGCCACAACGGGAACGAGTCTGCGTCAAATGCTGCGTGACGGATCCGGCGACGAGGCCATTGCAGACGTTTTGCAGCGAATCTGGCTGAAGCGAAAAGACCGTTACAGCGAGTTGCGCCAACCCGAACCGGTTGAAAGGCCGTTGGTCAACAAAATCGAGATGTACAGGATGGGTGGTTAAAGGAATGAGTGGACTCTCGCACATCGACAAGAAGAATCGACCGACAATGGTAGACGTCAGCGGCAAGACAGCGAGCCGCCGCGAGGCGCATGCGCGCACGATTGTCGAGTTTCCACCGGACGTCGCCGGACGGTTTTCCGGAGGCGATATTGAAACGGCCAAAGGGCCGGTATTTTCGACAGCGGTCGTGGCCGGTGTCATGGCTGCAAAGCGAACGCATGAATTGATTCCATTTTGTCACCCGTTGGGACTCGACAATTGCAGGATTACGATTGAGCTGGACGACGAACAGCGAGTAATCATCGATTGCCGTTGCAAAGTACATCACCGAACCGGTGTCGAGATGGAAGCGTTAACAGGCGCGAGCGTGGCCGCACTGACGGTATACGATATGTGCAAGGCCTTGTCACACGACATTGTGATTCGCGAAACGCGACTGATGTCGAAGACTGGTGGCAAAGAGGACTATTCCCGTGACGGTACCTGAGGCACTACACGGCCTCGTTCTCGCTGGTGGCAAGAGCCGGCGCATGGGCAGCGACAAGGCGGCGCTGGTCTCCGGGGGAGAGACCCAGCTTGCGCGGGCAGTAAAACTTCTTTCCGGTTATGTAGACCAGGTGTTTGTCTCAACCAGCGCGGAACAGGCAGACGACCCGGTCAGGCGGGAATTTACGCAGATCGTCGATGGCTACGAAGACATGGGGCCTATAGCCGGAATATTGTCTGCGATGGACGCATATCCCGGGCACAGCTGGCTGGTCCTGGCGTGCGACCTGCCGCATATCGATGAAAGTACGATCGGTTTTCTTATCGACAATGCTTCTCCGGATCATCCGGCCACCGCTTTTCGCAGCGTCCGTGACGACTTGCCCGAACCTTTGTGCGCCATCTACCGGCCAGCATCGCGAACGATTATCGAGGGTTTTATCGCCGACGGTATCAAGTGCCCGCGCAAGATGCTGATCAAATCCTCAACCTGCCTGTTGGCTCAGCCCAATCCTGGCGCGTTGCACAACATCAACACCCCCGATGATCTTGAGGGTACCGGGATTCAACTCGCCCAATGAGCAAGTCAATCACAGTCAGGTATTTTGCGGGTTTTCGCGAACATGCAGGAACGGACCAGGAGACAGTGAGCGTTGCTGCGAGCACTGCGGGCGACGTCTTTGCGGCGCTGAAGCATCGCCATGGTTCGACGGAGCCACTGGGGCATTGCAAGGTTGCGATCAACGACGAAATGGCGGAATGGGATTCTGCGGTAAACGATGGCGACACGGTGCTGCTATTTCCACCGGTAGCGGGAGGATAGACGATGGACATCACCAAAGACCCCATTGAACCTGACAGACTTCGCGACGAGCTGATCGACGACAGGGCCGGCGCCTATGTTGGTTTCGAGGGCTGGATTCGTAATCACAACGAAGGTCAGGACGTCCTGCGCCTCGAGTATGAAGTTTACGTGCCGTTGGCCTTGTCTGAAGGTGACAAGGTTATCGCTGAAGCAAAGAAGAAATTTCCACTACTGCACGCGGAGTGTGTGCATCGTTCTGGTTCGCTCGAGATAGGAGAGTGCGCCGTTTGGGTAGGCGTCACGTCCGCGCATCGGGATGAAGCCTTTGCCGCCTGCCGCTACATCATCGACCAGGTCAAAGTACGACTGCCGATCTGGAAAAAAGAACACTATGTCGATGGTCATTCCGGCTGGGTCAACTGCGAACGATGTGCCGAACATGGACAGTTACATCCGGAAGCGGTGAGCCCCTAAAGGTTTTCCAGGTCCGCTGGTCGGTCGATGTCTACGGCTGCCGGCTCGAACTCAATTGTGAGTAGCCTACCGGGATTCCCGTCGACAATCGATTTTGCGCCTCGATCGCCGTTCAGTGACATAAGGTCGCCGAAAAAATCACGCGGAAAAACCAAAGGTGGACCTGACGTTCCAGCATAAGCGCTCGCGACAATAGTGCCCGGCGACTCCCGCCAGGCAGCGGCCAGGGCCGCCAGGTGTTCTGGCGTCACCAGCGGCTGATCGGCGAGAACTACCAGGATCCCGTCCGCTACACTGCTGACTGCAGCGACACCGGCTTTGATCGAGCTGGCCATACCCCCGGCATAGCCCTCGTTCACGACAATAAACCCTTGTAGCGGACTGCAGGCGGCAGCAACGTCCTGCCAGTCCCTGCCGGCAACCAGGAGGCTGGCGCGCCCGCAGATTGCTTCCGCGTTTCGCATGGCTCGCGCGACGAGCGTCGAGCCATCGATTTTCGCGAGTTGCTTGCTGCTGCCGAACCTGCTGCTTTCTCCGGCAGCCAGGACAATGGAAAAGAGAATGCTTTCAGACATCTTTCGCACTGTATAAGCGAAACACGGCGGCGGCAAATCATGGAAAACTTGCTCTCGCGGCGGGTTCTGTGTATTTCTTGCACTGCAGCATTTTGGCAGCACAGGTATTGGAAATTGCACATCATCAAGTCAATCGACGACGCAAAAGCCCTGGAAGGGCAGGAAGTTGGCGTATCCGAATGGATGACGATCGATCAGGACAGAATCGAGAAGTTCGCCGACGCTACCGATGACTTCCAATGGATTCACGTTGACAAGGAGCGGGCTGCCCGTGAATTGCCCAATGGCACGACCATCGCGCACGGCTACCTGACCCTGGCGCTAATCCCCGCGCTAACCGGCGGCTTCGTCAAGGTGGAGAACCTGACCCGGGCCCTGAATTTTGGCTGCAACAAAGTTCGCTTTTACACGATGGTGCCGAGTGGTGCGCGGGTGCGTGGCCGTGCCACCGTTTTGCAGGCCCGCAAGCGTGGCGGTGCGCTGCATCTGACCTCGGAGGTCAAAATCGAGGTTGAAGGTGAAAGAAAGCCGGCCTGCGTCGCCGAGACTATCGGCATCTACTTTTTCGACGAAGAACAGGCCTAGCGAAACGCCCTATCGGGAGTGCAGCCAGCCCGGCAGAAAAGAATACGGATCGATGTCGATATCCTTGTTGTAGGGAACCGAATTCTCCTCAAGAAGCTTTTGCATCGTGCCGTCCTTGCACGCATCAAACAATTCCGTTGCGCCGCCGATGTGCTTACCGCCGATGTAGATTTGTGGAATCGTCTTCAGCCCGGTTTGTTCGCGGATCGCCGCCCGGATATTGCCGCCTTTATTATCTTTCTGATAGGCGACTGAATCGAGGTCGACTGCCCGGTAGGGAATTTCGTATTTGGCCAGCATTTTGCGGACCGACCAGCAGAACTCGCACCATTCCAGCGCGAACAGGATGAACGGAAACTCCTGGTCATGCGTCGTATCCTCAAGAAATTTCACAGCGTCTGCCGGTGCGGCCGCGACTTCCTCTTCTTCAGCCGGTGGCGCTGGTGGGGGTGCGTCAAACCGATAACCCGGCGTCGACTTCGAAATCTCCATTTCCTCCGGTGTCATGTCTTCGGGTATGTCTTCAAATAAAGGCGTCGACAGATAGCGTTCGCCGGTATCAGGTAACATGCAGAGGATCGTCGAGCCTTTTTCAGCCTTTTTCGCGACTTCCATGGCGCCGGCGAGAGTTGCACCTGCAGACACGCCAACGAATATTCCTTCCTCAGTGGCAAGTGCCCGACTCAAGCGCATGGCCTCAGCCCCGCTAACGGGTACGATTTCGTCAATCCACTTCTCAGAAACACTGTCTTCGGCAAGTTTGGGAATGAAGTCAGGACTCCAGCCCTGCATCAGGTGCGGGCGGAAAAACGGATGGCTGTCGGCTGGCGTGCCGTCGTCATGTCGCTCCTGCGGAATGCCGCTGCCCAGGATGGCGGAGTTGTCCGGTTCGCAAACAATGACCCTGGTGTCGGGCCTTTCTTTCTTCAAAACACGAGACACGCCTTTGAGTGTCCCGCCTGTACCGAATCCTGTCACCCAGTAGTCCAGCCTTTCCCCAGCGAAGTCAGCGAGAATTTCTGGCGCAGTGGTTCTTGAGTGCGCATTTGCATTGGATTCATTCTCGAACTGACGGCAAAGAAACCAGTCATGTTCCCTGGCGAGCTCGGTGGCCTTCGCCAGCATACCACTGCCCTTCAGGGCGGCCGGGGTCAATACCACGCTGGCGCCGAGAAATCGCATCATTTTGCGCCGCTCGATGCTGAAGCTCTCTGCCATGGTGACCACCAGCGGGTAGCCTTTCTGCGCGCAGACCATCGCGAGTCCGATGCCGGTGTTACCGCTGGTCGCTTCGATGACCGTTTGGCCCGGCTTCAACGCTCCGGATTTTTCGGCATCCGAGATTATGCCCATCGCGAGCCGATCCTTGACCGACCCCATTGGGTTAAACGATTCGATTTTGACGTAGATGTTAATGCCTTCCGGCGCAATCTTGTTCAGGCGAACAACAGGTGTCCTGCCGATCGTTTCCAGGATATTGCTGTATAGATTCCCCATGGCGGTTTGTTCCTTTTGTTATTTTGCGGTCCACGGTGTGCCGGAGTTTGCCCCGAATACTACCGCAAACAATCGCATTTAGAACGGTCTACAATGCACCAGATCCGGTTGAGCCAAGTAATTGAAAGACGCGGGAGTGATGGATGGAGTTAGCCGTTGTCATTGGGTTTCTGATGCTGTTATTGGATATCTGGGTGGTGTGGCGGATATTTCACAGCTCTGCAGGACATTGGAACAAGACGATCTGGATTGCGGTCGTCGTACTTCTTCCGCTGTTTGCACATGTCGCCTGGTACATCGCCGGGCCGGGCAGAGTACGATAAAAAAAACGGGCCCTAAGGCCCGTCTTTTGTTCATGTCGTCTTTCTTTAGAAGCTCATGCGGAATGTTGCACCGAAAGTCATCGGTTCGGCCGGGTAGGAGTTCATCCTGCCAGACTGCACTGGACCATCGAAGGAGCCTGCGTAGTAGCGCTCGTCGGTGAGGTTTCGGCCCCAGAGCGTAAGTTCCGACCCCGCATCTTCCCAGCGCATGCCAATTCGTGCGTTGACGATGCTAAACGCATCAAGATTCGTGAGCGGGTCGAGGTCGCCGTCGGTCAGTGTATCCGAGTAGTACGAGTACTCACCGCGAATGAATAAGACCGACGAGTTTCCAATCTGGAAATCTTTGGTAAACGCGAAGAAAAATGTGTCTTCCGGGTTGTACGCCAGGCGGCCGCCACTTCTGTCGCAGATATTCGCGTCAATATCCCCGCCGCTACCTGGATCGGGCTGGCCGTTATGAAACACCCAGGCGTCCTGGCAGGTACCTAGCAGGAAGTCTTCGTACTTGGCGTCGCTGCGAACCCAGAAGGCCTGAAAAGAGAGCGTGTCCGTCGGCAACCACCAGGTTTCCAGTTCCCAGCCTGACGTGTCCGCTTTACCGGCGTTCTGTACGTTGAATCCGGTGCCTGTCCAGGAGTTCGCCTGCAGGTTGTCGACCTGCGTGTCGTAGACCGCGAGGTTGACTCTCAGGTTTGCATCCGGGAAGTCCGCCTTCATGCCTAGCTCAATGGATTCAGAAGTTTCGGCAGCAAACAGGACGCTGAACGCGGGATTGATACGGTCAGTATTGGTGCCACCCGACTTATATCCTTCTCCATAAGAAAGGTAAAACATTGTCGAATCGCTGGCGAACCAGGTCAGTTTGGCGGTGCCTGTTACCTGGTCATCCTCCAGGCTGGTGTTGATATCAGGGCGAGGCGACAACGGCGCAAACTGGTAGGTGCCCCAGCCGCTGGAGCTGAAGGGCGCCAAAATGGCTCCGGCGATATTGGCAGGATCCGTTGGATCAAGCGGATCAACCGGAACCAGGCTTAATGGGGCACTGGGCGAAAGTGGAAAAACAGCCCCCTGCGATTCGAGGAATCGCAACCCGTTGCAGGTATCATCCAATTCCGGAATGCCCGGAGCACCCCCGCCCTGCAAAAACACATCCATCTGGCAACCGACAAGGACCAGGCCATCCAGGCTGGGTGGACCTCCCTGTGCGGTCTGCACAAAATTGGCGACCATATCCTTTTGTTCGTCGGTATAACGGGCACCAAGCGTCAGGAGAAAATTCTCACCTATCGGGAAATCCACCTGGCCAAATATTGCCGCGCTCCGGTGTTGCTGACTAACAACATCGTTGGCGAACGAGCCGGCTGGAAAAGCGGTTGCCGCTGGCTGGATCGTTCCATCGCCGAAACCGGCATCAAGCGCACTGGCACCATTGACGAGGCTCGCTGCAAGCGGAAGCTCGGATACAGCAGCATCGAGGTACGGACCTAGAAACGGCTCGCCATTCGTTTGCTTCTGGTTGTCGAGGTCCTGATCAAAGTAATAAAGGCCGGTTACGAAAGTGCCGCGATCGCCGTCACCAAACGTGCCGGACAAGCGTAATTCCTGTGAAATTGACGATTGCTGTGCCTGCTGTTGCCGATTCAGCAATGGGGAGTCCGTGAAATCTGCGTCGATCGTGGAAGTCGTGTCGAACGCGCGGTAGGCCGTGATTGACGTGACTGTCATGTCATTCGCCAGGTCCCAGTTAAATTCAACTGACAGCCCTGCGTCTTCGCTGGTCGAGTTAGGCATCGAGTTGAGTGCCACGGTGTATTCATCAAACGGCGTGCTGCCCACGATGGTGCCGTTACCAGGTAGCCCAAGTCCCTGCGCAACTGCCGTCGCCAGCCCGATCGCTGCCGGGCCATAAGGATTGGCTGAGAAGACCGTGCCGCCCAGGCCGAATAACAGGAAGTCTGAACCCGGAACGAGACCGCCCGGCACACCTGAGCCGGGGTCGGTGTAAGCGTTGGCATAAATGCTGTCAACCCGGGATACTGCGACGCAGCATGTCTCGTCGATTTCGGAATAGTCGGCGATGATGCGCATGTCAAAATTATCGTTATTCGAGTACGCAAGTTGTAATCGTCCACCAAATCGATCGCGGTCGTTGAAAACGTCGCTGCCGCCGTAAAAGTCGTCGACGTATCCATCACGTTGACTGCCAAATAATGTGGCGCGCACTGCGGTGTTGTCGGTCAGCGAGAAATTGCCCGCTGCTGAAAGTCGCATCAGGCCGTAATCGCCTGCGGTCAATTCGACAAACGCATTCGAGTCATCAGTATCTGGCGCAACCGTACGGATGTTGATCGCACCCTGCGGCGTATTCTTGCCGAATAGCGTGCCCTGTGGACCTCGGAGTACCTCCACCGCTTCGATGTCGACAAGTTCGTTGATCATCGAGTTTTGCCGCGAGCGGTAGACGCCATCGACGTAAAGGCCGACGGATGACTCGAGGCCAAAATTGTTGGAGCTGGTGCCAATGCCGCGAATCGAGAAGTTCGATGTCGTTGCGGTCTGGCTTTGCCCGACGATGAGGCCGGGTGCATTTTGCTGCAGGTCGAATACATCCTTGATACCGGCGTTCTGGATTTCGTCGCCTGTAATTGCCGTCACAGCAACCGGGATGTCCTGAACGTCCGCCGCCCGCTTGGTGGCGAAAACGATGATTTCTTCAATGAGCACGTCATCCTGTGCCATTGCCGGCAGACAGATGCCCGCCGCGGCGAACATTGCAATCGCGGTTCGCAGTGTGAATTTCAAAAACGATTGGTGGAATACGCGCGCCATTATTTTTCTCCAGAATAATCAGATCGCTCCAGCCAGTCTGTTGGCCGGGCCCGCTTCCTTGATGTCCGAGAGAATATCCGTGTCTCGTGGACATCTGCAGTTTTAAGTTACTGAAGGATATCACGATAGTTCGCCAGAAAGCGTTACGGAAGGCCGAAGAATTGGCGTGGATCCGTGGCGATACGGCGATTGTCCGGAGGCATTCTAAAGAATCTGTCGATAGCGCGCTGATGCGCAGCAACAATTGTTTCAGTTCGACGCCCAAGTTCTGTTAAATTGCCAGTCCGATCAAGGCACTCAGCACAATAAAAGGAATCAAAATGCACGGCTTGATGATGGAGTCTGAACTCCTGATTTCGTCGGTTCTGCGACACGCAGACAAGAACTTCGGCGATCGGGAAATTGTGTCAGTGACCGCTGACAACCCGCTGCATCGTTACACCTACGCTGATTGTTGTCGCCGTACGCGTCAACTTGCCAATGCCATAGATAAACTGGGTCTTGATCATGGCGATCGTATTGCGACGCTGGCCTGGAATGACTACCGGCACCTTGAGGCCTACTACGCAATTGGTGGGGCGGGCTTTGTCTGCCACACGGTGAATCCGAGATTATTCCCTGAGCAGATCGTCTTTATTATCAACCATGCTGAAGACAAATGGCTTTTCGTCGACCTCCTGATACTTCCGCTCGTAGAAAAGATCGCCGATCAGATTCCGGGTGTGGAAGGATTCGTCGTTTTGACTGACGACGCGAACATGCCTGAAACAAGTTTAAAAAACGCGGTTTCCTATGAATCTCTTATCGGCTCCGAAAGCGACGAGTATGAATGGCCTGAATTCGACGAGCGCACTGCCTGCGCGCTTTGTTACACGTCAGGCACAACGGGCAATCCAAAAGGTGTTCTTTTTAGCCACCGTTCGCAGATCCTGCACGCCTACGCGGCGGTGTCGCCTGATGTCATGGGTCTTCGGAGTCGCGATTGCGTGCTGCCGGTCGTTCCGCTTTTCCACGTGAATGCCTGGGGTATTCCCTACGCCGCGATGATGGTTGGGACGAAGTTGGTTTTCCCAGGGCCCAAGATGGGTGACGGAGAAACCTTGTATCAGTTGTTGGAACAGGAAGAGGTGTCTCTTTCTCTGGGCGTTCCAACCGTGTGGCTGGCATTACTTCAGTACGCGGAGGCCAGTGGCCAGAAACTCAATCGTCTCGAGCGAACAATTATTGGCGGGGCGGCTGTTCCGGAAGCCATGATCAGGGAATTTCGTGACAAGCACGACGTGGATGTCATCCAGGGTTGGGGCATGACCGAGATGAGCCCGCTCGGTACGGTTAGCACGCCAAAGTCTGGCACCGAGAACCTGAGCCCGGACGAAATGATTTCACTGAAGGCCAAAGCAGGGCGCGGCATCTGCGGTGTCGAAATGAGGATTGTTGATGACGAGGGCAAGGAACTGCCCTGGGATGGCGTGGCCTACGGGGCGTTACAGGTTCGTGGGCCCTGGGTCTGCAGCGATTACTACAAACTTGAAGGTGAAAGTGAATCGCATACGGAAGACGGCTGGTTCGACACGGGTGATGTCGCAACAATTGATGAACTTGGCTACATGGCGATTACCGATCGCACCAAGGATGTCATTAAATCCGGTGGCGAGTGGATTAGTTCCATTGATGTAGAGAATACGGCCATGGGGCACGCGGCGGTGGCCGAGGCAGCGGTGATTGGCGTACCGCATCCAAAATGGACCGAACGCCCGCTGCTGATCATCATCAAGGCCGAAGGTGCCGAATTGACCAGTGAGGAAATTCTGCAGTGGCTGGATGGCAAGATCGCAAAGTGGTGGATCCCGGACGATGTCGTGTTCGTCGATGAAATTCCGCATACTGCGACAGGCAAGATTAAAAAGATCGATTTACGGAAGCAGTTCGCGGACTATAAGTTGCCGGGCTGATAGAATTTCAGGCGATATTTTTGTTTGGGTGAATTATGGCTAACGCCTTACGTCTATTCGGCTTAAGAGCCGTTATTACCGGTGCCGCCAGCGGTATCGGCGAGGCTATCGTACGCACGCTTGTCAAGCACGGCGCCGAAGTGCTGGCGCTTGACTCGACCAATTCGGGGATCGATACGCATTTCAGTTCGGTTCGGGGCGTTCGAGGCGCAACGGTGGACCTGAATGCGCCGGATGTCGCCGCCCGTATCGGCGAACTTGCCGCGACCGAGCTTGGTGTGGTCGATATCGTTATCTGTAATTTCAGTCTGTTTGCCGACGCGCCGATCAGCGATGGTGATGATGACGCGCTGGCCAGAATTATTTCGCGAAAGAACGACCTCGTGGAGGGCATTTGCGCCCAGCTACTCCCGCTGATGAAGAGCAGTCCTGCCGGGCGAATTATCATCCTCGGGTTCAATCGCAGCGTGTTTAGTCAGGATGGTTCCGACGCCTATGCGAAATCCGAGGCGGCGATTGCGGAGTTGACCCGAAGGCTGGCGGCCGAGACCGCACAATTCGGCATCAACGCCAACTACATTCAACTCGGCGCAATCATGACGCCGGAGAGTCGCCGGGTGTTCAACAACGATAAAGACTTGCGCGATTTCTGCATTAAGCGATCTGCGGCCAAGCGTCTTGGCGAGCCGGTCGACATTGCAAAGGTTGCACTTTTCCTGGCCACTGACGATTCGGTTTTTGTAAGTGGTACCGGGATCGTGGTTGACGGTGGATTCTCCGGCGACTGAACCGGTCCGAATGCATCCCGTCTTAAAGGATTTGCTTCATCTTTTGAAGCTGGAACGCATCGAAGACAATATATTTCGTGGCGAAAGCCGTGATATCGGTGGTGCGCAGGTCTTCGGCGGACAGGTGCTGGGTCAGGCCCTGTCGGCCGCGCATCACACCGTCGAAGGACGCCGGGCCCATTCCCTGCATGCCTATTTCCTCCGTCGCGGGGACATGAGTGCACCCATTATTTA
The DNA here is from genome assembly GCA_024640315.1 of Woeseiaceae bacterium. Taxonomy (GTDB): domain Bacteria; phylum Pseudomonadota; class Gammaproteobacteria; order Steroidobacterales; family Woeseiaceae; genus SZUA-117. The sequence continues at coordinate 20,907 of JAHEFF010000031.1, forward strand.
TGATGTGGACCGCTCCAGGGACGGCGGCAGTTTTTCCGTCCGGCGCGTCGTCGCGATCCAGCATGGCCGGCCGATTTTCAACCTGGCCGCCTCTTTCCAGGTGCCCGAAAGCGGGCTTGAACACCAGGCGGCGATGCCTGACGTTGAAGGCCCCGATGGCCTGCCGGACCTGACGGAAGTTGCGCCGCACATCCTGGATAAGATCCCTGAAAAAATGCATCGCTACCTGACGAATAAGCGACCTTTTGAATTCAGGCCTGTTCATGCGATGGATTTCATGACACCCGAACCGCAGCCGCCGGTGAAACACGTGTGGATCAAAGCGGTCGATCAGTTACCCGATGAGCCCGGGCTTCATCAAAACCTGCTTGCCTATATGTCCGACTACGAATTGCTTGGCACCAGCACCCTGCCGCATGGGCTTCCGTTCGGCCAGGGACGTGTCATGATGGCCAGCCTGGATCATGCACTTTGGTTTCATCGCGAATTTCGCGTTGATGACTGGCTTTTGTATTCAATGGATAGTCCGAACTCGTCGGGCGCCAGGGGCTTCGCGAGAGGCCAGTTCTTTAGCCGCGACGGCAGACTCGTAGCATCGACCACCCAAGAAGGCCTCGTTCGCCTGCTGGCGGAAGAGTCGGTGGGAGCAAAGCGTTCGGACCCCAAAAAACAGGGCTGAGCAGGTCAATGGCGAACCAGTCAGAGGCACATCCAGAAAGCGCGAATTAAGCCGGGAGCGATGTCGGTGGCGAGTGGAGCGTGCTGGCGAAGTTTGTACCTACTTTGCTTTTGCCTGGTTGGCCACGGCAGCAGTCGCTGCAGCGACTGCGTCCGGATCGCCAAGAAAATTCCGTGAGATGGGCTGAAGGTCATCGTCGAGTTCGTAGGCAATCGGCACGCCGGTCGGGATATTGAATCCTGTGATCTCATCTTCGGAAATACCGTCGAGCATTTTGACCAGCGCTCGAAGACTGTTGCCGTGCGCTGCGATCAGGACGTTTTTGCCGCTTTTCAGCTCGGGAGCGATCAGTTGCTCCCAACATGGAGTTACCCGTTCCAGCGTTGTCGCAAGTGACTCCGTGGCCGGAAGGTTTGCAATCCCCCGGTAGCGCTGGTCGTGTGATGGATGTCTTGCGTCATCGACTTCAAGAGCAGGCGGAGGCGTTGCGTAACTTCTGCGCCAGATATGCACCTGTTCATCACCATATTTTTCAGCCGTTTCGGCCTTGTTGAGCCCCTGCAATGCACCGTAGTGGCGCTCGTTCAATCGCCAGTCGCGGACGACCGGGATCCACATGCGGTCCATCTCGTCGAGCATAAGCCAGAGTGTTCGAATGGCGCGCTTCAGGACTGACGTGAATGCGATGTCCATGTCGTAGTCGAGTTCACGCAGGAGCCGGCCCGCATCTTTTGCTTCCTGAATTCCTTTTTCGGTCAGGTCGACATCATGCCAGCCGGTGAAGAGGTTCTTGAGATTCCAGTCGCTTTGGCCGTGACGGCAAAGCACAAGTTTTCCTGCCATGAGTGCTCCGGAGTTTTGAAAAGACGATCTAAAGACTGTCGGTGAGCTTGCGCAATTCCTGGGACGCGACAGACAAGGTGGCAAAGTCAATATCCTGCCTGAGCTGCATCTCGGATAAAATCGAATCGAATTTTCGGATAGCAACCGAATTCTTTGTCAGCCACACCTGAAGAAGTTCCTCGGGCGTCTTGCGGCTGCGGCTACCCAATAGCGTAACTGCGAAATCCCGTCGGATTCTGTAGAAGTCGTCGCGCAGGTTGCTTCGCGCCAAAGCTTGCCAGCGTCCTTCTACTTCGAGGCCTTCGACGCCGCGGTTCATCCATACGATACCGAGCCGATCGCTCATATCCGAATACATTCGGGCGGTTGCCATGACGTCCTTGCGGAATCGGTTCGAGAGATCCGCGATATCGAGACCGCCGCGTGTCAGCAGTAGCGCCGACATCTTTTTCGCAAGTTTCTCCGGCACGCCATGGTTCATGTAGTCCTGGGTCGCTTGCTTTTGGCGTTTCTTGGCCGGGCCGATCACGATGCCAAGCGCCCGGGAATATATTGTCGCCATATGATCTTTCAGTTGGTCAACGGCTTTGACGATATCGAGTTCGTCGCCGTATCTCTCAATAAGCCAGTAACAGGCATGGCGCAGAATCCGGCCGACGTCGAACATCATGCTCTGCTGCACGCTGGCCGGAATCACATTATCGAGTGCTTCGATCGTATGCCAGATTTCACTCGCCTGGCAGACTTCGCGCGCAACCACGTAGGCCCTGGCAATTGTCACGATGTCTGCGCCTGTATCGACCTCAACGCGTTTGACGAAAGCGGGTCCCATCCGATTGACGATGTTGTTAGCGATGAGTGTGGCCAGAATTTGCCTGCTCAGGCGGTGTCCCGGGATCAGATCCACGAAACGCTTGCGCAGCAGTGGCGGGAAGTAGCGCTGCGGATCAGTGGTCAGAAAGTCCTCCAGGCTCTGTTCCGAAGCCTCTAGCCCGTTGTACAGATCGATCTTGGCATAACTCAATACAACGGCGAGTTCGGGCCGCGCCAGGCCCTGGTGACGCTGCCGCCGTTCTTCGATTTCAACGTCGTCTGGCAGGAATTCAATGCCGCGATCCAGGAGACCTGTTTTTTCGAGATTGGTGATCAGTCGCGCAGTTTCGTCGAGGCGTTCGCGTGCCTGGGTCTCCATCATGCTGATAGCTTGAGTTTGCAGATAGTTGCTTCGCAATACGAAACGGGCGACATCATCAGTCATCTCGACCAGCAGTTTGTTGCGTTCTTCGCGCGACAGGGCACCGCTCTGTTCGGCGGCGCCAAGCAGAATCTTTATGTTGACTTCGCGATCCGAACTGTCGACGCCTGCCGAGTTGTCGATGAAATCGGTATTGATGCGTCCGCCATTTAGGCTGTATTCGATGCGCGCCAGCTGGGTCAGGCCGAGATTGCCGCCTTCGCCGATGACTTTGCAGCACAACTCGTTGGCATTGACGCGCACGTTGTCGTTATTTCGGTCCCCGACATCCGCGTGGCTCTCCGTGCTTGCCTTTACGTAGGTGCCAATGCCGCCGTTCCAGAGCAAGTCGACCTGCATTCGCAAAATGGTACGAATAAGCTCGAGCGGCTGCATGCTGGTCTCGGCTGTGCCGAGCATTTTGCGTACTTCGGGACTTAAACGAATCTGCTTGGCCTGGCGCGAAAAGACGCCGCCGCCCTTGGAAATCAATTCTTCCCTGTAATCCGCCCAGCTCGACCGCGGCATACGGAAAATGCGCTGCCGCTCGCGATAGCTTGCCGCAATGTCCGGATCCGGATCGAGAAAAATATGCATGTGGTTGAATGCCGCAACCAGCCTGATCTTCCGCGACAGCAACATGCCATTGCCAAATACGTCGCCACTCAGGTCACCGATACCGGCAACGGTAAATTGATCCTTCTGGATATTGATGGCCTGCTCGCGGAAGTGCCTGCTAACCGCCTCCCAGGCGCCGCGAGCGGTGATGCCCATCTTCTTGTGGTCATAGCCTGCAGAGCCGCCCGACGCGAACGCGTCATCAAGCCAGAAACCGTAGTCGGCTGAAATGCCGTTGGCGATATCTGAAAATGTCGCTGTGCCCTTGTCCGCCGCGACGACGAGGTAGGGATCATCACCGTCCTTCCGCACAACATCCCTGGGTGGGACCACCTTGTTGCCCGAAACGTTGTCGGTAATGTCCAGCAGACCGCAGATGAAGGTCCGGTAGCACGCGATTCCTTCTGCCATGATCGCTTCACGATCGCCGTCAGGCAGGTGTTTCGGAAAGAAGCCGCCTTTTGCACCTGTTGGCACGATAATGGTGTTCTTGACGACCTGGGCCTTCATCAGGCCCAGGACCTCGGTCCGGAAGTCCTCGCGGCGGTCGGACCAGCGAATTCCGCCCCGAGCGATGTCGCCGCCTCGCAAATGCACGCCTTCAACCCTGGGCGAGTACACGAAGATCTCGTATTTCGGTTTTGGCCGCGGCGCCTCCGGGATCCTTGCAGGATCGACTTTGATAGAAATACAGGACTTGGGGTTTCCCTCTTCGTCCGATTGGAAATAATTCGTTCGGAGTGTTGCGCTGATCGCCCCGGCAAATGCTGTCAAGATCCTGTCTTCGTCGAGGCTCTTCGCCCTGCCGACACGGCGCGCGATGGCCGCAGTACAAACCTGCAGCCCTTCGAGACGCTCTTTCTTCGTCAATTTCGGGTCAAACTGCAATTCAAAATGACGTACGAACTCGCTCGCCAGGGTTGAATGAGCGACAAGTACCTCTTCCATAGACCTCTGGCTGAACGGTATGCCAAGCTGCAGAATGAATTTCGCGTAGCAGCGGATAAGCGACGTTTGCCTGGCGTCAAGTCCCGCCGCGAGAATCAACTCATTAAAGTTGTCGCTCTCGGCTTCGCCGGTCAATGCCTGCCGAAACCCCTCCTGAAATCTCTCCGCCGCAGATTCAATATCAATGTCGCCGGAATTGGCGAGGTGCAGTTGGAAGTCCTGGATCCAGAATAAACCTCCATTGCGCAGCCGAACACGATACGGGCGCTCCGAGTAGACATCGGTCCCGAGATTTTCAAGCAATGGCAGGACAAGCGACAAGGTCAGCGAATCATCTTTGCTGAACGTACGGAAGTGAAGTGTGTTGGCATCTGTTCCCGCAGGCTGGTGCAGTAACAAAAAATTGTTGTGTTCGCCTTTGAGCAGGCCGTCGGTGCGTTTGACATCGAGGCAGGCAATCTTGGGGTCCGTATCGCCTTCGTAGCCCGGCGAGAAACTCTCGCCGTACTCGCGGTACAGTGCAAAACCTTCGTCCTGGCCGAAACGCTCAATCAATTGCTCACGCAGATGGTCGCGCCAGCTGACCACAGCGTCCTCGATTCTCTGTTCAATTCGTTTCGTGCTGATCCGTGGTTTATTATCCACGCTGGTACGGACGATCGTGTGCAGCCTCGCCAGCGGCGAGTCAGTAATTTGAACGCTCGAATCGACCGACAGGCCCTGAAACTCCTGCATCAGAATTTCTTCGACGCGACGCCGAATAAGGGTCGTATATTTCTCGCGTGGAACGTAAACGATGCAGGAAAAAAAGCGTCTGAACGTGTCCCTGCGCAGGAAAAACTTAATGCGGCGCCGATCCTGCAAATTCAGAATGCCGGTTGTTGTTCGAACGAGATCAGGAACTGAACTTTGAAACAGCTCATCTCGCGGAAATGAATCGATGATGTGCAGCAAGGCTTTGCCGCGGTGCCCTGAGGGATCGACATTTGCGGCTTTGAGCACTCTCTGGACTTTCAATCGCAGGAGCGGGATGTTGCGGGGGCTTTCGCTGTAGGCGACGGAAGTGAACAGGCCGATAAAGCGTTTTTCGCCGATCGCATTACCTTTGTTGTCAAAGATCTTTACGCCAACATAGTCGAGGAAGCTGTGGCGGTGAATAGTTGCCCGCGAGTTGGCTTTGGTTATGATCAGCCAGTCCTTCGTTCGCGTGTGCCGCCGCATTTCCCTGTTAAGTTCGACGGCGCGCCCGCCACGCTCGTCGCGTGACAGAACTCCAAGGCCGGAGCCCTTGACTGGCGCCAGGTACAGCTTTTCCCCACGTTTCCTCAGCTTGTACTCGCGATAACCGAGAAACGTGAAATGATCATCGACCATCCACTGCAGCAGTGCGTCTGTTTCGACCCGGACAGCGGCATCGGCGCCCGCAGGTCCACGGTTCAGCATCGACGCTGCTTCCAGCATCTTGCCGCGCATCTCGCGCCAGTCCCTGACGGAAACCCGGACGTCAGAAAGAACCTTCTGAATTTCATGCTCAAGAATTTTCAGATGCTGCGCGTCAGATTCCCGATCTACGGTGAATCGAACATAAGACTCGATGTGGCCACCATCCCCGTCCTTCTCGCCAATGTGCGTCAGCTTGCCGCGGCCGTCCCGATGCACCCGCAGGATTGGATGAATGGTCATGTGAATGGCCAGACCCTGCCGATTGATCGCAGCGGATACCGAGTCAACCAGGAATGGCATATTGTCGTTGACCATCTCGATGACGGTGAATGCAGACTGATAGCCGTGATGTTCTTCGTCGGGATTGATGATGCGCAACAGCGCTTTACCCGGTTTGCGGACCCCGGCGAAATCGAGATGCGAAGCGGCGGCTTGTCCCATAATAACCGGCGAGCGCCCCAGCATGTCTTCATACGGAACGTGTGCGAAATACTGGCGCAGGAAGCTTTCGATTTCCTTCTTGGACTGCAGGCACTTTGGCCGTGGTTTCGTCGCGATGATTTCGTCGATCAGATTATCTGAAAAGTCGCTGGCGCGGCGTTGTTGCTGTTTTGACACTGCGGGCACTCCGGCCGTTCAGTTCGCGGCCATATTTGCACAATTATCTGGTAACGCTTTCGGGTGCGAAGGTTAGACCTCTGGCCGGCGCATTACCACCCATCCAGTCCTCAAATTTGGCAAAAAGTGTGTGCGGGAAGGTTCTCAGGGCGAGCTAATCAGGCGCGCCCGGACGAGCAGGCGTTCGATGACGGTATTCAGGGTCGCGATCTCTTCGTCCGCTAAACCGTGTAACAGGTCCTCTTCCATTGCAAGCGCAAGTGGCGCCACCTCGTCATGTACTTTCCGACCATCTTCCGAAAGCGTGAGAATGGATCGCCGGCGGTCGGCATCGGCAAACTCGCGGTCGATTCGGCCGGCTTTGATCAGCTTGGTCACCGCGCGACTGACAGCGACCTTGTCCAGCATCGTTCTTTCGGCAACTTCGACCGCGGAAAGGCCCGGAAAGCGGCCGACAATCGCGATGACACGCCATTCAGGAATCGTCAGGCCGAAGCGTTTGTCGTAGACACGGGCGATCAGGCTCGACACCGTGTGCGAAAGAATCGCCAGCCTGTACGGTAGAAAGTCTTCTAAAATTAACGGTTTATCGTTCTTTTCATCCATTCCGGATTTACCTCTTCAATACCCGGGAAGCGGGGCCGCGATTCTACTTTGTCGCACAAACTTGTGAAATAGTGGTTTCCCGCCAGCGTTCCGGAGTCCGGATTACGCCAGATGTGGGGCGTGCAGGTAGTCTGCCGATTGCATCTCCGTGAGGCGGCTTGCTGTTCGCTGGAATTCAAACGTCAGCCGTTCGCCGCTGTACAAAGCATCGGCCGGCGCCGCAGCTGACAGCACGAGTTTTACCTTGCGGTCGTAGAATTCATCGACCAGGGCGATAAAACGACGCGCCTGGTTTTCGAGCTCCTTATCGAGTTTCGGGACGTTGGAGATGATCACGGTCGGATACCAACGGGCGATCTCGATGTAATCTTCCTGGCTGCGGGGCCCGTCGCAGATTTCCGGGAAGTCGAACCAGGCAACGCCTTTGGCGCATCGTCGCGTCAGAATCTCCCGGCCCAGTATATCGAGCCTGCGGTTTTCGATAGTTTCACCGGATGAGATTTCCGCGAAGTAGTGATTGAGCTTCTCTTCGGTCGACTCGTTTGCCGGTGAGAGATAGGTGCCCGCCTGCTCAAACAGTCGCAGCCGGTAATCGGCACCACCGTCCAGTTCAATGATGTCCGTGTGTCGTTCCAGTGATTCGATTGCGGGTATGAAGCGCTGTCGTTGCAGGCCGTCCCGGTAGAGGTTCCTGGGGTGCGTATTAGAGGTGGCGAGCAGAGTAACGCCGCGGCGAAACAGTCCGTCCAGAAGTTTGCCCAGGATCATTGCATCGCCAATATCGCTGACGAAGAATTCATCAAAGCAAAGCACGGAAGTTTCGGCCGCGATATCCTCGGCGACGGTGTCCAGCGGGTCCGCCGTGCCGGCAATCAACCTGAGTCGTGCGTGGACGTCACTCATCATGCGATGAAAGTGAACTCGTTTCCTGGAATCTGTTTTCAGTGAGCTATAGAAAAGATCCATCAGGAACGTCTTGCCGCGACCGACACCACCCCATAGATAAATCCCTCGCGGACCCGAATATGCCGAATTTCCGGGCAACATGCGACGGAGTCTGGCGGCAACAGTATTCTGGGCGACAATACGTTGCTGCAACTCGTCGAGCTTCTCAACCACTCGCCGTTGGGCTTCGTCGGCGACGATTTTATTCGCGGCCAGAGCAGCTTCGTAGGTCGATCTGATGGTCATGAACAGTTCGTCATGGGGAGTCCTTCATCCAGCGGCGAGCGTACAACGATTTTAGTGCAGTGAGAAACCGCCACTTTGCTAGAATGATGGCGGTCCTGACGAAAAAGAAAGAAGAATGACTGAGCAAAGCGAACGGGAATCCATGGAATTCGATGTCGTCATCGTGGGTGGCGGGCCGGCTGGCCTTGCAGCTGCGTGCCGGCTTGCCCAGCTGGCCGAGGCGGAGGGGAAGGAAATATCTGTCGTTGTCGTCGAAAAGGGCGCGGAAATAGGTGCTCACATTCTGTCAGGAAACGTATTTGAGCCTCGTGCGCTGGACGAACTGTATCCGGACTGGGAAAAGGAGGGTGCACCCGTCAGGACAGCGGTCAGCGGAGATATCATTCACTACCTGACCGGTCAACAAAAATCGATGCGCGTCCCGGGCCTGTTTCTGCCGTCTCCAATGCACAACAAAGGCAACTACATCATCAGTCTTGGCAGGCTTTGCCAGTGGCTAGGGGAGAAGGCTGAGGCCGCCGGAATCAACATTTTTCCCGGTTTCGCCGCCTCTGAGGTCCTTTACGGCGAAGACGGCCGCGTGACCGGCGTTGCCACAAGCGACATGGGTGTTGGCAAGGATGGACAGCAAAAATCCAGCTATACGCCAGGATACGAATTGCTGGGCCGGTACACCATTTTCGCTGAGGGCGTTCGCGGCAGTCTCAGCGAAGAGCTGATGACGAAATTCGATCTTCGCAAGGACGCGGATCCACAGCATTATGGCCTCGGCGTCAAAGAGGTCTGGGAAATTGATCCGGAGAAACACCGGGAAGGTCTGGTTGTGCATACGATGGGCTGGCCGCTCGATAACCGAACCGAGGGCGGCGGTTTTCTTTATCACGCTTCGGACAACCAGGTTTTTCTCGGCTTTATTGTCGCTTTGAATTACAGGAATCCGCACCTGTCGCCGTTCCAGGAATTCCAGCGTTGGAAACTGCATCCGAAAATACGCGAGTATCTCGACGGCGGGAAACGAATTGGCTACGGCGCACGTGCCGTGAACAAGGGCGGACTGCAGTCCCTGCCCGAACTTACTTTCCCGGGCGGCATGCTCGTTGGTTGCGGTGCAGGCTTTCTCAACGGTGTAAAGATCAAGGGAGCGCACACCGCGATCAAGACCGGCATGCTCGCCGCAGAAGCCGCTTATCAGGCAATCGGCGACGATAAAGCGGACGCCAGGCTCACCGGTTACGATGAGGCAGTGAAAAATTCATGGGTCTACGATGAGCTTTATCGCTCGCGTAACTTCGGTCCTGCGCTACACAAACTCGGTACCTTCTTCGGCGCGGCATTCACATTTATTGACCAGAATATTTTCCGTGGCAAATTGCCCTTTACCCTGCGCAACGCGCACGCGGATAACGATTCACTGGAAAAATCGGCAAACGCAGCGCCGATAGATTATCCGAAGCCTGATGGTGTCATTACCTTCGATCGCCTCTCGTCAGTTTTCCTGTCGAGCACGAATCATGAAGAGGACCAGCCGTCACATCTTCGCCTGAAAGACGAATCCATACCGGTCTCATATAACTTGCCCGAATTTGACGAGCCAGCGCAGCGATACTGTCCTGCCGGTGTTTACGAGATCGTGGAAATAAACGGGCAGCCACAATTTCAAATCAATGCCTCGAACTGCGTGCACTGCAAAACCTGCGACATTAAGGATCCGAGACAAAATATTGTCTGGACTGTCCCGGAAGGCGGGGGCGGGCCAAACTACTCGGGAATGTAGCTTCTCTACTTTGGCTGCATTCTGATTGCTCCGTCGAGGCGAATGACCTCTCCATTGATCATCGCATTCTGATAGATGCTCGCCGCCAGGTCTGCATACTCCTCAGGTCGGCCAAGTCGCGAAGGGAAGGGTACCTGTGCGCCGAGCGACGCCTGCAACTCCGGGGTCATGCCGGCAACCATAGGCGTCATGAATATGCCAGGGGCGATGACATTGACGCGAACGCCGATCCGTGCAAATTCCCTTGCCAGCGGCAGCGTCATGCCAACAACGCCACCTTTTGACGCAGCATAAGAAACCTGGCCGATCTGGCCCTCAAATGCTGCGATCGATGCGGTGCTGATGATCAGGCCGCGCTCGCCGTCGGCGTTGGGTTCGTTGTGTTGCATGACATTGGCGGCCTCTTTCGCGATGAGGAAAGATCCAACCAGATTCACTTTGATCGTCTTCTCAAAGAATTCACCGGCCAGCGGTGCTTCTCTGCCAAGCGCTCTGGCTGCGCCTATCACGCCGGCGCAATTCACGGCGAGCGTGATGCCACCCATGAATTCATTCGCTTTCCTGATAGCCGCCTGAACGTCCGCTTCCGAGGAAACGTCTGTGTGAATGTAGGTCGCACGTTCACCGAGTTCGGCAGCGCTTTTTTCACCTTCCTCGTCGTTGACGTCGAGCAACACGGCCTGGCCGCCGGCATCGATGATTTTTTTTGCCGTTGCGAAACCAAGTCCATGGACAGAAGCTGCGCCGGTAACGACGGCTTTTGCTGTAGCGAGTTTCATTTGATTCTCCGGGGGTACTGTTATTCGACTTCGATGCCGATTGCGACGGCTTCACCACCACCGATGCAGAGTGATGCTATGCCCTTGCCGCCACCACGGTTCTTCAAGGCGTGCAGCAGTGTGACTATGATGCGTGCGCCGGATGCGCCAATCGGATGACCGAGTGCGCAGGCACCACCATTGACGTTCACCTTGTCGTGACTGATGCCGACATCCTGCATCGCAGCCATCGTGACACATGCGAACGCCTCATTAATTTCATAGAGATCGACCGAGTCCGTATCCCAGCCGAGTTTTTCATGCAGCGCCTGAACGGCAAAAACAGGAGCAGTAGTGAACCACTCCGGCTCGTGGGCAAATCCTGAATGTCCCGCTATGATTGCCAGCGGCTCGATCCCGCGCGCCCGTGCGTCGCTCGCCCGCATAAGAATCAAACTGGCTGCGCCATCGGAAATCGAAGATGAACTTGCCGCTGTGACAGTACCGTCCTTGGCAAAAGCCGGACGAAGTCCGGGGATCTTTTCGATATTCGCCACGGTCGGACCTTCGTCAACTGAGACGAGTGACTCGCCCTGGCGCGATTTCACCTCAACCGGTGCGATCTCGCCGTCAAATTTTCCGCTCTCAGCCGCCGCTCGCGCCCGGGTCACCGATGCAATCGCAAAGCTGTCCTGATCCTCCCGGGAGAAACCGTATTTCTGTGCCGTCAGTTCCGCGAAATGCCCCATCATGTTGCCGTCAAACGGACTTTGCAGTCCGTCGAAGAACATGTGATCAAGCACCTGCTGGTGCCCCATACGATAGCCACTACGCGCTTTGGGCATCAGGTATGGCGCGTTACTCATTGATTCCATGCCGCCGGTCAGCACGATAGTCGCGCTGCCAGCCTGAATGAGGTCGTGGCCGAGCATGGTCGTTTTCATGCCAGAGCCACAGACCTTGTTAACCGTCGTGCAGGCGACTCCCTTGGGAATTCCGGCTGCGAGCGCAGCCTGCCTGGCCGGCGCCTGGCCGAGTCCGCCAGGCAGCACGCAACCAAGCAACACTTCGCTTAAGTCTTCTCCTTTCAGGCCGCTGTCATCGAGAGCGGCACGACAGGCTGTTGCCGACAGGTCTGTTGCGCTGACAGAGCCCAAAGTCCCCTGGAATGCGCCCATTGGCGTGCGGCGGGCTGCGACGATAACGACGGGATCATTGCTCATAGATCTGCTGTTCCGTTAATGCTTTCGGTAATGTGGGGCATTACTTTCCCGTATCTGCCCGGTTCCTGCAATACAGATAATCATATAGACCGCTCGTCTGTCGCTTCGGACAGGAGATCAGGCTCCTCAAGCACTTCGAGAATACGCCGGCGGGCCAGTTCGGCAAGTTCCTTGCTCTTTCTGAATGCCGGCTCTGTGGGGTCGATCGGATTCAGAATGTCGACAACCAGGTGGCCGTGCCGCGGCAGCAAAGCGCCGGCGGGAAGAATCTTTCTTGACCCTGCAATGACTACCGGTACGACGGGCAATCCAGCCCTGATAGCAGCAGCAAACGCACCGGCCCTGAATCTGCCGAGGCCAGGTTCCTCAACGAATGTGCCTTCCGGGAAGAAGGCAAGTGATTCTCCGTCCGTTGCCGCCTTTAACAGGTGACGTGCGTCCCGTGCTCTGCCGGAGGCATCGAAGCGTTCGACGAATTTCGAGCCGATCCTTCGCAATAAGAAACCGATCACAGGCACGTACTGCATCTCGCCCTTGATAACGTAAGAGAACCTGGGCGGCAGAATGGCCTTCGCCAGCACGCCGTCAATATAGCTGGCGTGATTTGCGACTACGATGCAACCGCCATCCGGCAGTTTCTCCAGTCCCCGGACAGTCGTATGCATGCCGGCAAGCGCAAATGGCAGCCGGGCACACATGCTGACCCAGCGACGGCGACGTTCAAGTCCGGGTACGAAAACAGCAAAAATGATGGCGAATATGACGCTAGCCATGAATACCAGCCAGGTGTACAGGCCGTAGAGAAGACCGCCGATGCCGATTTTTGCCGTAGCGTTCGAATCAGTCATTGATCAAAGATTGGTGGTTTTGGCCGACCGGGTCGACTGTTCCGGCTGTGACGCAGATCACTTTATGTTAACGCCTTGGTGAATTTGTGACAGCGGTCACGCCGATCGGGAGGGGGGCTCCTCATACTCAATTCCTTGCAAAATCCGTTGCTTGGCGATCGGATAGTTAGAAGTTGCGACGCTCACCAGCTGCATCAGCACTATGTTACCAGCGAGGTTGAGAATAGCGATTAATTCGATTGACGAGCAAGCCATGGACGGCCTGAGAATGATGGAAACTATGACGAGCACTACGTCTGACAAATCTGAAAAGTCACATTCGAATTCCGAGGAAATCGTTGATCGGTTCCTGGATGCCATCTGGATGGAACGTGGCTTGTCCGCCAACACGCTTGGCGCATACCGGGCTGATCTGATGACCCTCGGTCGGCGCCTGTCCGAACGCAATATCAAAATCGAAAGCGCAGAAAAAGCAGACCTGCTGGAGTTTATTGCGCTTCGTGTCGAGAGCGGTGCCAAGCCAAGATCGACTGCGCGTCAGCTCTCGAGTTTCCGCCGTTTCTTCCGGTACATCATGCGGGAAGGCTTACGTGATTCCGATCCGACTGCAGACATTGAGATGCCGCGAATCGGACGTTCGCTGCCGAAAACCCTGACCGAGGACGAGGTCGATGCGCTTTTGCAGGCGCCGAATACCGACGAGCCACTCGGTCATCGCGATCGCGCCATGCTGGAGCTCCTGTACGCAACCGGACTTCGCGTATCGGAGCTGATCAATCTCAAGCAATCACAAGTCAACTTCAACCAGGGCGTACTGCGAATCGTTGGCAAAGGCGATCGCGAGCGGCTGATTCCGTTGGGTGATGAAGCACAGCGCTGGTTGCGGGACTTCATTGATGGCCCGAGAATGGAAATACTTCTTGAGCGTCAGACCGATTACCTGTTCCCGACCCGTCGCGGCGATCGAATGACCCGCCAGGCGTTCTGGCACATCATCAAGCGTTATGCGCAAAAGGCCGGCATCGACAAGAAACTGTCGCCACACAGCCTGCGTCACGCTTTCGCCACGCACCTTCTGAATCGCGGCGCCGACCTCAGGGTTGTCCAGCTTCTGCTGGGTCACAGTGACCTGTCCACAACGCAGATCTACACGCATGTCGCCCGCGAACGGCTCAAAGACTTACACGGCGAGCACCATCCACGAGGCTAGGCTCCTTTTGGCGCCATTCACAGGGCGTAACAAATCGCATATTTTTCAGGTCTCCTTTGCTACAATCGCGACCCGCCGGTTCCGTGGAACCTGCAGGAACCCTGATAGTCCAAATTTATTGATGTGGCCGGCGACTGGCGCCTGCGAAAGGAATACCTGATGAATTTAATCACTCCGCGAATTGGCATGCTGATAGCGGCACTTGGCTTGCTCGCTGCGCCTGTATTTGCCGCAGATGACGAGGCCGAATTGCAGAAAGTGCGCGAAACCGTTTCAGACATGTTTAACGGCATTCAGGCGGACGACGTATACGCGAGCGACATTGATGGCTGGTACACGATTCGCAAAGGCGCAATCATTGCTTACATTTCGTCCGATGGGCGTTATCTGCTGCAGGGCGATCTGATCGATCTCGTCGACCAGGTCAATCTCTCGGAAAAAGATCGCAATGGCGCCCGAGTCAAAATGATGACGAGCGTTGCCAATGATCAGGCCATCATTTTTACGCCGCAAACCATTCGGCACACGGTGACCGTGTTTACGGATATCGATTGCACATTCTGTCGTCGCCTGCACAGCCAGATCGATGAGTACATGGAAGAGGGTATCCAAATTCGCTATTTGCTTTATCCGCGAAGTGGACCCGCATCGGCGTCCTGGGTTAAAGCTGAGCAGGTTTGGTGTTCTGACGATCGCAACGAAGCGTTGACGCTGGCGAAACTCGACGAGAATTTCGATTCAAGCCAGTGCGACACCTCGGCTGTGAGCGCGCATTACGCTATGGGTCAGGATGTTGGGCTTCGCGGCACGCCCGCAATTGTGCTTGAGGATGGAACATTGTTCAGCGGCTATCTTCCGCCCAAGCAGCTAACCGAAGCCATCGCAAGCGCCCTGGGCGAATAGCTGCAAAAGCCGGCGCTACCGGGTTAAACGTCGCCTCAAAATGCTCGTGTACTGATCTGTATACGCTGCCTTCTCAGCGTCGTTTGCCTCGTCTCGACCGCACTCGAGCTCTTTTCAGGGCCCTTGCGAATCGGCAAGCCGCTACTCTTTGCCGCGGTTAAACACGACCTCGTGAATGTGCACGCCGTTGTTCTGGCCAGCGTCTTCCAGATATTTCTTAAGGGCATATTTGCCACTGCGAAATGCAATATCGTCCCACGGGATTTCGTCTTTGCTGAAGAGCGCAACGTCCAGGGATTCTTCACCGGCAGAAAATCCACTCTCAAGGCTTGCTGTAAAGAAAAGGTGTAGCTGACCCGCTTGAGGCACGTCGACGGACGCAAACAGGTGTCCGATAGTCACCTCGGCGCAGGCCTCTTCCAGTGTTTCCCTCGCAGCACCCTCTGCAATGGTTTCACCAATCTCCATGAAACCCGCCGGCACGGTCCAGTATCCCGAACGGGGTTCTATGGCGCGCTTGCACAAAAGGATCTTGCCGTCCTTCTCCGGGACACAGCCGACCACGACTTTGGGATTCTGGTAGTGAACGGTATCGCAGCTGTCGCAGATCCAGCGTTCTTTCGTGTCGCCTTTGGGAATTCTTTGGACGACGGTCTCGCCGCAGTTTGAGCAATACTTCATAGAGTTACAGGGACTTATTGTGATGGTGCCGGGAGCGAGAATCGAACTCGCACTTCCTTTCAGAAACCGGATTTTGAATCCGGCGCGTCTACCAGTTCCGCCACCCCGGCTTGATCACTTGTCTGCCAAAGCTGCCTGCTCACAGGCTCTCGGGCCGAAAGGCGGTAAGTATATGCGGGAGAATCCGGACCCGCCACACTATACTGAATTTAATCTGCGACCATTTTCTGCTCACCCGCATCCAATACACAAGACATGAGTAAATTTGCTGATATTCAGATCGATCCGGCAATCGTGAAGCGCGCAACCCGAGGGGATGCGAAGGCTCACGAGATCCTCTATCGCGCCTTTTCAGCGCCAGTGTTTTCGGTATGTCTGCGGTTTACCCGTGTGCCGGCCCAGGCCGAAGATCTGCTGCAGGAGACCTTTATTGAGGTGATCCGAAAAATCACGCAGTTCCGTGGAGATGCCCCGATCGGCATCTGGATTCGCCGGATAGCGGTGTCGAAAGCGCTCATGTTCCTGCGGTCAGCGTGGCATGCGAGAGGACAGAGTCTCGACGATGACTGGGAAGAGATGACATTCGAGGTCCGGCCCTCAGCAGCGGGATCCCAGCAGCATGACCAGGCAATGGACCTCGATGCGGCGATGGCCGACCTGACACCGGTCAGCCGTGCGGTGGTTTGGTTGCACGATGTCGAGGGCTACACGCACAAGGAAATAGCCGGATTAATGGGCAAAACGGAGAGCTTCTCGAAATCACAGCTCTCCCGCGCCTACCAGAGGCTAAGGCCTATGCTCGATGCGGAAATGGAAAGAGAGAACGCGACGTCAGCTATGCAGGAATCGGCACTTGGCAGTTTTTGACGGTGCGCCGAATCAGGACATGAAACATGACAGACAATGAAACGCAGGACGACAAAATGAATTGTGGTTTGAGCATTGCGGAACGCGATGTTTTGCAGGCCAGGCTCGGCGAGCTTGAAGACACAGTACCCCCGCGCGAGGTCTGGAAGCGTATTGAAGCTCAGGCTCGCGCCGAGGGCCTGTTCAGGCAGCGTTTTGCCGAAGGGACCAGGTGGTTTGCCGGAACCGGTATCGCCGCGGCGGTTGTGCTTGCCGTGCTCAATATTCCGTTCGCTACAACTGTCGTCGATAACGGCGATCAGAATATCAGCGCAACGCCGCCGGTATCTGTTGCAACTGGTGACTCTACGCCGACGAATCTGAACACGCTGATGGTTCAGTCACGGCAGATCGAAAGAGATTTGCGGTCATTGCCTGGCCAGCCGAGCCTGATGAGGGCGAGCACGGCGGCGACGATTGCCGAACTGGAAGATCGAATTGCAGTGATCGACTACTGGCTCAACCATCCGCAGGTTCGGATGAGTCAGGAACAGACAGAAACCTACTGGCGCGAGCGCGTCAGGCTTATGAATTCATTACTGAACCTGCGCAGGGCGCAGGCACAGCGAATGGCATTTTAGATTGATGATATGGAGAAGTGTCCTGATCGCTCGTTTGGGTTGAGATGCCAGGACCAGGAGTAGTTACATGATGATCCGGAATAAAACACTGACTTTGACGGCGCTCGCTATTGCATGCAGCCCCGCGTTGGCGCAGCAGTCTGATGACGCGTTGGAAGCGCAGATGCGTGAAGCGGAGATACGGCTCTCCGAGAAGGACGTCCGGGAATTGGAGCGGTCTGCTGAAGTGTTGGCGGTTGAGGCAATGGAAGCCGCCCGGCAGGCTAAGGGCGAGTCGGAGGAAGTTGAGGTCCGCTTGAGAGAGGCCGAACTCCGCATGGCCGAAGCTGCCCGGCAGGTTGCCGAACTGTCCATGCAACAGTTGCCCCGGGTCCAGCATATTGAACGCATTATGCGTTCGAATGATGGCCCGGTACTGGGCGTTATGATCGGTGCACCCGCCGCAGGCGGGCCGGTCAAAGGTCTGGAAATCATGGGTGTAACGCCGGGTGGCGCGGCGGCGGAATCCGGCCTGCGCGCGGGAGATGTCATTACCTCGATCAATGGTGAATCGCTTGACGGCGACGACGGCAAACAGTCTGCTGGAAAATTGCTCGATTTCATGAAGGGTGTCGAAGACGGTGACGAGCTTGAAATCGAGTACCTGCGCGATGGCAAGATCAAAACTGTCGCGCTGACACCAAAACCCATGGAGAGCAATCTGTTCGCGTTCCAGTTTGACGACAAGGATTTGACGTCTCCCGATGTCGAACTGCATCTGGCGCCCGGTGTGCGGGAACAGGACCATGGATTTGTCTGGATTGGACATGATGGCGGATTTGGCGACATGGAAATGGTGAAGCTCACCGATCGCCTCGGCACGTATTTTGGAACGGATGAGGGTTTGCTGGTCGTACGTGCGCCATCTAATGAAGAATTGAAACTAGAGGACGGCGACGTCATTCTGAATATCGACGGGCGTAAGCCAAATTCGGTGTCCCATGCGGTTCGCATACTCGGTTCATACCAGGGTGGTGAGGATCTGAAAATTGAGATCATGCGTGACAAGCGCAAACGAACCATCGACCTTACGGTTCCGGATAACCGTCGCAGCTGGGCAGGCCCGCCGGCCGCGCCGCGAGCTACTCTTGCGCCACGCGCGCCGGTTGCGCCAGGACCGGTCATTGCAACTGGCGATGAACGAATTTAGGCGCGGACACAATCGGGCGGTGCCCGAGTAAGGCGCTGCATCGATCATCGCACTCTCAGTCTCCCGCGACTGTCCCGCCCTGAATGTGTTGCGTGCGGCCGCGCCTGGGTTACCATGCGCCGCCATGTTTTTATCTGATTTCGACTACGAACTTCCCGCCGAGCTAATAGCAAGGTATCCGACGAAGGAGCGGTGTGGCAGCCGTCTTCTGGTGGTTGGGCGCGGAGTCGAAGATTATGAGTTTGCAGATCTGCCGGCGCTGCTCAACCCGGGTGACCTGCTTGTCTTTAATAATACCCGCGTTATCCGTGCAAGGTTGCGGGGTCGGAAAGAAACCGGCGGCCGCGCAGAGATCCTCATTGAGCGGTTGTTGTCAGATAACGAAGCGCTTGCGCTGGT
>JAHEFF010000032.1 GCA_024640315.1 Woeseiaceae bacterium
GGGAAGGTATTGCTCAAATAACCGGGGCGTCTTCTCAGGCGGGTTTCTCAGGTTCAGGTCGTCTTTTTCGGCAAATTCGAGATATTCCCTGAAGCCGGCCGATTCATCCAGCAACGCGCGGCCGGCTCCGGTCGGACGTTTAAGAATAATGGCGAAAACAATCAACGTAACCACCATCAAAGCAATAGTCATGAACACGAAAAAGCCCACCCCCAGGAAAAGCGCGATCACCGATGAAGCTAATCCCAGTATCAAGGCTGGAAAATTAAGGGCGGCGTTCGTGATGAAATATTTCCTGTAGTAATCAAATTTCAGCGAGCGTTCGTGAGCCTCTTTCGCCCCGCCAATGATTTCGTGATTCTCATCGATCAAAATGACTGAGTCCTGGCCGAAGAACAATGCGTCATGCAATTCCTTCTCCCCTGTCGCAAGCTTGGGCGCATCGTGTCCAGGGTCCAGCCGATGCAAAGTATGCTCATCGTCGTCATTTTCAATTCGCAAGTAGCCCTTTACCGCCAGGCTGACGACTCCAGCCGTCATGGTTTCATTGTCGTAACCCATGTTTTCGATGTAACGCAGCGACGCGGGTGAAAAACCCTCCGGTGGCTCATAGCGAGTAAATACGACGCCCGGCTCAGGATCCTTGCCGTACTTCTGCCATACCGGAATGTAGTAGCCGAGCATCGCGGTAAGACCGGCCAGGGCGACCAGAAGGTTCACGTTGTCGGAAAGCAGCCAGATAAATTTCTGCAGACCGCTCGGCTCCACAACAAATCCTTTGGCCCAGCGTACGGAAATCGAAAAATTCTCGTTCAACCCGAGCTGTCGGGTCGCACGGAACTCCGGTCGACCCGATTCGCCTAAGGATGCAGATGCAGCTTCCGTGCTCCCGTAGGGACCCTGCCAGGCGGCGATTTCGATCGAACCAGGTGGCACATCAAAGCCCAACGTCACCGTGGCGCTGGCCTGATCGATGGGAAATGCCCAGCCATCGCCAGAGACGTTCCACCAAAGCTCATCCTTATCAGGAAAATAACCGAGCATTCGGCCTGCCTCATAGCGGAAAACGTAGGTGTGCTCGCCACTCTCCAGGAACCGATCGGATTTGCCAAAATAGGTACGTACGCCGTTACGGTATTTCTCTGAATTAAAGGTCTCGGGCAATCCGTTTCTTGTCACACTTTTCGGTTCGTACAAGACCTCGAAATCATTGCCGAACCGGTCCTCGTAGTCCGTCGGGTAGTCGCGATAGATACCGCGACGAATCTGATTACCTTCCGCTCGAACGCGAATGGTTTCGGTCACCTCCATCCAGCCGTCTGCGCGAATCAATATGTCACTGTGATAGCCAAGAATGCGTTCATCTGCGGTCGACGTTCCAGCGATAAACAGCAGCAGCCAAAGACACGCTCGCCTCATTCCACAGAACCGAAATCAACCAGCGGAACATTTGCCGCTTCGTCGGACGACTTTTGATAAAACTCGCGCGGGCTGAAATTAAACGCTCCCGCAATCATGTTATTAGGTACCGTTTCGACACGCGTGTTGAATTGCCGAACCGCGCCATTGTAAAAACGCCGGGCAAATTGCAGGTAGTTTTCAGTTTCAGCGAGCTCGACCTGGAGGTTGAGGAAATTTTCGTTCGCCTTGAGATCCGGATAGTCCTCGGCGACTGCGATCAGACGCTGAATCCCTTTGTCGAGCTCTTCCTCCTTACGACCGAGCTCGTCAAGCTTGCTACCTCCGGCTAGCTGCACTGCTTCGGCCCGCAAGGTCGTTACCGCCTCAAGCGTTGCCTTTTCATAGCCGGCATATTGATCAACAGCCTTGACCAGCCGGGGTATCAGGTCATGGCGTCGCTGCAGCTGAACATCAATGTCACTCCATGCTGCATCCACGCGATTACGATCCTGGACCAGCCGGTTATAGAGGACCGCAACCAGCGTGATCAGGATAAAAAAGACTGTGAGGAACGGAATCATTCGATAACGGTTACGGTATCGCCAACGGTAACCGTGCCACCCTGTAGCACTTCGCAACCTGCGCCGCCACGCCAGTCCGGCTGCAACGCATCTGTAAGGCCCGGCACCTGCTCGTCCATGCGTGAGCACGGGTTGATTTCAATGGTTGTTCGCAACCGCACATCGCCAATAGCGACAATTCGACCGGCCTCCTTCGGCAAATCGAAGTCTTCAATGAAGAGATTGGCGCGACGCGTCGTCCATGGCGCTTCCTGGCCAATATCAGCGCAGGCAGCCTGCCAGTCGCGGGCTGATAACAAGGTCACCTGTCGGTCACCGGGCTTGCCACGAGAGTCGTTTGCGACACCGGTTTTAGCGCTTATTTGCGCCGACTCGAGAGTTTCCATTGGTGCGCGCTTCTTCTCACGACGCGCTATGCCTGCCAAACGTCCCATGCTGCCTCCGATCCTTGTGCAAAGGAGACATTGTAACGGCTTGACGAAAAGGGGTCAGAAAAAAAGGGGTCAGACACCTTTTACCGATAATGCCGGTAAAAGGTGTCTGACCCCTTTTTTCGCCGACTTTCTAATACCAGAAGGAGAAGAACACCTGTAGTACGGTTGCATCGAGCGCGTAGAACGGCTCACTGCCCAGCGGATTGCCCGTGGACATGTCACGAAATTCTTTGTAGTCGACCTGCAGGTAATCCAGCGAGACGTTGACGGTTCCCTTGTCGATGAAGTTCCAGCCATCACTGATAAATTCATAGGCCGCAGAGAGCTTGACTGTTGAACTCCGCAGCGGACTCAACTCTTTGTCGCGGCCCCGAAAATTAGTGGCCTCCGAACGTGCGAAGAGATCACGGAAGAAATGAGCTCCGGTCTGGTCATGATAACGATACTTCGCCGTAAACGTGAAATCCCGCCACGGATGTATATATGAAATCGAACCGGTGTGCGATTCGATATCCCAGGTATCGATAAAGTACCGGTACTGCGCCTCAAGTGCTGCACGATATGGCAGGAAGTACTTGGCGCGTATACCAACTGCATTCGTCGTTCGCGTTCTTGGGTAGAGTTCGGGCTCAAAACTGTAGCCGACCGGACTGTCCGGATCGAAATATCGGACCGAGCGATATGGATTATTCAGAAAACCTTCGTCGGTAATCACCTCAACGTTCAGTGCCGTGATCATGTTTCGCGTCAGAATCTGAGTGAGACCGATTCCATACGTTTGCCGAGTGTTGTCGCGGAAGAAAGTCGGGTCATCCGAACGGCGAACCGTATCATCGCCATAGGCGTAGCTTAGCGTGAGCGTCGTCAGCGAACCAAACATGTCTTGGGCCAATGACAGGCTGTAGGTGTTCGCGTCAAAATCCGACTCGACACTATTCGTATAACCCATTGACATCGTCGTGTTGCCACGCAGGTAGTCCGCGGAGAGCGAATACTGAGTTCGCTCTTCGGTATATGGACTTGCAGTGGTAATCACATCGATCGAAGCGGAGCTAACCATGTCGACATAGTAGTTGGCCGACAATGAAACGCTTTTGCCAACCGACTTCCTGACCAGCACGGAAGGCCCGTCAATGGTGACTCCACCACCGTCATAGCGGTGATAAAGAAAGTCGGTACGATCTTCCGGCAAAACGCTGGCGAACGCAGCCTGGCTGAGGCCAAGCAGCGCGAGTACAGCAAACAGCTTGCGACAAGAAGATTTGGAATCGGAAGAAGTGCGCTCACGACGAATCCAGTGCCGTAGTGAGGATGGCTCAAATACGGGCGAGACGCGGCAAAAGCAGGCGAGGAAGCCCTGTGTACGCGACACGTCTGCCGCTTCGCGCCCCCGCCTTCCGAAAGTTGCCATTAAGAGTTGTCGTGCCGTCCGAGTCATTGTAGTCGCGCTTCTTAGTTACAGCCACAGCCGCCGCCGGCGGTGCCTTCACCGCCACGAGCCCCTTCGCGAGCTTCGTAGACGTGATAGATGTATGAGCTGGAGACCGGGTTCATATCGAGAAACATGATGGGGTCCGCCAACCGATCGCGTTCATATGGCTTGACCCAC
The DNA here is from genome assembly GCA_024640315.1 of Woeseiaceae bacterium. Lineage (GTDB taxonomy): Bacteria > Pseudomonadota > Gammaproteobacteria > Steroidobacterales > Woeseiaceae > SZUA-117. Next base: position 4,026 of record JAHEFF010000032.1, read on the forward strand.
GGCTCTATGCTCGAGCAGCCCGACAGGGCTGCAAGCGCGATCATGGGCAATAATATTCGTGCTATCAGTCGCTTTTTCATGCTCATTCTCCAAGCATATCGCGGCGAATCACTGTCGAATGTGATCCCTGCCTCAGAAGAAGACCGTCACGCCCAGCGAACCCTCAAGGTTGTGGGCAGTCTTCTCTTCGCCAAGAAGATCGATATCGAAAAGGTGATCGCGAAAATCCACGTGCATTGCAATCGAATCTGTCAAGAGAAAACGATATCCCGCGCCAAAGTTGACCGTGAACCGGTCGTCGCCGGCAAACCTGGTCGAACCGAGGCCGGCGCTGATGTACAACGCAGAGTTGTAAGCGCGCCCTTCGCCGATAAATGACTCCCCTGGCAGGATGTTGTAGCCAACATTGACGTTGTAATAAGTCAGTTTGCGTTCGCTATCTGACAGGAGCGGCGCTCCACCGCTCAAAATCTCAAAACTGGTAAGACCGCCTTCCGATTGGCCAACGCTGCCCTCAACGAAAAAGCCCTCGGTTACGTGATAAGCGATCCTTGCGCCGTAGACGACATTGGAGCCGAAGTCCTCGATGCTCAGGACGCCTATGAATGCGCCTATTTCAAAGTCTTCAGAGTCGATATCCGGCTCACGGATTTCGCGTCTTTCGACCTCGGGCTCAATCACCTGGCCCGCGGGAATCTCGGCCGGCGGAGGCGTTTCTTCCTCACCAAATCCGAACAGGTTCTTCGTCGCAGCACATCCCGAAAGCCCGAAGGCCAGCAATGTACTCAGAAAAAGAATGCGAAACCGACTTTCCATTCCTCTACTTCCTCGTTGTCGTCGCGACTGGTAAATACCACATAGCTCTTAAACTCAGCTCTCAGGATGAAGCGGCGTGTTGCGTAAACACGGAAGCCGGCACCTGCATGAGCAATCTGGTCCGTACGATCCTCGCCCTGAACGATTGTCGGCTTCGGCTCGGTGTGGATTATTCCAGTGCCAAGCGTGAAAAACGGTGAAATCCTCCAATCGGGCCAGGTTTCGTGGGTTAAGTTAACACTGCCCATCCAGCCGTTCGAAAAATTTCCCAAAATCTGTGAACCCCATACCTCTATTGAGACATTCGGGTTGATTGAGTACGCACCGTAGATGGAAACGACGTTCGCGCCACCGAAATCACCGGCCAGTCCGCCGACCTCCCAGGGTGCGTCCGTGAAGTCCGTCTGGCTTGCCTCAGCAAACTCGATCGGCGTACCGGCAGGCTGCAAAGTACGTTCCATCTGGGCGCGGTCGACCCATCCTTCGGTACCGTTGCCGGCGCGAATCTTGAACCAGTCTGTGCGGCGCATGACAATATCAATGTCTTCGCCACGGTCGACCACATGGAATACGGGGTACCCGCGACCGGGCCCGGTATGCATTTCCAGGTAGGGATCGGCCACCGAAACCGATCTGTATTCTTCGGCGGCCTGAGCAATTGCGCTGGTCGGGGTCTGGGTCAGTATGACGGCCAGAACCGTGACTATGAGCGCGTTAATTGATCGGGACGTCGAACGGGTTGTTGTAATATTGCGCTCCAACATCCAACCATTCCGCAATTAAGCGTTTCTCCGCGTCTGACAAATACCCTTCGTGTGTGCCACCCGCATCGAAACGTGAAAAAAACGTATTCGAGAAATTGGCACCTACAGCGCTCATGGATGGATTCACATTGACCGTATCCAGTATCGGATTGCCCATAGCATCCGTACCGGTTACGACCTGTGTATCCACCAAAGCTCCATTATTTAATTCCTGCTGATCGTCGTTGAACAACAGTTCACGATAACTGTTGAACTGGTCTGGCTCATCGGGCGACAAGCCGTCTGCCAAATCAAGCTGCCCTGCCGGAACACGCACTACGCCAGCCGCATCGAGCGGTGAGTGGCAGTTGGTGCAGGTGTTCGACAATGGCAGCATCGTGACCGGATCGACGACCGGCAAACCGGTTACCGGGTCAAGGATTGGCCGGCCCGCTGACCATAGCGGGTGAATATGTGTCTCGTAGTTAATGACGATGCGACAATTCGGCGCCCATGCCTGAGTAATACAGTTGACCGACGTAGGCGGCGCAGTCGTCAGGTCGACATATTCATACGAGAAAGACGGATCTGCGAGACGTCCAGCCTTGACCTCGTCCGTCCAGACATCCTGGTACTCGATGTCAATCGACGGTTCGATCGATGAGCAGGGAGCCAGTGTGTCGGCACAACTGATGCGTGCTCGGACCTCGGCCATCGTTTCACCAACGTCGCCAACGTAGAGTGAGTCAACGGTATTCGAATTGAACGATGCACCCGGCATCTGGGCGCCGGCATACGCCGAATCGAACGCATCATAACGGCCGTGTGACAGTCCGCCCTGCGGAATGTGGCAACCGTTACATTGCAGGTATTGTCCGGGGCGTAGCTGAATCCAGTTCTGGTGACGCGGTGAAGCAACCAGTCGCCGGCCATTGGCATCGAGGACGCTGACCTGAAGCGCTGTGTTCGCCGGCACTTTCACCATGGCAGAACCATCGGGTTCGACCATTGTGTAGCCAACGATCTCCTTCATACCCAGGTTGCGGATTCGCCCGAAAGCGGTGTTATCCAGGTCGAGAATATCCTCGTCCGGCAGCGACACTGCCTTCACGATACGCAGGAACCGGGCGGGTCGCTGGTCTGCTGTGGCCTGGGCCGGATCCGCAATCGCATCGATATCGAGCGCTGCGGTTCCATCGAAATCGTAAACACTTCGGATGTGGATGACGGCCTCGCCACTGGTGACGAGATCGGGACCAACGTCGAATCGGTAATCGGTGTCCAGAATGGTTGGCGGCACCGGACGCGGGTCTGCCGCGACCACCTCGGTAAACATGAAACCTTCCTCAGGCGGCACGACCGGCTGCTGCGTCTCGTCGCGAGGATCGTACATCCAGATGCCATAAAGTGGGTCGGCTTCTTCGTATAACGTGTTCAGCAAGTTCACATCTGTACACGGGTAGTAAATGATCGTCTCCGGCGGCGGCGGATTCAGCGGATCAATGATGTCGCGCAATCTGCACTGACTCCAGCTCACCAGCATGCGACCCGTGCCGTCCTGGATCGGGAATACGGAGGTGTAACGACCGCCCTGAGAAACCTCGCCCGGAACGGTTGTTACGTCAACGACCGTCGCACGCTGCTGCGCGGGGCCGGCCATACCGGGGTTGTCTTTGGTCGGCTGAGTATTTTCAAGATACGTCGGTGTATCGATCGTAATGATGTCACCACCGCCGTTGGTATTCGTGAACGGACGAATCAGCGCCATGATAGTGCCGTCTTCCAATTCCCGCGGCTGCGTGAATTGAATGACCTGCCCACCGCTGCCGGTGTCATGACTATTCTGCCCGTACAACATTTCGAGTTGTGAGCCGTCCGGGTTCATGCGGTAGAGGTTTATGGCGTCGTTGCCACCCGCATGGTCCCAGCGGCTGAATACGACCTGACCATTCGACAGCACAGCCGGATCCATATCATGACTCTGGTTGAAAGAAACCTGCTCAATATTGCTTCCATCAGAATCCATAACGTGCAACAGGAAGGCTGGCTCATTGCCGTCTTCGTCAAAGGCCTCAAATGCCTGCTTGTTTTCATCAAGCAGCACAGCCTTCGAACGGAGCTGCCGAGTCGACGAAAAGATAATGCGTCCATCCGGAAGATAGTGCGGCGCGATGTCGTGACCGATATCGGCGGTCAGATCAGACGGAATCACGCGTCGCAGCGCACGCGTCGCAAAAACGTATTCCCAGATATTCCAGGTCGGCTGATTCTCGTCGTCGATATTAATGTTCAAGTCGACAGGGCTGCGCATGGCAAATACAACAGCACTGCCATCGAATGCGATCTCGACATCACGAATAGCGCCGAGGCCCTGCGTCACGTCACCGGTCACATTGATGGCCGGAGAGCTGGATGATGCTCGATCCTTCACATAGAGGTCTGCACCAAAATCGAACGTGATGAGCTCGCGCAGGTCCGTCTGAACCAGCATGCCGTCATCTTCATCAAAAATCAGTGGAGTCTTGATGTAAGCAATTGGAAAATCGATGACAATCGGGTCAGGCCGCTGGCCGTTACCAATTTGCACGCCCTGGTTCGCACCATCACATGCAAAGAGCGCACACGAAGCTACCAGCAATGCGACTGAGCGCACTACCTTCACTATGGGTCCATCCGTTTTAATTCGTGCCAGCATATTCATAGCTATTACCTCAACAACAGCAAAAGGGACTCCGTTCCTTCAGCCGTTTGACTGTCAGGTGCGCACTACTCCACTCGTTGGTACAGCCTGCAATAGTGGACGTGTAGCGCATGACATACCGTTAACGCGATCACAAATAGGGTCGCGGCTTAACATCAGTTTAATAAAGGAAAATTTGCAATGTAATGTGTGAAAAGAGCGACAGTACGCAAAGTCAAATATCGCTTTTTTGCACCACTAACCGTTGCCGATGTTTCTTTTGTGAATCAATCGAGCCACTTTTTCCTTTCGTACCCTTCTGACACACGAGATCTTTTTGAACCTGGTTCCACACAACTGCAAAATTGCGGAGACCGAAAACATTGCGTGAAAACGTTTTGAGACACGGTTCACATTTCTGAAAAGGTCGATGCAGAGGAAAAACGTTTTTCAGTGTCTGCACATGGCAATCCTGTCTGCCTTCCGCGACAGCCCCGACCTCGTTAACAATCAACGGTTTAAGCAATAACGCGCCAAACCTGTGCGAAACAAACGACAATGACTTGACATATAGCAACGTCGGTCGTTGCTCGGCGACCGATCACAACTTCCTGTTTTTCATAAGCTTTTCTACTTTTTGTACGCAATCACCGAAACATGGCACGCCAATTGCTTCGTATCTTGGTGAGCACACGTGTGTGTTCCGAGGCTGCAGAAAACTTGGAAGTACTGTGAATGTATTCACGGCAAGGGACCCAAGCCTCAGGCATGCTTTTTCAGACAAGTCCGCCTGTTGCCAAAACAGACTGTTCAGGGAAGAACCTAAAACGAACATGGACTTCGAAGGTAAAGGCACATTCGCACTAGCGGAACCGCCAGGAAACAGGTGAGTTAGCACGTCGATAAATGACGTTTCTCCTGCTTACAGGCAAGCCCATCTAGCGCGGATGCACAGTCCAGCGCATTTTGCGCGTAGTTGTTGATTTGTCTTAGCAATGAGCAGGTTTGTTATGAAAAACAGGACGTGGACAAGAAACAGACATGCAGACGGCCAGAATCTGGTCGGACGCCTGATCCAACTGGTGACGTTCGGATTGTTGAGCGTTGCACTGATCAGTACGGCATCCGCCGGCCCGCGTGAGCAGGCAAAGCGGATTCATGACCGTCTGGCAGGCGTACCGCCGACCGAATCCGTGCTGCAATTAATGGAAGCCGAAGTTGATATAGGTCAGCCAGGCACGGCCATTGATGCGGCCTACCGCGCCATGGAGGACCCGAACTTCTACAACGTCACGCTGAAGAATTTCGCCGCTCCCTGGACGAACCGTGACCAGAGCGTGTTCGTTCCTTTGAACGACTACATTGCGACGGTTGTGGGAATGATTCGCGACGACGAGCCGTTTAACAGCCTGCTTTCCGCGGACATTCTCTATATCGGTCCCGGCTCATTGCCCGCATATTCGAATTTCAACAACGATCACTACGCGCAGATGGAAGCTCGGAGCATCGACATGAAATCCGGGCTCACCCGGACATCACAGTCGGCTATTACGGGCTTGCCGCCATCTGCAACGGCGGGTGTCTGGACATCTCGCGCCGCTGCTGAAGCATTCTTTGTTGCCGGAACCAACCGTGCGCAGTTCCGCTTCACGATGATCAACCACATGTGTAATGACATGGAGCAGGTGCACGACGTGAAGCTCTCACCGGATCGCATCCGTCAGGACGTCAGCCGCAGCCCAGGCGGCGATAGCAGGCTGTTCCTGAATAACTGCATCGGCTGTCACACGGGCATGGATCCGCTGGCTGGTGCATTCGCCTATTACAACTTCAATGAAACGACCGGCAGCATCGAGTACACGCCCGGATCTGTTCAGTCGAAGTACTACAACAACGATACGAATTTCGAGACAGGCTACCGGACAATCGATGATTCCTGGGTCAATTACTGGCGCGAAGGCCAGAACCAGTTTCTTGGTTGGGACAACAGTCTGCCGGGCAGCGGCATGGGCGCGAAGTCCATGGGCCAGGAACTTGGCAACAGCGACGCGTTCGCCAGCTGCCAGGTCAAAAAGGTCTTCAAAGCCGTTTGCCTTCGTGAGCCGGAGAATTCAGCTGATCGTTTCCAGGTCAGCCAGATGGTTTCTTCGTTCAAGGGCGGCTATCGCATGAAACAGACATTCGCGGAAGCGGCTGTCTATTGCATGGGCCAGTAGGAGGCTATGACAATGAATAAAGCAACAGGAATTGCTGTGGCCCACGCCCAAAAAGCACGCGCCATTCTCGTCGCAGGACTGATGGGATTGGTACTGACCGCTTGCGGCGGTGGTGCGGGAACAGTGGACAACCCACTGCCTCAGAACCCCGGTGGACCGACACAGGTCACTTATAACGGTCTCAACGCCCCGCGTGACACGGACGTAAACGCATTTCTCCAGAATGTCTGGACACCAATGCAAAACTCCGCGAGCTGTGGCAACTGCCATAACGAGACAACGCTGCAAACGCCGATGTTTGCTCGTTTTGACGATATCAACATGGCTTACGATGACGCCGTCGGCGTCGCGGATCTCGCGGTTCCCGGCAACTCACGATTGGTGAGCAAAGTAGGCAGCGGTCATAACTGCTGGCTCGGCGACGACAGTGCCTGCTCGGATATCATGACCACATGGATTGAAGGCTGGGCAGGCGCGACATCTGGCGGCAGTGGCCGACAGATCGTACTGACCCCGCCGACTTCTGTTGATCCGGGCGACAGTAAGAACTTCGCCAACGCGACGCCTGAGAACTTCCGTGACCTCGTCTATACGCCATATCTCGAAAGGTATTGCGCGGGCTGTCACAGCTCGGGTGCACCGACTGCGCAGGCACCGTATTTCGCAGAAACCGGTGCCGTTGATTCGTACCTAGCCGCATTCGACGCAGCCAAGTCGAAAATGGACATTAATGATCCGTCGGCATCACGTTTCGTCATTCGCCTGAGTCCGGAATTCCATAATTGCTGGACCACCAGCTGTACGGATGACTCGGCTGACATGCAGGCCGCTATCCAGGCATTTGCCGATACGGTTCCGCTGACACAACTCGACGGGGCGCTCGTTAACAGTAAGGCACTGCGCCTGGTTGACGGTACCGTCGCTTCCGGCGGCAACCGCTACGAAGCGGCCCAGATTGGTTTGTGGGAGTTCAAGACCGGCAGCGGCACGACCGCCTATGACACCAGTGGTGTTACACCGTCTCTCGATCTGACGCTTTCGGGCGAATACGAGTGGTTCGGTGGCTGGGGCGTCACAATCAATAATGGACGCGCGCAGGGCTCAACGTCTGCAAGCCGGAAACTGAACGATCGAATTCGTTTGACCGGTGAGTATTCAATCGAGGCCTGGGTCGTTCCTGCCAACGTAACGCAGGAAATGTCACGCATCGTCACCTACTCGGCTGGCGACACTGCCCGTAACTTCACGCTGCAGCAGACGTTGTATAACTATGACTTCCTGCATCGCAGTACGACGACAGGTGCGAACGGTGACAACCCGCAGGTATCTACCCCGGATGCCGACGAAGTATTGCAGGCAACACTGCAGCACGTCGTGGCAACCTTCAGCGCCATTGACGGCCGCAAAATCTATGTGAACGGCGAGCTCGTATCACAGGCTGATCCGGCTGCCCCGGGCACGATGGTTGACTGGGACGACACCTTCGCCTTCGTACTCGGCAATGAGGCCGGTGGCAGTGGACTGTGGCAGGGCACCCTGCGACTGGTTGCTGTTCACGAGTTTGCTCTGACACCAGAGCAGATCACGCAGAACTTCGACGTGGGCGTTGGTGAGAAATTCTTCCTGCTGTTCAGCATTGAAGACATCATTAACGTGCCGACCGCGTACATCCTCTTCGAGGTTGCACAGTTCGACTCATACTCGTACTTGTTCAACACGCCGCACTTCATCACGCTGGATGGCAGCTCGGTGGAAGGCGTACCGATCCAGGGTATGCGTATAGGCATCAACGGTTCGGAAGTCGACAAGAGCCAGACCTACATGAAGATGGACGAGACTCTGAGTTCCAGTTTGTTCGGTGAACTCGGCCAGCCACTGTCCAGGCTCGGTGCGGTAATCCCGCTCGAGAGAGGACCGGCGGACGATGAGTTCTTCCTGACCTTTGATCTGCTTGGTACGGAGGCTTATGCCCGCACCGATGATCCGCCCCTGGTTATCACTGCAAGCGATCTGCCGCCGGCACAACGCATCGGTGTTCGAACTTTCGACGAGATCAACGCGACGATGGCCAAGGTTACGGGCGTCAGCCCCGAGGAAATGAACGTCGACATGGTGTTCCAGGGTCTCAGGCAGTCTATGCCTGCGATCGAAGCGCCGGAAGCATTCCTGTCCTCGCACCAGGTTGCCATCGCGCAGCTTGCAATCGAGTACTGCAACGCGCTTGTCGAAGATCGTGGCACGATCACGGCCGGAAATTACTTCCCGGGCTTTAACTTCGGTGCAGCACCGGCCACAGCATTCGCCAATCGTGACGCGCTGATCAACCCGCTCATCGACAACATGATGGGTATTGCGATCCAGACGCAGCCCGACTTCGTCGCTGTAAGAGACGAACTCGGTTATACCCCGGCTGGTGGGGCGTATCCAGGCGACCTGATTGATCGATTGATCGCAGGCGGCACGGATACACGTTCAATTGCCAAGGGTACCTGTGCAGCCGTTCTCGGCAGTGCAGTGACGCTGGTTCAGTAGACGGAATAAACAGGATAGAGGTTTTTAGTTATGGCTAAGAAAACTAAACGGAATTATGACGATCCGCTCCGTCATCCGGACCACGCACGGCCGGTAACACGTCGGGACTTTCTCTCGCAGGGTTTCCTTTCGGGCTCGGCCTTCGCCCTCGGCGGCGGCGTATTGAGCCTGTTCTCGAACCCCCGTGAGGCGCTCGCAGCGCTGTCGGGAGACCTGCAACCGTTGCTCGCCAATCCGTGCGATATCGCAACAGCCGGTGCGGGCAAAATCCCGTTCATCTGCTTCGACCTGGCAGGCGGCGCGAACATCAACGGCTCGAATGTGCTGGTCGGTAACGAAGGTGGTCAGATGGACTTTCTGAACACCTCTGGTTACGAGAAGCTCGGTTTGCCAGGTGACATGGTTCCGGGTCTGACCGATCCGATTTCCGGCCTGCCCTATGCCAACACTGATTTCGGTCTGGCTTTCCATTCAGACAGCGCCTTCAAGCGCGGCATGGATGCAAGCATGTCACCGGGACGCGGCACGCAACTTAACGGCGCAGTCATCCCGGCGCGTTCGGATAACGACACCGGCAACAACCCGCATAACCCGATGAAAGGTATCGCGCGTGCGGGTGCGGACGGCTCGATCCTTACATTGGCCGGATCAGAAAACACGCCTTCAGGTGGCAACTCAACCGAACCCACCATGTTGATGAGCCAGGACCTGCAGCCGACCAAGGTCGATCGCCCAAGTGATGTCACAGCACTCGTAGATACGGGCCAGCTTGTCGGCATCCTGGGTCCCGATGACGCGACCGCAGTGATGGAATCCATTTATCGTATCAGCGCTGACAAGATTTCGGTTGCCGACGCCGGCCAGACGATTACCGCTGACGCCGTAGTCAAAGACATGGTTCGTTGCGGTTACCTGAAGTCTGCGGACATCGCTGATCGCTTTGGCGGCGTACCGCTGGATCCGGGTCTTGACCCGGTGATCGTTGGTCCGAACGGCATCTTTACCGACGCGGAGTTTAATGACGGTGGACGCGACGGCAGTGAATTCCGCAAAACTGCAGCCGTCATGAAACTGGTCATTAACGGTTTTGCCGGCGCTGCAACCATCGAGATGGGTGGTTACGACTACCACGGTGGCGCACGTGCGGAAGGTGAGGTTAAGGACTTCCGCGCCGGACGCTGCATGGGTGCCTGCATCGAGTATGCGGCCCGCATCGGCGTACCGCTTATGATGTACGTCTTCAGTGACGGGTCGCTTTCAAGCAACGGCGCCATCGACAACTCCAATGACGGTCGTGGCAAGGGTGAGTGGGTCTCTGACAACTCATCGACGGCTGGCGCGTTCTTCATGGTGTTCAACCCGGGCGGTCGGGCCCAGCTGAGAACGAGTCCGGGTAAGACCGCGGCCCAGCATCAACAGCTTGGCTATATGGACGGCGGCGCATCGGTACAGCGTGCTGCAACGCCGATGGCGAACAACGTCAACCTGCTCGTCAATGCAGTGGTTCTGAACTACATGGCTCTGCACGGCGAGGAAGGTCTGTTCGACTCCGTGATTCCGAATCATGGTCTTGGTAACACGGCGATGAAAGACAGCCTGACTGCCTTCCAGCCGATCGTGAGCGGGACTATCGGACCATTGGCCCCGAGCTAGCGCGAAAGGTCAATGCCAGAAGCAGACGGCTCGCCGGTTTCCGGCGGGCCGTTTTCTATTGTGCGACCGATTGCCTGTGCCGTGCCTCAGTTTCTTATAGAATGCCGGCCAAATCGCGTAATTGGTTGCTGGACAATGCCGGGTGACAACCTGCTTAAAGATCTGACCGCCTGCCCTCGCTGCGACAAGTCGCCACTATCGTTAAAAGGCGATCACTATCGTTGCGATGCCTGCAAAGTCGACTTCCCTTCTGTCGATGGCATCCCCTGGCTGTTTGCCGAACCTGAGGCAAGCATCGGCGAATGGCGCAACCGACTGCACTTTGCATTGCGCCAACTGGCCAATGAGTCGCAACGCACCCGGACCGAGCTGACTGAATGTGAGGACGGCTCGCTGACGGCACAACGCCTGAAAAAGCATATCGAGGCAATGGATGAGCACCGCAACAACCTGCGGGAGCTGCTCACGCCTGTGGATGTCCAGTCGTCGCAAGCGAGTTACGAGTCATACCTGGCGTTGCGAACGCGCTTGCCAACCGACCAGGGCATTGCCACCTACTACGCCAATATTCACCGCGACTGGGCCTGGGGCGATGAAGAGAACCAGGTGTCGCTGGATTTGATCAAAGCGATTGCCGGTGACGAAGCACTGGGTGACACGCTTGTGCTGGGTTCAGGCGCCAGCAGACTTGCATACGACGTTCACACACAGCTCGACACGGATCGAACAGTAGCAATGGACTTCAACCCACTGCTGATGCTGGTCGCTAAAAACGTCGTCGAAGGAAAAGAGGTCGAGCTTTACGAATTCCCGATCGCGCCGAAGTCGATGAACGATTTCGCCGTGAAGCGAACGTTATCGGCACCCAAGCCGGCCGACGAAAGTTTCCTGCTGGTCCTGGCTGACGCCATGCGACCACCGTTCGGCAAAGGCACCTTCGATACCGTGATCACGCCGTGGATCATCGATATCGTGAATGAAGATTTACGGGTGCAGGCAGTACGAATTAACAATCTGCTCAGGAACGGCGGTCGCTGGATTAACTTCGGCTCTCTTGCTTTTAGCCATCCGGACCGATCGCGTTGTTACAGCACTGAAGAAACGGTGGCCATAGTCGAGTCCTCTGGTTTCTCAGCACCGGAAACCAAAGAGGAAACCATCCCGTACATGTGCTCCCCTGCGAGCCGTCATGGCCGGCGGGAAACCGTGTTCACGTTCGCAGCCGAGAAAGAAGCTAACGTGAAAGCGCCGGAGCGGTACAAGGCACTGCCGGACTGGATCGTGACAGGCAAAGAGCCGGTGCCCGCCCTGGAATCTTTCAGGTCACAGGCAATGTCGACGCAAATTTACTCGTACATCATGTCGATGATTGACGGGAAGCGAACGATTGGTGACATGGCGAAGATCCTTGAGCAGCAGAAACTGATGACGAAGGAAGAAGCGATTCCCGCTATTCGCAATTTCCTGACGCGGATGTACGACGACTCACAGAAAAGTTCGGGCTTCTGACCAGGCTAAAAGATTATCGTCTTAACGCCGTCTTTTACGGTGACTTCAGGTGGCGTACCGACGTAATGCACTGACTGGTTGGACACAGTCGCCCTCGTTACGACATTCTTCAACCGGGATGACGACTGGCTGCAGGGATTCGGATATTCGCAAGGGCGCGGCGGAATCGTTGCCGATACGCGCAAGCGGATGGACTGATCGGCCCTCGCCTGGCTTCCGGCGCTCACCAGCAGCATCAGGCTGATAATGGTTACTCTTCTCATCGAATTCCCGGTTTGTTGTTGTAGTTCGGGTTTCGCTTTTCTATTGGCGTATTTTAAAACCTTGCCTTATATATCAATAGTTTACGCCTCTTCAAAACGTACCGCTGTAAGGTTTTCCGGCAGCATTGTTTTTTACCGACCGGATCATGTGGTCCCTATTAACCACAAATATGAAATAGATCACACTCACTTGAACATAACTTCAGTAGCATCCGACATAACACTTTGGAGTAGTGAGCCTGATCCACTCTAAGTGATTGAAAGACTTATTGCTTTTTTGGATGCGCCGGGTCATTTCCGGTGGCGAACAAAGGCAAACCCGTCGCGAGGCGGGGACGCAAAGTGAACAGATCTCGTGGACCGAAAGAGAAACGAGATGGCTGAACTGCTTAAACCACAACTGAGGAAATGAAAGATGAATATGAAGAGGAAACTGCTCGGCGCAGTGACATTGTTCGCAATGTTTTCTGCCTTCGAAGCAAATGCACAGTCTTCGCAAAACCTTAACGTTACGGCCCAGGTGCAACCGACCTGCGTTATCAATGGTGGCGCTGCCACGCTTGATTTCGATTTCGGTGTCATTGATACCGCCACCGGAACCGACGTACCGCAGAGCGCAGGCTTTACCTGGCGTTGCACTACCGGCCTTGCGGTTCAGATTGAACTCGATTCAGGCGACACGCCCGGTTCAGACCCTGCAACCGCACGACTTCTCGATGCGGGCGGCGGCAACGTCCTCCAATACCTGCTGTGTCATGACGCAAGTTGCACACAACCCTGGGGTGACGGAGTCACCGCACCGGATATCGCGACTGTAGGTGGTGGCATGGGTAACCCGACGAACGAGACGATTTATGGCGTTCTGGACGGCACGTTCGCACAAGGGGCGGCTCCGGGTTCGTACCAGGAGACAGTGGTACTTTCACTGATTTTCTAAAAAGACGGAACATAAAGAGCGATTATGAAAGAGCGATACATTGGGAAGGCAGTGCTCTGCACTGCCTTCCTTCTGATTTTTTGGGGACCTCTCACAACCGCTGAAGCGCAAGTCGCTATCAGTCCAATACGTGTCGATCTGAGCGATGATCACACGAAAGATGTCATCCGCATTAGTAGCCAGGCCTCCTCAACCATGTCTTACCAGGTCGAGATTGTCTCCTGGTCACAGTCTGACGAACGGCGGGAGATTTACGAGCCAACCGACGAAGTCCTTGTCGTTCCCCCGCTGTTTACATTGCAACCAGGCGAAGAACAGATCGTACGAGTTGGAATGCTGACGGATGCGGATCCGTCGGTGGAACGATCCTACAGGATGTTCATTACGGAACTCGCTGCACCACAAGAAGAAAAGCGCGAGGTAACCGGAGTCAATATGCGTCTTCGCCTCGGCGTGCCTGTGTTCGTCGCGGCCCGCGCGCTGCCAAGCGCATCTCTTGAACACATCGGTTCAAAACAAATGGAAAACCAGCTGTTCATGCAAATGCACAACAGCGGCAACACCCATGTTCGAATTTCCGAGGTCCGGTTCCACGCGCCGGGCGCCGAAGAACCGCAGATCGAGTCTGCCGCAATCTACATTCTTGCAGGCCAGTCCGGTTACGTACCGATTGTACTGCCTGACACCAGGCGGGCAGGCAAAGTCACTCTCGTAACAGACACTCTGGGAAACGTGGAGTATGAATTGTCCGCGGCCAATTAGGGGCATTCTGGCCCTGCTGGTTCTGCTCGGCGGCCCACCCGTTGTGGCAGCCGACAATACGCACGCTCTAATTGTCGACCTGTATGTAAATCATCAGCAGATGGGTGAAGCCTTTGTCCTGCAAAATGAAGACGGAGATTTCTATGTCGACCAGTCGGCGCTGCTGTACTGGGAAATCGCCAAACCCTGGCCACAACCAGAAGTGTTTCTCGGAGAAAACTACTTTGGCCTGCACGAGTTTGCAGGTACAAAGGCAGAGCTGAATACACGCACGATGGAATTGCGGGTCTCAATGCCGGCCGACCTGATGCCGACGCGCCGCAGGAGTCTGCAGCATACCGGTATGGAAGCCCAGGTCGAGCAGTACGGCGCCTTCATGGACTACGAAATCAACCTGCAAAACCAGGGCACGGCGCTTGGATCGGCCGCCTATGGAATGTTTCGGCCGGTCGTGTTCGGCCCGCAGGGTAATGTGGCCGCCAACCTGGTATACCAGAATCAGGCGAACGGTCCTGCGGGTCATGTCAGTATTCTTGAACTAACCTATACCCGCGATGATCCGGAGCGCATGCGCAGCCTCCGGGTCGGCGATGTGTTCACAGTACCTGGCGAGCAAAGCAGGTCCCTTCGCATCGGCGGCGTGCAACTGGCAACCAATTTCTCGACCCAGCCAAGCTTGATTACGCATCCCCTCCCCGATTTTTTTGGGCAGACGGAAGTGCCTTCGGCACTCGACATCTATGTCAATGGCCGTCTTTCGAGGCGTGAGAACGTTCAGCCGGGTTCTTTCCTGCTGGAAGATGTGCCAGTGCTCAACGGTGCCGGACAAATGCAGGTCGTTGCTACAGATGCTTTGGGTCGCCAACAGATATTCACGCAGGACTTCTACCTGTCGACGGACCTGTTGATGGAAGGCTTAAGCGATTACTCGCTCACGCTCGGTGCGCTTCGTGAAGATTTTGGCCTGGCCAATTTTCGCTACGGGGATATTGCAGGTTCCGCAACCTGGCGCTATGGCTGGAGTGACGACCTGACAATCGAGAGCCATGGAGAATTTACTAACGGACTGGTAATGGCCGGAGGGTCCCTGCAATACGGCATCGATTCCGGCGGTACCGTGAGTGCCGGCCTCGGCATCAGCAACGGCAGCGCCGGAACCGGCGTCCGTTGGCAGCTTGGTTTTCGGCGGGTGGCTTCACTAATGACTCTCAATGTCCAGGCCTCAGGTTCATCTGACAGGTTCGACCTGGTTGGCGATCTGCAACAAACGCCGAAGCTGCAATTGTTGACCGCAGTTGGCAAGAATTTCTACGATTTCGGGTCGCTGCAGGTATCGATGGTGCACCAGGACTTTCACGACAGGGACAAAAGAACCATTTGGGGGCTGGATTTCTCCACCCGAATATTTGGTCCGCTTGCGATTTCTTCCTATGTTTCCTACCTGGACTCCAAAGAAAGTGATCTGAGCGCCGGTGTCCGATTCTTCATGAATTTCGGCGACCGCCACAGTGCCAGCGGAAATATCTCTAACAGCCGATTTGGCAGCGCTGCCTCCGCCAGATTCCAAAAAGGCATGCCGACGGAATCCGGCTACGGCTATCACCTGGCTGCCGGCAAGTCCGACAGCAACTATGTTGATGCCGGCTTTAACACGCAGAGCCAATTTGGCATCTACTCGCTTGATGTCAGAAACAGCGAGGCTGGCGGTACGGCCTGGCAAGCAGGAACCCGCGGCTCGGTCGCATACATGGCCGGACTGACCAGATTTTCGCGGCAAATCCAGGATGCCTTCGCGGTGGTCAAGGTCGGTGACATTGAAGGCGTCCGTGTCTACTCCGAGAACATCGAAATCGGGCGTACCAACGAGAATGGCCAGATTTTCGTTCCCGGCCTGAGGCCCTATTTGAAGAATCAGCTTCGTATCGAAGTGGATGACCTGCCGCTTAGTGCTCGCATCGGCGAAACTGAAAGGAGTGCGGCGCCTTTCTACAAGAGCGGAATCGTGGTCAATTTTGATGTTCACGTTTCCACCAATGTTGTGTTTCGGGCGGTGTTACCTGATGGTTCCCCCCTCCCCGAGGGCTCAATTGCAAGGGTTTTTCACACAGGTGACCGTTTCCCCGTCGGAATGGACGGAAAATTGTTCCTGCAGGGAATCGATCGTTCATCGGAAGTATCGATCCGCTGGAACGGCACAACTTGTGATATAGACATTCCTTATCCAACCGGCAGCGCCGTAATTACGAAAATGGGTGACATTGTGTGCGAACCAAGAAAGGGCCAATGAATGGATCTGCGATAAGACCTTTCATCCTGGCGGGAATCTCTGTATTCCTGCTGGCGCCCGACCTTGCTCATGCCATTAATTGCCGGGTCACACTGGTGGCAATGGATTTTGGCCTGTATACGCCGATGACTCAGACGCCCGTCGACGTAATGGGACAGATCGGTGTCCGCTGCCAGGCACAACCAGGATCATTCACGATCACAATCGGACCAGGACTCAGTGGTGATTCAACGGCACGTACATTGACATCGGCAGCCGCCACGCCGCTTATCTACAACCTCTTTAGAGATCCTGGCAGAACTCAAATTTGGGGTGATGGAACACCACCAACATTCACCGTATCAGGCGTGCGCCCAAGCCGCGGCCGTCCAACATTTTATAACTACCCGATTTACGGAAGAATATTCGCTAACCAGGCGCCCGACCCCGGCTTGTATAACGATACCCCGATGATTACCGTCCTCTTCTGATCAGTCCGCCGGCTCTGTACTCGCCGCGCCCTTCCCTTTCAGGAAGAACACCAGGATCTTTGCGGGCTCCGTAGCGCTCGCATTTCTCGACACCGAATGAATGTCGTCCGGCGATTCATAGAAGACATCGCCAGGCCCAAGTGTCTGCGGCTCGCCGCCTGCGACCGCCATGATGACGGAGCCTTCCAGCACGTACACGATCGTGTGGGCATTGTGCCGATGCACAGGTGAGTCATTGCCCGCCGGGTAATTCACTTCCAGGACGACGATTTCCTGGTTCGTTACATCCGCGACATCCGTCTGGAACAGCGAATTGACCGTCGCCTGCGAAAACGCCGACGAAGTAAATACCAATAACCAACTTGCGATTGCGATTCTCAACAGCTGCATATTCTTCTCCAGATTTGTCAGGCGACTTTGCTCTCCTGCAGATCGACGCGATCTGTAGAGAACTCTGAGCGCAAAAATCGCGCAATGTCATCAATAGCTTTCTTGCTCTCGGGCATTTGCCCGATGAAGAACTGAAACACGTGCCACATGTCAGGCCAGATATGCAGATCCACGTATCCACCTGCCGCTTTAATATTGTCAGCCATCCGGGTCGAATCGCTCAGCAGAATCTCGTGATCGCCAACCTGGATCAGCGTTGGCGGGAAGCCGGCAGCGTCGGCAAAAACAGGCGACACCAACGGGCTCCTTGTTTCGTCGTCCCCACAAAACCTGTGGACGATTTCCGGCAGGTATTCCGGTTTGAACCAGGGATCGTATTTAGAACGTGTGTGATGCGACTCGCCGTCGCCAGCCAGGTCGAGCCACGGAGACAGCAGGAAACACGCTGCAGGCAACGGCTCTCCGGCGTCACGCAAAGAAAGCAGCGTCGCTGTTGCAAGGTTTCCGCCCGCTGAATCGCCCGCAATTGCCATGTCTTCCGGCCGGGCGCCGCCCTTCAACAGGGCGCGCCACACGCGGAGCGAGTCCTCCAGAGCTGCCGGAAAGCGGTTCTCAGGTGCGAGTCGATAGTCCGGCAGGACCGCGCGCATGCCAGATGCTCTTGCGATATAGCTGACCAAACGCCGGTGCGTTCTGGGGCTGCCCATCATGTAGGCACCACCATGCAAATAGTAAATCAGCGGCGCATCTTCGCAGCCGTTCGGTACGTGCAAATCGCAGTCGATTCCGTCGATACTTTCCGTCCGCACAGTGACGCCACTCGCGGCGGGTAACGTTCCCGCACGCATCTCGAACCCCCTGCGCATGTCATGCACATCGCGACTCGGATTCACCCTCTTCATGTATTGCTTCGAAATCTGCCGAATGATGAACGACCTGAGACTTGCCATGTCAGTTCGCCTCCTTGCCGGTTTTGATCGAATCGTGCTGCATTCGCCGGTCCACCAAAGGAATAATCCAGGGCGCAAAGCGTTTGATGTAGTGAATGCGACGGGCGTGCTTGTCTGGAAACACATGCAGGCGATCGCTTTGCACCCCTTTGATTATTTGCGCCACAACATCGGCCGGTTCGGAGATCAGGTTCTCCGGCACAGCACGTCTCTCTGCATAACCGTACTGGGCCGAGTCAAGAATGGCCGTGCGGCTGAAACAGGGATAGACGTTCGTTACCTTGACGCCGGTATCCTGAAGGTCGGCAGACAAAGATTCACCAAAACCACGTAGCCCGAATTTCGACGCGCAGTACGCAGTCATGCCCTGTGTCCCAACCCATCCTGCAAGTGACGACACGTTAATTATGTGTCCACTCCCCCGCGCGATCATATCGGGCAGGAACAGGCTACAGAGCCGCATGGGTGCCAGCAGGTTTAGCTGCATCAACTTTTCCCAGCGCTCGCGCGGCACATGATCCAGTCGACCCGCGAAACCAATACCGGCATTGTTGACGAGTACGTCCGGCACGATTCCTTTGGCGCTGCAGGCGCCCGCAATGACGCCGCAACCTTCTTCGGTCGAGAGATCGGCAGCCACCGACGCAAGAAGCACGTCGCCAGCGTCTTCCACAGAGCCCCGCAACGCGCGGTCGTCGATATCCGTCAAGACGAGCTTGCTGCCGGCGTCGCGAAACTGGCGGGTCATATGCTGGCCGAAGCCGCCACCGGCACCGGTGATGAGGACGGTTTTTTCGCTTAGATCTGTCATCGCGGTAGCATAGCAGCCCGGATGGCAGGACTTTGGCTTCGGCAGAACAAAAAATGAACGAAAAAACAGATATCCGTTGGCTCGTGGTTGGCGCATTAGCAGGGCTCATCGCGGCTGGCTACGGCATATTAAGACAAGCCTCCGGCAGCATTGATCTACCGGATGGCGCCGTCGCCAGCGTCAACGAAACACTCATCAGTCGTGACAATTTTGAACGCGCAGCGGCGCGAGTCTCCAGAACGCCTGCTGATGCGAGCGCCGAGGACAAGCTCCGGCTGCTCCAGCGGCTGGTCGATGACGAATTGCTCGT
Source organism: Woeseiaceae bacterium (assembly GCA_024640315.1). Taxonomy (GTDB): domain Bacteria; phylum Pseudomonadota; class Gammaproteobacteria; order Steroidobacterales; family Woeseiaceae; genus SZUA-117. Next base: position 23,355 of record JAHEFF010000032.1, read on the forward strand.
TCAGCGCGGTGTGGAACTGGGGATGACAGAGTCCGATACCGAGGTTCGTGCTGCCATCGTCAACTCGTTGATTGCGTCAATTACCGCGGAAGCCGATTCTGCCAGCCCGACGGACGCAGAGCTCGAACAGTACCTGGCCGACAATGCCGAGCGCTTCAGCTACACATCACGAGTCCATGTCGAGGTGTGGGAAACAGAAAATGAGTCTGTCGCACAGGAAGCAGCGAGTGCGCTTCGCGCTGGTGAATCTGTACCGGCATCGGACGACATCGGTCAAATGCCCGATCTGCCGCCGGGCCTGGTACCGACCGATGTTTTGCGAGACTACCTGGGCCCCGCGATCACTGCGGCAGCAGCGGAAATGCCCGATGACAGCAGCTCGGTATTCGCGAGGCGCGGGCGCTGGCTTGTTGTTCACGTGGTGGCGAAAGAACGAGACCACGTGACCGACATCAACTCTGTTCGTAACCGGGTGCTTCTGGATTATCGCCGCAGTCTCGCCGACGACATGCTCGAGAGCTACCTCGAAAACCTGCGGCAACGGGCCGAAATCACGGTGACGAAACCGTGAGAGCGCCCGTTCTCATCGCCTTTGTCCTGTTCTCTACGTGTCTTGCCGTGCCGGAGGCGGATGCCCACACACGCAGCGAAAGTTATTCGCACTGGTACCTGGCAGATCGCGGTATCACCGGCACGGTCACCGCACCGCTCCGGGAAGTGATGCTGTTATACCAGGGCGCGGACGCTACGGTGCCTCCGCGGGACATGTTCCATGATCATCTTGTCGCGAACACGGCGGTGTTCGCCGGCAATACAAACTGCCCGCTTTCCTCCAGCAACATCCTGCAGGCGGCGTCCGGTTTTGTGCGCATCGAACTCGCGTTTGAGTGCGGGCCGGCAGCTGCCGACTCACTTCGATTCCGGGCAATGTTCGAGGCAGCACCGGCGCACGTGCACTACGCCAAGTTGCATCGCGATAACCTGTTGCTGGGCGAGGTCCTGATTACCGACGCGAATGACACCTGGGCATTCGGCTCACTTGAATCGGCTGCAACGTATTCGTTTGCCTCATTCCTGCGTATCGGCGTCGAGCATATTGCGGGCGGAATCGATCATGTAGCCTTCCTGCTGGGACTCCTGCTGATAGCGGGCTCTGTGGGGCGCAGCATTATCGCGGTCACCGGTTTTACGCTGGGGCATTCGATCAGTCTCGCTGCCGCCGTACTCGGGTATGTGCATGCTGACGGACAACTGGTTGAGGCGTTCATCGGATTTACCGTCGCCTTGGTCGCGGTGGAGTATTTTGTTCTGCGGCGGAGCGACGCCCATCGTTTTGCCCTGGCCTGCCTCGCACTTGCATGGCTAACCGGCCTTGTGGCGCTCGGCACGGGTTTCCTGGGCTCACGTGCGATTTTTGCCTATGCCGGATTCGGTGTGTTTGCAGCCTGCTACCTGCTCGCCTCACGTAGTCCTGCGATGCAGGACAACCGCGCGACGATTTTGTTGTTTGTCGCGACTTGCTGTTTCGGACTGGTCCATGGCTTCGGATTCGCCGGGTTCCTGATGGAAACCGGCCTGCTTGGCACCTCGTTACTTGTCCCGCTTCTCGGCTTCAACCTGGGCGTGGAAACAGGGCAGCTGGTCCTCGTTGCCGTGGCCGTTGCCGCGGGAACCCTGTTGAGAAATCACCTGCCACCGGCCCTGCCGCAACTCGCTGCCGCCGCGCTTTGCGGCATCGGCGTGTTCTGGTTCGTATCAAGGACAATTGCCTGATGATTAAAACCATACGCACGCCGGACGCGCGATTTACCGCTTTGCCTGACTACACTTTCGCTGCCAATTACGCCGACATTGAAGGCATGCGTATGCACTACGTCGACCAGGGGCCCCGGGATGCCGAACCGATCCTCATGCTTCACGGTGAGCCAAGCTGGAGTTATCTCTACCGTCATATGATTCCGCCTGTAGCCGACGCCGGCCTGCGTGCTATCGCACCCGACCTGATTGGTTTCGGCAAGTCAGACAAGCCCGTGCGCCGGGTCGACTACACCTATGCAAGACACGTCTCCTGGATGCACCAGTTTATTGAAGCGCTGGATCTCAGCAACATCACGCTTTTTTGCCAGGACTGGGGTTCACTGATCGGATTGCGCGTCGCGGCCGAAAACCCGGATCGTTTTGCACGCATCGTACTCGCCAACGGCGGGCTTCCGGACGGCAGCCAGCAAATGCCACGCGTGTTTCATATCTGGCGCGCTTTCTCTAAATGGAGCCCGTGGTTTCCGATCGGTCGCATCATCCAGTCCGGTACCGTCGCCGAGTTATCTGGCGATATCGTCGCCGCCTACGACGCGCCCTTTCCTTCAGCGCGATACAAGGCCGGCGCACGACAGTTTCCGCGACTGGTGCCGTGCTCGCCGGATGACCCTGCGGCACCTGCCAACCGGGCGGCCTGGCAAGTGTTCGGCGACTGGGAAAAGCCCTTTCTGACTTCATTTAGCAATCGGGATCCGATTACGCGAGGCGCGGACAAAGTGTTTGTGAAACATGTGCCTGGCGCCAGGGATCAGGCACACACAACGATAAAAAATGCCGGGCATTTTTTGCAGGAGGAGAAAGGGCCTGAACTGGCCCGGGTGATTATCGACTTTGTGGAGGCGAACCCAATCGACTAGCGTTCCAGGTACTGGAGCTTGTCTTTAACCTCACGCCACTCGTCCGAGTCGGCCGGCGCGTCCTTCATCTCGGTGATGACGGGCCACTCCAGCGAGAGCTCGGCGTTCAGCTCAAGGAACTTCTCCTGGCCTTCCGGCAGCTCATCTTCTGAGTAGATGGCTTCGACCGGGCATTCAGGCTCGCACAGGGTGCAGTCGATGCATTCATCAGGGTCGATCACCAGGAAGTTCGGACCTTCATGAAAGCAGTCCACCGGGCACACTTCGACGCAGTCGGTCAGTTTGCACTTGATGCAGCTCTCGGTGACTACAAAGGTCATTTTTCACGTCCTCAAATTTAAGACAATTCGTTGCCGTGGCAACTGGCGGAGCGTAACGCTATTCGAACTTGTAGCGCAGATCAACCCTCAGACGGACTACCGGTTTCGACAAATGCCTTAAGTCGGGTCATTTGCTCGATGAGGACGCCATCAACAGGGCCTGCGACCGTGTCCAGGCCGCCGGGCATGTAGCCACCGACAGCGTATTGCAGCGTAACCACGGTGCCGGTTTCCGCCTCATCGAACTCCCAGGTCATGTTGCCGGCGACGCCCATCAGGCCAAGCGGTCCCAGGCCGCCCGTGAATCGCATTATAACGCCGGGATTAACGAAGCTGACCGCCATGTGCACCAGGCCGGCATTCTCACCCAGGTTTTCGCAAAAACACCCGGAAACCCGCGCGTCAATATACAGGTTGGCTGAGTCCCCGGAGACCGTATGATCGCTGCTCCACCACTCCCCAACGCTAGCGACTGCTGCCCCGTATACTGAGAATCTATCCGCTTCGATCAGGACTTGATGGCGGATCGTGAAGCCGTTCGTCTCCGCGTCCAATACCTCCGGACGCGCGCCGGCGGACATGCCGGCAGCCAGCAGAACGAACATCACCCCGAGAAATAACTTGCTCTGCACCACGAATACCCTGCAGGAATCATTAGGCGTTAAGCTTAACCCAATCCCGGGATATTTTAGTTCAGAATAGCGGGATGGGGAGGAACGTCTCCAGCAAGAATAGTGTGGCGATGATGGCCACACTGAAGTAACACCTCTTAATGACTTTCATTTTGGCCTCATGTCCTCATAACCTCATGGGGTGCATTCTGTGCTCAAGTGACTGAACATAAGCTGAATGCCAGGCACTTCAATAAATCATTGTTTTGTAAACCTTATTAGGAATTCGCATTTCCACTGCCAGCTGGAAAATTGTCTTTGAAAGCCACCTGAAGAAGGAATGCTCGGACCGGAGCCTCGTTCTGCATTCGCTGGGCATCCCCTATGAAGTCCTGCAGGACGAGCAGCGATCCCTTCTGGCAGTACCGGTGGAGTTTGCCGAGAAGGCGAAATACGAGCTCTGGCAATACGAAACCGAGAACCAGCAGCCCAGCCGCAAGCCAAAACGAATATCGCCGGTTCACCAGGACGCCATATGGGGGGTTACCGGGTACATCGTGGTGATTTCGGTGGTAGCCGTCCTTGCAGGCGTAGCGCTGTTCAACAAGGACTGGTTCGCCGCCGGGCGGGTCGATGGCGTTCTGATTCGGGCCGGGGAGTGGTGGAGAACGATTACCGCCCTGACGCTGCACTCCGGACTGCCGCATTTCGTCGGTAACCTCGGGTTCGGCGCACTGTTCGGCATGATGGCCGGTCGCGTACTGGGTTCAGGAGTCACGTGGCTGGCAGTCGTCTTGTCCGGCAGCGTCGCCAATTTCATCAATACGCTGCTTCTCGACTCGACACACAGGGCGATCGGTGCCTCGACAGCCGTCTTCGCAGCCCTCGGCCTGATTGCCGGTTTCTCCTGGCGAGCAAAATTATTTGCGCAGGATCGCTGGGCTTATCGACTCGGACCCATCGTTGGCGGCATCGCATTGCTCGCCTTTACGGGCACCGGTTCACCGGACTCCAACACCGATGTCGGTGCGCATCTCATGGGATTCCTCTGCGGATTCGTGTCAGGCACAACGCTCACGCTCTTTTATCGATACGTACCCGATATTCGGGTACAAAAAGCGTCCGGTGCCGCGGCGGTGTCAATCGTCGTGATCGCGTGGGCCGCCGCACTGGGACTCTGGGCCTGAGCGCCAGTCTGGTTGTAGAATCCGCAGTCAATCAGAGGCGCGTGGAGGCGCTTTGACGCATTGAGACATTTCCTGATTTTTGTGCTGGGCGTCAGTCTGTTGGCGTCACTGGTCATGTGGCTGCGCTATGGCGGCGGCGAGAACTATGACGACCTGACCACCGAGCCGTTGCTCAGCGAGGATTCGCTGGAGGAAGTCTTGAGTTATGCGGAGCCCATCGGCAATGTCGCCGTAGGCCCCGATGGACGGATTTTTTTTACGGTACACCCAGAGTCCAGGCCAAAGGGAAACAGGCTTCTCGAGTGGGTCGACAAGGCGGCAGTACCGTACCCAAGTGGCGCTGTTCAGCCACACCTTTTTGACACCGTACTTGGCGTGGTCATCGATCGTCAAAATCGACTGTGGACGATTGACAACGGTAATCACGGTTTCGGTGCTGCCCGTTTGATCGGTTTCGATCTTGCAACCGGCAAGGTCGCGCATGACCATGAGTTCCGCAAGGAGATCGCGCCTGCCGGATCGTTCCTGCAGGACCTGCAGGTCAGCGCCGACGGGCAGACAGTGTTCGTTGCCGACGCGAGCGTATGGCGCAAGAACCCCGGCATAATTGTGTATGACATCGGGAAACGATCTGCCCGGCGCGTCCTCGACTCTCATGCATCCGTTTCAGCCGAGAATTATCTTATTCGGAATACCGTCAGGGACATGACATTTGCGGGGGGCATCGTCACCCTGAAAACAGGCATCGACGGCATAGCACTCGATCCGGAAAACGAATGGCTGTATTACGCTGCCATCAATAACAGCAACTTGTTTCGGGTGAGAGTGCGTGACCTGCTGGACCCGACCCTGCCCGCAGGGCAGCTCGAATCCGAGGTCGACCGGTTCAGTCGCAAACCATTGAACGACGGGCTGAGCACCGACCTGGCAGGTAACGTCTACATCACCGATGTCGAGCATGGAGCAGTTTTCAGGGTTGGGCAGGACCGGAATCTTGAAACGCTCATCCGCTCACCCCGGATTCGCTGGGCAGACGGTCTTTCCTTCGGGCCGGATGGCTGGCTGTATCTTGCAGACAGCGCCATTCCCGAGCAGGTTCTGAAGACGAAAAATTACATCCGATCGAAGGGTCCCTACTACATCTTCCGCTTCAGACCGGGAGCATCTGGCGTACCCGGTCATTAGCGCATCGCCCGTCATTCATCCAGCCGGGGCCTAGGCAATGCAGGTTGCTTTCCTGTACGCCGTTATCGTTCTGATCTGGGGATCAACCTGGGCAGCCATTCCCTTTCAGCTCGGTGTGGTCGCCGAAGAAGTGTCGGTTGCTTACCGGTTTGCGCTCGGGTCACTGGCGCTGTTCGTTTATGCCGCCGCGTCCGGCCGCCGGATGCGGATCCCATTGGATCAATACGGCATGGTCATCGTCATGGGGTCGCTGATGTTTTCGGCGAACTATCTTTTTACCTATTACTCGATCAACTACGTAACGTCGGGCCTGGTCGCCGTGGCCTTCAGCCTGATGATCATTGCCAATTCAATCTTTGAACGTGTATTTTTCAAGAGGGCACTGGAGCCACGCCTGGTGCTGGCTTCACTCTTCGGCATTGTCGGCATCAGCTGCCTTTTCTGGCCAGAGGTCAAATCGTTCGACCTCGCGGACAAATCCTTTTATGGCGTCGTGCTTGCCCTCGTCGCCGTGCTGTTCGCATCGCTTGGCAACATGGCGGCAATCTCGAATACAAGTCGACAGCTACCCGTTATTGCAGTCAACGCGCACGGCATGGCCTGGGGGGCGCTCACGTCAGTCATTGCTGCCGTAATCCTCGGCCGCGAATTCAATTTCTCAATGGAAACAGGCTACATCGTGTCGTTGGCTTACCTTGCGATATTCGGCTCGGCAGTCGCTTTCGGTTGCTACCTGTCGCTCCTGAGGAAAATTGGGTCTGCACGAGCTGCATACACTTCAGTATTATTCCCGATTGTTGCGTTGCTGATCTCGACGGTTGTCGAAGATTATCAATGGTCAGGACCGGCAATTGCCGGCATTGCATTTACTTTCGCGGGCAACTGGCTCGCACTAACTCGAATAAAGAGGAACTGATTAATGGACGAAGTTGGATTGGCGGATATCACAGGTTTCGACTGGGCCGGCCTTGTCGACAGCTTGAAAATAACGGGTGTCGACTTCGGCCTCAAACTGCTTGTGGCACTGGTCATCTTCTATGTCGGCCGGATCGTTGCACGCATTCTGATAAAGGGCCTGCACAAAATGATGCAGGCACAGAATATCGATAAAATTCTCGAGACGTTTGTCTGCAACCTGGCCTACTGGTCAATCATGATCTTCGTGATCATTGCAGCCATCAGTCAGATAGGCATCCAGACGACCTCGCTAATTGCCGTGATGGGCGCGGCCGGACTCGCTGTCGGCCTGGCATTGCAGGGCTCCCTTTCCAACTTCGCAGCCGGCGTCCTCATTGTCATATTCAGGCCTTACAGGGTTGGCGACTGGGTCGAGGCCGCAGGCATCGCGGGTTCTGTGGAGCAGGTACAGATACTGACGACCATTCTCAAGACCGGCGACAACAAGCAAATCATCGTGCCGAACAGCCAGATCATGGGCAGCATCATTACAAATTATTCCGCGAATGATACGCGCCGGATCGATATGACTGTCGGCGTCAGTTACGGCGATGACCTTGATAAAGTGCGCGCAACACTGCAGGAAATTGTCAGCGCCGACGAGCGCGTATTGGACGAACCCGAATGTACTATCGCCGTCTCAGCGCTCGCGGATTCAAGCGTCAATTTCGTCGTACGGCCATGGGTAAAATCATCGGACTACTGGGGTGTCATGTTCGACCTCACCGAGACGATAAAGAAACGCTTCGACGAAGAAGGAATTTCATTCCCGTTCCCGCAACAGGATGTACACCTTTACAACAAGAGTTAAAAAAACTGCAGGTACCAGAATAAAGGCCGCGATTTTCGCGGCCTTTTTTAATCTGCAACATCCGGTTCAATGAAGCACCATTTGATGCCCGGTATTTCTTCCTTGAGCTTTCGCTCGAGACGATTAATGTCCGCAACCGCCTTATCGACATCAATTCCCGATTTGAGCCTGACCTTGGCAGCGAGCAATGTGTCCGGACCGAACTGCATCGTGATCGTGTTAAATAACTCAACGATGTCGTCATCTTCGCGAATGACTGTCGCGACCGCCGCCTGAATCATCGGATCCGCCGAGCGACCAACCAGCAATGACTGGACTCGCATAGTGAGGAATACCGAAATGATGATCAGTATCACGCCGATACACATTGAGCCTATCGCGTCGTAAACCGGGTTGCCCGTAATAGCCGCCAGCGACACGAAAAAAAGAGCAAGCGTCAATCCGAGCAACGCAGCAACGTCTTCTCCCAGCACCACGACCAACTCCGAATTTCGTGTGTGTTCGAACCATGAGCGAAACGGTCGTCCCTGCCTGATGATGTTTATCTCGCGAATGCATCCGGCAAGCGAGAACGATTCGAGTACGATTGCGACCAGCAGTACGCCAATAGCGATCCAGACCTGCGACAGTGGCTCCGGATGCTGAAATTTGTGTATGCCCTCATATATTGAGAAAAGGCCACCAAGGCTGAACAACATCAGGGCGACCACGAAGCTCCAGAAATAACTCATCTTGCCGTAGCCAAGCGGGTGCTCCTCGTCCGCCGGCCTGGCCGATTGCTTCAGACCCAGGAACAGGAGTACCTGGTTGCCCGTATCCGCATAGGAATGAATCGCCTCCGCCATCATGCTGCCGGAACCGGTAACCCAGGCCGCCCATGTCTTGGCAAGCGCAATGCCGCCGTTCGCCAGAAATGCGTAAAGAATCGCGCGAGCGGTGCCGCTGTGTGAGCTACTTGACATCGAAATAGAAAATAATCGTCAACCGAATCCGAGGTGCCGCGTTATTATTGATTGGCGCACACGGGATATTGCCATGAAATCCAGTCTGATCACGATCGTCTTTCTGGCGCAGCCTGTCTTCATGGCAGGCTGCTCGTCTCATCCTGACCCAATCATAGACACTAAAGGGGTCGATCCGGTTGTCATGCAGGACGACTGGATTGAATGTGAAGCCTATTCAGACGAGGTCATAGTCGCCAGGGGCGCAGCGAAAGGCGCCGCGGGCGGGGCGGTCGTCGGTGCCGCAACTGGCGCCATCAGCGGCAACGCGGACAGCGGTGCCGGCTACGGCGCAATCTGGGGCGCAACCCGCTCAGGTATTGAGGGAAGCAAGGAAAAAGAGGTCGTATTCAAGCGTTGTATGCGGGGTCGCGGTTACCGCGTCCTTAACTAACGCTCGCGAGAAAGTGCTGACCAGGTTGTCGTATACTGTATGCTTGTACAGTATTCTGGAGCAACCCGGATGACCACGCAAGCACACAAGGGCCGCGGTGCCGTTTCCAGCCAACCCGGCCGATTTGCAAAACAGCTGATCGAGGATACTGTCGCGGACGCGACACCCGACACGGCGCCAGAAACCGTGCTGCGCGCCATGAAGGCTGCGAGCATCATCAGCCACAACCGCTCGCCCGATGTCCCGTTTGACCACTCTATCAATCCTTACCAGGGATGCGAGCACGGCTGCGTTTATTGCTACGCCCGGCCCAGCCACAGCTATCTCGACCTATCTCCCGGCCTGGATTTTGAAACCCGGATATTCTACAAACCCAATGCCGTCGAGAAACTGTTGGAAACCTGGGAGAAGCCATCCTACAAAGCCGCGCCGATTACGATCGGCGCCAACACCGACCCCTATCAACCTGCTGAAAAGAAACTGGAAATCACCCGCAAGCTGCTGGAAGTGTTTCTCGAGCATCGCCATCCCGTCACGCTGATCACGAAAGGCGGCCTGATGCTGCGCGACCTGGATTTGTTGTCAGCCCTCGCAGCACAGCAACTGGTCTCCGTCGCCGTCAGTGTCCCCACGATGGACGCGGGACTCAAGCGGATACTTGAGCCGCGCGTTCCCGCCGCGGGTGTACGGTTTCGGCTGACGGAAAAGCTGGTGTCGGCGGGCGTGCCGGTCACGCTGTTACTTGCACCGATTATCCCTGCCATCAATGACGCAGAAATCGAATCAATAACAGAGCGGGCTGCGGACAGCGGCGCGAGCCATGCGAGCTGGATCCTGCTGCGTCTTCCGCACGAGCTCAAACAGATGTTCCGTGACTGGCTCGACACGCATATGCCGGATCGCGCGGCCCATGTCATGAGTCTTCTTCAGCAGGCATCCGGCGGCCGGGATTATGACAATCGTTTCGGCAGGAGACAGCGCGGTCGTGGTCCCTATGCGGAAATGATAGATGACCGGTTTCGGGCGGCGTGCCGCCGGCACGGCCTGCAGGCCGGCCGCCGCCACGAAAAGCTGGATTGCAGCCTGTTTCGCCCTCCGGGCCAGCAGCAAATGGCTCTGGGATTCGACTGATAAGGTATAGTTGAGCGACGTCCAGACTGCCTGCGCGACGAAGAACTAATTAGTAGTGTGGCAGTCACAAGAAGAGCTTGGTTCAATTCTCAAAAATATGCTTACTGCGAAATTTTCCGGATATCTGAAATATTCTCCAGCCCTGGCGCTCGTTTGCGGCAGTACTCTTTTGCTTGCGCAAACGACGGAGAGCGAGGAAATTGAGGCCGGGCAAGGGACTGCCGAACCAGTACTTCTCGAGAATAGCGGCGATCAGGATCAGGCACCGCCTCCCAATGACGGGCTCGGGAACCTGGTATTTGACGAACAGACGCAGAGCTATCGCCTGATTGAAGACACCGAAGGCGACGACTATGAGGAACCACCCTCGGATCGTGAAGTCGAGGCCGAGGAACTGAAGCGCCTGTTCGAACTCTTCCGCCAAGCGCTGGCGAACAAGGATTATCTGGAGGCAGATACGCTCGCGAAGCGCGTTGTTGAACTATCAATAAGTTTGAACGGTCTCGATAGTCACGATACGGCAAAAGCGATCACCAACCTCGGAATTGCGCAGCACAACAACAAAGACTATGAATCCGCACTAAGAAACTTCATGGCGTCGATCGACATCATCGAACGCATTGACGACAACCTCAGTCCCGCGTTAATCAACCCACTGCAAGGGCTGGCTGCGTCACAGGCTGTTACCGGACGACCGGATCTGGCGAAATTGTCTTATGAACGTGCGGTGCACGTGAGCCACGTCAATGATGGACCCCACAACACGGGCCAGGTAGATATACTCGAATCGATGGCCGAACTGCACATTTCCCAGGGAAGCTGGGAGGATGCCACGTCGATCCAGGAGCATATCTATGCTATTCAGGCGCGAAAGATTGATCCGAAGAGCCTCGAGATGGTGCCAGCACTCGAGCAAAGAGCCAATTGGCAGCATCGTCTGCAACGCTATCATCGCGAGCGGATAACGTGGCGGGAAATCATCAGCATTATTGAAAAGCACCATGGCAAAGACAGTCTCGAACTGATTTCACCGCTGACAAACCTCGGCAAATCATATTTATTCGTCAGTCCGGCTGAATTCGACTACCAACCGGAAGTGTCGGCAAGTTCCGGAGAAAGCTATTTGCGGCGTGCCCGCGATATCGCCGAAGAACATCCCGACTCAACCTGGGAGGTCGTCGAAAACTCACTATTGTCTCTCGGCGACTACTACATTCTGGCTGGCAGGCCGAATCGCGCTGAAACTGTATACGAAGACACCTGGGCCTTTCTGTCCGAGGGAGACGACCCGACTCTTCTGCAGGCCCGTCGGGATCACCTGGAAAAAACAAAGGTGTTACAGCGCGCCTTTCCACCGAAATATTACAACAGCGAACGTAACGATAGAGACCAGAAGCCCGACAGCTTCGAAACCGGCCTGATGAGTTTCACGTTTACGGTTTCGCCCACTGGCCGGGTAACGAATTTGCAGGTCATCGAGTCCCAGCCGCGCGAACTTGCGGAGTTCAGCACCATCATCGGCCGCAGTCTTCGTCGCATGATATACAGGCCGCGCATGGAGGATGCGAGGTTAGTGGAGTCTCCCGACACATTTTACACGCATGAGTTCTACTACCGTCCAGAGGATGTCCCTAAACCTCCGCCCGAACCATTACCCGGCGAGAACCCGGCAGAAGACTAAAAGGATCGCTGATTTTTAATTTGACCTGAGACCATGAATTCTCCTAACTTAAACGAAAGAAGAAGGCAGAAGTCACAACGGAACGTGATGAAAGGTCCCTGTAGCACTGAAAAGCAAACTCGCCTGGTCGCCCTCGCGGCGGCTTTCCTCTTGTTATGTCAAAATTCCGCATTCGCAAAATGCGTGGATGACTGGCTTGCCATTGATGAGATTCGCGACGGCGACAGCATCGAATTGCTTGCTACAAACAACCAGGAATTCCCGATTACTTACTCGGTTCGCGTGCGCTCTGGCGGGTATTCGACGGGCCATTCAAAAACGATTAGTAAATCGCTGGACGGCCAGGAGACCGAGCGTGTCGTAGTACTGCCACAGGTCGAAGACGCCTCTGATGACAGGCTCAGGATTTCCTGCTCGTGGACCATCGGCAGCGAGGATGCGGTACACGATGACGACCATCTTTACCGGCTGCCTTACGCCGACGGAAGGAGCTACCGGGTCTTGCAGGGATTCGGCTCCAGATTCAGCCATCGCGGCGTCGAGCAGTACGCCGTGGACTTCAAAATGTCCATTGGTACGCCGGTGCATGCGGCACGTGGCGGAGTTGTCGCCAGGGTCGTCGAGTCGAACGACAAGGGTTGCTGGGAAGATGGCTGTGGAAAGTACGCTAACTTCATCGTCGTAATGCATGACGATGGCACGACCGGTGAGTATTATCATTTGCAGCAGGACGGCGCGCTTGTCGACGTCGGTGAGCGGGTCGTCGAAGGGCAAGAAATCGGCTTGTCCGGTAATACCGGGCACACCGCCCTGCCCCATTTGCACTTCGCGGTTTATCGTGCAACCAAGGGCGCGCGTTCGCAATCGATTCCAATAAATTTTATGAGCGCAGATGGTGTCGTTTATCAGCCGCGACGTGGCCACCACTATCTCGCTATCGCCTACCAGCAGGCCGGGGACTAAACAAATGACGCTGTCTAAATCGCACTTTGTCAACGGCAATCCACTCGAAGGCCCGTTTCCTGAGGGAATGCAGCAGGCTGTCTTCGGAATGGGTTGCTTCTGGGGCGTGGAACGCTGTTTCTGGGAAACGCCTGGTGTCTATACCACGGCGGTCGGTTATGCCGGAGGTGCGGTGCCCGACGCAAGTTATCAGCAGGTCTGCAGCGGCGAAACCGGACACGCTGAAGTCGTCCTGGTCGTGTTTGACCCGGAGCGGGTAACCTACGATGAGTTGCTCGGTGTATTCTGGGAGAACCACGACCCAACCCAGGGCAACCGCCAGGGCAATGACGTCGGCACCCAGTACCGTTCCCTGATCATGACGATGTCCGACGATCAGGTCACTGCAGCCAATGCGTCCAAACGCTCCTACCAGGAAAAACTAAGCTCGGCAGGATTTGGCCCGATCACAACCGGGATCGTTCCGTTCGACAAACTCTGGTACGCCGAAGACTATCACCAGCAATATCTTGCAAAAAACCCTGGCGGCTACTGCGGCCTGGCCGGAACCGGCGTCAGCTGTCCGGTTGGAGTGGCTGTCCCCGCCTGACTGGATCTCTGGGTTACCGGACATCGATCTGTACCATGATCATCTCGATGAAGAATCGCGGCTCACTATCTCATCGACATAGGTGTCAGCAAACCCTTTCTCGTTCGAAGCTTTGAGCCGCCGCTGAGCGAGGCCAATGGCTGGCGCGTACCTGAACTGAGGCGCGTGGGAAAACTTATCCGCTTCCGCCCTGATCCCGACTACAGGCCGGTCCTGCACCTGATGGCCGCATTCTCGCCGACCGGTCGCGGTTGCTGAAAGACGACTGGCCCGACACCCTGTAGTATTCTGCTTTTCCGGACAACGACCGAGCCAATCAACGTGAAAAAGTTAAGCCATAAGCCGCGCCGTCCCAGTCGCAAGAAAGCCGAACAGGCAGTGGAAACTCTGCTCCTGTGGGCCGGTGAAGACCCGCGCCGGGAAGGCCTGCTCGACACGCCCAAACGCGTCGCCGCTGCCTATGAAGACTGGTTTGCAGGCTACAGGGATGACCCCGTGAAATTTCTCGAACGCACGTTTGAAGAAGTTGAAGGTTACGACGAGATGATCGTGTTACGCGACATCTCGTTTGAATCGCATTGCGAGCATCACATGGCGCCCATTATTGGCGTCGCCCATGTTGGCTACCTGCCTAGCAACAAGGTCGTCGGCATTAGCAAGCTGGCGAGGGTGGTCGATGCATTCGCCAGGCGCTTCCAGGTGCAGGAAAAAATGACTGCCCAGATCGCGCACTGCATCAAAGATGTTCTCAAGCCGCGCGGAGTCGGCGTTGTCGTCGATGCGACCCATCAGTGCATGACCACGCGCGGTGTGCATAAGTCGGGCGTATCAATGGTTACCAGCCAGATGCTCGGCGCTTTTCGCAAGGATGCGCGGACGCGAGCGGAATTTCTGACCATGATCGGGAAGAATCTTTAAGGCAATGAACCTGCTACGTCGCACGCCTGGCGCCATCTTAGCCATCGTCGCGGCGTTTCTTATTTACCTGCTCCTCTGGCCGGTGCCAATCGATCCGGTCGCCTGGGAGGCGCCGGTCGACGCGGGTCTTGTCGATCCATTCGAGCCCAATGACAGGCTCAGAAAGGCCCGGCTGATCGACCTGGGTTCGCACCAGGGACCCGAGGACATCGCTGAAGGGGGCGACGGGCTAATTTACACCGCGACAAACGGTGGACAGGTCATCCGCTTCGACGCCACCGGCAACCATATTGAGGTTTTTGCCGAAACAGGCGGGAGACCGCTCGGACTAGAGTTTGACAGCGACGGCAATCTCTTGGTTGCCAACGCCTACCTCGGGCTGCAGCGCATCAGCCCCGATGGCACGGTTGAAGTCCTGAGTGACGAGTATGAAGGTAAGCCCATTCTGTATGCCGATGATGTCGCGGTCGCAAACAACGGCATGGTTTATTTCTCCGATGCCAGTTCGAAATTCGGCGCCATGAAAACCGGTGGCTCGTACGAGGCAAGCCTGATGGATCTCATGGAGCATGGAGGTCATGGTCGTATCTATCGATACGATCCAACTACTGGAGAAACAAGCATTATCCTCGATGGACTCAACTTCGCGAATGGCGTCGCCATCAGCGGCGATCAGCAATACCTGATGATCAACGAAACGGGAAGTTACCGGGTACTGCGCCACTGGTTGGAAGGCCCTGATGCGGGTGACACAGAAATTGCCATCGATAATCTTCCCGGCTTCCCGGACAACATCAACAACGGCCTCAATGGCAGATTCTGGGTCGGCCTCATTGCGCCGCGCAACAAATTGCTCGACGATATGTCGGGCAAGCCGTGGCTAAGAAAACTCGTGCAGCGCTTACCGGCATCTGTGCGGCCAAAAGCCGTGCCCTCCTCTCACGTCATTGCGATCAACGCAGACGGCGAAGTACTGATGAATCTTCAGGACACAAGCGCACGAATGCCGGCACTAACCGGCGTCTTCGAAAGCCGCAATACGCTGTGGCTATCAAGTTTGTTCGGTAACCGGGTTGGAAAACTGGACAAGCGCGACCTCGCCAACCAGTGATCCGGGTAGCGGAACCTGATTCCGCTGAATCAAACAATAGCCAACCACCCGGACTGGAAATTGGCAGCTTGCTAACCAAATGCTCCGCTGAGACATCAAATAACAATCAATATACAAATCGTTGTTACCGCATTTCTGCTATTCGCAGTCCAGTCGTCAAGCTCAATCGAACGTCGAGCCACCCAGTCAACTGAAGTTATCCCCGACAAACCCGCGACGCTGCAGATTACTTTTGATGATCGTGAAGGGGGTCAATTTGGTGACGCAGACAAGCTACTGATCAGGAAGGTCGTGGCCGAAGCGG
>JAHEFF010000072.1 GCA_024640315.1 Woeseiaceae bacterium
AGCAGATGGGTGTGATGAAAGGGCACCGCGTTGCCTGGCTCGGCTACAACAGCCCCGAATTCCTGAGTGCTTTTTTTGCCTGTGCGCGGATGGGTGCCGTTATCGTGCCGCTGAATTACCGGTTGGCGCCACAAGAGCATCTGTTCATGCTCAAGAATGCAGGTGCGAAAGCTCTGTTTTTCGATGCCCGTTTCGGCGAGACGGCAGAACTGGTCGCGGCGAAGCAAAAGTCCTGCCAGCTGGTGACGTCGACCGACGCCGCACATGACACGGCCGCCGAATCCCTGCCCGGGCTGAAGCGGGAGTCGGATGGCATTGTCAGCGGTGATCTCGTTCATCCAAGGAATCCACTTCTCATTGTCTACACGTCCGGTACGACGGGGCGACCCAAGGGCGCTGTGTTGACGCAGCGATCAATTCACTGGAATGGCCTCAACAGCCAGTTCATGCACGACCTTCACCGCGAAGATCATGTGCTGACGACGTTGCCTTTTTTTCATGTGGGCGGTCTCAACATTCAGACGACGCCGGCACTGCAAGTCGGTGCAACAGTAACCCTGATCGAAAAGTTTCACGCCGGCGAGTTCCTCAGGTTGGTGGAACAGGACAAGCCCACGCTGACGGTGCTGGTCCCGACCCAGATGCAGGCGATTGTCGAGCACCCACATTGGCACGATGCGGATCTGTCCAGCCTGCGGTGTATTACGACCGGTTCGACGATGGTGCAAATGCCACTTCTCGATATCTGGCATGACCATGGAATCCCGGTGATCCAGATTTATGGCTGTACGGAATCCGGTCCGATCGCAATTCACCAGGTCATGGAGTCGGCTCACGCGACGGCCGGGTCAGTGGGCCGGCCCGCAATCTTCTGCGACGTTCGCATCGTGGACGATGACCACCGGGACGTGGCGGATGGCGAAGCAGGCGAGATTTTGCTGCGCGGCCCGAACCTTCTGAAAGAGTACTGGCAGGACCCGGAAGCCACCGATGCCACGTTGCAGGGCGACTGGCTGCGAACCGGAGACATCGGCATGCGCGATGATGACGGCAACTACCATATTGTTGATCGCAAGAAACGCATGATCATCAGCGGCGGAGAGAATATTTACCCCTCCGAGTTGGAGCGGGTTCTGCTCGAGCATCCGGATATTGCGGAGGCAGTCGTCGTTGGTATTCCGCATGAAAAATGGGGTGAGATTCCCGTTGCCGCATTCGTTTGCCGCGGTAACAAGCTGCCCGACACAAATTCACTGGCAGGTCTTTTCGAAGGGAGGCTTGGGCACATGAAGCACCCCAGGCATTTCATCCGTTTCGACGAGTTGCCGAAGAACGCAATGGGAAAGGTGGTCTTCTCAGATCTTGAGGAGGAAATGATCAATCGAATAACGAATTGAAAGCGAATTCAGTTTTTTTCGTAGTGTCGTTTCATATATGCAATGGCCGGCCCAAGCGCTTCTCTCCAGGCAGCTTCGACTTCAGCGTCGTACTTATTGTCAAACCGGGCGACCGTGGCCAGCAGACTTTCGAGCCACAATTCGTAGAGTTGATGCGGGATATCTGTTCGTGACTTCGAGTGCACGCCAGCGACTCTCGCGATTTCTTCGGTTTCTTCCCGGTCGATTGCGAAATAGACCATATGGTCGAGTGATACTTTCAGCATGTCCCGCTGGCGATCCATGTCCGTGTTCCTGAACTTGTCGGCAACGATCGGCGAGGAATTGACGAACTGTTTGTAGAACGCATCGAAGAAATTCCCGGTCTCGAGGTCTCGTGCACCGACCCTGGCATAGCTATCGACAAATTTCTGGATGGAATCAGTCACCGCAACAAAGGATACAGTAAACTTTACACGTGTTCGGCAGGAGTAAAACATTGTGACAGACAGGCGGAGTATTAAGGCGCCCGACATTCCGGAGCACAAAAATCCCATCCCGGCAGCATCGCGGGTGGGCAACATGTTGTTCTCATCAGCTGTCGGTGGCGAGGATCCGGAAACGCACGGGTTGCCGGATGACAAAGAGGCCCAGATCGCCAATGTATTCAAAACGATTCGGGCCATCATGCGAGAGGCGGGGGGTAGTCCGGAGAATATTGGCAAGGTCAGTGTTTACGTCGCCGACCAGGACGATCGCAAACTGATCAATCCGCATTGGCTGGACATGTTCCCCGATGAGAACAGCCGGCCAGTCCGGCATACCATTGAAAAAAAGTTACCGGCAGGTCGCTACATTCAGATCGAATTCATCGCCGTATTTTAGGCAGGTCGTCCGCTGGGGCAGGCTCCTGAATAGCAAGCTTTGCAGCGCGAGATTACCGGCGGGGGAGGCGGAAAACCTTCGCGGGAACCCGCCCCAGCGGACGACCTGTTTAGTGCCTATGCCGCCAGTTCTGCTTCCGTTTTCAAACTGAAGAACCTTTTCAACACAAATGACGCTGGACAGAAACCGGTAAACGATTGCTGAAACAAATTCACGCCGACAAAGACGGTTAACCACATCCAGCCCGGATGTACGAAGTAAGTCAACACGACAGAAATCAGGACCATGAATCCTGCGAATGCCTCGACAGCGTGCTCAACAGACATGGGATTTTTCATTTCAGGTTCCTCAATTCAGGAGCAGTCATGGACACGTCTACGACTGGTCTTTCAGTCGTTCGGCACCAACCATCTTGAGCACCATTTTTTCGTAGTATGGCTCGGTCTTCGCCGCCCGCACCTTGTGCAGGAAGTACTTCTCGTATGCGATCTTCGCGACATGCACCCACTTGCCCTGCGACGCCCAGTTGGTGTTGCGCGGTGGAATCTGCGGTAACGCAACGAACGCAACGCCTGTGTCGCCGAAATCGGCGAGACAGACGGCTGCCCAGCTGCCTTTGGCCGAAGGCGGTTTACCCTCGATGGCACCTTTAATGTTGTGCGTTGTTGCAGTCACCATGGATTCGATCATGTATCCGGTCTTCGGTGCGCCCGTCGCGACCGGAGTCGGGCTGACCGGGGGTATGGCCACGCAAACACCGACAGCGTAAACGTTGTTGTACTTCGGGTTACGCTGGTACTCGTCGATCAGGATGAAATCACGCGGGTTCGTCAGGCCCTCGATGCCCGCAATGGCCTCTACGCCTTTGAATGCAGGCAGGATCATTGAGTGCCTGAACTCGAGCTCGTGTGTCTTCTTGTCGTTTCCGTCTTCATCAACTTCTGTGAAGTTGATCTTGCCGTCGGTCACTTCAGTGATCCTGGCATTCGTTGTCCAGTGGATATGTCGATTGCGGAATTCCGACTCCAGGAGGCTCTTGGTATCGCCGACCCCGTCGAGGCCCAGGTGCCCGATATAAGGCTCTGGTGTGACGAAATGCATTGGCACCTTGTCGCGGATTTTGCGTTTCTTGAGCTCTGTGTCGAGGATGAAGATGTACTCGTAAGCGGGGCCGAAGCACGATGCGCCAGGTGCGGCGCCAACGACCACCGGACCGGGGTCCGCGACGAGTTTCTCAAAGTCTATAAATGACGTGTCCGCGTGGCCGGTCTTGCAGATTGACTGCGTAAAGCCGCCATTAGGACCGAGACCGGGAACCTCTTCGAACGCGAGCTTCGGTCCGGTCGCAATAATCAGGTAGTCATACTCGATTTCGGTACCGTCGCCCAGTTCGACCTTGTTGAACTCAGGGTGGAGACGCTTTGCACCGACGTTGTGAAATTCGACGCCATGCTTTTTCATCAGCTCGGGCAACTCGACGCAGACCTGGCCTTCTTTACGCCAGCCGACTGCGACCCAGGGATTGGAGGGTGTGAATTCGAAGCGGTCCGAGTCGCCGACGAGCACGATTTCATGCTGATTGCCCAGTGTTTTTCTCAGCTCGTAAACTTGCGAGATGCCGCCAATGCCGGCTCCAACAACTACAATCTTGGCCATTTTGCCGTCCTCAGGAATTTGCTCGTCTTTGACTTGCCGCTAACATATTACATTTTAATACATTAGTAAAGACTAAATTATAGACTTCTAAATTATTTTGTTCTATAGTACAAAAATAGAGCGATCCTGCCAGGAATGCGTCATGACCGAGCCCGTGAATCACGAGTTTAAACAAGAAGATATGGAACAAATGCAGGCACATGCGTCTGACGCGGCCGGACTGATGAAGGCACTCGGCAATGAAAGCCGGTTGATGATTCTTTGCTCGCTGGCCGCCGGTGAGCGCTCCGTGGGCGACCTGAACGTGATCGTGCCGCTCAGTCAATCCGCATTGTCGCAGCAGCTCGCCCGTCTCCGGCAACAGGGTCTCGTGCAGACGCGTCGCGAGTCGCAAACAATATTTTATTCATTAAGTCCCGGTCCGGCGGACCGGGTAATTAACCTTCTGCACGACATTTATTGTGGTGCACCGGGAAGCGCAAAAGGATGCAACTGATGAGCTTTGGTTTTGGCAAGCAGTTAGATTTCGAATTTGACGACGCCATTGAAAAGGTAACGATTGAATTGCAGAAAGAAGGTTTCGGCGTTCTTTCCGACATCGACGTTGCCGCAAAAATGAAGGAAAAGCTGGGCAAAGATATGCCTCGCTACAGGATACTGGGTGCCTGCAACCCGGCATTGGCGTACCAGGCAATCAGTGCCGTCGAAGACATCGGACTGTTGCTCCCCTGTAACGTCCTGGTCCGGGAAGATGACGCGGGCAACGTCCATGTCGACTTCATGGATCCGTCCAGCGTCCTGTCACTTGTCGATCATCCCGGCATCGAGCCACTGGCCGCCGAGGTGAAAGCCAAATTGCAGAAAGCCTGCGAAGCACTATGATCCGGGCTAAATAAGCCGACAACTTAATACAAGTTCAACGAATCGGGTCAGATACATAGATACATAATGTGTCGGCCCTGACTGATCGCGAGCGACCGCTCGACCAAGTCATCGCCGTTGTCGTCTTGCGGCAGCGGTACAGTGCCTTCCGCTGGATTGAGGGCATCAAACAGAAGTTTGCTACGTCGCCAGCTGACCATCAAAATAGGCGACTACTTCGACCTGCAGCGGGATCCCAACGATCAGGACCAGAATCACAGTACTGTTGTTCGCTACTGTCCGCCTTTTGGCGCTGATGATGGCGGGTATCGCGCTGCCTGCGTCGGCGGCGACCGGTATCCAGGTAGAGGAGAACGACGCTGATCAACTGACGGAGGTTGTTAGCGTCGTTATTCCTGTCGACGGCGGGTCTGCGCAAACGGCGCCCCAAAGCGAGGCCAGCGACCCGTTGTTCTACGAAGAAGTCATCAGCGGCCCATTCATCGAGGTACCCATAACTGCTGAAGAGCGGGAACCACTAATCGATCGAACACAACAAACCGTCTATGGCGTGGTCAATTCCTCGACGCAATGGTTTGACAGTTTTTTTGGCGCCAGGGCGGTTGACCAGGGCAACAATGTCAGCCTGGGCAGCGTTACTCTTGGCGCACAATGGGATCAACGGGATGGTGCGGACCCCATTGCGCGGATGCGGGCACGAATACCGCTGAATGCGCTCCGCGAGCGGACGCGACTGGTGTTCGGCCGTG
Source organism: Woeseiaceae bacterium (assembly GCA_024640315.1). Classification (GTDB taxonomy): domain Bacteria; phylum Pseudomonadota; class Gammaproteobacteria; order Steroidobacterales; family Woeseiaceae; genus SZUA-117. Next base: position 5,549 of record JAHEFF010000072.1, read on the forward strand.
GGAACGCTGAGGATTTTGTTGATGGCACGACAGACGGCAACAATGAATCACTTCCGAGAGAGTTTAACGACTTCGAAGACGACGACTGGTTACTGGGCGTCGGCTACAGCCGGAAAGGTGAGCTTTCCAGCGGGTTTGACGTTGGAGTCGGCGTCAAACTAGCCGCGCCCCTGGAACCCTATGTCCGTACCGTCTATCGGTGGAATCACACGTTGAATGACGCGTTATTCTGGCAGCTGCGGCCCGGCGCCTTCTGGCAGAGCCAGCGGGGCTTTGGTGCGACCATCAACAGCATTCTGGACTATGCCGCCGACCCAAGGTGGTTGTTCCGCACCTGGACCACTTTGTCCGTGGAGGACGAGATTCAAGGCATGGGATGGACGAACAGTTTTATCGCCTACCAACTCATGACAAACAGGACAGCCATGTCGTACAGCCTGTTTGCTTCGGGTGAGACCGAAGGAGAGGTTGAGCTGCAGGACTATGGCGTCGAGTTGCGCTATCGAAAACGCATCGCGCGGGACTACTTGTTTGTGGAATTATCGACGCGCCTCACCTGGCCACGCTATTTGATTGAAGAGAAGCGCGAGAGCAATTTTGGCGTGGGTATCGCTTTTGAGATGCAATTTGGTGACTGGCCGGGGCGGCAGCAGCGGATTACGACGCCGGCTGCAGCGCGCCCCTGAAGCTGTAAAACAGTACGGGAATGACGACAAGCGTCAGCATCGTCGAAATCAGGATACCAAAGATCAACGAAATCGCGAGGCCATTGAAGATCGGGTCGTCGAGTATAAAGAACGCACCCATCATTGCGGCTAATGCCGTCAGTACGATCGGCTTCGCGCGCACTGCTGCGGCGCGAATCACCGCATCTTCCAGCGACTTTCCGGCCCGTTGCTCTTGCAGTATGAAATCAACGAGCAGTATCGAGTTGCGCACGATAATGCCGGCAAGCGCAATCATTCCGATCATCGACGTGGCCGTGAACTTTGCGCCGAACAGCGCGTGGCCCGGCATGACGCCGATAATGGTCAGCGGAATGGGTGCCATGATGACCAGCGGTAGAAGATAGGATCGAAACTGCGCGACAACCAGAAGATAGATCAGGATCAGACCCACCGAGTAGGCGATTCCCATGTCGCGAAAGGTCTCGTAGGTTATCTGCCATTCGCCGTCCCACTTCAGCGAGAACGAATGCGTGTTTTCTGGCTGGCTGATATAGCGCTGATCGATTGCGTAGCCGGAATCGTCCCGCTCATCGATCTGGGATGCAAGATCGAACATCCCGTAAAGCGGACTGTCGAGTTCCCCGGCCATGTCGCCCATGACGAACACTACGGGTAGCAAGTCCTTGTGATACACGGCGTCGTCCCAGCCGGTCTCGCGCACACGTGCGATTTCAGAGATTGGCACCCGCTGGCCTGCCTGGTTGCGGACCTCGAGGGCCAACAATGCATCGAGATCGGCCTTCGACGCGACCGGCACTTCGAGCCGAACCGGAATCGGATACCGTTCGCGCGCCTGATGGATATAGGTGACGTCATCGCCGTTCAGCGCCATCTGCAGGATTGCCGACACCTGTTGCTGTGAAATCCCAAGTAAAGCGGCACGTTGCCGGTCAACCTCTATGACCAATCGCTTGGCGTCAGCCTCAACCGTGCTGTCGATGTCAACGATGTCCGCTGTGCTCGCGTACAGTTGCTGCAGCTCCCGGCCGAGGCGTTTCTGTTCTTCATAATCGGGGCCGTATATTTCGGCTACGATCGGTGAAATCACAGGAGGACCAGGCGGCACTTCAACGACCTTGACGGCTGCGTTGTTGCGGCGGCTGATCGGAGCGAGCTGATCGCGCAGATCGCGAGCGATTTCGTGACTGGACCGATCGCGGTAGTGTTTGTCTACGAGGTTTACCTGGATGTCGCCTACGTTCCCGCCGCTGCGAAGATAGTATTGCCGCACGAGGCCATTGAAATTGATTGGTGCCGCGGTCCCCGCATACACCTGGTAGTCCGTCACTTCGGCAACGGTTTCGATCGTTTGTGCGAGCTCATCCAGAACACGGGCGGTTTCCTCGACGGGTGTGCCCTCCGGCATATCAACGATGACCTGGAATTCCGACTTGTTGTCGAACGGCAGCATCTTGAGAACCACGAATTGCAGTATGACCAGGACTACCGCCAGGCCGATCACCGCGGTCAGGCCGCCATACAGCCAGGTACGCGCGCGTCGGCCGGCGCCGCCGCCAAGAAACGGCCGCATCACCCGGTCGAAAAATCGATAAAGCCCCGAGTCGTGGTCGTCGGCTTCATGATGAACTGGTGCATTCGCCAGCAGGCGATGGCTCAGCCACGGCGTCAATACCAGCGCGATTGCGAGCGAAATGATCATGCCGGTGCTGGCGTTGATCGGGATCGGGCTCATGTACGGACCCATAAGGCCAGTCACGAAGGCCATCGGCAGCAGCGCCGCGATCACGGTGAAAGTCGCGAGGATCGTCGGACCACCAACCTCATCCACCGCCGTTGGTATGATCTCGCCGATCGTGCCCTTGCGGATCCCGCGATGACGATGAATGTTTTCCACCACAACGATTGCGTCATCGACGAGTATGCCGATCGAAAATATCAGTGCGAACAGCGATACGCGGTTGATGGTGAATCCCCAGGCCCACGAGGCGAACAGTGTTGCGGCCAGCGTGATGATGACCGCAGTTCCGACGATGATTGCCTCCCGCCAGCCCAGCGCGTACCAGGCAAGCAGGATGACTGACAAGGTCGCGAAGGCAAGTTTCTGAATCAATTTCGACGCCTTGTCATCGGCGGTCTTTCCGTAGTTTCGCGTCATCGTGACGTTGACGCCCTCGGGGATAACGGTCTGCTGGAGTTGCGCAAATCGCTCGCTCACCGCATCCGCAATTCGTGTCGCGTTCGTGCCCGGTTTTTTTGCAATGGCAATAGTGACAGCGGGCGCGTGTGCGACCTGATCAAGACCGATCTCACCTGCTGCCGGTCCACTGGCGAACCACGTGTACTCTTCCGGCTTATCTGCACCCGCAGTGATATCAGCGATGTCACTCAGATAGATGGGGCGTCCTTCGAACAATCCGACGACCATACTTGCGACATCGTCCGCGCTGCTCAGGAAAGTACCGGCCTGTACCGGTACCTCGACATTGTTGGACAAAAGAGAACCAGCCTGCGTCACGACATTGCTTGCCGATAATGCGAAACGCAGATTCTCGAGCGTCATGCCAAAACCGGAAACACGCTGAGGGTCGAGTTCAACATGCACGATGTTCTGACCGCCGCCAATCGTGTACACATCGCGGGTGCCCGCAACGCGCTTGATTTCGGCTTCCAGCGCGTGCGCCACCTTCAGGAGATCATGGGCGCCGCGGTCGGGATCCTCGGTCCATAGTGTCGCGGTAACGATCGGTACATCATCGATGCCCTTCGGCTTGACCAGCGGGGGCAGTATCCCGAGGCCTTGCGGCCGCCAGTCCTGGTTGGAGTAGATCGCGTTATAGAGCCGCACCAGGGCCTCGGTGCGAGCTTCTCCAACAGTAAACTGTACAGTGAGAACACCCATACCGGGTCGTGACACCGAATAGACGTGTTTGACGCCCTCGATTTCCGACAACACCTGTTGCATCGGGATGGCGACGAGATTCTCGACCTCTGACGTACTCGCTCCGGGAAACGGGACAAATACATTTGCCAGCGTGACGTCGATTTGCGGCTCTTCCTCGCGCGGTGTGATGGCCACCGCAAAAAGACCCAACAGCAGTGCCGTCGCCGCGAGCAGCGGTGTCAGGGCATTATCCTGAAAACGTTTTGCAACGCCTCCGGAAAATCCGAGTTGGTTACTCATCGTCTAGTTCTCATCAATCTGCACGCTCATGGTCTTGAGATAGATGCCAGCCTGAACCGGGTCGTCTGCAACCCGCTCGCCGGCACGTAGCCCGGCAAGCACTTCGGTCCGTTCGCCAAACATTCGACCGACCCGCACCTGACGCATGCGGAGTCGCTCAGCGTCGTCCAAAACGTAAACCCCGGTAACTTCACTGCGGCGTATTAATGCCTCGGTTGGAACAAGCAGGCGCTGTGACTCGCCTATGACAAAAGCCACCTTGATAAACATGCCCGGATACAGGCCGAATTGACCTTCGGGCAGTTCGAGCCGCACCCGGAACGTGTTGCTGGCGCTATGTGCATAAGGAAAAATTGTGATGTGGGTGGCTTCGACACGCCCCTCTTCGGTGAGTATGAAAGCCGAGCGGTGTTCACGAACCTGCGCCGCGACTTGCTGCGGCAGGTCGACGACAACGCGCAATGTTTCAAGTGAAAGTCCGCTAATTAAAGGCTGGCCTACGCCAACGGCTTCGCCAACCTCGACGTGCCGCTCCGTTACGATGCCTGCATAGGGTGCGCGGACGAGTGTGTACTCGACTTGTTGCTTCGCGCTCTCGACCGATGATCGCGCGGCTGCGACACGTGCGTTAGCGGCCTCTCTTGCGGCGAGCGCCTGGTCGTATTCGCGCTTCGAGGCTGAGCCCGATTCGAAAAGACCTGAGACACGGGTGAATGCGTCGTCTGCCTGGGTACTGATTGCCACGGCTTCCGCCAGCGCGGCGTTCGCTTGTTGCAGGGCCGACTGTTGCTCGACATCGCTGAAACGCACAATCGGTGCGCCAGGCTCGACGTAGTCGTCAACGTCATAAAAGACCTCGGCGACACGACCCGCGGTCTGTGCCGACATCGTCGCCTGGTTGACGGCCTCCACAGTGCCATCAAGCAGGCGCTCGTGCGGGGTTGTGTCCACCTGCACGGTTGTCGTTGTGAACGGCAGCTCGCCTGCACGTGCAGTCATTGTGACGAGTAACAGGCCAACCATTGCAACGCTCAGGTTACGGCCGGGAAAAATCTGCGGGAACGTGTTCATCGTTCATGCATCCTTTGATTGCGGATCGCAGTAAAGCGACTGCAGGGTTTCAAGAATTGCGCGGGCATCGTCGCCCGCAAGCGAATAGAACTGTGTCTGGGCGTCACGGCGTGCCTGTACGAGGCCTTCCCGGCGCAACAGCGCGAGATGTTGTGAGATTGTCGATTGCGGGGCTTTCAGCGACTCGGCCAGCTCGTTGACGGACCGCTCGCCCTGCACAAGCCGGCAAAGCAGCATCAGGCGTTTTTCATTGCACATTGCGCTAAGCAACGCGCTGGCTTTGCTGGCCTGCGCCTGCATAGCGTCGATATCGATGGCATGAGTATTCATGTCAACTGTGCCTGACTGGTGGTTTGTGTGCGCATCAGAGAACGCCCACGGCGCGCGCCAACCGCAATTTGGCCA
>JAHEFF010000099.1 GCA_024640315.1 Woeseiaceae bacterium
TGGCATCGAACGCCGCGGCAAAGTGCTCTTTGGGCGGAGGCGCATCGGGCCCACGCCACTCGTTGATTGCGGTAGTCGCCCAGCTCGCATCGCGATCCACGTGACAGGCGTTGCAGGCGTTAGGCGCTCCGACGGCCTCGGTCAGGTTCGGGCGTGGAATGCGGAAACTGTGATCACGCCGGTCATCGACGACCATGTAGGTTCGCGAGGTCATGTGGCAATCGACACAGCCGGCCTGCTCGGGAGCGTGACCGGCGTGTTCCGCTACGGCGAATTTCGTCGGCAAATGGCACTGCGCGCACACATCGTTGGCGTCGGCCCCGGTGATGAGCTTTGCTGTGTGCGGGTTGTGGCAGTCCGTGCAGGTCACACCCGCCTGATACATACGACTCTGCAGGAAGGAGCCATAAACATAGACCTCGTCGAGTATCTGGCCATCGGCGAAATACAGGCCTTCCGCGAGGAACGCGGGCATATGCGTATGTGCCAGCGGCTGTCCATACTCATAATCGGGCGCGATGATGCCGCGGCGCGAATGGCAACGGCCGCAGGCCTCTGGCTGCTGCTGTGGTTGTGTCGGGGCCTCGCTGCGTGCGGCGATTCCGGTCGCGGGATTCATGATCCAGGCTGTGCCCGCCTGATCGTCGAGATCGACATCAAGTCCGTATGGCCCGCCTTCAACGCCTGCGTTTGCAAGCTCAATGTGCATTGACCCCGGGCCATGACAACCCTCGCAGCCCACACTGATTTCCGAGTACGTCGTATCAAATGTGTCGCTGGCCGCATCAAACCCCATTTGAAGATTGGTCGAGTGGCACTCGGCGCACATGTAATTCCAGTTCTGCTGCAGGCCCGTCCAGTGCAGCGAGTCATCGGGTGCAATGTATTCATCGGGATACTGGTGAAACCAGCGCTGGCCGCCATCGGCGGCCGGACGTGTATCCCAGGTGAACGCGAGCGTCTGCAAACGCCCGCCCGGAAATTCAATGAGGTACTGCTGTAGCGGCTCAACACCGAACGCGTAGGCAATGCGAAACTCGCGGTCCTCCCCCGATGCGTCGGCCGTCTTTACGTAGAAACCATCGTCACGCATGAAGAAGCGCGTCGTCCTGCCATAGTAGTCGAGGCTGGCATCGTCGAAATCACCGAGTACGGTGTCGACAGTCGCCGACTGCATCGCGAGCTCGTGATGCGATCCGACCCACTCGCGGTACTGGGCTTCATGGCAGCCCTGGCACGAGGTGCTTCCCGCAAAGGTCGCCGGCTGACCGCTGCCGGGGTCCGGGGACGGCGTGTCCTTGCCACAACCGATGAGCAACACCGTTATGGACAGAAGCAGGAACGTAAGAGGTTTATGCATAGACACCACGCTGATCACCCGCCGGCTGGCGGCCTGTCCAGTATAAACGGTTCATCGAGACCATCCGCCACTGGCTGATCCCGGTCATAGATATCTCCGTAGAAATGAACAAGCCCATCCTCGCGAACCTCGGCCGTCCAGTACAGAAGAAGGACCGGCAGCGGCCGGGACAGGAAGACTGTCTTGGTTTCGCCGCTGTCCAGCACCTCCTTGAAGCGCTGTTGGGTCCAGCCGTCAGCCCCGAGCAGGACTTCCGCAAAATCGAAGGGATCCTCTACGCGAATGCAGCCGTGGCTGAATGCCCTCTCGGCCCTGCCGAACAGGTACTTACTCGGAGTATCGTGCAGATAGACGGCATGTTCATTTGGGAACATGAACTTGATGCGCCCGAGTGCGTTGTTAACGCTCGGCCTCTGCACCAGCGTGTAGGGGAAATTTCGACGAGAGAGCTCCGCCCAGTCGATCGTTCCGGGATCAACGATCGCTCCGTTCCTGTCTTTGACATCGAAGTCACGCTTGGCGAAGTAATCCGGGTCGTTTTGGATCTGTGGCAGCATTTCCTTTGTCGCAATGCTGTAGGGCACCGTCCACGTAGGATTGAAGACCACATATTTCATTTCATCGCGAAATACCGGCGACTTATGATAGGGCTTGCCGACCTGCACCCTGGTTCGCCACACAACTTCACTGTTACGGATAACGTAGGCAGAGAAACCGGCGATATTGACGAGTATGTATTCGTCACTGATATCGTCAAAAACCCAGCGCGTACGCTCAAGATTGACCTCGAGTTGCCGAATACGCTGATCGACCGACGCGTTGAGTGCGCGCACTGTCGATTTGCCGATGACCCCGTCGACATCCAGCCCATGCCTGTATTGAAATTGGCGCACACCAGCCTCCAGCGATTCGCTGTAGAGATTGCCCGTCGCTGCAAACCCCGTTGTGTCCAGGTCGCCTGTGGCAACAAGTCGCTGCACGAGTACCGGTACTCTGTCGTCAAGCGCTCCCGGCCGAAGCGTCGGGCCATCCGGGAATTCCGGCCAACCGCCATTCGCCTTGATCTGTTGGTATTGGGCCAGGCCTTTGCGCAGCCGCTCATAAAATTTACCGCGAGGAAACTGTGCCTGGAGAAAGGCCGACAGGGAACTTGAGCCTATTGCCGCGAGTACGGCATCAGCCGCTTCCACATCATCGATGTCGCGCCTGAAATTCCACTGCGGGTCGAGGGTATTGGGGTTGAGCTTGCCAAAGCGCTGGTGGTAACCCAGCCTGATCAGGCTGTCGGTGAAAAGCAGATCAAGCTCGGCCCGATCATTCGCCGCCATTGGCTCACCGGAAAGCATCTGTGCGTAGGCGGCCCGAACCTGTGAAAAGTGATAGTCGGATGGATCAAGCCCGTCGGTCGCAGTCGCCTCAATCGCGGTCAGCAATTCGCCAATCTGCTCCGGACGTGTCCACGCCAGGGAGAACCGGTTCCGCTCGTAGACGTCCACGAGGAGCTCACCTGACGCGACCCTGACACCACGAATATCAAGCCGCCCGGCTGACACCAGGTATTCGATCTCGCTCCCCACCGCCTCGCTAAGCCCAGCCTCCTGGGCACTTGACGGTAACGGGAAAGAGACCAGGAAAAGCAGAATTGCGACGTGTCTTTTTGCCATATTTGTGGCCTTGTTAGCTTTTTGGCTGCGATCCGGCAGCGTATAACGCCGCGTGACGTTTTGTCACACCCATACGCAAAAAACCCTCGATATC
>JAHEFF010000100.1 GCA_024640315.1 Woeseiaceae bacterium
TCTGATTCGACATCACCCTCACTGTGAACGATTCAGCAAAAAACATGGATGGCAAGAACGGGCATCAGGTTCCACGGCACGTTGCGGTCATTATGGATGGCAACGGCAGGTGGGCGCGTGCCAGGGGCATGCCCCGACATGCGGGCCACCGTTCCGGCGTCAAATCGGTCCGGGAAACGGTGGAGATAGCCGCCAAACGTGGCGTTTCTTACCTGACTTTGTTTGCTTTCTCCAGCGAGAACTGGCGTCGTCCGGCTGACGAGGTCAGCAAGTTGATGGGCTTGTTTCTTGAGGCGCTGCAACGGGAAGTGGATGACCTGCATCGCAATAAAGTAAGGCTTAGGTTTATTGGCGCCCGTGAGCAGTTGCAGGCAGAACTCGTCGCCAGTATTGCCAGGGCGGAAGAAAAGACACAAGACAATGATGGTCTTTGTCTCATTGTGGCCACGGCGTATGGTGGGCGCTGGGACATCGTTGAGGCGTCGAAGTCGCTTGCACGCAAAACCGTTGCGGGAGAGATTTCAATTAATGATATTGATGAAGACAAATTGGCTAACGAGTTGTCACTCTCCGGAATACCGGACCCGGACCTGCTGATCAGAACGGGTGGCGAGCGACGGATCAGCAACTTTCTGCTGTGGAATCTGGCGTATGCGGAATTGTGGTTTTGCGATTGCCTGTGGCCCGATTTTCGGGAACAGCAGTTTGATGAAGCCCTTGCGTACTACAGCAGCCGGCAGCGCCGCTATGGGTACACCGGGGATCAGGTAGCCTGAGATGCTGAAGCAACGATTTGTTACCGCAATTGTGGCGTTGGCCGTTCTGACAGTCGTACTGTTCGTACTGCCGCCGGTGGCTGCAAGAATCGTGATCTTCGCGGTGATCATTGGCGGCGCATGGGAGTGGGGCGGCTTTATGTTTGCCGACAATGTGCCGCCGCGGCTGGCGTATGTTGCGTTCATCAGCGCCCTGATTGCCGCGTTATTTTTTAGTCTGGGAAATCATTCACTGCTTGACGCAGTGTTCACGATCGCACTCGTATGGTGGTTGCTTGCGCTTGTCTGGATGCTCTTTTATCCAACCTCGATCTCCACGGCACTCTCCTGGATTTGCGGCACGCTCGTACTCGTACCGGCATGGGCAGCGCTCGATCATCTCTATGTGGAAACGCCGCAGCTGTTGGTTTTCGCGCTTCTGATTGTGTGGGTAGCCGATATGGGGGCATTTTTCGTTGGCAAGGGATTTGGCCGGGTCAAACTTGCGCCAAAAATCAGTCCGGGTAAAACCTGGGAGGGCGTTCTTGGTGGCCTGACGGCTGTACTTTTACTTGCCGCAGCGGGTAGTCGTGTACTGGAAATCGAGGTCTCCGTGCTTGTGCCTTTCTGTCTCGCCGTAACCATGCTCTCGGTCGTCGGTGACCTGACCGTCAGCATGTTCAAGCGGAGCGCTGATGTTAAAGACAGCGGCACGTTTTTTCCGGGTCATGGCGGTATTCTCGATCGAATCGATAGCGTTACGGCCGCGGCACCGCTCTTTGCGCTGGCGCTTCATTGGGCAGGATTGCAATGATGATTGACGTCGTTCAGCAGAGGTTCATGGGCTGCGCCTCAGAGTTGGCGGGAACTGCATCTGCAAAGGTCAGTCTGAAGCTTCTGGAAGGATCGCGATACAGCGCCGGGCGGAACGTCGTGCGCTTCCTTAAGTGCATGAAAACTATGGAAGAAAATAATCAGTCATGACCGGTGCATTAACAAGTCTACTGGCCTTTATCGTCGCGATCAGCGTGCTGGTTGCTGTGCACGAGTTTGGTCACTACATCGTTGGCCGCTGGTGTGGCATGAAAGTGCTCAGGTTTTCGATCGGATTCGGCAAGCCTATCTGGATGCGGGTCGCGGGAGAGGACAAAACCGAGTACTGCATTTCTTCGATTCCTCTGGGCGGCTACGTCAAATTCCTGGGGGAACGCTATGGTAGTGGCGAGCCTGTGGATCCGGCCGACGAGGGCCGGGCGTTCAACCACCGCCCGGTATGGAATCGGATCCTGGTCTTGCTTGCCGGACCTGCTTTTAACTTCCTGTTTGCCATTCTCGCCTATTGGGTGCTTTTTATTAATGGTGTGCCGACGATGAAGCCAGCCGTAGGCGAGGTTGAGGAATCGTCCTATGCCGCGCAGGCCGGGCTGAAATATGGTGACCGGATTTTGAAAGTAGGCGATCGCGAGACAGGCGATTGGGAGACGGCCCTGGTTTCCATGCTGGATGAGATGGTGGGCGAAGGGCGCGTAACCCTGGAACTCGAGGAGCCGGACGGCTACGTGCGCACAACCACAATGGTTGTCGGTGAAGATGCGACCCGGCTAACGGAACCCGGAATGCTCTTTGACGGGCTCGGATTCCAGCCCTGGCAACCACCGGCAGTGATTGCGACCGTCGATGAGGAAGGCGCTGCATTTGCGGGTGGTATCGAAGAGGGCGACCGGATCACTGCGATCGCCGGCGAACCGGTGTCGACTTTCGGTGACTTGCAGCAAATCGTAGCCGCCCGGCCTGATGAATTGGTATCGATCGAGCTCATTCGAAATGAGGAGCCGGTGACTGTCGAGCTGACACTGGGTTCCCGTGAAAATGACGGTGTCGAAAGAGGGTTTCTCGGTGTAGGGATCGGCAACGCAGTAGCAGACTACTGGTACCTGCGCCAGTTCGGCCCGCTGGCTGCAATAGGCCAATCCATACAAAGAACATGGACGTCGACAGGATTTACCGTTCGCATGCTTGGCCGAATGGTGGTTGGTGACGTTTCAATAAAAAACATCAGCGGCCCGATCAATATCGCACAGTTCGCCGGCAGCTCCGCTTCCGCAGGACTGAATCCGTTTCTGAATTTCCTGGCGTTAGTCAGTATCAGCCTCGGTGTGCTCAATCTCTTGCCAATACCGGTATTGGATGGCGGACAAATTGTTTACCACGGTATCGAAGGGCTTAAGGGCAGCCCATTGTCAGAACGCGCACAGCTGATCGGCCAGCAAGTCGGTATTGCAGCGCTGCTGCTCCTGATGAGTTTCGCCTTTTACAATGACATTGCACGGATCCT
>JAHEFF010000073.1 GCA_024640315.1 Woeseiaceae bacterium
AGCGCGTCGGTGGTACAGCAATGCTGACCGTACGATTGCCGTATCGGCAGCCGTTCGACTGGCAATCACTGCTGACGTTTTTTGCCGGTCGCGCGACGCCTGGCGTTGAGAATGTTCATGAGGGCACCTACCGAAGAACGCTGTCGATTGATGGTGTTCACGGGATTGTTGAAGTCAGACCCGATCGCCGCGAAGGATACCTCCTGCTAACGCTGCGAAGCGTCAACACGAGTACTCTGTTTGAAACAGTCCAGACCGCCCGCGAAGTATTCGACCTGGATGCTCCCGTTTCCGAGATCGATTCGATATTGGCACGGGACCGAATCCTGAAGAAGATGTTGAAACGCAACCCTGGCGTACGCGTGCCCGGTGCATGGGATGGGTATGAGCTGACAATCCGTGCGATTCTCGGTCAGCAAATTTCCGTCAAGGCGGCGACCACCATCGCAGGTCGCATCGCAGCGCGCTATGGCGACGTTCTGGAAACTGGTTCGGCGGCTGAAGAATTCCAACTAACCAGGATCTTTCCGACACCTGAGCGACTGTCGCGCGCCCGATTCAATGACATCGGGATCGTTCAAACTCGCGCCGCAACACTGCGCCGGGTTTCGACTGCTGTATTGAGGGGCGACATCGGCTTCGATGCCGCGCAGGATCCGCAAGACTTTTGCGATTCGCTGAAGGCAATCAAGGGGATTGGCGAGTGGACGGCGCAATACGTGGCGATGCGCGCACTGAAGAACCCTGATGCATTTCCTGGCTCAGACCTTGGGCTGATCAGCGCGATTGCGCATCCGGCGCGGGTGACAGCAAAAGAATTATTAACTCGGGCCGAAAACTGGCGGCCCTGGCGCGCTTATGCCGCCATGCTTTTGTGGGGCTCATTGACGGGCTCCGGAGGTTAAATTGATGTACTACTGCTACCTGGAAACACCAATCGGCGATCTTTTGCTTGCCGGAGATGAAGAAGGCCTCTCGTTGGTTGGCTTTCCTGAAGGCGCGATGCGGCACGAGCCGGAGCCCGAATGGATTTTCAACGAGAAGCCGTTTGCTGCTGCGCGTGAGCAGCTGACGGCCTATTTCGCCGGCGAACTGAAAGCGTTCGATCTCGACCTGAAACCGACCGGAACTGAATTTCAGCTACAGGTGCTGGATGAGCTGCAAAAGATTCCGTATGGCACGACCTGTTCATACAGCGACATCGCAAATCGAATTGGCCGGCCGAAAGCAGTCCGCGCGGTAGGCGCCGCGAATGGGCGAAATCCGATTCCGATCATCATTCCGTGCCATCGCGTGATCGGCGCCAGCGGCGATTTGACCGGCTTCGGCGGCGGCCTGCCGACCAAGGAAGCGCTGCTCCGGCTGGAGCTCGAACACAGCCAGTTTCCACACGGCGAGTGAGGCTGCGCGGCTCCTGGCTGATTGTGACATTTTTACAACAGACTTGATTTATTTGATCCCGGTCGAGCTATTTTCGGCATAGTACGCATATCATTAGTTGAACCATTTCAGTACTATACGTCTCATGAGTTGATCTGATTTGCAGTCCGGTTTTTTTCCGGGTGATGTTGTAATGGCAGCAACGCGGATCGGCCGCACAGACACAATGGGGACATGACAATGCAGACTCAAGCTATGACCAGGCGTATCGCAGTTGCGTGTGCTGCGCTGACCGGAATCATGATGGGCGGACTCACCCAGGCACAGGACCTGGGCGATGTTTTGCTTGAAGAAATTATCGTGACCGCAACAAAGCGTGCCGGCGGTGTCGAAGCGCAGCAGGCAGCGGTCGCAATTACGGCATACAGCGACAACCAGCTCGACGCCATGCACATTCGCGACCTGCGAGCGATCGGCTACAGTGCGCCAAGCGTCCAGCTTGAAGACATCGGCACGACCCGTGGCACGGCGAACTTCTCGATCCGTGGTCTCGGCATCAACAGCTCGATACCCACGATCGATCCGACCGTCGGCGTCTTCATCGACGGTATGTACTACGGTATCCCGGGCGGCGTCGTCATGGATATCTTCGACCTCGAGAGCATCGAGGTATTGCGTGGTCCGCAGGGACTGCTGTTTGGTCGCAACGTGACCGGCGGCGCGGTGCTGATGAACACGACCCGGCCGGGCGACGAGTTTGCTTTCAAAGGCAAGGTTGCCTACGAAAGCGGCGATAACATGTATGCGTCCGCGGTCGTATCCGGCCCGCTCAGCGATGCAGTCGGCTGGAAACTTGCGGCCTATCACAACGACGATGGCGGCTACTTCACGAACCTGGCCGACGGTAACGACGAGTTCGGCCAGGCCAAGACGACGCTGGTTCGGGGCGCGCTCGAATTTGATGTGACGGATTCCTTCAGCCTGTTGTTGCGCGCTGAGTTCGGCCAATCCGAGGGTGACGGACCAGCCGCGCAGAACGCAGGCTGCGCAACGCTCGTGGTTCCCGGTCTTTGCGTTCGCCAGTACGACAAGGAAGAGTTCGATTTCGGCATCAACGAGACTGGCTTCTACGACAACGAATGGACGAACCTGATCCTCGAGGCAAGCTGGGACGTCGGCTTCGGCGATGGCACGTTTACCAACATTCTCGGCTACCGCCAGTACGAAAACCTGACGCTCGGCGATATCGACAGCACACCGGTCTCTATCTTCCACGCGCGCTCTTCCACCGACCAGGATCAGATTTCCGAGGAGCTCCGGTATTCAGGCGGATGGAACGGCCTTGACCTGACAGCGGGTCTTTACTACTTCGACCAGACCCTCGACTATTTCGAGAATCGACTGCTGCCATTGTCGGGTTTCCCGGCTCCCGGTATCACCGGCGGCGGTCGCCAGAATCACACCGTCATGGCTGCCTATGCGCAGTTCGATATCCACCTGAGCGATTCAATCACTTTCAACGTTGGCGGCAACTACACGCGCGAGGAAAAGGATGCGCGGATTGCCACCATTCCGCTGAGCGCGCTCAATAACTGCGTGTATCCGACAGGCTGCGACACCTACGATTTTTCGGATTCGCGTGACTGGGACAACTTTACGCCAAAGGTCGGCATCCAGATCAGGCCGGATGACGATACGCAGTACTATGCCTTCTGGACGAAGGGCTTCCGCAGCGGCGGCTACAACATGCGCCACACCGCGGTCGGCATTCCGAACGAGGCATTCGACGAAGAGGAAGTCAGGTCTGTCGAGGTTGGCATGAAAAAGGACTTCGCCGGTGGCAAGGTCAGGACCAACCTGGCGCTGTACCACAATCGCGTCGAGAACATGCAGCGTGAGATCAACCTGTCCGATCCGGTCGTAGGTGTCGTACAGCTCATCAAGAACACGGCCGACGCAACGATCAAGGGCGTAGACGCCGAGATCACCGCCGTGTTGTCGGACCACCTTGTCGTCAAGGCGAACCTCGGTTATGTCGACGGGCAGTATGACAACGTCATCTACGATATCAGCGGCGACGGCGTCATCGACGATGCCGACCTCGCGCTGAATATTCCGCGGCTTGCGCCGTGGTCGTACGGTGGCGAGATTATCTATAACCGCGAGGCTTCCTGGGGTTCGTTCACGGCCCAGGCCAGCGGTTATCGTCGCGACAAGGCCTACTACACCGACAACAACATGGGTGAATTGCGCCCGGCGGACATGTTCGATGCGCGAATCTCGCTCGGCTTCATGGACGACAGCCTGCTGTTCTCGATCTTCGGCAGGAACCTGAAGGATGAGGTCACGATCGGTGGCGACACGCAGCTCGGCTCCATCTTCCCGGGCGCCACGTTTTCGCCGCTCAACAAGGGCCGTATCTGGGGTGCCGAGGTTCAGTACCGCGTGAACTAGGCAAGGACCCGATGTACGAATGATAGCGGCCTCTCTCGAGGCCGCTTTTTTTGTAGAATTCGAGAATGCGCATCAATGCCGATTTCTCGAAACCTGCAGTCATCATTCCCCGCGACGACGATTGGGTCTGTTCGCCGGAATCGGGTGTCGATCGGCTCATGCTGGATCGAGTCGGCAAGGAGGTTGCGCGAGCGACCAGCATTGTTCGTTACGCACCGGGAAGTTCGTTTCCCCGGCACGTTCATCCCAAGGGAGAGGAGTTCCTGGTGCTGGACGGCGTGTTCTCGGATGAATACGGCGATTACCCGACAGGAACCTATGTCAGAAACCCGCCGGGTAGCAGCCATTCGCCGTGCAGTGAGACTGGCTGTCGAATCCTGGTGAAACTGAGACAGTTCGAGCCAACCGACCTCATTAAAGTCGTCATCGACACCACCGATAGCGCGCTGTGGCAGGAGTCTGCCGATTCAACGCGGCGACAGGCTCTTTACGCTTTTGGCAGTGAGCGGGTGGAGATGCGAAAAATCGCCGCGGGAAAAGAGTTCGTTCTGGATGGCGAGGCTGGTGGCGCGGAGCTGCTTGTCGTCGTTGGCTCGTTATGGTCCGGGCCAACAAGATTGCGCGAAGAATGCTGGCTCAGACTGCCCAAAGGCGACACACAAACTCTGTTTGCAGAGCGCGATACCACGGCCTGGATTAAAACTGGTCACCTGCCGCCGGATTTATAACGTCCGGTCTTGCATGGCCAGGACAATCTCCGACGCTGCGACGTCCGGTAGCAGCCTGTCGTCATCGATCTTCGTGCCGACGGTGGTGGTCACCGGTAACACGCCTGCCCAGATCGGAATGTCGTAATCTTCGGCTTCGTCATCGGGCAGACCGGCGGAAATTTTCGCGGACGCCGATTCGATTTCCAGCGTAATGACGCCGGTCATCTTGACTTCTTTTTCGTGCGATTCGCGAACTTCATCCCAACGTCCCGGCATTGTGTGTTCACTGATGTGTCTCATGGCTTCAAGTTTGGCGGCGCTGCCTTCAACCAGGATGGGCGCGCCGAACACGGTGACCGAGCGGTAATTCATGGACGAGTTGAAAACGGATCGCGCATAGACAATTCCGTCCAGCAACGTCACGTTCATGCAGGCCCGGTCCGTCTGTTCCAGGAGGCGAATGACCCGCGCCTTCCTGGCGCCGTGAAGATAGATCGTATTGCCTTCCCTGCCATAAATCATTGGCACCACGACAGGTTCTCCGTCCTGTACGAATGCGACGTGGGCGACGATGCCTGCGTCGAGGATGCTGTGCACGGTATCCGTGTCGTAATCCGCTTTGTCCTTGAGCTGGCGGACCCTGTTCGTTTTTGTGACGGCGAAACTGTCGGACATTTGTATGCTCCATCCCGATGACGTCGGAAGAATACATGAAATCGTCCGGATTCGGACACGGCCAACCATATCTTGGGGAAATCTCGCGTTCACGCACAAGATGTAGTAGCATTTTCCGCGTACCACATCGGTACGCACGGAGATGGGGTGTTATCTCGGGCGATGCCGGCGTGATAGCCATGCAGGAAGCGTTGCTTCGGTAATGAGCATTGCGTGTAACCTCTCATCGCGCGCTCATGTTGGCAGGACCCCGTTCGCCTGGACAGCGCGGGAGACAGTCAGCCGAACTGCTTTTCGCTGGTTTTAACGATTGAGCGACGGGAGTTCGTAAGAACAACGATGTTTTGAGACTCCCAATAACGCTTTATCCGCGCCCAATACACCTTTTGCTTAATGTGCCGCCCAGATTCTGGGCGGCTTTTTTCTTTAGCATGTAACGCGGCAGATGATCCGGCCACTCATACACATGTTTCTGCACTTTGCGCTGCCGGCCGCCGTCGCCGGCATTGCCTACCGCAAGCAGTTCCTGAAGGCTATGCTAATCATGCTGGCGTCGATGCTGATTGATCTGGATCATTTGTTGGCGGATCCTGTTTACGATCCCGGTCGCTGCAGCATTGGCTTTCACCCGCTGCATCAGTATCCGCTTTTCCCGGTTTACGCCGTGGCCGCGCTGTGGCCGAAAACACGCCTGATAGGCATCGGCTTGCTCATTCACATGTTCCTCGATGGTATCGATTGTTTCTGGATGCAATATGAAAATTAAGAATCTGCCGACGCTTTCGGTCACGTTTTTGCTCGCAGTGTTCGCAGCCTGCTCGTCCAGTCCCCCGATGCCTCCGTACCCGGCGTACATTGCTGTTGGCGAGTTGCCGGACGCCTATGTGGGCGGTTTGCCGGGCACTCGCGCAAAACAACTGTCCGGCGATCCACGAACGCAACGAGCCAGTTATCGAATTGAGCTGCCGTCGGACTGGTCGTTTACTACCGGCGCATCGCCCGGTCAGAGTGTCGAAATCTACGTCCTTTCAGGCGCAATCCAGCTTGGGGAGTTTTCCCTGGCGCAGGGAGGCTATGCCTACCTGCCACCCGGAATGTCCGGGCTGCAAATGAAAAGCGAGGAGGGCGCGCTGATGTTGTATTTCGTCGACGAAGCAAATGATTCAGCGGTTATTCAAACGCCCCTGATTACGAACAGTGAGCTCCTCGCCTGGGCCCAGCAGGACATCGGCGTTTCAATAAAGGAACTGCGCGCCGATCCCGGAAGTGGTGCGCGAACCTGGCTGCTTGATGTCAGGCCGGAGGCGATTCTGCCATGGCAGAGATCGTCACAGATGGTTGAAGGCTACCTCCTCTCGGGTGCTATCGACTACAGCGAATGCAGCAGTGACCAGTTCGTCACTGATGGGTATTTGCCTGGTGGCTACTTTCACCGGCCGCCGGGCGCAGTTCATGCCGGACCGGCCACAAAGACCGTCGCAGGCGCTGTCTGGTTTTTACGGGTCCTGGGTGAGGAGCAGGTCGAAATAGTGGAAGGTTGTGTCAGCGAACCTGACGCGCCGTAGTCTACTTTTTTAGCGCCTTGGTGATGCCGGTTCCGAGTTTCATTAGTTTCTGCAGTGTCGGCGTGGGCACTGCCTGAATATTCTCGTACCAGTCACTGGTGGATTCGACGAATTTCAGCATGTTCTGGATTCGTTCCTTGGTCACCGGGTCGGTTTGTTTCTCGGTTTCCACTTCCACGGCAACACTCTTAAGCATCAGCAAGGTCGGGTTGAGTTCGCGTTGCTTGCGTTGCTCCAGAATGACGCGAAATAATTCCCAGACATCGCTCAAACACTCAAAGTAGTCGCGCCGGTCACCAAGCATATGTGTCATTTTTACTAGCCCGTAACTCTGCAGCTCCCTGATGCTCGTACTGACGTTCGATCTTGCAACGGATAATAATTCCACGATTTCGTCCGCGCGCAACGGCCTCGGCGACAGGTAAAGAAGCGCCTGGATCTGGGCAACGGTTCTGTTGGTACCCCAACGTGTTCCCATTTCACCCCAGTGAAGGACATACTTTTCGACTGCCGGCGTCATTTTCATTACTTTCTCTTATTTCTGTTCTGACAGAAATTTAGAAAGTCCCTGCTACGGTGTCAAGCAGGAAATCATCGGCATCATGGCGCAGCAGCGAGCACAATCGCCCGGACCGGCGCTGGCAGTCCCTCCACGGTCAACGCGGGGTCGTCGGGATCCAGCGCTTCGGCAAGAGATTCGTAAGGCATCCACTCCGTGGTGCGCTGTTCTTCCGTCGTGGTCGCCGTCACATTGACAAGGCGCAAGTCGACAAACCCTGCATCGTTGAGCCATCCCTGCAACGTGGCCACGGTTGGAAGGTGCCAGACGTTGCGCATGCGGGCGTACCGGTCTGGGGCTTCGAGCACTTCGCAATGATTGCCCGGCAGAACGAGTGTTTCCAGAACCAGTTCACCGCCGGGTCGCAGCGTCCCCAGCAGCTCCTGCAAATGTTGCAGAGGCTGGCGCCGGTGATACAGGACGCCCATAGAGAACGTCGTATCGAACGCGCGGGAGGTGGGAGGCAGTTCTTCGAGTCGTAACGGCAGGACATACGCCGTGGTGGTACCGGTCAGTTTGCGGATCGCCAGGAACTGGCAAACGAACAGAATGGTTGGATCGATGCCGATAACGGTCGCGGCTCCGGCATCGATCATGCGAAACGCGTAGTAGCCGTTGCCGGAGCCGACGTCGAGTACGTTTCGGCCATTCAACGACGAGATCTCATTCTTCAGTCTGTCCCACTTGAAGTCAGAGCGCCACTCGGCATCCACATCAATCCCGCCGATGTGGAACGGACCCTTTCGCCAGGGCGCGAGTTGCAGAAGCAGCGCGCGGGCGCGTTCAATATCGGCTGCCGATTCAAGGTCGGCTGGAAGCGCTTCGATAATTTTTCGCCATTCCGGCAGGTGTCCGTGAGCGCCATCAGCCAGCCGCTCTCTCAAGATCGGGCCGAGCGTATCGCGCCAGGAAGCAAGGCCGATCCTCTCGAAATCGTCGAACAGCAAATCTTCGTCAGGCACGGTCAGCGGATGGCGATGATGGAGGCGAAGTTGAAATGCTTCAGCCAGACGCTGCTATGGGAAAATCCGGCCTCTCTGAGCCTGTTCAGATGGGTCGGGATCGTCTCGGGAATAAGCACATTTTCGAGCGCCGTTCGTTTGCGACTGATTTCCAGGTCGGTGTAGGCGTTTGATCGCTTGAAATCATGGTGCAGATTGATCAGCAACTCGTTGACTGAAGGATCCTCGTCGGCAATTTTTTCGGATAGCACGAACACGCCGCCGTGCGTCATGCCGTCATAAATTCGGCGAATGATGCCGACCCGCTCATCCACCGGGAGAAACTGGAGCGTGTAGTTCATCACAACCATCGATGCATCGAGAATCTCGGTGTTACGGATGTCGGCCAGTGAGACCGATACGGGTATCGTACCGTTGTCTGCTTTAATCAGGTTCCGGCAACGATCGACCATGGCGGGTGCGAGGTCCACAGCGTGGATCTCACAATCGGACACGGCGATGTTTTGCCGCATCGCCAAAGTCGCCGCGCCCAACGAGCAGCCAAGATCGTAACAACGGCTGCCAGGTGTCACATAGCGTCGCGCGAGCGCCCCTATCGCCTTGATCGAGGCGTCATAGCCCGGAATTGAGCGGCGCAGCATGTCCGGGAAGACGGCGGCGACGTCAGCATTGAATGCAAACGAGCCGGCGGCCGCTTCGGTTTCTTTAAAAATCTTGTCTTTCGGCATCTTTTTGCGTTTTTCGAAGCAAATCACTACAATTTCGACGATTTTTGTGAATTTTGAGTTATTTTTTAAGCTGCGTGGATGTTGTGGGACAATCCCCGCCGTATCGACGGCCATTCCGGCCGGAGGCGCGGCCACCAGGCCGCCATTATGGCAGCAAAGATCATGCTGAACGAAGAATACCGTCAATTGCACGAAGAGCTCGGTATCCCGCCCGACTACGGCCAGGATGGCAGCCCGCCTTACTATGCGGAGGCCTCAGAGCTGGTCGATATCGGCCCGAACCTCGTGGGCCGAATGCAACGCCTGACGCCTGAAGCTGCCGCGCGCTGGCAGGAGATGACTGAGGCCGCCAGTGGCGACGGCATCCGCTTGCTGATCGTATCCGGGTTCCGGGATTTCGGCTACCAGGCCGGGCTCATCCGTCGCAAGCTGGAGGCGGGAGAAGAAATAGGGAAGATTCTTACTGTCAATGCGGCGCCCGGATTCAGCCAGCACCACACAGGTTGCGCGATTGATATTGCGACGCCGGGCAGCCGGCCGCTGACAGAGGAATTCGAGGAGTCGGATGCGTTCAAGTGGCTCGGCACCAATGCCGCCGGCTTCGGATTCTCCATGACCTACCCCCGCGACAACCCCTGCGGATTTATCTTCGAACCGTGGCATTGGGCATTAAATGAGTGGATCGGGGCTCAAACCGGCTGACGAAAAGGGTTCCGGCAGATTCCCTGCCGATTCGGCACCACGAAAAAACAATCGTTTATGTGTTGACAGTCAGGGAGGACGATTAGACAATACCCGGCTTGTGTCCGCGGAGGGGTACTCAAGCGGTCAACGAGGGCAGACTGTAAATCTGCTGGCTATGCCTACGTAGGTTCGAATCCTACCCCCTCCACCAGGTTCAAGTTTTAGACGGTGGAAGGTGGCGGCAGTTCGGACAAGTATAGCAGGAAGTCCTGCCGGCGTTGTTTTGCTAACTGTTGGCACCTTGACAATTATCGTGTGATACAAGCCTGGATAACTACAAGAGATTCTGCTGGAGCGGTTAAACAGTTTCTCTTTATAAAGACGGCAAATATTAAAGACACTGAAATTTCGACGGTTTGATTAACAGAGACTGTCAGAATTTTTGCGCGCCTTGATAAGGGCTATGAGCGCTGGAAATTGAAAAAGAGGCGGGTGTAGTTCAACGGTAGAACCTCAGCCTTCCAAGCTGATGATGTGGGTTCGATTCCCATCACCCGCTCCAAGATTGGAAAGGTTGTGCTTGCTAACTGAATGGCTATTGCCCACATAGCTCAGGGGTAGAGCACTTCCTTGGTAAGGAAGAGGTCCCCGGTTCAAATCCGGGTGTGGGCTCCAGGTCAGGGGCTTTTTGAGAGAAATGGTTTAGACACGAATTACGAGAGTAAGGAACATGTCCAAAGAAAAATTTGAGAGAAACAAGCCACACGTAAATGTTGGAACGATTGGTCACGTTGACCATGGCAAGACGACATTGACGGCTGCACTGACGAAGGTGATGGCGGAGCAGCACG
>JAHEFF010000074.1 GCA_024640315.1 Woeseiaceae bacterium
CACCTGTGGCTTAACGCAGCGCTCCCGTAGCCCTGTCCGCCAGGATTTATACCTGGGTTTCTTCGAAGTAACGGTCGTAGGCCCGGTGCAGCGTCTCGGGTGGAATTTGAATAATATCTGCGGCGGCGCGTAGTTTGTCCATTTCTTCAGCATCCTTGCGCCCGTCCGCAGCGACCACCTTCAGCATCATCAATGCAACTTCTTCTTTCTCGGCAATGTTGAGCAATCCCGACAGGTCTTTCAGGAAATTCTCAAAATCCGGATTCTCAGCGATGTCCTCCATCGCGTTGGTGAGGAGTTCCAGCGATCGTGAGCGCCTGATGTCGAAATAAGCGCTTAATAACTCCACCATCTCGCCACTTTCCGGGCCCGATATATTGCCGTCACCTTTGGCAACAAAAACCAGCAGGGCCGCCACCAGGTATTTGGAGTCATATACCTCGGTGGAGTCCTGCGTCTCGATCACCAATTCATCACCTACTATTCGTGGCTTTTTCGGTTCCTTGATCATCTCGGTCCAGCCAGATCACCCGACGACTATGTTATCAGGTCCGATATCTGCAATTGCGGGCGAACCGAAAGATTGCATCGCTATTTTCAACTCCTGAGTGAGGATCTCCAAAGCCCGCTCGACCCCCGGCTGTCCGAAAGCGCCAAGACCCCAGATATATGGACGGCCCACCATGATCGCATCAGCGCCGAGCGCCAGCGCTTTGAATATGTCGACGCCACGACGAATGCCACTATCCATAAAGATAGTCGTACGCCCACCAACTGCCGCAGCGACCTCCTCCAGGCTTTCAATCGCGCCGCGCCCTGAATCGTCGGCGCGCCCGCCATGATTGGAAACAATGATCCCGTCGGCGCCGTGTTCGAGACATTTTTCAGCATCGTCGCCCCTGACAATTCCCTTGACGAACACCTTCATCGTCGTGTCCTGCTTCAGTCGATCAAGAAATTCCCAGGTTAGCTGCATTTGAGCAGCATTGTAGTCAGACCCTTCCAGCATCGGCTTGCCCTGGTTCGCGATGCCATCGCCTTCGTGACAAACCGAACAATCGCGCGAATCGGCCCTGATCGCACGCTCCAACGTATGGCGCGCGTCGGTACCGCCAGCCATGTCCACCGTCAGCACCACAACCGGGCAACCCGCGGCCTCAGCGCGGCGCAAGCGAGCTTGCACGGCCTGCCAACCGCCCGTCGTGTACAACTGGAACCAGATCGGGTCACCCCGTGCCTCGGCGACTTCTTCAACACCCGTCGAGGAGACAGTGGACAGCAACTGCAGATGATTTCGCGCTTTCGCCGCCCGCGCGGTCGCGATCTCGCCTTCCGCGTGGAACGCTTTTTGCGAGCCCACGGGCGCCAGCACAATCGGTGTGGGCCATTTCGTGCCGAGAATTTCGACGCTGGTGTCCACATTGCGAACGTCAAGCATGCGTCGGGAACGAAGCTGGTATTTGGCAAAGGCGGTTCTGTTCGCCCGCAACGTGCTGTCGCCGTTGACACCTGTCGCAAGATAGCCCCAGTGGGATGCCGGAATGATGCCCGCGGCTGTCGCCTCGAGATCGAATATGTCGATCGCGTCAGCAGGTATCCCGACAGCCTCCGCCGCCTGCGCGAGGCTGATTCCGGAGAAAGCGCTGCAAAGCGGACTCGCCGCGAGAAACCTCAAAAACTGTCTGCGGCTGTCTGACTCGATTGGATTCATCTATTTAGTCCCGTATTTCCTGCGCATTTCCTTAACCGAGCCCTCAATAAGTTTCACGAGGACCTTTTCATCGACATCTGCCAGGCTTTTGATGTACAGGCACGACTTTCCCGTCTTAAATTTACCCAGCTGCTTCATCATACCGTCGAACTTACTGAAACCCGGCATGATGTACACGGTGATATTCTGTGCCCGAGGTGAAAACCCGGTAATCATGAAGTTGCCGGCACGACCGCTCGCGTACTCGTAGTCGTACGAATCAAAGCCGACGATGGATGCGCCCCACATCTTTGCTCGCTTTCCGGTGATGTCGCGCATCATCTTTGAGATGGCTTTGCAGTCCGCGCGTTTCTGCTTGCCCTCAATCCCGTTGAGGAATTCTCTAACGCTGCCCTTGTTCGCTTTCGTCTTTAGTTCAGCCATGCCCCGAACCTCCCTTCCGTCGATCGAAATTCACGCCGGCAAGGTCTCGAGATCGGGATGGACAAAGGACTCTCTGGCGTGGTCCGAAAACAGCAATGCCTTAGAATAATACCTGAGGAGAGTCGGTGATTCGGAATCAGGCAGGTCATCAATATGTTCCGCGAAATCACACCAGGCTTCCCCTTCAGACATGCGTCCTGCCACCATCATGGTGCAGGCGACTGTTACCGTCTCGTGATACTTGTGGCGACGACCTGGCCGGCACTTCACTTCGTGCCATAGAGTCTGTCGCCGGCGTCCCCCAACCCCGGTACGATATACTTCTTTTCGTTTAGCCCCGGATCGATGCTGGCGGTGTAGACGTTCACGTCCGGATGCGCTTCGTGGACAGCCGCCAGACCTTCAGGACAGGTAACGATGCAGACGACAACAATCCTGCCCGCGCCCTGCTCTTTCAGCATGTTGATTGCGGCGACAGTAGATCCGCCAGTCGCCAGCATCGGATCAATGATGATGCTGATGCCGTTTTTGACCTGGAGCGGCATCTTTTCATAGTAAGTGGCCGGCTGTGCCGTTTCTTCGTCGCGTTCCAGGCCGACAAATCCGACTCGTGCCGAGGGGATCAGCGACAGGATGCCATCCAGCATGCCGATGCCGGCGCGCAAGATCGGAATGACGACAATATCCTCATCGATCATGTGGCATCTGGCCGTTGTCAACGGAGTCTCGACGTCAACCTCCTTGACCCTGATGTTCTTGAGCGCCTCGTAACAGACGAACATTGTGATCTCGGTCGCCAACTCCCTGAACATCTTATGGCCGGTGTCAATGTCCCGGATCAGCGCCAGTTTGTGTTGTATGCACGGATGAGTAACTTCTTCATGCATCGAATTCGCTCCTGCTTTTTGTTTTTCTTTTGCACGAGCCCGATTCCCATCGAGACCTGCTTTTCCTAGCCGATGTAGTGCGACCTCAATCGTACCATCGGCCGTTCTCCAATGATCTCCACCGAGCCGAACGCGCCACTGATTTCGTACTGCCCTTCTCCCGTTCGCCGGAACCCGGCAATCCTGCCAATTCCCAGGGTTCGTATTGCCTTCGATACGCTTTTTGTCTTTTTCTCTCCGTTCCATGCGACCTTGCTGCACCAGGGAAATTCTATGTAGGCCGGTCGATAGCATGATTTCTCGGCCGGGCGTGGTTTTTCGTAATAAGTATGCTCCGGACAGAGAAAGAGATCGACGTCAATCAGCAGCGATCCCGATTCCATGCTCCACGAGAGAACGAAAGACTGAGTGATATCCACATCCTTGAATTCACGAAGTTCAGTCCAGTCTGTCGTATCCGTGCTCATGCAACTATTTTCGTGACAACCTCGGTCTTAACTGAGTTCGCAATGAAGCACAGTTCGTGGGCCCGGTGATGCAGTTTTTCGATCAACCCAATGTCGTGTTTTGATTCCGCCGAGTAGACTGAATTCGGTCGCAAAATGACTTTGGTCATCGCCATTCTACCTTCTCCGTCTTTCGCCATGTAGCCGATCGCTTCGTCCGTATATTTATCAACAACGACGCCACGTTTCGCGGCAAGCGACAGGAAGAACAACATATGACAACTTGAAATTGATGCAACGAACGCCTCTTCCGGATCGACGTTTTCCGCAACCGACATTGGCAGCGGAACGATATCCGGTGATGCGGACGCAGGAATCGTCAGCCCCCCATCGAAAGTCCACTCGTGGCCACGGCTATAGGTGTTGTCAGCAAATCCCCGGTCACCGCGAAGCCACTTTATCGTTGCGGCGTATTCAGACACTCAGGCAAGCCTCAGCCCATTGGCTACCTTCCTGTCTGGAACAGCAAGCACGACTGGCCCATCTCCGGTTACGAATCCGGTTACCAGGCATTCCGACATGAATGGTCCAATCTGTTTTCGTGGGAAATTGACGACGCCAACTACTTGTTTTCCAACGAGATCTTCGATTGCATAAAGATCCGTGATCTGGGCTGAAGCGCGTTTCACGCCAAGCTCCTCGCCGAAGTCCACGGTCAGTTTCCAGGCAGGCCTGCGCGCTTCCGGAAATGCCTCGACCTCCATGATCGTACCAACACGTAATTCAACTTTCTGAAAATCATCCCAGCTTATCTCCGGCATATTTCAGGAGTCCTGTTCGATCGACAAGTTAAATACTGGCAGATATCGGCCAGGAATACTTCCCGACTCCCGGTAACCGGCTGCCACAGCACCGACAGATAAATAGAAGTCCTCGGCATTAGGATCGCCCTGGATGACGACTTTCGAAATACCTGATTCGCTCGCTATCGTTCTGGCATGCTCGACCAATGCCGTACCGATGCCCTGCCCCATGAAATTCTTGTCCACGAACAAGGCTTCCAGTTCCCCGGTTCCTCCCCCCACGAGCTGCAGCGCATAGAACCCAGTCAGCTTGCCGTCGATTTCGCAAACAAAGAATCTGTACTGATCCGAGTTGATCTGGTCCGGGCTGTAGGTCAATTCGGCCCGGCAGCGTTTCATGAAATCGATGTCGTAACCCCAGGTCGCTTTGGAACGAAAAGCAAGCGTTGACAGAATCCCGGCCTCCGACGGATCTGCATCCCGAATGGCGGTTTCATTGACCCTGTCTTTCTCGTCAGGAGGCACGTCGATCAGGTGAATGTGTTATGGACCCAGACGCCAATGAAGTGCGAAACGGCAACGACAGCGACTGCAATCAGTAGATGCTCAGTGACAACATGCAAAACCGGGGTGTTCTGTACCCGGGCGAGAATGATGCTCAACAGCGTAATAACCAAGAGACCCCAGCCGACAGCCACGGCAACGGCGATCTGCAGCGGAAACCAGAGGAGTGGCAACGCGAATGTCAGCGCAACAACCAATTTGGTGCCGAAGGTCCAGAATGTGGCGGCCCAGATGTGATCCGTTGTCGATTCAGGATCGGATTCCTGCGCCAGGTGTATGCCCATGGCGTCGGACATCGCATCTGCCACGGCGACGACCAGGATTCCGCCAAGTACTGCGACCAGCGAATTGGTTCCGGCGTTCAGACCGGCAATAAGACCGATAGTCGTGATGACGCCGCTTGTGGCGCCAAAGAATACCCCGGTGCGGGCGCCCTTATTTTTGAGAATTCTTCTCATTAATATTCCATCAGCGAACCTGCTCCGCCTATGGCACGTTGATACGCGTTTTCGGCCTTCGAAGCAATATCCAGCCGTAGAGCAACACATTCACGAGGATGACCAATGCAGCCAGGGTCAATTGCACGGAATTCGTGAGCCCGCTCGGATAAATGACCGGAAGGAGGTAATGCTCGATGAAGCTTTGCTGCAGTCCCTCTTGTCCGGCCCGCACGCGCAGGTAGTTTTCGGCATAGGTCAACGGACAAACTCGTCCCGCAATTTCAACATAGGCGCCCCATAACGCGGACGGCACATGCAACCAGACCAGCCGCGGCCTATAAAGGACAAGGATCGCACCCAGGACGACAAAAACTATAAATCCCAGGTGAATCACCAGTATGAGATCCGCGGTTACTCTGTATAACATCAGATCGGGCGAGCAGATTCGGCCTCGAACGC
The DNA here is from genome assembly GCA_024640315.1 of Woeseiaceae bacterium. Classification (GTDB taxonomy): domain Bacteria; phylum Pseudomonadota; class Gammaproteobacteria; order Steroidobacterales; family Woeseiaceae; genus SZUA-117. Next base: position 5,734 of record JAHEFF010000074.1, read on the forward strand.
ATACAGGCGGACGTCTTCGGATTCCCCCGGCATTCTTGCCATGCGCTCAAAACCGAAACCGAGTTTATCGAGGAGGCCCGTCGAGCTTTGGTTAGCGCCATCTGCCATCGCGATGATCCTTTTCAATCCCAGCTTGTTCAAACCATAATCGAGCACGGCTAGCGACGATTCATATGCATAACCGTTTGACCAGTGTGCCTTCAAAAATGCGAATCCAAGATCAGGATGATCAAACTCGTCTCGCTTGACCAGCCCGCAAATACCGAGCAACGTGCCATCGGTTTTGAGGCTGACGCGGTAAAGTCCAAAACCGTGTTTCTCATAGTGACCAATGACTCTATTTGCGAGGTAGGCGCGGGCATCGTCGAGATTCCGGACACATTTGTCGCCGATGTACTGGATGAACGATGGTTCGTTGACAAGTTCGAAAATGAATTCGCAATCATCGTATGTCAGTCGGGACATTCTGAGCCTCTCTGTCTCGATCACGATGACGCCGGACCCTCAGGGGTCTTTGATCCCAAGGTGCTGAAGCGTGGCATCCTTGAGCGGCTCGTTGTTCACCAGGTCCACGGCACAGCGATTGTTCCGACATACCGCCTGTCGATCCATCGTCCCCGACGGGCAATCGTAGTAAACGCGGTAAGCGCAACTCTGTTCGTAGTTCCGGTACTCAAGTCGCAAAGCGGTTATCTCTGTCTTGGCGACCGAGGTCAGGCACTGAATCGGGTACCCGTAGTCGAACAGGGTGCAGTCGTCGTCCGTCGAGCAATACTGCGCACCATCAACTTTTCGGATGAGGTCTGTTTCGACCTGCTGACAACTGAGTGCATCCGTATTGACACGTAACGGCGTGTCGGATCGTGGCGCGTCCATCGTGGTATCGAAGGTGGGCGCGTTCCCCTCCGGCAACCATCTGGAATCATCTTCGAACCAGGTTGCTGCCAGCCACAACACCACGGCAGCGACCACAGATATCAGAACGGTTGGATTAGATGATGATTTCTTTGACATTTTACTGGCTTCAAAAACGATCGATCACGGTGACGCCGGCGACATGGAGCAGGTCCGGGTTACCCAGGGCGGCCGCCGCCGTCTCAAGATCAACCCTTTGTCTCAACAGTCGGTCCGGTTGAAGTCTGCCGTTTTGGATCATCTCCAACATTGTGCTGTACGCAAATGCCTGCATGCCATGGCTACCGACTATTTCGAGTTCTTTGGCAATGACGAGTTCCATCGGGATTGCCGGCCGATAGTCGGTTCCGGCAAGGAGTCCAACCTGCACATGCCGGCCCCGTTTTCCAAGGCAGGCCACGGAATTGATGCACGTCTCGCTGCTGCCCAGCGCATCGATGGATACCTGTGCGCCGCCACCGGTCTGGTCGATAATCTCCTGCACTACTGACGCCGAAGTCCGTGCATTGACGGTTGTGACCGCGCCAATGGACCTGGCCATCGCAAGTGCTTCATCGTCAACGTCCACGGCAACCACCTGCGCCCCCAGCGCCGCTGCAATCATCACCGCAGAAAGCCCGACGCCGCCGCATCCGTGAACCACAACCCATTGATCCGGCTTTACCTTGCCCTGCGCCACCACCGCCCGAAACGAGGTGGCGAAACGGCAGCCAAGACCGGCCGCCGTAACGAACTCGACATCTTCCGGCAATGCCACCAGGTTGACGTCAGCAAAATCAATGGCGACATACTCGGCATAAGACCCCCAGTGGGTGAAACCCGGTTGTGTCTGGTGATCACAGACCTGGTGATTGCCAGACCGGCATTGTATGCATGACCCGCAGCCGCAGACGAAGGGAACCGTAACCCGGTCGCCCCGATGCCAGTTCTTCACTTCGCAGCCCACGTCTTCCACGATTCCGGCAAGCTCGTGCCCCGGTACATGTGGCAGCGTGATGTCCGCGTCATGACCCATCCAACCGTGCCAGTCACTTCGGCACACGCCGGTGGCCGCCACTCGCAGGACGGCGCCTGATTCGTGAGGTACCGGGTCGTCGACTTTGCGAACACTCACAGGGCCCTGAAAATCTTCATAAATGGCGGCTTTCATCCGTCGACCAGCACCTTGTACATAATGTAGGCATCCACAAATCCGTGCACTGCATGATTGAATGCGCCCGGCAAAGTGCCGACGATATGGAAGCCGAGTTTCTTCCATAGATGCACGCTGATTTCGTTCGTTTTCACGACGAGATTGAATTGCATGGCACGATAACCAAGCCGGACAGCCTCCTTTTGCGAGTGCTCGCACATCATGCTCGCCACGCCTTCGCCTCGTGCCTTCTCCGCAACCATGTAGCCACAATTGGCGACATGAGCGCCGAGTGTTGGCTGGTTAGGCTTGATGTAACAGGTGCCCAGTATGTTACCCCGCTCGTCTTCCGCAACGTAGGCAGCCTCGGTCACATCGAGCCACATATGACGTGCCTCGTCGACCGTCATATTCATCGCGTAAGGGTAGGTTTCTCCAGCGCGGATAACAGGCTCCATCAGGCGCCAGACTGCGGGCCAGTCGTCAATCTCCAGTTTTCGAACCGTCATCGACGTCATAACTGCCTAGCCGTCCAGGTGCTTGATGTATCGCATCAATTCGCCGTCATAGCCGGCGCGTTCGTATACTGCTCTTGCCCGCGTGTTGACGGCAAACACATGCAACGTCATGGAGAGCGCACCAAGTGCCCTGGCGCTCTTTTCGGCATTGGTCAGCAGCGCTTTTCCGACACCCATCCCCTCGGCATCCTTATCGACCGCGATAGCTTCCAGGTGCGCGCTGGGCTCGTGGCTGAGCAATTCCTCGCGCAGACGAACCATCGAAAAGCCCAGCACTTTTCCCGCAGAATCCACCGCTACGTGAACCAGGCATTCCTCCTTGCCTTCGAGCCAGCGCTCGAACATTTTCGCGTCTTCCTCCCAGAGGTGCAGTGGATTCCTCGTGTCTGGTACGTCATAGTCGGCCAGTCGCGGCATCAAGGCCAAAACGGCGTGCCGGTGCGTTTCATCGGCAGTCGTTATGCGGAAATTCTCGTCGGACATAAGCTCAATCGCGCTTACGCGTCTCCTTTTGAATTGGACATGCGTTGATGAAAAAAATTACGCTTATTCGCTTTTTTCTGCGGCGCGATAAAACCTGACCTGGACTTTCTCGACCGTCGCAAGGCCGTCGGTGATTGCGTCCTCGATCAACGGCAGGAATGCCTCGATCTTTTCTTCGGTATCGATTATCTCGATGACGATTGGCAGGTCGCTGGACAAACGCAGGATCTTTGCTGTGTGCAGGCGACTGTTCGCACCATACCCTTCAAGGCCTCGCAGCACGGTCGCACCAGCAAGTTCTTCCGTACGCGCCTTGCGAACGATCCACTCGAAGAGAGGCATCTTCTGGTATTTGTCGCTCTCTCCAATAAATATACGAAGTAGTTTTCCTTCTTTCGGCAGTGTCATCGCTTGTTTACCTTGATGTGAATGCGTATCCGATCCAGACCAGCGCCAGGCCCAGGACCACATGAACGGTGACGTTGGCCGCCGCCCGCAAGAATTCCGCATCCCGCAGGAGCGCAAAGGTTTCGTAACCGAAAGTCGAGTACGTGGTGAAGCCTCCCAGCAACCCGATCAGTGTGAATAAACGAAACTCCGGGCCAAACATCTGCCGCGAATCGACCAGGCCGACAGCAATACCTATGAGCAGGCAACCCAGCAGGTTCACGGCAAGTGTGCCATAGGGGAAAGTTGCCAGCGCTACGTTACGCTGTACGAGGCCGCTCAGGCCATAGCGGCACATCGCGCCGACGAAACCGCCGGAACCCACTAGCGCTGCGTTAATCAGGGCTGCTTTCAATCGATCTTCTCCACCGGCGGCACGGCCCGGTCAGACGAGGTATTCCCGTTCAAAGGATAATAATCCATTCAGCCCGGGTCCGACGGGTCGAAATGTCCAGCCGAGATCCTGGCAGGCCTGCTGGTCCCAGGCGCCATCTCCATAATAGGTGACCGACTCTACGTCCCTGCCGATTGAGTCGAGCGCCAGACTCATGATATCGGTCCGACCAACTGCGTCGTCCGAGGTCACGAGTGGAATCTTATCGATATCAAAACCGGCAGTACTCAGCTTGATCCTGGCCGACCGCTGCCAGCCGCCGGTTGCGATCGCAACCTCGTGAGCCTCCGAGACACGGAGTCGGTCAATGACACCCCTGGCGCCCGGAACCTCGGGAAACGGCCCGGACGTGGCAACGAAAGACTCGAGGATTTCGAAGAATTCGTCTTTAATTCGGGCGATGATGCCATCATCCGCTGGCGCCGCGTTGTCTTCGAGGACCTGCAGCAGGATGCCGGTATCCGTTACGTGGGCATAGTCGTTGAGCCTGGGCCGGAATCGCACGCCACCCAGGACCCGCTCCACCGCCTCCTTGTACATCGCCTCATCTTCAGTGGACGAGTTGAGCAGGGTCCCATCTATGTCGAAAATTACTGCGTGAGTCATGGCTAGTTGATCAGCGTATCCGGCAGTGTCGCAACATACGCTTTGATTTCGTCACGCACCCGCCGATAGTGGGCCAGCGCCTCTTCCTTACTCGTCGCAGCCGCAGCCAGTTTTGGCGGATCGTCGAAGCCCTTGTGGATAATCTTTGTTTCACCGGGAAAGATCGGGCAGTGCTCATCCGCATGTCC
>JAHEFF010000033.1 GCA_024640315.1 Woeseiaceae bacterium
TTCGCCAAATTTTGCAAAATCGACTTCAGGCACCTGTGGCAGCGAAGGCCCCGGGGCAGCTGCACCGCCCGCCAGGATCGCCTTGACGAACGCTTTGACGTCTTCGTGCAGTATCCGGGACTTCGTTCCTGTGCCCTTGACCCGTACGAGGTCGACACCCAGCTCCCGAGCCAATTTCCTGACCGAAGGGCTGGCGTGGGCGCTCGAAAAGCCCGCCTCATCAATGGGTGGGAGAGCGCGAGGTTCGGCCGCTGCCGCTAACGGCGCTGGCTGCGGCTGCGGCTGCGGCTGCGGTCTGGGCTCTTGCTGGGCGCGGACAGTCTGCGTCTTTTCAGCCTGTTGCGGCGGCGCTGCGGCGGCTGCCTCGGCGTCGATCACTGCAATAGCCGACCCTTTCGAAACCTTCTGGCCGACCTCGACCAACACCTTTTCAATCGTTCCGCTGGCGGTCGACGGAACATCCATCGTTGCCTTGTCCGTCTCGAGCGTCAGGATTGAGTCATCGATAGCGACTTTGCTGCCAGCCGATACGTGAATTTCAATGACCTCGACATCCTCGAAGTCACCCAGGTCCGGAACCTCCAGCGTCTGCTGACCACCACCGGCCGGCATTGGATTCGCGACGACTGTGGTGTCCCCCTGCTGCAGGTCCGCCTCGATGGCCGGCGTAACAACGACCGTGTCACCGACCTCGATTTTCATTTTTCCGATGACATCACCGGATGACACCGTGTCGCCCACGCTAACCGTAATGCTGTCTATCGAGCCATGGCTCGGTGCCGGCACATCCATGGTTGCCTTGTCCGTTTCGAGCGTAATCAGCCCGTCTTCCCGCGCAACCTTGTCGCCGGACGCTACCAGGATTTCTATGACCTCGACATCCTCGAAGTCGCCGAGGTCCGGTACGACGATGTCCATCGTGTCGGCCATCAGAGCGTTACCGGATCCGGTTTCTCCGGATCGATACCATACTTCTCGATAGCCTGTGCTACGGTCTTCTGATCGAGTTTGCCGTCGTCCGCCAGAGCCTTGAGCGCGGTCACGGCGATGTACTGCTTGTCTACTTCGAAAAAGCGCCGCAGCGCATTACGACCGTCGCTGCGACCGTATCCGTCGGTGCCAAGGGTAACGTACTGCCCCGGTATCCAGCGCTGGACCTGGTCCGGCACAATCTTCATGTAGTCCGTCGCGGCGACGTAGGGGCCTTCCCGGCCCGCCAGGGCGCCTTCGAGGTAGCATTGCCTGGCCTCATCTTCAGGGTGCAGCTGATTCCAGCGCTCCGTCGCGAGCGCTTCGCGACGCAACTCGTTGAAACTGGTCACCGACCAGACATCTGACGGAATACCAAAATCATTGAACAACAATTCGGCAGCGCCCAACACTTCCCGCAAAATCGTCCCGGAGCCCATGAGCTGCACGCGGATTTTGCCCTGACTGCCAACCTGCAGCAGGTACATCCCTTTCAGAATGCCCTCCTCGACGCCATTCGGCATGGCCGGGTGCACGTAGTTTTCATTCATGCAGGTGATGTAATAGAAAACATTCTCCTGCTCTTTAACCATGCGACGTAAACCATCCTGGATGATCACGGCCAGCTCATACGCATAGGTCGGGTCGTAGGAAACGCAATTAGGCACTGTCGAAGCCGCAACAAGGCTGTGTCCGTCCTGGTGTTGCAGACCTTCCCCGGCCAGCGTAGTGCGCCCGGCAGTACCACCAATGAGGAAGCCACGGGATTGCAGGTCGCCACCAGCCCAGATGAAATCGCCAATCCGCTGGAATCCAAACATCGAGTAGTAGATGTAAAAAGGAATCGTCGGAACGTCGTGGTTGCTGTACGAAGTGCCCGATGCCAGCCACGAACAGAACGCGCCCGCCTCGTTGATACCCTCCTCGAGAATCTGGCCTTCCTTGTCTTCACGGTAGTACATCAACTGATCCGCATCCTGCGGTGTATAGAGTTGGCCCTTCGACGAATATATTCCGACCTGCCTGAACATACCTTCCATACCGAACGTCCGCGCTTCGTCCGGCACAATTGGCACAATATTCTTGCCAATGTTCTTATCGCGGATAAGCGATGTCAGGATTCGGACAAATGCCATCGTCGTCGATGCTTCGCGTTCTCCTGTACCTTCCAGCTGAGTTTTGAACGCCTCCAGCGGTGGTATGTCCAGCGACTTCGATCTGGCGCGCCGCGTCGGCAGGAAGCCGCCCAGTTTATTGCGGCGTTCATGCAGATATTCCATTTCCAGGCTGTCGTCGTCCGGCTTACAGTAGGGAACGTCATCAATATCCTTGTCCGCAACAGGAATATTGAAGCGATCCCGGAATACCTTCAGTGCATCGACGTCGAGCTTCTTTTGCTGATGCGCAACATTCTGCCCCTCACCGGCAGCGCCCATCCCGAAGCCCTTGACGGTCTTGGCCAGGATGATCGTGGGTTGACCGGTGTGATTCACAGCGCTGTCATAGGCCGCGTAAACCTTGCGTGTGTCGTGCCCGCCACGGTTGAGTCGCCAGATTTCGTCATCCGACATGTTGGCGACCATGGCCGCGGTTTCGGGAAACTTGCCGAAGAATTTCTCCCGAACGTAGGCACCACCCTTGGCCTTGAAATTCTGGTATTCCCCGTCGACGCACTCTTCCATCACACGGCGGAGCAGGCCGTTGTGATCCTCCGCCAGTAACGGATCCCAACGCGAGCCCCAGATCACCTTCAGTACGTTCCAGCCAGCACCTCGAAATGCGGCTTCCAGTTCCTGGATGATCTTGCCGTTGCCGCGAACCGGCCCGTCCAGCCGCTGCAAATTACAGTTGACCACGAAGATCAGGTTATCGAGCCCTTCCCGAACGCCCATCGTAATCGCACCCATTGACTCGGGCTCATCCATTTCACCGTCGCCGAGGAAACACCAGACCTTGCGGTCGCTTTTCGGAATCATGCCCCTGTTTTCGAGGTACCGCATGAAGCGCGCCTGGTAGAGCGCCATCATTGGGCCAAGCCCCATCGACACGGTCGGGAATTGCCAGAAATCGGGCATCAGCCACGGATGCGGATAGGATGACAAACCACCGCCGCCGACCTCCTGCCGGAAGCGGTTCAACTGCTCCTCGCTCAACCGCCCTTCGAGATACGCGCGTGAATAAATACCGGGTGCAGAGTGGCCCTGAATGAATACAAGGTCACCACCATGCTCCGCGGTCGGCGCTCTCCAGAAGTGGTTGAAGCCCACTTCGTAGAGCGTGGCAGAAGACGCATAACTCGAGATATGCCCGCCGTATTCCGAACTGACTCGATTGGCCTGTACGACCATGGCCATCGCGTTCCAGCGAATATAAGCCTCGATTCGCCTTTCGATCGAGCGGTCACCCGGATATTCCGGCTGCATTCCCGTTGAAATCGTGTTCAGGTAAGCGGTGTTTGGCGTGTACGGCAGATACGCGCCGGAGCGGCGCGCAAAATCAATCATCTGGTTCAGCAGGAAATGTGCCCGCTCCGGACCCTGCGTGCCAAGCACCGAGTCGATCGATTCGAGCCACTCCCGCGTCTCGGTTGGGTCAATATCGTCAAATCGGCTGAATTCGTTCATTTGTCATCCACAATCATGCCATCTCTGTCATTCAGAGATTAACGGCGTGAATTCGGTCAGGTGTCCTGCTAGGATCACCGCTCGATCGAAGCCGCACCGGCCACGGGCCGTGCAGCGGGTTCTTTTTGATTCCGCGTATTATGGCCTAAGCCGGGCCAAAAAGGTTAGTACCCAGATGTCTGCACTTCTCGAAAAATTCCAGGAAAACGGGCTGCCTAAAGTTTCCCAGGTAACCGGCTCCCCGGTGGCCAAAACCATGGCCGGAATTGACCAGCTGCTGTTGATCCTGCCGGCACGCATTCCTGCGCCGTTGTGGCGCAAGATACCGCAGGGCAGCAAAGTCCAGGTATTGATGAGGCGGCAGGTTGCAGGAGCGCAGCCCTCTGTCAGGACCAGGCTGACCAATAAACGGCAGACGGCGCTTATTGTCGGGAAGATCGATACCTCACTGGAGGCCTTCGAAATCCTGTCGTTGGCGCGAAAACTGGTTTCGGCGGCAACGTCAGAAAAAGCAGGAACGCTCGGAATCTGGGTGCTCGGCTTCGATGACGCCGACCAGAAAAGGCTCATCGCGGATTTCCTGGCCGCGGCCCTGGCGGCTGCGTTTGTGATGCCAGCCTACAAATCCAAAGCGACGCCATCCCGCATAAGAAGCCTGCGTTTGATTGGCTTGACGAATCGCCTGGATCTGGACAGAACGTTGGCCGAGGCAGAGGGAAATAATCTCGCTCGCTTCCTGACCGCCCTGCCCGCCAACAAACTTGATGCTTTCAGCTATACCGGCCTGATCAAGGAGATGGCTGGCAAGGAAGGCTGGCAATACAAGCGATACGGCGTAAAGGAACTCGAAAAATTGGGCGCAGGTGCCTTCCTGGCCGTCGCACAGGGAAACGACAATGACAGCGCCGCCATTGTGCGGCTGCGCTACCGGCCGGGCGACCAGGCAATGACACCGGCGCTCAGCCTGGTCGGCAAGGGCATTATCTTCGATACAGGCGGAACCAATCTCAAGCCGTTCGCGTCGATGCTGGACATGCATATCGACATGGGTGGCAGCGCCGTGGCACTGGGTACGCTGCTGGCAGCCACGCGTTTGAAGCTCGACACACCCATCGACTGCTGGCTTGCCATCACTGAAAACCGGACCGGGCCAAAAGCCTATAAATCTCAGGACGTAGTGACCGCCCTGAATGGCAAGACCATTCAAACTATCCATACGGATGCAGAAGGCCGAATGGCGCTGGCCGACGCGCTTACGCTCGCCAGCCAGGCCAATCCAGATGTGATCATCGACTACGCGACATTAACCGGCGCCTGCATGAACGCTGTCACCAGCCGCTATAGCGGCGTATTCACCAACCGCCCGAATCTTCATCCCGTCCTCAGAAAATCCGGGCGAGACAGCGGCGAAAGAGTGTGGCCGTTCCCGATCGGCAAGGAGTTTCGCGAAGAGCTCAAGAGCGAAACCGCAGATCTCAAACAGTGTTCGCCCAATGGCGGCGGCGATCATATTCTCGCCGCCAGTTTCCTGGAGGAATTTGTAGACGAGAAGATCGCCTGGATTCACATCGACCTGAGTGCGTGTACCCGAAAAGGTGGTCTCGCACACGTGCCGACCGATATCACCGGCTTCGGTGTTCGATTCTCGGTGAATCTGATTATCGACAAAGACGTAGTCCATTCAGCCAGTAGCAAGTGAGCAGTTCACATTCGATAGCGGATCGCTTCCGCGGTTTTCTTCCGGTCGTGGTCGACGTCGAAACCGGAGGCTTCAATTGCAAGACAGATGCGTTGCTTGAAATTGCGGCAGTGCTGGTCGAATCCAATGGCGATGGCACGCTGGCCCGGGGGAAAACGGTCCGCTACCACGTTAAGCCATTCGAAGGCGCCAACCTCGAACCTGCTTCACTCGCCGTGAATGGTATTGATCCCGACCATCCATTGCGCCCGGCGATTGATGAAAAAGAGGCCCTGCAAAATGTCTTTCGCGAGGTCAGGCAAGCCGTTCGGGAAGCGGGTTGCACGCGCGCCATCCTGGTCGGCCACAATTCGTCATTTGATCTTGGCTTTTTGAATGAAGCGGTGGAGCGCGCCACTATAAAAAGAAATCCTTTCCACCCGTTCAGCAGTTTTGACACAGCGACGCTTTGCGGCGTCGCGTTTGGACAGACTGTGCTGGCACGGGCCGTGCAGGCTGCCGGCCTGCCGTGGGACGAGGCCTCTGCTCACTCAGCCGCTTACGACGCAGAAATTACGGCAGAGGTATTCTGCAAAGTCGTGAACCGATTTCAACCGATCTTCGACGCTACCAGAAATTCCTGAACTGCAGTTGGTCAGATCAGGGTCTACGACGCGCTTTCGATGTTGCTCGATTTTTTCTGTGCCTGGCGCTGTCTGAGATTGATCGGAATCGGCATTGATTTGGTTGTCGGCACAGAGGTCGGACGACCGATGAAATAACCCTGTGCCATATCAATTCCGAGCTCGGCCAGAAGCGCCAGTGTCGGACCACCCTGAACATACTCTGCGATGGTCTTCATGCCGGCCTCCCGGCCGATTTCACCGATCAGGCGGATCATTTTCTGGTCGACCGGGTTGTTCACCAGGTCGCGGACGAAACAACCATCAATCTTGATGTAATCGACAGGCAATCGCTGCAGGTAGCTGAACGAACTGTAACCGGTACCAAAGTCATCCAGTGCCAGCTCGCAGCCAAGCTCTCTCAGGGACTCAATCTGCTTTTCGACGTATCCGAGGTGCCGTATTGCAAGGCTCTCGGTAATCTCGAAAATTACAGCCTCAGGCGGAACGTTGTTCTTTTTGAGGTGCTTATCGATGAAGCCCGTTAAATCATCGGTTTCGAAAGCATTCGCCGACAGGTTAATCGAGAAACGCAGATCAGGTCGGTCCTGCCGATGCTCCGCCAGTTCGAGGATGGCATTCTCCACCAGCCAGGAGTCAATCTCACCCATCAGGCCAAAACGAACGGCCGCAGGAAGAAAAGCGTCGGGAGCGATCATCTTGTTGTCGTCTGCTTTCAGTCGCAGCAATACCTCGTGGTGCGTAATGCGACCCGTTGCGATTTGCACGATCGGCTGAAAACGCAACGAAAAATCGTTCTCGTCAATCGCGTCCCGCAGCTTGCTGATCCAGCCTACATCGGCAACGATTTTTTCTGCCTCACGTTCCGACATGTTGTAGAACTGCAGGCGATTTCGACCATTCTCCTTGGCTTCGCGACAGGCAATATCGGCTTGTGCGATTAACTCGTCGTGGTCAAACTGATCGGAGTGCATCATCGCGATGCCAATACTGCAGTGAACATGGAAGATGTGACCGTCCTCGATATGGGCCAACCGTCGCATGTCCTCAAGCAACTTCTCCGCGACTATTTTTGCCGTGTCCTTGTCCGTGTCGCTCAAAAGAATCGCGAACTCGTCACCACCGAAGCGAGCGACAATTCCATTTTCATGAACAGTGCGTTTCAGTTGGTCGGCAACCTTCCGGATCAACCGGTCACCCGCCGGGTGGCCACACGTATCGTTGACATATTTAAATTGATCAAGATCGATAAACAACAGTGCACTCGACATCTCGTTTACGCTGACGTTGTCCAATTCTTTTTTGAGTTCCTCTACCAGGCGGCGTCGATTAAACAGTCCGGTCAGACCGTCATGGTTGGCCAGGCGAAGCAGGCGCGCGTCCCGTTCGCCCAACGCAGAAGCGGTAATTTCCAGCGCCTCGACAATTTCGGAAATTTCTCGATGTGCGGCGGGTTTGAATTCGACAGCGAGATTACCCTTCGCCAATTCGGCGATCGGTTGCTGCAAATCGGAAATGGCGGTCAAAGCCCGCGCCAGGTAGCGCCGGCCCAGCATGCCGGACACGATCAACAGCACCAGCAGGATACTGATTGCAATCTTGATATTGGTGAGCAAGCGATTGTGAAAAAGGGAAAAGTCCAGTTCGAGCCCGACAAAGCCTACTAATTCGGCGGTTGTGGAAGACGAGTCAGCGGTCAGATCAAAATCGAAAAGACCGTCGCTCGAAATCGTTTCAGTCCAGACTGGGGCGAGGATGTGGAATGCGCGAGCGTTCAAAAATCGGCTGTTGACAATATATGGGGCCTCAGCGCCAACAAGCTTACCCAGTTTTGCCACGCTGCCCTCGCCGAGGCCTGTTTCCTGCTGCTCCGCGTCGACGCCATTCTGTATGGAGAACATGACCGAGCCATCGTCCTTGTAGTAGGAAACGCGGTCAATTTCCGGGTACTTGTCGATGAAGCTCTCCAGCCGGAGAATCGCTTCATCGTCGTTCGGCATGAATAGTGGTGCCCCGAGCTCGTTGAGCTCCTGGGTCCATTGCATTGCCCAACGACTGTAATTGTCCTGCAAAACCCACTGTCCACCCCAGTAAAGACCTGCAATGGCCAGGGTTCCGATAATTGCCGTGATGACAAGCTGCAGAGAGAGTATCTCGTTGATCAGGACACGCTTGCCGGCGCGACGACGAGCCGGCCGCAACGTCGCCAGGGCGCCATAACCTGCACCCAATGCGGTAGCGAACCACTGTTTCACTGGACACCCGCCAGGGTATTGTCTTTGGCCCGTCCCGTTGACTCGAGGCCAAGGCGCTGAATGACTGCCGGATTCGTGTGAATTTCGATATCGGACAAGGCGGTGACTGGCGGCACCGAGCCAAGGTCACCCGAAATGGCCTTATCGAGCACCTCGGCGATCTTCGCTGCAATGTCCGAATCGACAGTCCCGGAGCGGAACATTCCGCCGGCATCCAGCAACGGCTCATTAAAAACCGCAACCTGGACCCGGTGTCGGGACGCATAACTCATCATTTCATTGAGCACGGTCCGGCTCAGGATACGATTGTCGGGAAACAGGATGAAGCCGTCTATGTCGCGAACAAGCCGGTTGAACAGGTACAGCGTCTCCCGGTCGGATTCCGCGATGGCATAGTGGAATTTGATGCCCCTTTCTTTCATGGCAGCGTCCGCTTCCGCGATCAGTTCTTCGTGCCCAGAGCCAAGAATTGCGCCGACATTTCTGACGCTTGGATCCAGCTCCTGCCAGGCATCGATTTGCAGTGCAATGGGCGGCAGTACGGCGACGGCTTTGACGTCGTCGGACAAGAGTTCACTATCGTGAATATTGAATACCTGGCCAACGACCACTGGCACAGTCGAAAATCGTCGCGCTGCCCGGGCGGCGGGAAGCCCGATGGCGACGATGGCGCTCGCTCCCGATTCCGCAATCGCTGCGAAAGCATCCCTGGCGAGAAGGCTTCGGTCGCCAAGGTCGTACACCTCGTGATTCTCGAGATGTTTCTCAAGCGCCACGGCCACATCGACATAGGCCGGCGTCCTGTCACTCAGGACGATTGCGACGAAGGGCTCAATATTCGGGGGTTCGGGAGGAGGCGGCGGCGGAGCCGGTTCAATGACGGGTTCGGGCTCCGGTTCGGGCAATACCACAACCTGCGGCTCGGGCTCGATCGTCGGCTCAGGAATGGTCACCGGCTCGGGGGTATCCGGCGCCAGGACGGCGCAACCCGAGAGAACGAACAGAATGAAAACTGGCGTTGATCGTTTGATCAATGCACGCAAAAGCTCCCACCCATCCATTCGAAAGAACTCTGCCACTGCGATCCTGATTTATCGCGTGAACGTCCTGAAAATCAAGCCGTATCAACGCATTCATCCTTGACCGGGCCACTATATCAACCGTTCAATTTCATGCAGTGATGTGCGTCTCAGTTAGGTTTTTATTTAACATAAGAACGCGTGACGGACCGCGGGTGGGCGCGGTCCATCATTTACGGCAGAAAATTGAATATTTTTCCGCCTGGATTCAGGCCTCGGCAGACCCGGAAGCGTCGTTTGCGAAAAGATCCTTCAGCTCACCGGAGTGATACATCTCAATGACGATGTCGCAGCCTCCGACCAACTCACCATTGACATAGAGTTGCGGAAACGTTGGCCAGTTCGAATAGGCCTTGAGACCCTCTCTGATCTCCGGGTCTTCAAAGATATTGACGAACGCAAACGGCTTGCCCAGCGCTTTCAGCGCTGCAACCGTCTGCCCGGAAAATCCGCACTGAGGGAAGTCAGGCGTCCCTTTCATATATAGCAACACTGGATTGCTTTCGATCTGCTCTTTGATTCTTTCGTTAACGTCCACTTTGGGTCTCACTTTACGTCGTTATTCGGAACGGCCAGAGATTGGTCTGGCCCGCCTGTTTTCAATATCGTTTACAAGTTGGTATTCACGATGATCCGGTTATCGACACGCTGAACGCCTGTCGTATCACGCGCAATCTGCACCGCCCGGTCACGATCCGGGTAACTGCCTACAGTACCACTGAGCGTCACAACGCCCGCACTGGTTCGTATGCCGATCGCATAGTCGCCGAGATCCGGGTCGCTGCTCAGCTGCTGCCGGATCGCACCACTGATTGCGCTGTCCTGACCGGATTGCGCCGAGCTACGCTGAGCGGTTGCGACTGGCTCACCGGCAGACGGGTTACCAAGCAACATCGACGTGCAGGCGGATGCGCCCAGCATGGCAATCAATACAGTGACAATACGCATCAGACTCTGGCTGGCCCCGGAAGACGCGATTGTACTGGACTCGCGGGCTGGAACCCAGAGGCAGTATTAGCACTGCAATCAGGCATTACAGTCACTATAATAGGCGGCTCGTCTTCTGGTAGGAGAAGGCGGCGCTCCCCAAACAACCATTCAGAGCGACAAACAATCAATAATCCTCTGGGAGAATAATAGAATGAATCCATTGAAAAGCGTGCCGGGCACCATCATTGCCGGTTTTGTCCTGGCAATCATCATTTTGCTGCTTACAGGCGACAATCCCATGACAGCCATGGGTGCGGCCAAAGGTAGCTCCATCATAATCTGGCTACACGTATTCGCCGGTATCATATGGATCGGGCTCCTCTACTACTTCAATTTCGTCCAGGTTCCTGCGCTGGCAGATGCGATGAATGATGACGGCGGGCCTGGAGGCGCTGGCATCACGAAATACGTCGCGCCGAGAGCGCTGTTCTGGTTCCGCTGGGGTGCCCTGGCTACGTGGTTGACAGGAGCCGCGTTCCTGCTGCATAGCGCCAAAGGCTCTCTTGCCGGCGCATTCATGCTGGGCATGGGCGGCGAAAACGTCAACGCCTATAACATGACGATAGGCATCGGCGTATGGCTGGGCACAATCATGCTATTTAACGTCTGGGTACTTATCTGGCCCAACCAGAAGAAAATACTGGGCATGGTCGAGGCTAGTGCCGACGAGATCGCCAAAGCTAAAAATATCGCGTTTATGGCCTCCCGCTCCAACACGCTTATGTCGATTCCGTTGATTATGAGCATGGTCGGCGCCGGGCACGGCTTCTTCATGTAAGTAAGCCGCTGCTATCTGACAAGGAGCCCGGCCGAACGCCGGGCTCTTTTTTGGTTAATTCATGAATATCGCAGATCAAATCAAGACCGTCATCATCGGCGATGTCAGCGAGGCGCTCGCTGAAGACGTGGGTACAGGTGACATTACCGCGGAGATTGTTCCGGACTCTGCGACAGCAGTGGCGATTGTCATTGCTCGCGAAGCGATGACCATGGCAGGCCAGCAGTGGGTCAATGAAGTGTTCGCGCAACTGAATCCTGCGACCGTAGTCGAATGGATGTACAACGACGGTGACCACGTTCCTGCCGACTCCGAGATTTGTGTCATTCGCGGACCGGCGCGCGCAATCCTGAGTGGCGAGCGGACCGCGCTGAATTTCGTGCAACTGCTTTCGGCGACCGCGACGGCAACATCCCGATACGTCAAGGCCATTGACGGAACGAAGGCGCAGATTCTCGACACCCGAAAGACAATTCCAGGGCTGAGACACGCGCAAAAATACGCGGTGCGATGCGGTGGCGGTAAAAACCATCGCATCGGTCTCTACGACGCAATATTGGTCAAGGAAAATCACATCATCAGTGCCGGCAGCATCGCTGCGGCCGTCGCTTCAGCGAGAGAGAATCACGGGGAATTGCCGGTCGAAGTCGAGGTGGAATCGGTGAAAGAGATGCGGGAAGCACTTGCAGCAGGGGCGGATCGGCTGCTTCTGGATAACTTCGATATCGAAGACCTGCAACGTGCCGTCGAAATTAATCAGGATGAAGGCAATCCGCCGGCAAGCCTCGAAGCATCCGGCGGCATAACCATTGACAACATCCATGCCATCGCCGAAACCGGCGTCAACTACATCTCCGTCGGCGCACTCACTAAAGACATCAAAGCCGTCGACCTGTCGATGCGCTTCCGCTACGAGTCATAGCCGCATTGTCGGCCCCACGGGCGGCGAGGCAGGATGCCTTGGCGGAAACAGGCAGCGGTGATCGGCTCAACTCCCCTTTCAGTACCGCACTCAAGATCAATCTTCACCCAGCGCCAACAGCTTTTTTCAAATTGCGGGAAGATTGGGTCTTCGGTCCAGATAATCGGTCACGGCTTCGTAAGCCATCGCGAACTCGAGTACCTCCTTGTCCTGGCCCATACGCCCGATGAATTGCATTCCCATCGGTCGCCCCCGCTCGTCAAACCCTGCGGGCAGATTAACGACCGGCAATCCAGACAGCGTGCCGCCGATGACGACTTCCATCCAGCGGTGGTAGGTGTCCATCTCGCGCCCGTCTATTGATTTGGGCCAGTGAATATCAGCGTCGAACGGAAAGACCTGGGCGGTTGGCAATGCGAGAATATCGTAGGTCTCAAACAACGAGTGCAGCGCACGATACCAGTCCGCCCTGGCAATACCCGCCTCGTCGACCTGCGACGCAGGCATGCCGAAGCTGCCTTCTATTTCCCAAACGAATTCGGGCTTCAGGAGCTTGCGGAGTTCCACATCATCGTACAATTCCCTGGCGCCACCCAGCGCCCAGTGCCGGAATGTCAGCCAGGTTTGCCACAGGCGCGCCATATCGTAGTCAGGGCTGCAATCTTCGACAATCGCACCCTGTCCCGCGATACGTTCCAGCGCGGATTGACAGAGTTCCATCAGTCCGGGTTCCGTCGGCAGATAGCCATCATAGTCACCCATCCAGCCAACACGGTAGCCGGTCAGTTCGGCCGGCCGGAAATCATCAAACGGCGGAACTCTGTCCCGCCGGCTCAGGGGCGACCTGGAGTCATAGCCGGCAATTGAGTGCAGCAGTCGAATAGTGTCCTCGACATTCCGCCCCATCGGCCCGCTGGTCGACAACTGGTGATAGAAGAGATCGCTACTGGGAACCTCAGGCACCCTGCCCTGGCTCGGGCGAAAACCAATCACATTATTGAATGCGCCCGGATTGCGCAGCGAACCCATCATGTCGCTGCCGTCGGCAATGGGCAGCATGTGGGTCGCCATGCCGCAGGCTGCGCCGCCACTGCTGCCGCCAGCGGTCAAGTCCGGGTCATAGGCGCACCCGGTGGTGCCGTGCACAGGGTTGTAGCTTTGCGACCCCAGGCCAAACTCCGGTGTATTGGTCTTGCCAATAAAAATGGCGCCTTGCGATCGAATTCGGCCGACGTGCAGATCGTCGGCCTCGGCGATAGTGCCCGCAAAAATTGGCGAGCCACTGCTTGTTTCAAGGCCCTTCGCGTTCGACAGGTTCTTAATCGCATGCGGCATGCCGTGCATCCAGCCCCAGTATTCGTCTTTTGCCAACGCGTTGTCCGCCATCTCGGCCTGGCGAAGCGCCTGATCGTCATCGACCATACTGACGATTGCCGTATATACCGGGTTATATCGGTGAATTCTCTCGAGATAGGCCTTCATGACCTCGACACAGCTCGCCTGCTGCTCGCGAATCACAGCCGAAAGCTGGGCAGCTGTCAGGTCCGTAAGGTCTGCTGGCAACTCGCTTGCCGAAAGTTTCGCGGGCAAGGAAAGCGCAACACTGAGTCCGGACGCTGCGCCCAGAAACTGTCTACGATCCATGGTCTCTCCCCATTAATAGATGGCCCTGACGGCCAGGAACAAAACTGATGGTGCCAACAGGCAGCCTACACCAGTATAAAACGTCGCGGTCATCGCGCCATAGGGAACGAGCTTCGGGTCGGTTGCCGCAAGCCCGCCAGCAACGCCACTGGTGGTGCCCATCAACCCGCCATAAATTAATGCAGCGTGAGGGTTATCCAGGCCAATCTTCGGCGCAATAAAAGGCGTGACAATCATAACGAGGACTGACTTCGTAAGCCCGGCAGCCACGCTCAGCGCGATAATTCCAGACTCTGCGCCAAGCGCCGTACCGGTCACCGGCCCCACGATATAGGTCGCGGCACCGGCCCCGATTGTACTGATCGCAACGGGGTCCGTGTAGCCAAAGGAAACGGCGACAACGGCGCCTACAACAAAAGACAGGACCACACCGATGACGACTGACGCAGCACCAACCACGCCTGCCTTCTTGAGCGCCTCCAGTTCCGCGCCGAATGCCGTAGCCACAATGGCGAAATCACGAAACATGGCGCCGCCCATTACGCCGACGCCGGCGAGCAGACTGAAATCGGCCAGACCCTGGCTGCCGCCCGTAAATGAGCCACCGACATAGGCAAGTACAAGGCCCAGCGCAATCGCGATAGCAGAGCCATGCACGTGTCCGCGCGTGAGTCTCCTGGAAATCTCGTAGGACAGCCAGACGAGTATGCCAACGAACGCAAAGGCAGTAATCAGCGCGTTTTTGCTCAGAACCGCGAACAGGGAATCAAGAATCATCGTCTTCCCCAATGTGAATTCGATCCAGCAAAGGTATCATCGCAAAACTAACGGCGACGGCTGCCACCCCCGCGACAATGGCCATCCAGCCGCTCGACACCGCGGCAATCACATTCTGCTTTGCCGCCATGGCAACGACAATCGGGATATACATCGCGCTCCAGAAATGGATACCGCTTTCCGTCGCTGAACCAATATGAAATTTTTGATGGGACAGGTTTGACAGCACGATAAGCAACAACATCGCGATACCGACGCCGCCGACATTCGCTTGCACGCCAATCAATTCACCCAGAATATCGCCGACGAACACGCCGACCAACATGCAAAAGGACAGCAAGGCCACGCCATAGATCACCATTCCTGTTCTCCTTTTTTTTGGCACGCGGACTTCCCGATGTATGATGCCCGTCGCAACAGGAAAAAGCGATGTCCACAAAAGACCTGAATCTCTACACACATTTCAACGCACAGATTTTGCGTCATGCGGATGACGAATTGTTATGCACCAGTGACGGCAGATCATATAGCTACGCCGATGCCGGGGAATTGTCCGGGCGCATGGCCGGTGCGTTACGCGACCTCGGCGCGACACCGGGCGATCGTGTCTCGGTTCAGGTTGAAAAGTCGCCCGAGTCGCTCTGCCTCTACCTCGCGTGTTTGCGTGCAGGGTTCGTATTTCATCCGCTCAATATGGCATACACCGCCGGTGAGCTTGAGTATTTTCTCGACAATGCAGAGCCTGTGCTGGTTGTCTGTGACCCGGGCAATGAAGCCGCCATCAGGCCTATTGCCGATGCTGCCGGCGCAAAGAATGTCGTTACGCTCGATGGCGACGGCAACGGCACCTTAACTGAACACGCTGCAGCCAGCAGTCCGGACTTCGGCATCGTGAAACGACAACATGACGACCTGGCAGCGTTGCTTTATTCCTCCGGCACGACCGGAGTCCCGAAGGGTATTATGCTCACCCACGCCAACCTTCTCCGAAACACCGAGGCGTTGGTCAACGCCTGGGAGTTTTCCAGCCAGGACCGGTTGCTGCACGCGCTGCCAATCTTTCATGTTCATGGCCTGTTCGTCGCGATCGGCTGCGTGATGCTAAGTGGCGCCAGCATGCGCTGGTTGCCGGGATATAACGTTCGCGACGTCATTCGATTCCTTCCTGAATGTTCAGTACTGATGGGTGTGCCCACCTACTACACGCGACTCCTTGCGGAGAACGACTTCACCAAAGAGGTGGCGGCTAATATCCGCCTGTTCGTCTCGGGCTCGGCGCCACTACTCGAAGAAACATTCGTCGAGTTCGAAACGAGAACCGGTCACTGTATTCTCGAACGCTACGGCATGACAGAAACGAATATGAATGCGTCGAACCCGCTGAAAGGCGAACGCAAACCCGGAACAGTCGGGCCGCCGCTCCCGGGAGTCGAAATACGGATTGTCGACGACGAGGGCCGCAATGTAGCGGTCGGCGAGACAGGCAATCTGCAGGTTCGCGGTCCAAACGTATTCATTGGCTATTGGAAATTGCCGGATAAAACGGCAGAGGACTTCACCGAAGACGGCTTCTTCAATACAGGCGACAAAGGCCGCATCGACGAGGACGGCTATGTTTCGATTGTCGGCCGCGCCAAGGATATGGTGATCTCTGGCGGGCTGAATGTGTACCCCAAGGAAATTGAACTCTTCATTGACGACCTTCCGGGTGTCAGGGAATCGGCCGTTGTCGGCGTGCCGCATGCAGATTTCGGCGAAGGCGTCGTTGCCGTCGTTGTGCCGGAAAACGCCGGCGAGATGAGAGAAGCCGACATTGTTGATGCCTGCAAGGCAGAGCTGGCGAATTTCAAGGTACCGAAACGCGTCGTGTTCGTCGACGAGCTGCCGCGCAACACGATGGCTAAAGTGCAGAAGAACGTGCTGCGGGAAACGTACCGGGATTTGCTGTCTTAGGCCGGGCACGCGGCTGGCGGCGCACCTGACAAAGCGGAGACTAGCGGAAGTCCGGCATCACTCAGCCGCGATCTGAATTTGCAGAGATCGCCCGGGTGACGGGTTTGGGCTCGGAAACTCCGTAACCCTGGGCATAGTCAACACCCATGCCCTTGAGCATCGTAATGATTTCCTCATTTTCGGCAAACTCGGCAATGGTCTGTTTGCCTGTGAGGTGCCCGATTTCATTAATCGACCGAACCATTTCCCGGTCAATCGGATCATGCAATATCTCCTTAACAAAGCTCCCGTCAATCTTGAGGAAATCGACAGGAAAATGTTTGAGGTAACCGAATGACGACAAACCGGTGCCGAAATCGTCGAGCGCGAATTTGCAGCCGAGTTCCTTCAACGCATTGATAAACCGGTTTGCCTGTGAATAGCTCGCGATCGCCGCTGTTTCCGTAATTTCGAAACAGATCTTGGTCGCGTCCAGTCCGCTCATCTGGAATTGCTCGATGACGAATGGAAGAAACTTGTCATCACCAATGCTCTGACCCGACAGGTTGATCGAACAGAGCGCCAGGCGTTCGCGCTCGTCCGCCTCAGAAACAAGCCAACGAAAAGCATTGGTGATGACCCAGCGATCGATTCTGGGTGTGAGGCTGAACCGCTCCGCGGCCTCGATGAAAAGACCTGGAGCGATAATCCCGCCTGTCTCGTCCCGCATTCGCAGCAGGATTTCGTAGTGTGCGCCCTCTTCTGCGATCTGCAATGGCCTGATCGTCTGGCGAAAGAGTTCGAAGCGGTTTTCTTCAAGCGCATTGTTGATTCGTGCAGCCCACTGCTGCTCACGGCGGCGACGCTGCAAGTCGATGTCGTTCTCTTCAAAGCTGTGGATGCGGTTGCGACCCGCCTCCTTCGCAGCGGCGCAGGCGCTATCTGCCGCGCTGAGGAGTGCGGCAACATCTTCGTTGCCTGCCGAAATGGGTACGACACCAATACTCACGCCAAGTCGAAAACTCCGGTCATCCCACATAAATTTGAAATCACCAACCGCGACTCGTAGTGCCTCCGCGGTTTCCATCGCCTGTTCCAGATTGCAGCTCTCGAGAAGCACACCGAATTCGTCTCCGCCAAGGCGTGCCAACGTATCCCGCCAGCGTATCTTGGACTTCAGAAGCGCACCGAGCTGGCCCAGCAAGGCATCCCCTGCCTGGTGGCCACAGGAATCATTCACAATCTTGAATTGATCGAGATCAAGGTAACAAAGCGCGTAAGACGTCTCCCTGGCTTTCGCACTTTTCAGCGCGCGTTCGAGCCGATTCTCAAATTCTGCGCGATTGACAAGCCCGGTCAGAATGTCATGACTTGCGTGGTAGCTAAGCCGCCGGTTCAGCTCGCGTGACTCACTGACATCGTGGAACACGAGCACACCACCGGTCACATCGCCCTTACCGTCGCGTATTGGTGAGGCGGTACTTTCTATATATAACTCATTGCCATCGCGACGAATCAGCAGCGTCGGTCGTACCGATTTAATAGACCGGCTTCGCCGGATCGACACGGCGAGCGGATTCTCGAGGGGCTCACAGGTTTCTTCGTGAAAACCGCGAAATATCTCGTCAATTGGCCGGCCGCTGGCATCATCGACCTTCCATCCCGTCAGTTCTTCCGCGACCGGGTTGATGTACTCGACGTTGCATTCGGCATCTGTCGTTATGACGCCGTCACCGATGGACCGCAGCGTGATCTGGGCGCTCTCTTTCTCACGGAAAAGCGCCTCCTCGTAAAGTTTGCGCTCGGTGATATCAACTTCCACGCCGAGCAGTCGAACCAGGCGGCCCTTGTCATCCTGCAATGCCTTGGCGCGGCTCGTCATCCAACGCCATTCACCGCTCTGGTGCTTCATTCGATGAACGCTTTCAAAGAACTCGGACTTCCCTTCAAGGTGCTCGCGCATCTTCTTTTGTACGCGCGCCATGTCGTCCGGATGAACAAGTCGATACCAGTCGGGCAGAACGTCTTCCCTATCGACGTCATAGCCAAGCATATCTTTCCAGCGTCGCGACAATTTGATTCGTTTCGACTGGCCATCAAAGTCCCATATGCCGTCATTGGCGGTCAGGTTGACCAGCTGGTTTCTTTCTTCGTGTTCATAGAGAAGTTCCGCGCTTTGCATCCGTTCGAGGCCGGACGCCAACGAAGTTCCAATGAGCTTCATCAACAAATGAAGATCGGCATCGGATTGGCTGAGCGGGTGTTCATTTGCGAGCGCCAGGTAGCCGGCAACCTCGTTGCGAATCGAAAACCCAATGATCAGGGCCGAGCCAATGCCGAGGTCTGCGAGGCGTCCGAATTCTTCTCTGGCCACTTTGGGCCCGGCCGCAGTGTCATTGATTTCAATAATCTTCAGGTGGCCGAGATGCTTGCACAACCATGGCCAGTTCGACAACGACTCCCCGGTCAATGCCTCGGCGTTGCATGCCGAGAACACCGAACTCGTCGCGATGACCGAGTCAATTGAAGAAAAATCACTGCTGAACAACGCGAGGAAGGCGGCATCGCAGCCGGTCGCATCGGGTAGCTCACCGATATTGTCACGCAGCTGATCTTTGAATTTGTCCTTATCCAGGTTCTGGACATTGACGGCAATCTTGGTCTGCAGCGCGTCGACAGCGCCGCGATTGCGTTCGCCAGGTGGTGGCCTGCGACGTCGCACTGGTACTGGCCCAGCCGCTTTGCTATCCGATGTTGTGCTCATCCGGGGATTCGTTGCCGATCTCGCTGCATTTTGACAGGTTACAACAGGAATACAATATAAGTGCCTGTATTTTTTCGCGTTCTTGGGAAAATAAGAACAGGGCGACAGACGCATTTCCCGACGGGCCATGAGATCGCCGCGCTCCGCGCCCGTGACCCGCAAGTCAACCACTTGTCCCTCCGTGCGTTATAGCCGCGTAACGAACGGATTCTGGAAAAGGAGCTCAACATGAATATTTCAAACGCTCGCCTTCCTGGTGGCATCAAGCCCCGGATGATAAGGATATCGCTGGCGCTTGCCAGTCTTTCAATCGCACTGGGTGCCTGCGGTGGCGGAGCCGGCACAACCGGGGTCGGCCCGGCACAACCGATCGCCCAATGCATTCCGTCAGACCCGTCAACGGCCGCCGAATGCGGTACCGTCATGATCGGCCTGACCGATGCCGACGGTGACTTTCTCAGCTACGCCGTCGACGTCTTGTCACTCGAACTCGAGAAACGCGACGGAGCAATTGTCGAAGTACTGCCGAATAGTACGAGGATAGATTTCGCCCAGTACGTCGACCTGACTGAATTCATCAGTGTTGCAACCGTGCCGCCGGGCGACTATGTCGCCGGTACGATTCATATGGACTACACGAGCGCTGAAGTCTTCGTAGAAGCAGATGGAGCGGCGAAGCAAGCTACCGTAATCGGCATGGATGGCATCGCACTCGGCAGGACTGAACTGAAAATTCAGCTCGCCGACAGAAATCACCTCGCCGTTATCAAAGGTCGGGCTGCGCTGCTGACGCTGGACTTCGATCTCGATGCATCGCATGTCGTCGATATCTCCGCAACACCGGCAATCGCAACGGCCGAGCCCTTTATCGTTGCTGAACTGGACCCGGTCGACGCGAAAGACATCCGGGTTCGCGGCAGACTGATCGAAGCCAATGTCGATGAGATGTACTACACAGTCGCGTTGCGTCCGTTCTTCGGTACCGCAAACGATTTTGGCCGCATGCAGGTTCATGTTACGAATCGTACTGATTTCGAGGTAAATGGAGAAACCTTCGTTGGCGCCGAGGGCCTGCGCGCACTCAACGCCGCCGAACAGGGAACCCTGACGGTGGCGAAAGGTACGTTGAACGTCGCCGAAAGGGCATTCACTGCTGATTTCGTTCTTGGCGGCACCAGTGTACCGGGTAACGGATCCGATGCAGTCAAAGGAAACGTGATATCGCGAAGCGGTAACGAACTCATTGTGCGAGGTGGGACAGTCATCCTTGCAGATGCGGATCGGGCATTTTTCCGCGACGACGTCACAGTCACCGTTGGTCCGGACACTGTGGTCTACAAATCATTCCTGACCGATCGCCCACTCGGCATGCCGATTCGGAAACTCGGCATCGAAGCGATCTCCATCGGCCAGGCTGTGACCATCCGCGGCACCGTCACGGCCAACGATGAAGCCGGCATCCACATCGATGCAAGCGAGGGCACAGTTGCCATGCACCTGACACACCTGAGCGGTATCGTGAACACCGTGATGAACGGCCAGGCGGACATCGAATTGCATTCGATCGACCGCCGTCGCGTGGAGGTATTCGACTTCACCGGAACCGGCACGAGCCCGCAGACAGACGCCGACCCCGCCAACTATGAAGTAGCTACCGGAAATTTGCTGATGGCAGCAGACGCCGCCGGCCAGCCGGTCGTTGTGTACGGTTTCCCTTACGAATTCGGCGCAGCACCGCCTGACTTCGAAGGACGCACCTTGATTGACTACTCCGATGTACGCAGCGCACTGGGTGTTGGCTGGGGTGCCGAGGGCACGACGACACCCTTCCTGATGATGGACGGCACAGGCCTGTTGCTCGACAACCGGAACCTGGACACCGATCAGCGGCACCACATCAAGCAGGGACCGGTCCTGATTGACCTGACCTCGCTCGATTCGAACACGCTGGTTGCGCCACGAGAGTCCGGCCGCAAGGTGTTCACGGTGAAGACGAGCGACAGCCTGCAGCTCTATGCGGATTTTGACGACTTCATTAATGCGCTAACGCTGGAACTCAACGGGGTTAATGCCGCGCGCTCCATGTATGCCAGGGGACATTACAACAGTGACACCAATGTATTCACCGCATACAAAATATTTGTTTATATTCTCGAGCCGTGAAGAAGGTGTCTTAGTCTCTTTCTGAAAATCCGGGCTGGATACCCCCCAACCGTCCCGGCAGACTGGCTCAACCCCCGCCCGGAAACGTGCGGGGGTTCTTTTTTTCACTGGCGGTTAGTAGATGCCGGGTAACGGAGACTGGGAACTTGGCAAGTTATTCGGCTCGCAGGAGCATGACTCGATGTTTTGCTTGCCAATACTGGTGAAACGAATACGGCCTACGCGCGTTGTCTCACACTGGAGCACATAACCTGACTGGCATCGGTAACTTCGCGTCTTGGCCGTGGCTTGTTCGTATTCGGCGGAAGGTCCAACAATCTCTTCATTATTAGAGGCACAACCGGCCAGTAACAGTACCGCCGATACCGCAAACGCAAATCTTTTTCGCATGAGTCGCTTACCTCTTCCTGTCACTGAATCCCGGGAACCGGAGACTGGGTTGGCATGCCCATGTACTCCTCACATGCGCAGGAGTCGGGATCCTGAGTGCCGATGCGCCCGAACCTGATTCGACCGGTTGCCCTGTGTTCGCACTGAAGAACATAGCCAGTGGGACACCTCGGCATTTTCGTCTTTGTTGTAGCTTCTTCGTAGGCTTCTGACGGCCCGTAGCTTTCTTTTTTGCTCGCACAGCCGCCAAGCAAGAAAACGAGCAATAGAACGACCGCTGCCCACCGGCCTGATAACCCTGCACTCATCGAATTCCCCTGCATCTCATTTGTCAGTCTACGCCCGCCAGACCGGCTTGTCTTTTGTATTGACCCTGCGGGTGGCCTGAAGTTGCAGCCCGTCACAGCAGGAAAAAAACCGGGAATGAGTATATTTTCTTTTTATTTCAGTAGCTTAAAAACACTATCTCGTTCAAAAGTACTGAACCGGATACCGCTGTTCCGGGGAATACCCGTCATGAACGCAACATTCCCGATACCGGGTTTGCTTCCCGAAGTTGCTGGGTTTCAGGCGAGAGCACCGCGGCTTTTAACGCGGATTCAGTTTAAGCAGTCGGACCGCATTGTGATGACCCATCTTCAGTCGTTGCTCAGCTGAAATGACATCCGTATTGTCGAACCAGTCCGACGCATCCTGCATCCTCTCGAACGGATAATCTGAACTGTAGTAGACCTTATCGTTATCGAACACATCGAGGGTGCAGCGGAACGCCGCGTCATCGTAGTTGCCGCTGATAGTAATGTGGAAGTTCTCCCGGAAGTAGTCGCCGAGCGGGCGCTTGCCTCGATAGCCCCTGGGAGAGAATCGCATTCTCGCATCAATTCGCCAAAGGCCAAACGGGATACCTTCACCCAGGTGACCGAGGCAAACTCTCAGCTCGGGAAAGTCATCAAACAAACCCGATCCGCACAAGCGCAATGCATGAATGGACGTTTCGACGGCGAAACCCCACGGCGCACTCATCAGCCAGGGATGCCCCTCGTAGTTCTCTGCCCGGGACGGAATCTGCATCCGCGGGTGCAGGTAGAACGGCACATCGAGTTCAGAGACGGTTGCCCAGAAACGACGGTATTCGGGAAGATCGTAGTACTTCACGTTGTCCGGATCGCCGACCTGTTGAAAGCCGTTGATCATGCAGCCTTTGAAACCCAGTTCATTGACGCAGCGGGTTAATTCGGCCGCGGCGGCATCGGGGTCGTGCATGGGCAATGCGGCAAAGGCAGCGTATCGATCAGGGTGCCTGGCGACCGCCTCCGCTACGTGTTCGTTAGCCCTCTTCGCCACGCTCATTGCCCGGGCTGCATCCGGAATACCCTGCACACCGGGCGAGTTCAGGGACAGGACTGCCAACCCTATCCCGGCCTGGTCCATGTAATCGAGCCGCTTTTGCCCGAGATCGAGGATATCCTGCGAAAATACATCCCACTTTCCGGAATCGCCCGCGAAACTTCGCGTTTCCTCAAGCGTCTCGGGAATCGCATAGTGCTCCTCGAAGCCTATCTTGCCGGCGGTCATCAATGGGCACCCGCTACTCTGCCGGGATACAGGGTCAGCGGTGGAAACAACAAGCTTTGCCAGCCGACAATCGCGGGGAAACTGGTGCCGGTACGCGGATTCGAACCACGGACCCCCTCATTACGAATGAGGTGCTCTACCAACTGAGCTATACCGGCCAACTGCATTTCATTCTGTCAGCATTCGGGCGGCGGGGAGTATAGCGTCGCGTAGCGTCTTCTGCTAGCGCGTCTTGTTGCGCACGCGTATCAGAACCTCGACGCCATCCTGCTCTGTGCCTGGCGGTAACTTCGGCAGATCCAGAATACTGATTTTGTCGGCAGGAATGTCCGTCAACTCGCCCGTATCAACATGATAGAAATGATGGTGGGCATGGGTTGTCGAGTCATAGAAGCGGCGCGTGGCGTCGACATTGATTTCCTTCACCAGGCCGGTTTCACTGAATAATTTCAAGGTGTTATAGACGGTTGCCTTCGACACACTGCTGCCGGATCGTTGCAGTTTGTCGATGATCTGGTCAGCCGACAGGTGCTGCGGCCGGTTGAGCAGCGCTTCCGCCACTTCCAGTCGCTGCGAAGTCGGCAGGACATCGTGATCACGCAAGATTTTCTGAATGTCCGTTGGGGACATGGCTGCGCTTCCTTGTAATAAATCCGTGTCGAAGTATAGACCAATTCTAAATCGAATTATTCAATCTTCAAGTTTCGCCCTGTTTTTCAGGGTGCGACGATCCAAACAGGCCGCTAGCCTGTTGTTACTGAACAGGGAGGTTCGGTATGCGAATTTGGCGCCGATTCGGCGGATACAGCCTGTACGAACTGCTCATGACCCTCGGGCTCGTGATCCTGATCATGACGCTCGGCGTGCCCTCTTTCGGTGCCATCGTTGCCAACCAGCGGCTGCGGGTAGAGGTCGACGCGCTTTTTCACGCCATCCACCTGGCACGCAAGGAATCGGTCGTACGGCGCCGGGTGATGACCCTCTGTCCGACCCGGGACGGCGCGGTTTGCGAGCCCGGTTCGGACTGGTCGGATGGCTGGATGATGTTCGTCAACACAGACCGGGATCTGCCGGCCGTGCGGGACGATGATGAACCTGTCATTAAGTGGTCCGCCGTGCACCCGGAGAACCGGGTGATCGCCAATCGGCGCAGTTTTTCATTGCGTTCAACGCACCTGCGTGCCACCAACGGAACGTTCATTTTTTGTGACCGGGCCGGACGTGCGAGGCCGAGAGCCCTGGTGGTCAGCTACACCGGAAGGCCCCGTGTGGCCTATGAAAACACCCGCGGACAGCCTTATTCATGCCCGGATTAAGTTAAGTAGTTTGGCGGGGAAATACCGCTCATCGGGGGCTGAACGCCGCTTGTCGGATACTTAAATAGTGGGGGTTTTGCGCCTGTATATTTCGCTGCATGGATAAGAAACAACAAACCGGCTTTACGCTGTATGAGCTCATGGTCACGATCACCGTGATCGGCGTCATATTGAGCATTGGCATTCCGAGTTTTTCCGAGTTCACTCAGAACAGCAGGCTTGCCGGCACCTCGAACGACCTGCTGTCAAGTTTCCAGGTTGCGCGATCTGAAGCGGCCCGTTCGAAATCGAATATCACGATTTGTGCGAGCGACAATTCCCTGGATGCCAACGCCAACTGCGGCGGCACCTTCAATGACGGATGGATCATCTTCATCGATATTGACGGTGACCTGAATCGTGCCGGTGCCAATGAAAACGTCCTGCGGGCACATCCGGCGCCGGCATCCGGCGTGACGATCACCACGAACGCGGGTGCCGACTATTTCGCGTTTGCGGGCACCGGACTTGGCCGCGGCAATGTCGGCGGCAACCCGGCCCTGCAAACAGCCATGATCTGCGACGCTCGCGGTCTGGACCTTGCCCCGGGCGGCCGCGCAACGGCCAGGCGCCTGGTCGCCACAGCCATTGGTCGCGCAACGATCATCAGCGACCTGGCGATGATTCAGGCCTCCGGCGACGTTTGCCCATAGAGACACATATGAAATACATCGCAGAAAAAAGAGATTTTTCGATTCCCCGCAAGCTGCGTGGCTTCACGCTGATCGAGGTCCTGATCGCGCTGGTCATTCTGTCCGTAGGAATGCTCGGAATCGCCGGCCTGTACGTACACAGCATGCAGGCGGGCCGCACATCCATACTCCGCCATAACGCGGTCACCCTGGCCGGCGACATCGCCGACCGGATTCGGGCAAATCCACGGGCCGGTCCCGCTTACGCGCTCGCCGGAGCCAACAACAACTGTGTCGCAGCCGGTATCGATTGCACTCCGGGTGAAATGGCGGCAAATGACATTTTCCTTTGGGATCAGCAAGCGGCAGCGACCATGCCGAATGGCGCAGTCAATATCGTGTTCAACAACGGCGTTGTTCCGCCGACGTATCAGATCACGGTCACCTGGACAGAGCCCGGGGAAGTGCTGAGCTACTCATTCACGATACCGGTTCTCGGAATTTAACGGCCATGATGAATCGACGAAATAACATTCTTGCCACCACGAGCCAGTCCGGCATGACCCTGGTTGAATTACTGGTTGCACTGGCCATCGGTTCTTTCCTGATGATTGGCGCGGTCCAGGTTTACAACCAGAGCCGCCAGGCGTTTGTCATCAATGAATCCATTGCACGCGTCCAGGAAACGGCGCAATTCGCGATGGACACACTTGAAGCCGACCTTCGCATGGCCAGCAACTGGGGCATGCACAGCCGCGGCCCGGCGATAGAAGGCCGTTCACTGGTTGGCGACGCCAATCCGCTCGCCTTACCTGCGCCGGTTGGCTGCGGCGCGAACTGGGCGCTGGACCTGAATCGGCCGGTTGAGGGCGACAACAATGCTTACGCCTTGCCCTGCGGCCCGCAAGGTGCAGCCCAGGCCAACTCGGACACCATCACGGCGAGACGAGCAACCGTTGCACCGGTCGCACTCCAGGGTGGGCGACTACAGATCCAATCCACCCGGATTCAGGGCCAGTTGTTTGCCGACGGCGTAATACCGGTCGGATTTACGGCGGCCGATTCCGAGACACACGATCTGCTGATCAACTCCTATTATGTAGCCGCGAGCTCGGACCTGATTCCGGGCGTCCCGACGCTTCGCCGCAAGACGCTCGTTTCCGGCGTTGGCGGGCCTGCGATTGCAGATCAGGAGGTGGCGCCGGGCGTCGAGAACATACAGCTCCAGCTTGGCGTAGATGTGGATGAGGACAATACGGTCGACCGCTACGTGAACCCGGGTGACGGAATCATGGACCCGCTCGATGCGACGTTTATCCCCGGCATACGGGTATTGACCGCACGCATCTGGCTGGTCGTACGTGGTGTCACTCCTGAGATAGGCATTCAGGACAATGTAAATTATCAGCCCGGTGACATGAATCTCGGGACTTTCAACGACCAGTTTCGCCGCATGCAGGTATCGAAAACCATCCTGCTGCGCAACTCGCGGTCGTAATAAGACACATTGCAGAGAATTGATATGAAGAAGATCAACTTGCAGGGAAAACAAAACGGTGCGGCGCTCGTGGTCGGGCTGGTCTTGCTGGTTGTGGTAACCGTTCTGGCCGTATCGGGCATGAACACTGCCACGACTGAGCTCGCGATGGCCAGGAACAACCAGAACTACGAGAACGCATTCCAGGCCGCTGAGACAGGACTTGAGCAGGCGCTGGCCCAGGGGCGGTTCAATACCCTGGCCGCTGTCAACCTGGTGCAGAACGTCAACGCAAACGACACAGTGAGTTCGACCATCGAGTTTGAAGATTCGACACTGGTGCCGGACCGTGCATTCAGCCTTGGCGTTGGCAGCGGCATTGCGGCCTATCATTTTCTTGCGACGGCAACCGCAGATTCGAAACGCGAGGGCGTCGCTGGCGCAGCAACCGATCGTGACGCATCGGCCATACATTCACAGGCTTTTTACGTCGTTGGCCCGGAACTGCCAACACTCTAATTGATGAGCCAGGACCCAGGGAAAGAGGTACACCTCATGAACATCAAATACTTTTTGATCGCAGTACTGCTCGGCTTGAGCCTGCCGGCCGCAGCCGAATTCACCACGATCGCCGAGGCGCATGAAGTTGCGCTGAGCGATTTCCGTGTACCGGCCACTCCGTCGAGCGGCGTCATTTTCAAGAAATGCGCCGACTGCGACATGATGACCGTACGGGTCACGCCGAACACGCAGTACCTCATAAACGGCAAGAGCTACCCCCTGAAGGAATTCAGGAAGCGCGTATTTGATATTCGCGATCGTGCGAACACACCCGTAACCGTATTGCATCACCTCGAATCAGACATCGTCCTGTCTGTTTCGGTGAGCGACTAAACAAACTGAATCTGGCGAGTGCCGAGGAATTGATCATGAAGATCTCATCACGCAAAAACACATGGATTAGTGTCGGCTGCGGTGTTGCGCTGCTTGCGGGTGCACCTGCGATGGCTGACGACACCGAGCTGCTGCTCATTACCCCTGATCCGAGATTCAATCCAAAACCGAACGTTATGTTCATCCTGGATACGTCCGGCTCAATGGGCACTAATGAAACCACTATCCGGCCATACGACAGCAACCTGAGCTATGGCGGCGCGTGTGACATCAATGCGGTTTACTGGACCGAGGTCGATGTGTTGCCGTCTTGTGATGCCAGCAATACGCAGTGGGTCGCCAAGAGCTCGTTCCATTGTGACTATGCCGCCCAGCAGATGTCCGGCATCGGTAGCTTTACGAATACCATGGTGCAGTTCCGCGATGGCGGCAAAAACGGTATTGGCCCCGGCCCGTACCGCTGGCAGTACCTCGCACCCGGCTACAACACGGAGCCGGTAGAGTGCCAGGCCGACTCGGGTACGCATGGCGACGGCCGTCCGACCTTCCTTTGGGCTGACAACGGCACCAACCTGCCTGATCCCTGGATCGATGATCCGAGCCAGGAACTGTCCTGGGGTAGCGCGCCGCGTAACCTCGGCTATACGTTTTACGACGGCAACTACCTGAACTGGAAGGCATCGCCCGCCAGTGTCAGCATGACTCGCCTCGATATCATGAAGGAAGTGACCAAGAAGGTCCTGAACTCCGTCAATAACCTGAATGTCGGGCTGATGCGCTTCAACAATCAACAGGGTGGCCCGGTGATACTGGGCATTACGGACCTTGACGCCAATCGTCAGACGGTTCTCGATGCGATTGAGACACTGCCTGCGAACGGCTGGACGCCGCTGTCCGAAACCCTCTATGAATCAGCACTTTACTGGCGTGGAATGCCGGCACACTACGGCGAACTGATCAACGAAACGGCGACCGATCCGCTGGCGCTCGCCTCGGCCACCCCCGAGGTTTACGAGCAGCCTGTCTGGGACTCCTGCACCAAGAATTACAACGTATTGCTGACCGACGGCGAGCCGACACGGGACGACGATGCTCCGGGTCTCGTACCGACATTGCCTAACTTCGCTGCGGCTATGGGCCGTTCCACCTGCACCTTTAACTCGATGGGCGACTGCCTGGACGACGTTTCCGAGTACCTGTCCGTTGAGGACATCGATCCGAGCACGGCAGGCACGCAAACTGTGACAACGCATACCATCGGTTTCACGGTTGACCTGGATATTTTGCGGGACACGGCAGTCAACTCCGGCGGCCAGTACTTCCTGGCGGACGACGTTGAGACCCTGACGAAGACCTTGCTGGCCATTATCGCCAACATCAACGATCGCTCGTTGTCGTTCTCCGCGCCTGCCGTATCGGTGAACACGTTCAACCGTACGCAGAACCTGAACGACCTGTACCTGACCATGTTTGGTGCCAAGGCGAAAGCACACTGGCCCGGCAATCTCAAAAAGTACCGCATAACTAACCGCGTGATTACCGACGTCAATGGTGTGTCCGCGGTCGATCCGGCCACCGGATTCTTCTATGACACGGCCAAGAGCTACTGGACCGTTGGCGGGGCAGACGGTAACGACGTTCGGCTTGGCGGTGCGGCAAGAAAGCTGCCCGATCCGGCGACCCGCAACCTGTTTACGAATAACAGTGGTGGCGCTGATCTCACCAGTTCGGCAAACCTGGTTACGCCGTCAAATACAGGTGCGTTCTCGAATGCCGATTTCGGCCTGACCGGCGCCTCGGGTGAACCGACGATGGACGAGGTCATACGTTGGGCACGTGGTGAAGACCTGCGCAACGAGGACAACAACCTCGCGACCAATGTTCGATATGCCATGGGCGATCCGCTGCACTCGCAGCCTGCGGCCATTGTTTATGGTGGCACGGTGGCGAGTCCGGACATCGTGGTCTACACGGCAACGAATGACGGCTACCTGCATGCCATCAACGGCAATACCGGCGAAGAATTGTGGTCTTTCATTCCTAAAGAGTTGTTGTCTAATTTGACGCGCCTGTATTTCGATCCGAACTCGAAATACAAGCAGTACGGTATTGACGGTAACGTCGTCCCGGTGGTCAAGGACGCCAACAAGAACGGCATTGTCGACGGCAGTGATTTCGTCTACCTGATTTTCGGCATGCGCCGTGGCGGAAACTCGTTCTACGCGCTTGACGTCACGAACAAGTATGCGCCGCGTTTGATGTGGCAGGCGAACTTTCCGGAAATGGGTGAAAGCTGGTCATCACCGGTTGTCACCAGGATGAACATCAGTGGCGCCAGTCAGAATGCCGACAATGCAGTCATTGTACTTGGCGGCGGCTATGACACGGTGCACGACACTGACTCACATCCGCCGACGCCTGACGGCGTCGGTGCCGGCATTCACATTCTCGACCTCGCAAGCGGCACCGAGCTGTGGCGCGCAGGTATTGACGGCAGTGCAGACCTGCAATTGACCACCATGACGCGCGCCATACCAAATGACGTTAGAGTCATCGACCTGAGCGGCAACGGCTACGCTGACAGGATGTACGCCTCGGATCTCGGTGGACAAATCTGGCGATTTGATGTCACGAACGGTCAGCCGGCATCGACACTGGTCGCCGGCGGTGTCATTGCGCGGATTGGCGCCGAAGGCCTGGTCGCACCAAGCGCTGCCGAAACGCGCCGCTTCTATACGTCTCCTGATGTCTCGCTTTTCAAGGATAACGTCCAGGACAAGCGTTTCCTGGCAGTCAGTATTGGCTCCGGTTACCGCGCCCATCCGTTTGATCTTAAAGCTGTTGATCACTTCTTCTCCTTCCGCGACCCGGATGTGTTCAACAAGCTGACGCAGACCGAATACGATAACTACAGCATTGCTACGATCGGTGACCTGGTTGAGGTGGCAGGACAGAAGCAGGTCGTCATCAATCCCACGGATCGCGGCTGGAAATTCATGTTGCCATCGAACCAGAAGGTTCTTTCGGATTCGATCACCTTCAATAACGAAGTATTCTTTGTCGCCTTCTCGCCAGACTCGAACGCTGCCGCGACCTGTGCGGCCGGCAAGGGAACCAACTTCCTTTATCGCGTCAGCGTGATCAATGGCGATCCTGTTGTGAACAACCTCGATACTCTGGACCCGGCTGATTCCGATGACGCGCGTCGTCAGACTCTGCAGCAGGGCGGTATTGCACCAGCGCCGACCATTCTTTTCCCGAGCCCGGATGATCCAGACTGCACGGGCGCTGACTGTGCGCCGCCGCCGATCGGTTGCGTTGGCGTCGAATGTTTCGACCCGGGCTTTATCAATAACCCGGTGCGTACACTCTGGACACAGGACGGTATTGAGTAATGAGCAAGAGCATTCGCCCGGGGCACAAACAAATGACGATGCGCGCATACATGCGAGGCGTAACGCTGATGGAGCTGATGATCGTTGTGGTGATCATCAGCATCCTCACCGCCATCGCATATCCCAGCTACCGGCAGTATGTTGCCAAGGCAAAGCGCAACGAGGCGAAAGCGTGTCTACTGCAAATCGCAACGTTACAGGAACGCTTCTATCTGCAGAACAATACCTACACGACCGATATGACCAACCTCGGTTTTGCTGCCGCGGGCAATAATTTGACGGACTCGGGTACCTACATATGTAGCGTACCTGTGGCAAATGCCAACACGTTCAATGCAGTGGCCACTTATCAGAAAGCGGATGAAGAAGCCGGCAAGTGCCTTACTTTCACGATTGATGGCCGTGCCCAGAAGGGCTCCGCACCTGCCGCTGACTGCTGGACGAATACGCGACTCTGATCATTAACTGTATTTGGCAGTAATTAACGGGCCGGTCCGATTGGACCGGCCTTTTTTCTGCCTGCCGCAACCAGCCTCTAGGCGTCCTCTTCCCCGGACAGAAACAGCGCGTCGATTATCAGAAATGCAGCACCGACCGTAATCGCTGAATCGGCCACGTTGAAAGACGGGAATGGCCAGCCGGCGATGAGTACCTGGATAAAATCAACGACGCTGCCCAAAACAATCCTGTCGATGACATTGCCTATCGCGCCGCCCAGCACCAATGCCAATCCGGCTGACAGGACGAACTGACCCTGTGCACGAATGCGCCAGATCCAGTAGACGATGTAAGTGCTCACGATGGCCGCAAGCGATATGAAAAACCAGCGTTGCCAACCGTCAGCATCGGCCAGAAAACTGAATGCAGCACCGGTATTTCGCTGGTGCGTAATATTAATAAAGGAGTTGACCGGGATCTTGTCGTAGAGCGGAACCCACTTGAGAATCATCCACTTTGTCAGCTGGTCGAAAGCGACAACCAGGAACGCCACCACCATCCACAGAGAAAATGGCTTGTAGCCAGTCGGTCGTTTTTCCAGTTCGTCGGTCAACAGATGATCCTTTTCCAATGACACAATTGCGTGTCTCAACATTTAGAGTTCATGCAGCGAGTATTTCTCTCGCCAGCGCCGAATCCCGGTGCATTTGTTCGACGAGTTGGTCTACATCGGCGAATTTCTCTTCACTCCGCAGCCGGGCAATGAAATCCACGTGAATATACTCACCATAGATATCCTTATCAAAGTCGAAGATGTGTACTTCAAGGAGCGGCTTGGCTCCGCCGAACGTCGGACGGGTACCGATGCTGGCAACAGCATCCAAAGGACCCCAGTCCGGCCCCGAGACCCGGACCGCAAAAATTCCCATTACGGCACTTTGTTTGCGGTTGAGGTTGACGTTGGCAGTCGGGTAACCGAGCTGGCGACCGACTCGTTCGCCGACAATGACTTTGCCTGACATCCGGTAGTGTCGGCCCAGCAAAGCCGTTGCGCGTTCCAGGTCCCCTTCCCACAGAGCGTCTCGGATGGCGGAACTGCTGACGCGTTCATCTCGTTCGATCACGCTCGACATTTGTTCCACGGTGAATCCAAGCGCGATCCCTGCGGCCCTGAGCATGTCCAGGTGACCCTCACGATCTTGTGCAAACCTGAAGTCATCCCCGATAACAAGGTGACGAACATTTAATGCGTGCACCAGGATTCGCCGGATGAACGCGTCTGCCGAAATGTTCTTCATCGCCTCGTTGAATCGCGGGCAGAAAAAGATGTCTACGCCGGTCTCTCCCAGGCCCTCGAATTTCTCCCTGAATCTCATCAATCGCGCCGGCGGGCTGGCCGCCAGGAAGAACTCCTTCGGCGTCGGCTCAAAGCTCATCACTATCGAGGGCAGCGCTCGGGATCGCGCTTCCGCGATGACGTGCTGCAGCAGCCGTTGATGACCGAGGTGGAGACCATCAAAAGAGCCAATGGTCGCAACGCTGCCGTTCGCGACACGATCAAACGGGAAACTCAATGGATGACGGGATAAGCGCATAGTATTCAGATCATGTGACCAGACGCTGATTGTACCGACCCGGCGACAGGATCGCCCCTACCCCGACTGATGCCTGAAATGCGCCAGCCTGGTACCGGACACCAGCAGGGCAACGAAATAGCTCACCGCGCCTGCCGTCACGACAATGCCGAGCCAGGCCGTTCGCTCCCATGCGCTGGTCTCGAGCCACCAGGCGAGCGGCCGCGCCAGGTAATAGAGGCAGACAACCATTGCGGCGTTGGCAAAGACTACGCGCGCCAGGAATGCGGCCCAGCCAGGCGAATGCGCGACGATATTGTCGCGCCTCAAGCCACGGTAAAGCAGCCATGCATTGACCAGCGCCGCTATGGATATCGCCAGGGCAAGGCCGGCGTGCGTTCCCGCATAGCCCGCTTTTGTCAGCCCGTAGGCAAGGACAACACTGAGGACGAAATTGACGGCGAGCGCAATCAGGCCAACCCTGACCGGTGTCTTCGTGTCCTCCCGGGCAAAATAGGCGGGCGCCAGGATCTTGACGAATGAGAAGCCCATAAGACCGGCCGCGAATGCCTGCAGGCTGAGCGCCGCCAGTTCAACATCGGATGCGGTAAAAACACCGCCGTAAAAAATGGTCGCCACGAGTGGCTCCGCAAGAAGGATCAGCCCGACCGCCGCCGGAGTGGCGATCAGAACCACCAGCTTCATCGACCAGTCGACGGTGTCGGAAAACTCTCGCATTGATTTATTGGCAGCCTGCCGCGACAGATACGGCAAGGTAACGGTTGCCAGCGCAATGCCGAAAAGGCCCAGCGGAAACTCCATCAGGCGATCGGAATAATAGAGCAGGCTGATTTTGCCAACGCCAAGCAGTGACGCGATTATGCCGCCCAGCAGTACATTGATCTGAGCAACGGACGAACCAAAGATCGCCGGCAGCATGAGGGCTACCACACGTCGCACGCCGCCGTGCCTGGGTTTCCAGCTGGGCCGCGGCACTGCATGGATTTTAGCCAGGAATGGAACCTGGAATACGAGCTGCACCGCGCCAGCCAGAAAGACGCCATAAGCGAGCGCCATTCCCGGTTCCGCGAGCTGCGGCGCCAGCCACAATGCACTCGAAATCAGAACGACATTGAGAATGACGGGCGTGAATGCGGGAGCAGCGAACTTTCCATAGGTATTCAGGACCCCGCCGGCGAATGCAGTGAGAGAAACGAAGAACAGGTACGGAAACGTGAACCGGAGCATCGCCACCGACAAATCAAAGCGGCCATCATCGCCGACGAAACCCGGAGCGACGACAAGTACCAGCAATGGTGCCGCTACGACGCCGACCAGGGTCACGACGAACAGCAACAGGCCGAGTGTGCCTGCCACTGCATCGACGAATTCCCGGGCCTCGTCATGATCGTGCTGTTCGCGAAAACGTGCCATCACCGGCACAAAGCCTTGTGAGAAGGCGCCTTCTGCGAAAAAACGCCGCAACATGTTGGGAATTCGGTTGGCGACGATAAAAGCGTCCATGACGATCGAGGCGCCGAACATTCGGGCAAAAACCACATCCCGGACCAGGCCGAGAATTCGCGACAAGAGCGTCATGAAGCTGACAACCGAGGTCGACTTCAACAGTCGCAGCCCGAATCGGCCCCGTACGGGACTGTCAGAGCCCGTGTGTGGGGCTTTCTTGGCGGGCTGTTCCGAGGGCATGCGGGACGCGTTTGAAACCGTTTGAGCTGGTAGTTTAGCCCTAAATGCGACCAATAATCAGTCATTTAGCCCTATTTGAAGGAGTCCGGCTTCTGATCCCGGGGAACGCATTGACAATGGCGTTACGGACGAGAATAATACGCGGCTCTTTTGGGTTCCACTGGTTATTTGACCGTCATGCGGACCCAGGCACAAACGGATATCACAACGTGGCAAACATCAAATCAGCCCGGAAACGGGCCCGGCAGGCAGCAAACACGCGGCTTCACAAAATGGGCCTGCGTTCGAAAATGCGTACGCAAATCAAGGCGGTTATTTCCGCGGTCGAGAAAGGTGACAAAGACGCCGCGACCGCAGCTTACAAGGCTGCTGTCCCTGTTATCGATTCGATGATCACCAAAGGCGTGGTCAACAAGAATAAGGCCGCACGCCACAAGAGCCGTCTCAACAAGATGGTTAAAGCACTCGCTGCCTGATTGCCCGAAGCGGGCCGCAGTCGCACCCCGCGCTCAGCAACAATCTGATCTTGTCAGTGCTGCCGGCAGCCATTCGTCTACCAGCAGTTGTCACCTGTGCCGCTTTGACCCTTTTCGCCCGTATGGGTCAACGTCAGATTTCCACAGCTCGAATCCTTCTTTGCATGATTCAACTGCGGTGTCGCCGTTAACTCGTAGGTAACGAAGTTCGAGGCAGAAATCTCGACCTGGTAAAGACGATCGTCGTCGCCAACCGTAACCACCTGGCCTTCGTCGTCGACCATAATCGCGTCACTGGCGTAACCCAGCCGGGTTAGCGTTGTGGCATAACGTTTGTTATCCATGAAGAACTGCTGTTGCCGATCGGCAATCTGCAGCAGCGCAGACGCGCCAATCGCCCGTTTGCTCCGTGTGACGAACTGGGTATAAGACGGATACGCAAAGGCAGCGATCATCGAGATGATCGCAACAACGATCAGCAATTCCATCAGCGTCACTCCTGCCTGCCGCGGCGACATTTGTTTCATGTCCATTGTTTTTTTGGTTCCTTTCACGTGGATCATTACAGAAGATCTGCGTCTTCCTGGATATACCAGTACGTGCGCCATCTCGTTGCGACATCGATCGTGTCAATTTGCAGGTCGGGCCGCAGGATCTTGTTAGGCGGAATCGAGACGACTTCCGCCGGGATACCTGCGGAATTCAACTCGACGCTTCGATCCGACTTCGTCGTGGGATTTTCGCCATCCGGATCATCGTCACTTGGCTGGTCATCCGTTGTGTCGTAGTTGATCACCGACTCAGCGGTCTGCAAGGACAGCGCATAGAGTCGTCCCGAGCCCTCCGAGGGCGAACACGCTGAAGCCTTGCCTCCGCCCTGAGGCATATAGGAGGTAAAAAATACCTTGCCGGTCATCGTCAGTGGAGTCGCAAGAATCTTCTCACCCGATGTTTCCATCTGCAGCTTCCATCCATGCGTCAGGTCGAGCGAGCAGCTGCCGTCCTGCAGGCAGTTGCTGGTAACGTCGCCCAGGAATGTGTGATCGACACCGGTGTCCATCGCGCTACCCACTGTCGTTGCACGATCTTTAATCATGTAGAAGTAGTTCGTTGCAGTGCCGCCGCCATCGAGCGGGTCGGCACGATCGCCGGAGCCGATCAGTACGGCGTCGAAATTCCCGTCTTCGTCCTTGGTCTGCACGAGATCCGGGCGATGAAAAAAGCGACGATCACTTCCTTTGCCCGCAGAACCGCCGGAGTGTCGGCCAAGCGATGCCAGCAGCGTCAGCTTCCAG